>NZ_JBJNLV010000055.1:0-586 GCF_052168875.1 Serratia sp. CY38905 | reverse complement strand
ACGCCACCGCGCTGGTGAGCGGCGCGGAAAGCCTGAGCTACGCCCAGCTGAACGCCCGCGCCAACCGGCTGGCGCACGCGCTGATAGCGCGCGGCGTCGGCCCGGACAGCCGGGTGGCGGTGTGCGCCGAACGCGGCCTGAACATGGTGACGGCGCTGTTCGGTATCCTCAAGGCCGGCGGCGCCTATGTGCCGCTCGATCCGGCCTATCCGGGCGAACGCCTGCAGTACATCCTGCAGGATGCCGACCCGGTGCTGCTGCTGGCGGACGCCGCCGGCCGGGCGGCGCTGGGCGAACCCGTGACGCCGCAGCTGGCGCTGGAGGCGGCGTTGCCGGAGACGCTGAGCGCCGAGAACCCGGCACCGCGCGCGCAGGCGTCGCACCTGGCGTACGTGATTTACACCTCGGGCTCGACCGGTAAACCGAAGGGCGCGATGAACGAACACCGCGGGGTGGTCAACCGGCTGGTGTGGATGCAGGAGGCCTACGGCCTGACGGCGGCGGACACGGTGCTGCAAAAAACGCCGTTCGGCTTCGACGTCTCGGTGTGGGAGTTCTTCTGGCCGCTGATGGTCGGCGCGCGCCT
>NZ_JBJNLV010000054.1:0-588 GCF_052168875.1 Serratia sp. CY38905 | reverse complement strand
CGACGGTTGTAATCTGTTGTCCATTTCCACCGCGCATTACTCCCGGTCATTCGCTGATTAGCCACTGCACGGTTACGGTCTGCATATTCACCGGGCCAGTAACCCGCACCTTTTCGGGGCGGGATAAGCGCGCTGATTTTCTTACGCCGCAGTTCATCGTGACAGAGCCGGGTATCGTAAGCTCCATCGGCGGCGGCTGACCTGATTTTCCGGTGGGTTTGCCGGATTAACCCGGGGAAGGCCTCTGAGTCCGTAACGTTGTTCAGCGACAGGTCAGCGCAGATGATTTCATGTGTTTTACTGTCAACTGCCAGATGCAGCTTACGCCATATACGACGGCGTTCCTGGCCATGCTTTTTGACTTTCCACTCGCCTTCACCGAAGACCTTCAGCCCGGTGGAATCAATTACCAGGTGTGCGATTTCACCCCGGGTGGGCGTTTTGAAACTGATATTAACCGACTTTGCCCGCCTGCTGACACAGCTGTAATCCGGGCAGCGTAGCGGAACGTTCATCAGAGAAAAAATGGAATCAATAAAGCCCTGCGCAGCGCGCAGGGTCAGCCTGAATACGCGTTTAATGACCAGC
>NZ_JBJNLV010000053.1:0-602 GCF_052168875.1 Serratia sp. CY38905 | reverse complement strand
GGGGTGCAGGTGGCGCGGGGCTACCTGAACCGGCCTGAACTGACGGCGGAGCGCTTCTTGAGCGATCCGTTCGCGCCGGGCGGGCGGATGTACCGCACCGGCGACGTGGCGCGTTATCTGGCGAACGGCGACATCGAGTACCTGGGGCGCAACGATCAGCAGGTAAAAATCCGCGGCTTCCGAATCGAATGCGGGGAGATAGAGGCGGCGCTGGCGACGCACCCGGCGGTGCGCGAAGCGGTGGTGGATGCACGGGCGGTGGGCGACGACAAACGGCTGGTGGCGTGGGTGGTGCCGGCCGCGGACGTGGCGGAAGAAACGCTGGCGGGCGCGCTGCGGCAGCATGTGAGCGCGGCGCTGCCGGACTATATGGTGCCGTCGGCCTGGGTGGTGGTGGCGGCGTTGCCGCTGTCGCCGAACGGCAAGCTGGATCGGCGGGCGTTGCCGGAGCCGCAGGGGGCGCAGAGCCAGGCAGCGTACGAAGCGCCGCAGGGTGAACACGAAACGCTGCTGGCGGCGATCTGGCGCGAGCTGCTGAACGTGGAGCGGGTCGGGCGCCACGATAACTTCTTCGAACTGGGAGGGCACTCGCTGCTGGCGGT
>NZ_JBJNLV010000052.1:0-612 GCF_052168875.1 Serratia sp. CY38905 | reverse complement strand
GGCACTGTTGCAAATAGTCGGTGGTGATAAACTTATCATCCCCTTTTGCTGATGGAGCTGCACATGAACCCATTCAAAGGCCGGCATTTTCAGCGTGACATCATTCTGTGGGCCGTACGCTGGTACTGCAAATACGGCATCAGTTACCGTGAGCTGCAGGAGATGCTGGCTGAACGCGGAGTGAATGTCGATCACTCCACGATTTACCGCTGGGTTCAGCGTTATGCGCCTGAAATGGAAAAACGGCTGCGCTGGTACTGGCGTAACCCTTCCGATCTTTGCCCGTGGCACATGGATGAAACCTACGTGAAGGTCAATGGCCGCTGGGCGTATCTGTACCGGGCCGTCGACAGCCGGGGCCGCACTGTCGATTTTTATCTCTCCTCCCGTCGTAACAGCAAAGCTGCATACCGGTTTCTGGGTAAAATCCTCAACAACGTGAAGAAGTGGCAGATCCCGCGATTCATCAACACGGATAAAGCGCCCGCCTATGGTCGCGCGCTTGCTCTGCTCAAACGCGAAGGCCGGTGCCCGTCTGACGTTGAACACCGACAGATTAAGTACCGGAACAACGTGATTGAATGCGATCATGGCAAACTGAAACGGATAATC
>NZ_JBJNLV010000051.1:0-644 GCF_052168875.1 Serratia sp. CY38905 | reverse complement strand
AGATAACGCGCCACGTCGCCGGTGCGGTACATCCGCCCGCCCGGCGCGAACGGATCGCTCAAGAAGCGCTCCGCCGTCAGTTCAGGCCGGTTCAGGTAGCCCCGCGCCACCTGCACCCCACCGATATACAGCTCGCCCACCGCCCCCAGCGGCACCGGCTGCCCGCGCTCGTCCAGCAGGTAGATGCGCGTGTTGGCGATCGGCCGCCCGATCGGCACCGACACCCGGTCCGCCTCCCGCGAACAGTGCCAGGCGGTCACGTCCACCGCCGCCTCCGTCGGCCCATACAGGTTATGCAACTCCGCCTGCGGCAGCCGGCGGTAAAACTCCGCCACCAGCGCCGCCGGCAGCGCTTCCCCGCTGCACATCACCCGCACCACCTGCCCGCAGCGCGTCGCCGCCTGCCCGTCCGCCAGGAAGCTTTGCAGCATCGACGGCACGAAGTGCAGCGTGGTGACGCCATACTGTTCGATCGCGCGGCTCAGGTAATCCGGATCCTTGTGCCCTTCCGGCTTCGCCATCACAAGGCGCGCGCCGACCATCAGCGGCCAGAAGAACTCCCACACCGAGACGTCGAAGCCGAACGGCGTTTTTTGCAGCACCGTGTCCGCCGCCGTCAGGCCGTAGGCCTCCTGCATCCACAC
>NZ_JBJNLV010000050.1:0-677 GCF_052168875.1 Serratia sp. CY38905 | reverse complement strand
CCGCCTCTGTGGGTTGAAAACGTCACCACGGCCTACGTGATCTGACAGGCCGTGCAGGAGGAACTGGCAGTGATACGTAAGCACTGCCGGTCGAAGGTGTTTTGACATGTATGCGAAACTCCGGGGCAGCAGCGTCTATCACGCTCGCGTTGCTGACTTCTGCCAACTTGCGGCAAGCAAGGATAAAGAGTGCGACGGGCAGCCTCCTCAGTATGCCTGAGTCCAGGCAGGTAAACCGGGGAAGGTCAGCGACGGATGTTAAGGGGGCATGGCTCCGATGACGCGCTGGCTGGCGGAGCTTCCGTAGTAGTCCGCGATGGGGAAAGCCCATTACATGGCGAAGGGAAGCAGTTTGAATGTGTTTGCGACGTGAATTAACTGACCTAACGAGGTGAAGACCTTTGATAATCAGCGAAATGCAACGCAAGCTTGCCACATGGGCAGCCACCGATCCGTCCCTACGGATTCAACGGCTGCTGCGTCTGATAACACAACCAGAATGGCTGGCTGAAGCGGCGCGGATCACGCTTTCATCAAAGGGGGCGCATACCCCCGGTATTGATGGCGTGAACAAAACAATGCTACAGGCCAGACTGGCTGTTGAGCTGCAAATCCTCAGGGATGAATTACTCTCAGGTCACTACCAGCCCTTGCCTGCCAGACGGGTTTACATCCCT
>NZ_JBJNLV010000049.1:0-677 GCF_052168875.1 Serratia sp. CY38905 | reverse complement strand
CCGCCTCTGTGGGTTGAAAACGTCACCACGGCCTACGTGATCTGACAGGCCGTGCAGGAGGAACTGGCAGTGATACGTAAGCACTGCCGGTCGAAGGTGTTTTGACATGTATGCGAAACACCGGGGCAGCAGCGTCTATCACGCTCGCGTTGCTGACTTCTGCCAACTTGCGACAAGCAAGGATAAAGAGTGCGACGGGCAGCCTCCTCAGTATGTCTGAGTCCAGACAGGTGAACCGGGGAAGGTCAGTTGCGGATGTTAAGGGGGCATGGCTCCGATGACGCACTGGCTGGCGGAGCTTCCGTAGTAGTCCGCGATGGGGAAAGCCCATTACATGGCGAAGGGAAGCAGTTTAAATGTGTTTGCGACGTGAATTAACTGACCTAACGAGGTGAAGACCTTTGATAATCAGCGAAATGCAACGCAAGCTTGCCACATGGGCAGCCACCGATCCGTCCCGACGGATTGAACGGCTGCTGCGTCTGATAACACAACCAGAATGGCTGGCTGAAGCCGCGCGGATCACGCTTTCATCAAAGGGGGCGCATACCCCCGGCGTTGATGGCGTGAACAAAACAATGCTACAGGCCAGACTGGCTGTTGAGCTGCAAATCCTCAGGGATGAATTACTCTCAGGTCACTACCAGCCCTTGCCTGCCAGACGGGTTTACATCCCT
>NZ_JBJNLV010000048.1:0-720 GCF_052168875.1 Serratia sp. CY38905 | reverse complement strand
AAAACACCTTCGGTGTTGTAAGGTTAAGCCTCACGGATCATTAGTACTGGTTAGCTCAATGCATCGCTGCACTTACACACCCAGCCTATCAACGTCTTAGTCTTAAACGTTCCTTCAGGGGCCTTAAAGGCCCAGGGAAGACTCATCTTGAGGCAAGTTTCGCGCTTAGATGCTTTCAGCGCTTATCTTTTCCGCACTTAGCTACCGGGCAATGCCATTGGCATGACAACCCGAACACCAGTGGTGCGTTCACTCCGGTCCTCTCGTACTAGGAGCAACCCCTCTCAATCTTCCAACGCCCACGGCAGATAGGGACCGAACTGTCTCACGACGTTCTAAACCCAGCTCGCGTACCACTTTAAATGGCGAACAGCCATACCCTTGGGACCTACTTCAGCCCCAGGATGTGATGAGCCGACATCGAGGTGCCAAACACCGCCGTCGATATGAACTCTTGGGCGGTATCAGCCTGTTATCCCCGGAGTACCTTTTATCCGTTGAGCGATGGCCCTTCCATTCAGAACCACCGGATCACTAAGACCTACTTTCGTACCTGCTCGAGCCGTCACTCTCGCAGTCAAGCTAGCTTATGCCTTTGCACTAACCTCACGATGTCCGACCGTGATTAGCTAACCTTCGTGCTCCTCCGTTACTCTTTGGGAGGAGACCGCCCCAGTCAAACTACCCACCAGACACTGTCCTCACCCCGGATCACGGGGC
>NZ_JBJNLV010000047.1:0-804 GCF_052168875.1 Serratia sp. CY38905 | reverse complement strand
GCTGGTCATTAAACGCGTATTCAGGCTGACCCTGCGCGCTGCGCAGGGCTTTATTGATTCCATTTTTTCTCTGATGAACGTTCCGCTACGCTGCCCGGATTACAGCTGTGTCAGCAGGCAGGCAAAGTCGGTTAATGTCAGTTTCAAAACGCCCACCCGGGGTGAAATCGCACACCTGGTAATTGATTCCACCGGGCTGAAGGTCTTCGGTGAAGGCGAGTGGAAAGTCAAAAAGCATGGCCAGGAACGCCGCCGTATCTGGCGTAAGCTGCATCTCGCCGTTGACAGTAAAACACATGAAATCATCTGCGCTGACCTGTCGCTGAACAATGTGACGGACTCAGAAGCCTTCCCGGGTCTTATCCGGCAGACTCACAGAAAAATCAGGGCAGCATCGGCAGACGGCGCTTACGACACCCGGCTCTGTCACGATGAACTGCGGCGTAAGAAAATCAGCGCGCTTATCCCTCCCCGAAAAGGTGCGGGTTACTGGCCCGGTGAATATGCAGACCGTAACCGTGCAGTGGCTAATCAGCGAATGACCGGGAGTAATGCGCGGTGGAAATGGACAACAGATTACAACCGTCGCTCGATAGCGGAAACGGCGATGTACCGGGTAAAACAGCTGTTCGGGGGTTCACTGACGCTGCGTGACTACGATGGTCAGGTTGCGGAGGCTATGGCCCTGGTACGAGCGCTGAACAAAATGACGAAAGCAGGTATGCCTGAAAGCGTGCGTATTGCCTGAAAACACAACCCGCTACGGGGGAGACTTACCCGAAATCTGATTTATTCAACAAAGCC
>NZ_JBJNLV010000046.1:0-1341 GCF_052168875.1 Serratia sp. CY38905 | reverse complement strand
TATTTAATGAGATGGTCACTCCCTCCTTCCCAGTACTATGCTGAGGACAGGCTTTCATTCGGAGAACCATCATGGAAAACATTGCGCTTATTGGTATCGATCTGGGTAAGAACTCTTTCCATATTCATTGTCAGGATCATCGTGGGAAGGCCGTTTACCGTAAAAAATTCACCCGACCAAAGCTAATCGAATTTCTGGCGACATGCCCGGCAACAACCATCGCGATGGAAGCCTGTGGCGGTTCTCACTTTATGGCACGCAAGCTGGAAGAGTTAGGGCATTTTCCAAAGCTGATATCACCGCAATTTGTCCGCCCATTCGTTAAAAGCAACAAAAATGACTTCGTTGATGCTGAAGCTATCTGTGAAGCAGCATCACGTCCATCTATGCGTTTCGTGCAGCCCAGAACCGAATCTCAGCAGGCAATGCGAGCTCTGCATCGTGTCCGTGAATCCCTGGTTCAGGATAAGGTGAAAACAACTAATCAGATGCATGCTTTTCTGCTGGAATTTGGTATCAGCGTTCCGCGAGGTGCTGCCGTTATTAGTCGACTGAGTACCCTTCTTGAGGACAGTAGTTTGCCTCTTTATCTCAGCCAGTTACTGCTGAAATTACAACAGCATTATCACTATCTTGTTGAGCAGATTAAAGATCTGGAATCTCAGTTGAAACGAAAGTTGGACGAAGATGAGGTTGGACAGCGCTTGCTGAGTATTCCCTGCGTTGGAACGCTGACTGCCAGTACTATTTCAACTGAGATTGGCGACGGGAAGCAGTACGCCAGCAGCCGTGACTTTGCGGCGGCAACAGGGCTGGTACCCCGACAGTACAGCACGGGAGGTCGGACGACATTGTTAGGGATTAGCAAGCGGGGCAACAAAAAGATCCGAACTTTGTTGGTTCAGTGTGCCAGGGTATTCATACAAAAACTGGAACACCAGTCTGGCAAGTTGGCCGACTGGGTCAGGGAGTTGTTGTGTCGGAAAAGCAACTTTGTCGTCACCTGTGCTCTGGCAAACAAGCTGGCCAGAATAGCCTGGGCACTGACGGCGCGACAGCAAACTTACGAAGCATAAAGGCAGAAATACACCAGTTTAAACAATCATTCATCTGGTTTTGCGAATACTGATATTGATGATACTAACGGCCCACCGGCCTGTTGAGGAACCTGTAAAACGGAAAGGCTCATTGAAGCCGTATATTTTCTGGAGGTTCATCAGGCGCGGAACTCATCGAGGCGCGGGAATAAAATCCCATTCAGACGCCGGATAGATTCAAGCAAGCCAACTTGTCGTCAAAATCGGTGTTGCAAAAACGGGAGTGACCATAGATTCCGTTTTC
>NZ_JBJNLV010000045.1:0-1410 GCF_052168875.1 Serratia sp. CY38905 | reverse complement strand
TTGATGGCGTGAACAAAACAATGCTACAGGCCAGACTGGCTGTTGAGCTGCAAATCCTCAGGGATGAATTACTCTCAGGTCACTACCAGCCCTTGCCTGCCAGACGGGTTTACATCCCTAAAAGCAACGGCAAACTGCGACCACTGGGTATTCCTGCGTTGCGGGATCGTATTGTTCAGCGGGCCATGCTGATGGCGATGGAGCCGATATGGGAGAGTGATTTTCATACACTCTCGTATGGCTTCCGGCCTGAACGCAGTGTCCACCACGCGATCCGCACGGTGAAATTACAGCTCACCGACTGTGGGGAAACACGGGGACGCTGGGTGATTGAAGGCGACCTGTCCAGTTACTTTGACACAGTACATCATCGACTGCTGATGAAGGCCGTGCGCCGCAGGATCAGCGACGCACGTTTCATTACTCTGCTGTGGAAAACAATCAAGGCGGGACATGTTGATGTCGGTCTCTTTCGGGCAGCCAGTGAAGGCGTGCCGCAAGGTGGCGTAATATCGCCGCTGCTGTCGAATATCATGCTGAATGAGTTCGATCAGTATCTGCATGAACGCTACCTGAGCGGGAAAGCCAGAAAGGATCGCTGGTACTGGAATAACAGTATCCAGCGGGGCCGAAGTACTGCGGTCAGAGAAAACTGGCAATGGAAACCTGCAGTGGCGTACTGCCGCTATGCCGATGATTTTGTGCTCCTCGTCAAAGGCACTAAAGCACAGGCAGAAGCCATCAGGGAGGAGTGTCGCAGCGTGCTCGAAGACAGCCTGAAGCTCAGGCTGAACATGGACAAGACCAGGATCACCCATGTCAATGACGGTTTTATCTTTCTGGGTCACAGGATCATCCGCAAACGCAGTCGTTACGGTGATATGCGGGTGGTCTCGACGATCCCGATGGAGAAAGCCAGAAACTTCGGCGCATCGCTGACAGCACTGTTATCAGGCAATTACAGTGAAAGCAAAGTCGATATGGCTGAACAACTCAACCGGAAACTGAAAGGCTGGGCCGCGTTCTACCAGTTCGTTGATTTTAAAGCCAAAGTCTTCAGTTATATCGACAGTATCGTGTTCTGGAAGCTGGCTCACTGGCTGGCCCGCAAATACCGTACAGGTATCGCTTCCCTGATGAGGTGGTGGTGTAAATCACCGAAACCGGGTCAGAGCAAAACGTGGGTTTTATTTGGTAAAACCAATCACGGCAAGCTCAGCGGCGAAATACTGTACCGGTTGGTGGGGCAAGGCAAGAAGCTGTTCCGCTGGCGGCTACCCGAAGGTAATCCCTATCTGAGGACGGAAACCAGAAACACGTATACATCGCGCTTTACAGAAGTGGCAATGGTGTTCGCCAGCATTTAAATGGAGAGCCGGATGCGCTGAAAGGTGCACGTCCGGTTCGGGG
>NZ_JBJNLV010000044.1:0-1425 GCF_052168875.1 Serratia sp. CY38905 | reverse complement strand
ACGCGTAATGCTGGTCACTTAAGGGTGGCCAGCAACTTTTTTATCTGGGTATTTCCTGCTTCTGGCTCTGAGCTCTCTCGGATAACTTCGCTCTCTGCGCCCCGGCAACACCAGCCATTTTGCCTGTTCATACAACGTTCTGAGCTCTCCCGGCATCTTGCCCGGAGAGCACCAGGGTAACGTGATTAACAGCCGCGTGATTTCGCTTAGCGCACCACTAAAACTCAGTTGATAAGGCAGGTAATCGCCTTTCAGATGGCTCGCCATGTTGACCATCTGATACCTCACCAGGTTGTATGTCAGTAGGATCCCCCACAGTTCCTGTCTCACCAGGTCCGGCAACCGGCTTCTTAGCGTCCAACGACTGTCCAGCATCCCTTGTTTCACTTCCCGGTAACCCAGCTCTATTTCCCATCGGTTTCTATATAACTCACTGATATCATTACCAGGGTAACGGAAGGGATCCACCAGCGACGTCAACACCTGGCGCTCTTTCCCATCCACTCTCCGGGTCAGCAACCTTACCGTCAGCGTCGCAGGAAGTGCCGGCCACTGCTTTCGTGCCTGCGGACTGGTTTTCAGCGTCACCAACTCATCACCACGCCCCAGGCGATGGAGCACTTCATACTGGGTATTCTTTTTCAGCGGCAGCAACCAGTGCCGTTCCTTACCGGCCTGCTGCCAGTGGTGAAGCAACCCCAGAGAGTAGAACCCCTTGTCGAACAGCGTAATACTGTTATCCGGCGTTTTTTCTGCCAGTTGAGCTGCCAGTACCATTTCATTGACCTGTTCACTGTCAAAGGCGCCGGCATTGATAAGATGGCTGCTCAGCTCCATCAGACACACCATTCTCACCTGCGGATAGTTCGCCTCGCCGTTTTGATTACGGGTTCTGCTGAAAGCCGCATTGTTCTCCGGAGTATCTGCCGTACGCCAGACCACGCCATCCACCCCGAAGAGGTTCAGCCCATGCCAGCGTGGGTGTGCCGCCTGCTGATTCCAGTGCCGCTGAGTGATATCGAACAGTTCACGCACGGCGTCTTCACCCAACGTTTTACGGCGCTGGATAACCGAACTGCGGGCAGTGAACGGGCATCCGTTTCGGTCCACAATGTCCATCAGGCCAACGATTTCAGTTATCGGACGGTTGCAGAAAACCGCCATACCAACAACGAGCCAAATCATCGATTCAAGAGGGAGTTTTCGCTTGCGTAGGGTGACGGTATCGGTAAGCGTCAGGGCTTGCTGGATAAATTCAGCGGGGATAAGGTCGGAAAGAGAGCGAGCACGCTCGGGTGTGGTGAAATTGATAATGCCAAGAGCCTGGGAAAGTTCCATTTTAAGGGTCCATGATGATGCCATGAACCCTTTTTACAGCAACTACCGGATCGGTCAATTGATCCTTAAACGATCGGCATTACGCGT
>NZ_JBJNLV010000043.1:0-1866 GCF_052168875.1 Serratia sp. CY38905 | reverse complement strand
GCGCCGCAGGGTGAACACGAAACGCTGCTGGCGGCGATCTGGCGCGAGCTGCTGAACGTGGAGCGGGTCGGGCGCCACGATAACTTCTTCGAACTGGGAGGGCACTCGCTGCTGGCGGTGAAGTTGATGGCTCAGCTGCGGCGCGCCGGTTGGGGAGCGAACGTGCAGACGCTGTTCTCAACGCCGACGCTGTCGGCGCTGGCGCAGGCGATGAGCGCGCAAGGTGAGGTCGACATACCGGAAAACCGGATTTTACCGGGCGGGGCCTCCATTACGCCGGAGATGTTGCCGCTGGCGACGCTGAGCCAGCCGGAGATCGACGCGGTGGTGGCGCAGGTGCCGGGCGGCGTGGCCAACGTACAGGACATCTACGCCTTGTCGCCGCTGCAGGAGGGGATTTTGTTCCACCATCTGCTGGCGGAACGGGGTGACCCGTACCAGCTGTCCGCGGTGCTGCGTTTCGACAGCCGTGCGCGCCTGGACGCCTGGCTGGCGGCGATGCAGCAGGTGATCGATCGCCATGACATTCTGCGCACCGCGTTCATCACGCAGGGCATGTCCTCGCCGGTGCAGGTGGTGTGGCGCAAGGCTGAGCTGGCGCTGAGCGAGCGGCGTTTCGATCCGGCTGACGGCCCGATTTGGCGACAGCTGGCGGCCAGCTTTGATCCGTTGCAGCAGCGGCAGGATCTGACCCGCGCGCCGCTGCTCAACTTTACCGTCACGCAGGAGGAGGACGGCAGCTGGTGCGCCTTGCAGAAGTGGCATCATCTGATTGGCGATCACTCCACGTTGGCCTTCATGGAGCAAGAGATCGGCGAGATCCTCGCCGGCCGTGGGGCACAGTTGGGCGTCGCCCAGCCGTTCCGCAATGCGGTGGCGCAGGCGCGCCTGGCTCTCAGCGAGGCGGAGCACGAAAGCTTCTTCCGCGACATGCTGGCGGATA
This sequence comes from Serratia sp. CY38905, assembly GCF_052168875.1. Lineage (NCBI taxonomy): Bacteria > Pseudomonadati > Pseudomonadota > Gammaproteobacteria > Enterobacterales > Yersiniaceae > Serratia > Serratia sp. CY38905. The sequence continues at coordinate 923 of NZ_JBJNLV010000043.1, read as the reverse complement.
TCCGCGAGCCGGTGCTGCCGTTCGGCCTGAGCGACGTGCACGGCGAAGGGCGGCAAATCGCCTGCCGCTACCAGGCACTCTCTTCGGCGCTGAACCTGCGGTTGCGGCAACAGGCGCGGCGGCTGGGCGTCAGCCTGGCCAGCCTGTGCCACCTGGCCTGGGCGCAGGTGCTGGCGAGCGTCAGCGGGCGAGACGCGGTCGTGTTCGGCACCGTATTGCTGGGGCGTCTGCAGGGCGGCGAAGGCGCGGAACGGGCATTGGGATTGTTTATCAACACGTTGCCGCTGCGTCTGGACATCGATCGGCGAGGCGTGGAGACGGCGGCAAGAGAGGCGCACGTGCGGCTGAGCGGGCTGCTGGCGCATGAACATGCGCCGCTGGCATTGGCGCAGCGCTGCAGCGGCGTCAGCCCTGGGGCGCCGCTGTTCAGCGCCTTGCTCAACTATCGCCACAACAACGGCGAAGCAGTGGCGTTGCCGGAAGGCGTCAGCTTGCTGAGCGCCGAAGAGCGCACCAACTATCCGTTCGTGTTATCGGTGGAGGACGGCGGCGATTCGCTGGGCGTGACGGCGCAGGTGACCGAGACGGTCGATGCTCAGCGGGTGTGTGACTATATGGTGCAGGCGCTGAGCTCACTGGCGCAAGCGCTGGAGCAGGCGCCGGAGACGCCGGTGTGTTCACTGGCGGTGGTGCCGGAGGCGGAACGCGAACTGCTGCTGCATGGCTGGAACCGCACCGAGCGTGACTACCCGCTGGATCAGACGCTGGCGGCGCTGTTCGAGCAGCAGGTGCGCCGCACGCCGCACGCCACCGCGCTGGTGAGCGGCGCGGAAAGCCTGAGCTACGCCCAGCTGAACGCCCGCGCCAACCGGCTGGCGCACGCGCTGATAGCGCGCGGCGTCGGCCCGGACAGCCGGGTGGCG
>NZ_JBJNLV010000042.1:0-2361 GCF_052168875.1 Serratia sp. CY38905 | reverse complement strand
GGACGGCAGAGCCTTTCGCAATAAATTTTTCCCGGCCATTCCGCTGCGCTTCATTAGACCGAAAAAAATTTCCCGCTCACCCCCGGACATCTGCACCGGGCCGTGCTCGTTTACGCCCTCGCGGCGAACGGCTCTCAAACGGGTGAAGGTTATATCCAGGGGGCAGGTTCAGCAGGTCCCCGCACAAAGTCAAAACCGCGGCCCCGGCAACTCAACGGGTGATGGTTTTAAAAGGCAGAAAAACAGACAAAGGAGAAAGCTGGATGAGCACACAAAACGTCAACGAAAAACCCTCCACCAAAGAAAGCACAACCCTCCGGACTGACGGTTTTGTGCGCAACATTCATTCCCGAAACCCGTTCGATGTTATCCGCGCCGATGTAGTGCTTGAACGTATCGAGAAAAAGGCTGGTCGGAGCTGCGGGATGCATTACGAGCTGTATCAGGCCCATCTGCTGGGTGGTGCGCTGGATTATCTGGATGCGCTGCCGTTGAAAGACCGTCCGGTGTTAATGGGCGCTGCGGCAAAGCGCGGCTATCTGCTGACGCTAGCCGAAGAGGAACGCGCGCTGGAAGCACGGGATGTACTGATGAGTGAACTGGCGGCAAACGACTGCTGAGAAATAAACACGGATGGCGGCGTATCGCTGCCATCCCTTAAAGACCAGAGGTAACGCAAAATGAAAGTATACGGCTATCAACACTCATCAGAGGCTTTCTTCCGGGAAAATTCCCCATCCTGTTTTGAACCAAAAGCGGAAAAGGTGATCGCTTTTCATGGAAAGGATGCCAGTTACGCCTATAACGTGCTGGCCGATCTGAAAGCAGCAGGTGCTTCATATACGCGCCGGAATATCATCGCCGATATGTTCCGCCGTCTGGGTGTGAAATGAGGTCTGGGCAATGGAACACGTGAAAGGAAAAATCCAGCAGGGGGCAGGGAACGCCTATTTTGCAGGGATGCAGTGGCGCGGTATTACACTTGGACACGCCGATGCTGCAGCGCTTAATCAGTTTGATATCGATATCAGCAAAGCTCAGGCACTCGAAGCACGCACCTGGTTGCTTCAGAACAAAGCAGAATTCATCGCTCTGATCCTAGGCATTGAAGTTGTAAAGGTCGGGTAGTGAGAAGCCAGCTAACTTAGCTCTTGAGCTAAGTTAGCTTTTGAGCTAATGTGTGCACATACGGACTAGAGATTACATTCATGTTCACAGTCATCTTTCATGATGAGGCTGAAAAAGAGTTTACGGCTCTGCCTGCTGCCATTCGTGCAAAAATGGCCAGGCTACTCATGAAGCTGGAAGCAAACCCTCGCCAGCTACGCGAGCCAGATACCAAGCCGCTTGGAAACGGCCTTTTCGAAATACGTACAATGGGGGCAGATATCGCCCGCGGAATCTGGGTATATCAGAGTGGTGAACGTATTTTTCTACTTCGGATCTTTATCAAAAAATCGCCAAAAACGCCCCCGGCAGAAATAGATCAGGCACTTCGCAGACTGGAGGAAATGCAGAATGAAATATAAAACCCTTAGCCAGGTTCATACCGAAGCAATGAACGATCATGAGTACAGCGCGGCATTCGAGGCAGAAGAAGCCTCGGAGCTACTTCGGGAAACCTTAGCAACATGGAGAAAAGAAGCGGGTTTGACGTCGGCACAGGTTGCAGAACGTATGGGCATCAAAGCGCCTACTATCTCACGTATGGAGAAGAACGCTTCGCGAATGAGTATTCAGACGCTGGTTCGGTACGCCAGAGCCTGCGGTGTTAACTTTAAAATTCAGCAGGTTTGAATGATTAGCGATGCCAATAAAGCGGTGAATGACCTGGCGAGTATTGTCCCTCTGCTGGGTGGCAGTTCGTCCCGCAAAGATTACGAAGAGGCACGTAAACTCGTTGAATATCTTCTGGAACATGATCCGGACAGCCCGCTGGTTGATATGCTGACTGCCCGCATCGATGCCTGGGAAGATAACGCGGTGGAATTTGAAGAATTTAATACGCGCTTCGAAGCAGGCAAAAACGGTGTATCGTTGCTGCGGGTTCTTATGCAGCAATACGGGCTTTCTCAGTCCGATTTCGAAAACGAGATAGGTAATAAATCGCTCGTCAGCCGGATCCTCAGTGGTGAACGCAGTCTGACCTTTGATCACATGCGGGCGCTGGCAAATCGATTTCAAATCCCGGTCTCGATGTTTGTTGACTGATTCGGGAACAGAGCAGGCGAAGGGGGCATCGGTCCCCGTCTGGCCGCGCCTCGAAAGACCGCGCGCCTGCGGCGCCGGGAAAACCGGGCCGCGCTGACGCGCCGCCCGCATTTCCTTTCCGCGTCTTCCCTGTTTGCTGCCTGCTGTTTG
>NZ_JBJNLV010000041.1:0-2367 GCF_052168875.1 Serratia sp. CY38905 | reverse complement strand
CTGGTACGAGCGCTGAACAAAATGACGAAAGCAGGTATGCCTGAAAGCGTGCGTATTGCCTGAAAACACAACCCGCTACGGGGGAGACTTACCCGAAATCTGATTTATTCAACAAAGCCACGCGCTGGACACACCACGATGACAGCGGTTTTATCCCTTACGCCATCACCACCGGCCTTGATTACGAGGCGATGACCGAACAGCGCAAAGGCTATGAGAACTTTGTTTATCAGAACGGCGTTTACGATCTCGGCACCAAAGGTGATATGCGACGTAACGAACGTAACCTGATGTGGAACCTCGATCCCTACATTCAAACGCACTGGCAGCTCACCTCAGCCCTGGGGCTGGACGCCGGGGCGCGCTATAGCTCGGTATGGTTTGATTCCAACGATCGTTATGTTGTAGGTAAAAATGGTGATGATAGCGGCGAAGCGAGCTATCACAAGTGGCTTCCGGCGGCAGCGCTGAAGTATGCCATGACGCCGCAGTGGAACGTTTACCTCTCTGCCGGGAGGGGATTTGAAACGCCGACCATTAACGAGCTGTCCTATCGTCCCGATGGTCAGTCCGGGCTTAACTTTGCTCTGCAACCGGCCACTAACACCACCGTTGAAGCAGGCAGTAAATGGCAGGTGGGCACCGGGATGGCGAGCCTGAGCGTCTTCAATACGGACACGAAAAATGAAATTGTCGTTGCCGCCAGCGACAATGGCCGTACGTCCTATCAGAACGCGGGCAAGACGCGCCGCCGCGGGGTCGAACTGGGATGGGATCAGCAATTTGCGCCCGCCTGGCGCGCCAAACTGGCGTGGACGCTGCTGGATGCGACCTACCGTGAAAACGCCGGCGATGCTATTCAGAGCGGCAATCGGATCCCGGGGATTGCACGTAATAGCGCCTATGCCTCCTTTGGCTGGGTGCCGGAAGAGGGATGGTACGCTGGCGCTGAAGTCCGCTATATGAGCGATATTCAGGTCAACGATGCCAATAGCGAGCAGGCTCCAGCCTATACGGTGACGGCACTGAATACCGGCTATAAATATGTGCTAGATAACTGGACCGTCGACCTCTATACGCGCGTTGATAACCTGTTTGATAAGCGCTACGTCGGCTCTGTTATCGTCAACGAGAGCAACGGACGCTATTATGAACCGGCGCCGGGCCGTAACTATGGCGTTGGGCTATCGGTCAGCTATCAGTTTGATTCGCTGTAACAATACGGCTGCCGGAGAGTGCTATTGAGGTGAGGCTCCGGCAGCGGGTAAAGGCGTTGATTCCTGGATAATAAATATCACAAGGATATTGGTTAACTATTTATTTTTAAATAATTTCTTGAGATCTGACGTTGGACGTCGTAGTCTCTTGCCATGTAAACGAAAAAACCACCTTGCAGGGTGGTTTTTCGAAGGTTCAGTAAACCGGCAAGTTTCTGAACCGTGGTAACAGTCTTGTGCGAGACGTCACCAAATCTGTCCTTTTAGTGTAGCCTCAGTCTGGCCACCACTTCAAGAACTCTCGATACATCTCTCGCACATCCTGTTTACCAGTGGCCGCTGCCAGTGGCGTTAAGTCGTGTCTTTCCGGGTTGGACTCAAGACGATAGTTACCGGAAAAGGCGCAGCGGTCGGGCTGAACGGGGGGTTCTTGCATACAGCCCAGCTTGGAGCGAACTGTCTAAACGGAACGGGGCGTGGTGATTTAGGTAAAGCTTCCACCACTACACGGATGCCGCAGGACGGGAACAGGAGAGCGCAAGAGGGGGGCCGCTTGGAATTCGGAAATTATCCTACGTTAAGCTTTTCAAGCTTAACGGGTGATTTCGTTCAATTGAGTGGAAACCCCTGACCGTAAGGGATGTACGGAACTATCAGACTGTCCGTTTCTGGTTTTGCCTACTTTCGTACAGATCGGTGGCATGGTGTACGTAATCGCTCGGTTTCGGACGCAGAAATGGCATAGCACCGCCACTTGGGCAGTTTGCTAACAGTTGATGGTTAAAAAACAGCCTTAGCGTAGGATATTTTCCCTTTCCCAAGCGGACCCCTGCAACAGTGCCGTAAGCTGCACCTCAAACCCCCGGATCAGGCTCTCCAGGCCATGCAGAAAGGCCTGCTCACCATCATCACTGTCCATAATCTGCAGCGCTTCCCGCAATAGCGGCGGCAGGTTTTCGTCCGGTGCTGCAGGGCGGTCGGTCAGGGCGGCAGTATGCTCCTGCTGCTCCAGTACGGCACCAAGGGTAAAAGGCACTGTTGCAAATAGTCGGTGGTGATAAACTTATCATCCCCTTTTGCTGATGGAGCTGCACATGAACCCATTCAAAGGCCGGCATTTTCAGCGTGACATCATTCTGTGGGCCGTACG
>NZ_JBJNLV010000040.1:0-2432 GCF_052168875.1 Serratia sp. CY38905 | reverse complement strand
ACGGCCCACAGAATGATGTCACGCTGAAAATGCCGGCCTTTGAATGGGTTCATGTGCAGCTCCATCAGCAAAAGGGGATGATAAGTTTATCACCACCGACTATTTGCAACAGTGCCCCGAAAAGCAAGGTGCTGGCCGCCAGTTTTAAAACCCCGCGTCAGGCGCTGGATTGTCTGCTGGCGGGTTGCGAAGCGATCACCCTTCCTTTAGAATGTAGCGCAACAAATGCTCGATACCCCTGCGGTACAGTCAGCTGTTGAGAAGTTTGAGCAAGACTGGAAAAACGCATTCGGTAACATCAACCTGTAAGGGAGATAAAGTATGGATCGCATTATTCAATCACCTGGTAAATACATCCAGGGTGCAGATGTCATCACTCGTCTTGGCGAATACCTCAAGCCGTTGGCTGAACGTTGGCTGGTTGTCGGCGACAAATTTGTTCTCGGTTTCGCCCAGGGCGAGCTGGAAAAAAGCTTTAAAAATGCAGGACTGGCGCTGGAAGTTGCGCCGTTTGGCGGTGAATGCTCGCAAAACGAGATCGACCGTTTGCGCAGCGTGGCGGAAAACGCGCAGTGTGGCGCTGTTCTCGGCATCGGCGGCGGCAAAACGCTGGATACCGCGAAAGCCCTTGCCCACTTTATGAACCTGCCTGTGGCGATCGCGCCGACCATCGCCTCAACCGATGCGCCATGTAGCGCCCTTTCCGTAATCTACACCGATGCCGGTGAATTTGATCGTTATCTGCTGCTACCGCATAACCCGCATATGGTTATTGTCGATACCAAAATCGTTGCTGGTGCTCCGGCGCGTCTGTTAGCCGCAGGGATTGGTGATGCGCTGGCAACCTGGTTTGAAGCGCGCGCGTGTTCACGCAGCGGTGCGATCACCATGGCTGGCGGCAAATGCACTCAGGCGGCGCTGGCGCTGGCTGAACTGTGCTACAACACGCTGCTCGAAGAGGGTGAAAAAGCGATGCTGGCCGCCGAGCAGCACGTCGTCACCCCAGCGCTTGAGCGCGTGATTGAAGCTAACACCTATCTGAGTGGCGTCGGCTTTGAAAGCGGCGGTCTGGCTGCCGCACACGCGGTTCACAATGGCCTGACGGCGATCCCGGATGCGCACCGCTACTACCACGGTGAAAAAGTGGCGTTTGGTACGCTGACTCAGTTAGTTCTGGAAAACGCGCCGGTTGAAGAGATTGAGACCGTTGCCGCACTGTGCCATTCCGTCGGTCTGCCGATTACGCTGGCGCAACTGGATATCAAACAGGATATTCCGGCGAAGATGCGTATCGTGGCGGAAGCCTCCTGTGCGGAAGGCGAAACCATTCACAACATGCCTGGCGGCGCAACGCCGGATCAGGTTTATGCGGCGCTGTTGGTTGCCGACCAGTACGGTCAGCGCTATCTGCAAGAGTGGGAATAACACGCGCTACACTCCCGGCATAGCCGGGAGTGTTTCTCATGCCATCAAATCGGTTCTACCGTCCGTACTTCGCGCTTTTTGCGGCTGACAATGGTCAGCGCCAGAACGATCAGCACAATTCCCCCACCCTCGACAGGACCGGGATTTTCGCCAAGCAACCACCAGGAAAACAGCACACTACAGACTGGCACCGCCAGAGTGCTTAAACTGGCGATACTGGCAGGCAAATTTTTCAGAACAAACAGCCACAAGCTCCAGGCCAGTGCTGTCGCCAGAATCGCACTATATCCCAGTGCCCAGAGGACCACCGGCTGCCAGTCAACCTCCTGCTGCGGAACCAGCCAGGCCACCGCACTCATCACCAGTGCGGCATATAACATCTGCCAGGCCGTTAACGATAACAAATCCACGTGCGGATGGCGGGCGTACATGCGTTTAGCAACAATGGCGCTCGCCCCCCAGCTCACCCCGGAAAGAAGCGCCAGCAGTGCGCTTTTCAACGTGGATAAATTCAGTTGCCACGGCTGCATTACCAGCACCAGCCCCATTGCCGCAATGGCGATCGCCGCGTATTGCAGGCGTCGCAGGCGCTCGCCCAGAAATAGCGCCGCCAGAATAACGACCCAGAATGGCATGGTATAGGTCAAAATCGCGACCTTTCCCGCCCCACCGCTGACCAGCGCCCACTGACCAAAGCCAATCATCCCGCAGGTCTGCAACAGTGCAATTGCCAGCGTAAACCGAAACGGCGTCGGGCGCAGGCCGCGACCGCGCAGGAGGAGAACAATGAATAAAATGAAGGCTCCGAAGATACAGCGTAATGCAGTGAAGTCGAACGCGCCGATATAGCTCGTGACCTGCTTCATAAAAATCCAGCTATAGCTCCAGAGGCACTGTTGCAAAGTTAGCGATGAGGCAGCCTTTTGTCTTATTCAAAGGCCTTACATTTCAAAAACTCTGCTTACCAGGCGCATTTCGCCCAGGGGATCACCATAATAAAATGCTGA
>NZ_JBJNLV010000039.1:0-2656 GCF_052168875.1 Serratia sp. CY38905 | reverse complement strand
AGGGACTTCACCTACATGCCAGCGTGCCTTCTCCCGAAGTTACGGCACCATTTTGCCTAGTTCCTTCACCCGAGTTCTCTCAAGCGCCTTGGTATTCTCTACCTGACCACCTGTGTCGGTTTGGGGTACGATTTAATGTTACCTGGAGCTTAGAGGATTTTCCTGGAAGCAGGGCATCAACTACTTCTGCACCGTAGTGCATCGTCATCACGCCTCAGGGTTGATATGCAACCGGATTTACCAGGTCACACCCCCTACACGCTTAAACCGGGACAACCGTCGCCCGGCCAGCCTAGCCTTCTCCGTCCCCCCTTCGCAGTAACACCAAGTACAGGAATATTAACCTGTTTCCCATCGACTACGCTTTTCAGCCTCGCCTTAGGGGTCGACTCACCCTGCCCCGATTAACGTTGGACAGGAACCCTTGGTCTTCCGGCGAGCGGGCTTTTCACCCGCTTTATCGTTACTTATGTCAGCATTCGCACTTCTGATACCTCCAGCAACCCTCACAGGCCACCTTCAACGGCTTACAGAACGCTCCCCTACCCAACAACGCCTAAGCGTCGCTGCCGCAGCTTCGGTGCATGGTTTAGCCCCGTTACATCTTCCGCGCAGGCCGACTCGACCAGTGAGCTATTACGCTTTCTTTAAATGATGGCTGCTTCTAAGCCAACATCCTGGCTGTCTGTGCCTTCCCACATCGTTTCCCACTTAACCATGACTTTGGGACCTTAGCTGGCGGTCTGGGTTGTTTCCCTCTTCACGACGGACGTTAGCACCCGCCGTGTGTCTCCCGTGATAACATTCTTCGGTATTCGGAGTTTGCATCGGTTTGGTAAGCCGGGATGGCCCCCTAGCCGAAACAGTGCTCTACCCCCGAAGATGAGTTCACGAGGCGCTACCTAAATAGCTTTCGGGGAGAACCAGCTATCTCCCGGTTTGATTGGCCTTTCACCCCCAGCCACAAGTCATCCGCTAATTTTTCAACATTAGTCGGTTCGGTCCTCCAGTTAGTGTTACCCAACCTTCAACCTGCCCATGGCTAGATCACCGGGTTTCGGGTCTATACCTTGCAACTAATCGCCCAGTTAAGACTCGGTTTCCCTACGGCTCCCCTATACGGTTAACCTTGCTACAAAATATAAGTCGCTGACCCATTATACAAAAGGTACGCAGTCACACCACGAAGGTGCTCCCACTGCTTGTACGTACACGGTTTCAGGTTCTATTTCACTCCCCTCGCCGGGGTTCTTTTCGCCTTTCCCTCACGGTACTGGTTCACTATCGGTCAGTCAGGAGTATTTAGCCTTGGAGGATGGTCCCCCCATATTCAGACAGGATGTCACGTGTCCCGCCCTACTCATCGAACTCACGACCTGTGCATTTTAGTGTACGGGGCTATCACCCTTTGCTGCGCGACTTTCCAGACGCTTCCACTAACACACAAGCCGATTCAGGTTCTGGGCTCCTCCCCGTTCGCTCGCCGCTACTGGGGGAATCTCGGTTGATTTCTTTTCCTCGGGGTACTTAGATGTTTCAGTTCCCCCGGTTCGCCTCATGCCACTATGTATTCATGACATGATAGTGTGTCGAAACACACTGGGTTTCCCCATTCGGGTATCGCCGGTTGTAACGGTTCATATCACCTTACCGACGCTTTTCGCAGATTAGCACGCCCTTCATCGCCTCTGACTGCCTAGGCATCCACCGTGTACGCTTAGTCACTTAACCTCACAACCCGAAGATGTTTCCATCGTTCAGGTTGCAAACATTTGAGAGACTCTATGACAGGTTACTTTTCATTCCGGTACTTCTACGGAGGAATGAATTTCAGCCGTCATGTTTCAATTTTCAGCTTGTTCCAGATTGTTAAAGAGCAATATCTTAAACATGACTCGAAAGTCATCTTTAAGATATGGTGTATCGTCAGATACTGAAGACCGCCGCTTTCACCGGGTGGGTCGGAAGCTTGGCGTCCCCTAGGGGATTCGAACCCCTGTTACCGCCGTGAAAGGGCGGTGTCCTAGGCCTCTAGACGAAGGGGACACGACACCGTACTTTTATGACGCTTTTGCTCGTTACTTTTTCATCAGACAATCTGTGTGAGCACGCCACTCGAAGCAATATCTTTAGGTAAGGAGGTGATCCAACCGCAGGTTCCCCTACGGTTACCTTGTTACGACTTCACCCCAGTCATGAATCACAAAGTGGTAAGCGCCCTCCCGAAGGTTAAGCTACCTACTTCTTTTGCAACCCACTCCCATGGTGTGACGGGCGGTGTGTACAAGGCCCGGGAACGTATTCACCGTAGCATTCTGATCTACGATTACTAGCGATTCCGACTTCATGGAGTCGAGTTGCAGACTCCAATCCGGACTACGACGTACTTTATGAGGTCCGCTTGCTCTCGCGAGGTCGCTTCTCTTTGTATACGCCATTGTAGCACGTGTGTAGCCCTACTCGTAAGGGCCATGATGACTTGACGTCATCCCCACCTTCCTCCAGTTTATCACTGGCAGTCTCCTTTGAGTTCCCGGCCGAACCGCTGGCAACAAAGGATAAGGGTTGCGCTCGTTGCGGGACTTAACCCAACATTTCACAACACGAGCTGACGACAGCCATGCAGCACCTGTCTCAGAGTTCCCGAAGGCACCAA
>NZ_JBJNLV010000038.1:0-4227 GCF_052168875.1 Serratia sp. CY38905 | reverse complement strand
TCAGCATTTTATTATGGTGATCCCCTGGGCGAAATGCGCCTGGTAAGCAGAGTTTTTGAAATGTAAGGCCTTTGAATAAGACAAAAGGCTGCCTCATCGCTAACTTTGCAACAGTGCCTTTCGCCCTCATCCGGTTCATGACGGTCGGGCAGGGAGGCAATCTGAATATGGCGATACTGGCCGGCATATTCGGTAATAAGATGGCTTAAATTGCCGTCCACCTTCTGCGCGTGAAACAGATCTAACTGCACCGCCAGGTTCGGCCTGTCGACCCGTTTCACCATCGCCAGCGTCTGATATTGACTGTGGTAGAGATAGCCCGGTTTGGTCTGCGGATTCAGCGCTTCGATGAGTATCCGCTTGTCGTGGCGGGCAAAGCACTCCGCCGCGTAGCGCAGATTATCGATAAGCACGGCCTCGCAGGCTGCGCGATCCGCTCCCGGCGGCACCACGCCGGCCATGATATGCACCTGCGGGCAACCGAGCTGGCAGGCATACTCCAGCGCCAGCTCAATATCGCGTCGGGCCTCCGCGCTTCTCCCGGGGATGGCGGCGAGCCCCCATTCTCCGGCGTTGACGTCGCCGGGTGGGGTATTGAACAGCACCAGCTGCAGCTGGTTCTCCTGCAGGCGCTGTCTGATTTCCCCGGCGGCATACTCATAGGGAAACAGAAACTCAACGGCTTCAAATCCCGCCCGGGCAGCGGCGGCAAAGCGTTCCAGGAACGGCAGTTCGGTAAACAGCATGGATAAATTTGCAGCGAATTTTGGCATGGTTTTATCTCAGTTCTTTTACTTCGTCAGCGGTCAGGTAGCGGATCTCGCGGTTGCCGAGGGTAAATATCAGCCGTGCGGTCTCTTCCAGTTCCTCGGTATTGTTGGTGGCTTCGCGCAGCGATGAGCCAGTAACCACCGGTCCGTGGTTGGCCAGTAAAAAGGCGTTATAGCGGGGCGCCAGCCCGGCCAGCGCCTGGGCAATACGGTCATCGCCCGGCCGGTAGTAGGGAACCACCGGGACGTCGCCGACGCGCATCACCACATAGGGGGTAAAGGGGCGGATACAGTTGTGCGGATCGAGCCCCTGCAGGCAGGAGAGCGCGGTCAGATAGTGGCTGTGCAAGTGGACGATCGCCTTGCAGGCCGGGTTGTGCAAATAGACTGCCCGGTGAAAAGTGACCTCTTTCGACGGTTTGTCGCCGGAGATCCATTCTCCTTGCAGCGTCACCACCGACAACCGCTGAGCCTGCAGTTCGCCGAGGCAGGCGCCGGTCGGCGTCGCCAGCAGGTTGCCGTCCGGCAGCAGCAGCGACAGATTGCCAGCGGAGCCGGTGGCATAGCCGCGGCTAAATAACGAGGCGCCAATCTGCACCATTTCCTCTCGCAGTTGTTGCTCAGTCATGACGAAACTCCTGCTGGGCACGGGCAAAGAACTGGATATCGCCGAAGTTACCTGACTTCAGCGCCAGGGAGAGCGGCTGGCGGGTGTCACGCACCCAGGGCACGCCAGGGGAGATGGTCGGCCCAATATGGAACGCCTCAACCCCCAGGGTCTGCGCCACAATGCTCGACGTTTCCCCTCCGGCCACAATAAAGCGGGTAAATCCTTTCGCCTTCAGGGCGGCGGCAAGAGCGGCAAACAGCTGTTCCACCCGTTCGCTGCTGGCCTTGTCGCCATACTGCGCCTGGATCCGCTGCAGCGTTTGCGGCTCGGTGGTGGCATAGATCATCGGCGCCAGCGGCGCATCGCGCTGCGCGTCCACCCAGTCAGTCAGCGTCCTGACGTAGCTCTCCAGATCGGTAAAGCAGGCGCTTAAGTCGACGGCGCGGGCGGGGGCCTGTTGACGATAGGCCGCCACCTGGCTGTTGGTCATCACCGAGCAGGAGCCCGAGAGCACCACCGCCGGGCCGACCAGCGGCATGCCGGCCTGAGCGCTTTCACCCCGGGCGCCATGGCGCTGCGCCAAGTCGCGGGCGAGGCCGATGGCGAGGCCGGAACCGCCGGAGACCAGCTTCATCTCCCGCAGCGCCACGCCCTGGGTGAGCAGATCCTGTTCGCTGAGGGCGTCGAGCACCACATAGCGCACCGCCGGATCGTTGACTGCCGCCAGCGCGGCGGCGACCGCCTCCGGCCCCCGGGCGACAATCGGCCAGGCAATCAGCGCGGCTTTTCCGCGCCCCTGGCGCTCAATTAAGCGGCCCAGGTGCGCATCCTCCATCGGCGTCACCGGATGGTGGCGCATCCCGGACTCATTCAGCAGTTGCTCGCCGACGAACAGATATCCCTGATAGACCGTGCGGCCGTTAACCGGCAGCGCCGGGGAAATCACCGTCCGCGTCTCACCCAGCTCGGCCAGCAGGGCATCCAGCACCGGGCCAATGTTGCCCTGCGCGGTGCTGTCGAAAGTGGAACAGTACTTGAAATAAAACTGCTGACAGCCCTGGGCCTGCAGCCAGCGCAGGGCCGCCAGCGACTGGCTGACGGCCATTTCCGCCGGGCAGGAGCGAGTTTTCAGGCTGATGACCACCGCCTCGCTGGTCAGCGGAAGATCGCGGGTCGGCACGCCATTCAGTTGCACCGTCGGCATGCCGTTGCGCACGAGGAAGCTGGCAATATCCGTGGCGCCGGTGAAGTCATCGGCAATGACACCAAGCTGCATGTTGTCTCTCCTCACTGTTTATGGCCCGGCAGGGTGATGCCGTTGAAAATCTTGATCACCGCGCTGTCATCTTCCCGACCGAATCCGGCATTACTGGCGGAGGTGAACATATTCAGCGCGGTGGTAGCGAGCGGCAGCGGGAAGGTCAGCGCCCGGGCAGTGTCATTCACCAGCCCGAGATCTTTGACAAAAATATCGACAGCGGATTTTGGCGAGTAATCGCCATCCAGGACGTGCTGCATGCGATTCTCAAACATCCATGAATTACCCGCCGCGTGGGTGACCACGTCATACATCGTTTCGAGTGGGATCCCGGCGCGGGCGGCAAGCGCCATCGCTTCGGCGGCAACGGCGATGTGCACCCCGGCCAGCAGCTGATGGATAATTTTTACCGTCGAGCCAAGACCAATGTCGCTCCCTATGCGGTAGACTTTGCCGGCCACGGCGTCCAGCACCGGCGCGAGGCGGGCAAAGGCGGCATCGCTCCCGGAGGCCATCACCGTCATGTCGCCGGCGGCCGCTTTCACGGCGCCGCCCGATACCGGCGCGTCGAGCATCAATAGCTGGTACTCCGCCAGCGCCTCGGCAATGGCCTGAGCATCGGCGGAAGCGATGGTGGACGACACCATCACGACGGTGCCCGGCTTCAGATGGGCGGCGAGGCCGCTCTCGCCGAACAGGATCCCCCGCACCTGGGCGGCATTGACCACCAGCAGCACAACTGCATCCAGTTCCGCGGCGAACGGCACCGCGCTGGGGCCCGCGCCATTGGCGCCCGCCGCCAGCAGTGCGCGACAGTTGTCGGGATTGATGTCAACGCCCCAGGTGTTCAGGCCCGCCTGCAGGCAGGCGCGGGCGGCGCCCATGCCCATTGAACCCAGTCCAATCACGCAGACGTTAGTGTGTGCAGCCATGCTGGTCTCCTTGTGAACATTAGTTAATTAATGTGATTTAATGATAGAATAAAGCGTTATCATGTGAATTTATGTGAGAGTTATCACGAATAACCCACATGAATATAAAAAATTCACAGGCGGAAAGAGGCTGCACAACGGCGATTCTTGCCCTAAAATAGCCTAAAAACAGCGGCAAAGCGCGATAACAACACCGGGTGTCGCCAGGGCCGTAGCCTGGGTGGTGACGCCTGGTGTGAAAAAATGGTAAGGGGAGAGCGGTGATTCCAATAGAACGACATCAGCGTATTTTAGCCCTGGTGGAGCAGCGTGGGGCGGTAAGCATTAACGAGCTGACGGAGATCCTCGGCGTGTCCCATATGACCATCCGTCGGGACGTCAGTAAACTGGAGGAGCAGGGGCTGCTGGTCAGCGTCTCGGGCGGCGTGCGCGCCGTCAGCCGGCTGGCTGCGGAACCCAGTCATCTGGTGAAAAGCACGCTGCAGAGTGAGGAGAAACAGGCGATCGGCGCGCTGGCGGCGAGTCATATCGCTAAAAACGGCACTGTTGCAAATAGTCGGTGGTGATAAACTTATCATCCCCTTTTGCTGATGGAGCTGCACATGAACCCATTCAAAGGCCGGCATTTTCAGCGTGACATCATTCTGTGGGCCGTAC
>NZ_JBJNLV010000037.1:0-4771 GCF_052168875.1 Serratia sp. CY38905 | reverse complement strand
TCAGCATTTTATTATGGTGATCCCCTGGGCGAAATGCGCCTGGTAAGCAGAGTTTTTGAAATGTAAGGCCTTTGAATAAGACAAAAGGCTGCCTCATCGCTAACTTTGCAACAGTGCCGGACTTTTCAAGTCTCGGAAGGTTTCTTCAATCTGCATTCGCTTCGAATAGATATTAACAAGTTGTTTGGGTGTTCGAATTTCAACAGGTAAGTTAGTTGCTAGAACCCATGGCTCCTTTGCCGACGCTGAGTAGATTTTAGGTGACGGGTGGTGACAATGAGTCCGTGTCGAGCGCTGATTTTTTCGGCCTTTAGAGCGAGATTTATACAATAGAATTTGGCATGAGATTGGATTGCTTTTAGTCAGCCTCTTATAGCCTAAAGTCTTTGAGTGACTAGATGACATATCATGTAAGTTGCTGATAGGTTTCCAGTTTTCCGCTCCTAGGTCTGCATATTGTACTTTTCCTCTTACTCGACTTAACCAGTACCAACCCAGCTTCTCAACGGATTTATACCATGGCACTTTAAAGCCAGCATCACTGACAATGAGCGGTGTGGTGTTACTCGGTAGAATGCTCGCAAGGTCGGCTAGAAATTGGTCATGAGCTTTCTTTGAACATTGCTCTGAAAGCGGGAACGCTTTCTCATAAAGAGTAACAGAACGACCGTGTAGTGCGACTGAAGCTCGCAATACCATAAGTCGTTTTTGCTCACGAATATCAGACCAGTCAACAAGTACAATGGGCATCGTATTGCCCGAACAGATAAAGCTAGCATGCCAACGGTATACAGCGAGTCGCTCTTTGTGGAGGTGACGATTACCTAACAATCGGTCGATTCGTTTGATGTTATGTTTTGTTCTCGCTTTGGTTGGCAGGTTACGGCCAAGTTCGGTAAGAGTGAGAGTTTTACAGTCAAGTAATGCGTGGCAAGCCAACGTTAAGCTGTTGAGTCGTTTTAAGTGTAATTCGGGGCAGAATTGGTAAAGAGAGTCGTGTAAAATATCGAGTTCGCACATCTTGTTGTCTGATTATTGATTTTTCGCGAAACCATTTGATCATATGACAAGATGTGTATCCACCTTAACTTAATGATTTTTACCAAAATCATTAGGGGATTCATCAGCGTATAGTGTTTTGCAGTTTAGAGGAGATATCGCGATGCATACGCGGAAGGCAATAACGGAGGCGCTTCAAAAACTCGGAGTCCAAACCGGTGACCTCTTGATGGTGCATGCCTCACTTAAAGCGATTGGTCCGGTCGAAGGAGGAGCGGAGACGGTCGTTGCCGCGTTACGCTCCGCGGTTGGGCCGACTGGCACTGTGATGGGATACGCGTCGTGGGACCGATCACCCTACGAGGAGACTCTGAATGGCGCTCGGCTGGATGACGAAGCCCGCCGTACCTGGCTGCCGTTCGATCCCGCAACAGCCGGGACTTACCGTGGGTTCGGCCTGCTGAATCAATTTCTGGTTCAAGCCCCCGGCGCGCGGCGCAGCGCGCACCCCGATGCATCGATGGTCGCGGTTGGTCCGCTGGCTGAAACGCTGACGGAGCCTCACGAACTCGGTCACGCCTTGGGGGAAGGATCGCCCGTCGAGCGGTTCGTTCGCCTTGGCGGGAAGGCCCTGCTGTTGGGTGCGCCGCT
This sequence comes from Serratia sp. CY38905, assembly GCF_052168875.1. NCBI lineage: Bacteria > Pseudomonadati > Pseudomonadota > Gammaproteobacteria > Enterobacterales > Yersiniaceae > Serratia > Serratia sp. CY38905. The sequence goes on along the minus strand of NZ_JBJNLV010000037.1, from coordinate 3,121 downwards.
AAACTCCGTTACCGCATTGCACTACGCCGAGGCGGTTGCCGATATCCCCAACAAACGGTGGGTGACGTATGAGATGCCGATGCTTGGAAGAGACGGTGAAGTCGCCTGGAAAACGGCATCGGATTACGATTCAAACGGCATTCTCGATTGCTTTGCTATCGAAGGAAAGCCGGATGCGGTTGAAACTATAGCAAATGCTTACGTGAAGCTCGGTCGCCATCGAGAAGGTGTCGTGGGCTTTGCTCAGTGCTACCTGTTCGACGCGCAGGACATCGTGACGTTCGGCGTCACCTATCTTGAGAAGCATTTCGGAACCACTCCGATCGTGCCTCCGCACGAGGCCGTCGAGCGCTCTTGCGAGCCTTCAGGTTAGAGGCCGTCGACAATGATAATCTGGATCAACGGACCTTTCGGCGCCGGAAAGACGACGCTCGCTAAGCGGCTGCGCGATCGGCGTTCCAAATCGCTGATCTTTGACCCCGAGGAAATCGGGTTCGTGGTGAAAGAAACGGTCCCCATGCCAGCGAGCGGAGACTATCAGGATCTCCCCTTGTGGAGGGGACTTACGATCGCGGCGGTCAGGGAGATTCGAAGGAATTACTCGCAGGACATCATCATCCCAATGACGCTCGTGCACCCGGACTATCTGACTGAGATACTCGACGGGGTAAGGCGGATCGACGATCAGCTGCTGCACATCTTTCTGACGCTCAACGAGGACCTATTGCGTCACCGGATCGCGAACCAGACCATGCATCCTGACCCGAATCGAAATGCGGAGATTCGAGAGTGGCGATTAGCGAATGTCGCCCGATGCTTGGCCGCAAGGGAACGGCTTCCATGCACAACCCGTGTTCTCGATAGTGGTGCACACACCAGCGATGAACTCGCAGCGATGGTGCTCGACGGAATCGATGGGCGCACCTGATCGCCTTCGACGCCTGCGCAAAGCGTAGCGCGAGGGTGGCGGGCTCACGACCAAACGCCCAGAGGTCGATCATCGCAGGGATGTTTGGCTTTGTGGTGCGGACGACGGGACTCGAACCCGTACTCTCACAGAGAAGCAGATTTTCGTACCACCTCGACTTTCGCCGCCGTCTGATGACGTTCGTGGTCTGGACTGTCCCTTCGCCATTGCCCGAAGGCTTTAGGCGCCGCCCGTCCAGTCTCTACACCTTCCCCCGAAGGGGCTTGGCTCGGGATTGGCTTAGGGTATTGCCCGTTAGCGTTCCCCGACTTTGAGCGGTTCTACTCCGCGGATTTCCCCGCGGGCACTCCAATTTTAAAGTCTGCTGCGTCTACCGATTTCGCCACGTCCGCCTTTTTTCGCCGTTCCTAGCGCTCGTGCGATGCACCTATGTTGCACCTAGCGCCGAATCGTTCTTCGTCATCCTGAAAAACCACGTCTCCTAAAGCCTTGCATAGCTTATCTTTTCTCCACCACGAACTTTTTTGTGGGATGGTAGAAAAAAAGACTTTTTAAGTCCGCTGGCTTGCCAGGCCTTGTTAGCTTGTACGGTCATGGTTATCGGGTAAAGAATATTGACGGCATCGCTGGTGTCGGTGGCTGAAAAGCCGGCTCCCATCAGGGCAATAGCCATTTCAGATGCAGGCGTACAGGGCAATGGTCAACAGCTACAGCCTGTCTGACGATTCCGGCGTCATGGCTGCGGCGGCTATCACGCATTTTTTGTTCGGTCAGGCGGTGTTTTCGTACCTCAATGGTTGGAGCGTGTTGATCGGACCTGGTACAGGTTTGGACAGCACGGGCTGCAAATACGCAAGGGATTTAATGGGCCTGGTGGCGTTCACGGCTTTTATCGTGACGTTTCTGTTCAGGGGCTACTCATAATCTCGTGGCTCGGCGGTTCCCGGCACACCATGACAGTAAGGAAGGACCCTGTGTCTCAACTCTCCCAGCTTCGAAGCCCCGCCGCCGTGCAGGCTGCCATCGATGAGTTCGTGCAACTGGGCCGCACGAAATTCCTGGCGCGCCACGGCTACGGCAAGTCCCGCGACTTCCTGGTACGTGATCCGAAGACCGGCACCGATTGCGATTCCAAGGCCATCGCCGGTGTGGCCTTCGGCAAGCAATTTCCCGAGCAGGGCCCGCTCACTGCTGACAGCTTCTCCGGTGGCGAGGCGACCGTCGTTCCGGCGCTGACGCGGCTCGGGTTTCGCATCATTCGCATCGGCGAAGACTGGTCCGAAGAAGAGGTCCTGGCCACGGTCGAAGACTATTTCGACATGCTGCGTGCCGAGGCGGCTGGGGAGCCGTACAACAAGTCCGAGCACAACCAGGCACTGCGCCAACTGCTGAACGGTCGCAGCAAGTCTTCAGTCGAGCTCAAGCACCAGAACATTAGCGCCGTACTCGATGCCCTGGGCCTGCCCTATATCAACGGCTACAAGCCACGCGGCAACAGCCAACTGCTGCTGCGTAAATCCGTACACGCCTACGTTCTGGAACATCAGCAGACGGTCGGCGCTCTTGTCGATGCCCTGGAGGAGGTAAAACTTCCGGGTGACAAAACCTACCGAGCGGCTTTGGTAGAACCACCCGCCCGTGAAGTGCTTGTGCGTACCCCGGCATCTCTACGGCAACGCCTACCGCGAAAGTTCGATTATGCCGCTCGCGATGAAGCCAACCGCAAGCTGGGCCGGGCAGGGGAGCAGTGGGTGATTGGCTACGAACAGCAACGCCTGACCGAGCTCGGCCACCCAGAGCTTTTTCAGCGGCTGGATTGGGTGTCCGACACCCAGGGAGACGGTGCGGGGTTCGACATCCTGTCGTTCGAAGAGGACGCCCATGAGCGCTTCATCGAGGTGAAAACCACCAATGGCGGGGTAGGCTCGTCTTTCTTGGTCAGCCACAACGAACTCGAATTCTCCAAGGAGGCGGGCGATCAATTCCATCTGTATCGCGTGTTCCAGTTTCGGGACGGTCCGCGCCTGTTCACGCTACCCGGCGACCTCAGCCAACATGTGCATCTCAAGCCGACGGGCACTGTTGCAAATAGTCGGTGGTGATAAACTTATCATCCCCTTTTGCTGATGGAGCTGCACATGAACCCATTCAAAGGCCGGCATTTTCAGCGTGACATCATTCTGTGGGCCGTAC
>NZ_JBJNLV010000036.1:0-5523 GCF_052168875.1 Serratia sp. CY38905 | reverse complement strand
GGCGGCAATAGCGCGGTGGTCCCACCTGACCCCATGCCGAACTCAGAAGTGAAACGCCGTAGCGCCGATGGTAGTGTGGGGTCTCCCCATGCGAGAGTAGGACACTGCCAGGCATCAAACAAAGCCGAAAGCCCTGAACTGACGTTCAGGGCTTTTTGCTATGGGGAAAATAAATTCCCTGGCTGTATTTATTGCTTATAGAAATACCTCTATTGGCATATGCTGCTTATTTTCATAAGGAAGCATAATGTTTTTTGTCAGAGAAAAAGCTAGCTAAATATATAATTGATAGCTCCAGATTATTATTTAAATAATAAAAATATCTATTTATGAAGATGTTGATGAGAATTATCCGGTTATATCAAGGATAAATCTTAATTCTCCAGTGTATTAGGCGATAAATTTCACGTTAATTAAAACAAATATTAGCCAGACGCCTCGAATCGAGTAGACTAGGCGAAAGATTATTTCTTTATGGGTACTGAACGTTATGTCTACTGAAAGCGCGTCTTTAAAAAACCACAATACGTTTGCGCTCCCGGTCAACGCAGCGCACCTGATCATGGCCGATAGAATTGAGCTGATGCTCAAAGTGTGGCAACAAACGCGAAAGCGTCAGGAGCCGCTGCTGATTCTCGGTGAAGGTAGCAACGTGCTGTTCCTGGAGGATTTTTCTGGCACGGTAATGGTCAATCAGTTGAAAGGTATCGATGTTCGGGAAGATAACGATGCCTGGTATCTCCACGTCAGCTCCGGTGAAAACTGGCATGACCTGGTGCAATATACGCTGCAGGCCGGGATCTGCGGCCTGGAAAACCTGGCGTTGATTCCTGGATTGGCCGGCTCCGCCCCTATCCAGAACATCGGCGCCTACGGCGTCGAATTGAAAGACGTCTGCGAGTATGTCGATCTGCTGGACTTCTCTACCGGTGCTATCGATCGCATTCCGGCTGCCGAGTGTGGTTTCGGTTACCGGGAAAGTATTTTCAAACACCGTTTCCAAACCGGGCATGTCATTGTCGGGCTGGGCCTGCGTCTCAACAAACAATGGCAACCCAAATTGAGCTACGGCGATCTGGCCAAGCTGGATCCCGCCACGGTGACGCCGCTTCAGGTATTTGAATCCGTATGCGCCATGCGCCGCAGCAAGCTGCCCGATCCGCGTGAAACCGGTAATGCCGGCAGCTTCTTCAAGAATCCGCTGGTGAACGCAAAGAAAGCCGCAGAACTCATCGCCAAATATCCCGGCATGCCGCACTATCCACAGCAGGATGGCCAGGTGAAGCTGGCCGCCGGATGGCTTATCGATCAATGCGAACTGAAAGGATATCGTATCGGCGGCGCTGCGGTACACCGTCAGCAGGCGTTGGTGCTGGTGAACATCGACAACGCCCACAGCCAAGATGTGGTGGCGCTGGCGCGCCACGTACGCAAGACAGTGGCCGATAAATTTGGCGTCTGGCTGGAGCCTGAGGTGCGTTTTATTGGCGCGACCGGTGAGCTGAATGCCGTGGCGGTGCTGTCATGAAAGATACCAAGGTTCCGTTAAAACTGATCGCGCTGCTGGCCGACGGTGAATTTCATTCCGGGGAACACCTGGGTGAGTCACTGGGCATGAGCCGTGCGGCGATCAATAAGCATATTCAGACCATTCGCGAATGGGGGCTGGATGTCTTTACCGTGCCCGGCAAAGGCTACAGCCTGCCTGGCGCCATCCAGCTGTTGGAAGCCGAGCGCATCCTCAGCCTGCTGGAAGACAAGCGTGTAAGCGTGTTACCGGTGGTCGATTCCACCAACCAATACTTGCTGGACCGCATTGCCGAATTGCACTCTGGTGACGCCTGTGTCGCTGAATACCAGCAGGCAGGACGAGGGCGCCGCGGGCGGCAGTGGATCTCGCCATTCGGCGCTAATTTATACCTGTCGATGTTCTGGCGACTGGAGCAGGGGCCGGCTGCGGCCATGGGGCTTAGCCTGGTGATCGGGATGGTGATGGCGGAAGTTCTGCAGCGTCTCGGTGCGGCCGATGTGCGCGTGAAGTGGCCTAACGATCTCTACCTGAACGATCGTAAATTGGCGGGGATCCTGGTCGAACTGACGGGGAAAACCGGCGATGCGGCTCAACTGGTCATCGGTGCCGGCATCAACCTGGCGATGCGTGATACCAATGCCAGCGCCATTACTCAAGGATGGATTAACCTACAGGAAGCGGGAATTCAGATCGATCGCAATGAGCTGGCTGCAACCCTGCTTAATGAACTGCGTCAGTCGCTGAAACAGTTTGAGATAGACGGACTGGCGCCCTTTATCGGTCGCTGGCGTACCCTGGATAACTTTATCGACAGGCCGGTCAAGCTGCTTATCGGCGAGCGGCAGATTGTGGGTATCGCCCGAGGAATCGATTCGCAGGGCGCGCTGCTGCTGGAACAAGACGGGGAGATCAAGCCCTTCATCGGTGGAGAGATATCGCTGCGCAGCGCAGAATAGTTAGAGAAAGCAGGGGACGGCAACGTCCCCTGAATCGATCGGTAGGCTTACTTTCTTAAACGCACGCTTTCAACGGCGTGGTTAGCGCTTTTGGTCATGATCAGGCTGGCGCGTTCGCGTGTAGGCAATATATTCTGCTGCAAATTCAACCCGTTAATTTCATTCCATAATTGCGTGGCGATATTAATCGCTTCCGGTTCCGGCAATTTTGAATAGTGATGGAAATAAGAATCGGGATTGGAAAATGCGCCTTGACGGAATTTCAGGAAGCGATTGATATACCAGCTTTGCAATAGCGTCTCCGGAGCATCGACATATATAGAGAAGTCGACAAAATCGGAAACGAATACGCGATGCGGATCGTGAGGATAATCCATGCCGCTTTGCAATACGTTAAGCCCTTCCAGGATCAAAATATCCGGTTGCTCGATGACTTTATTACCTTCGGGCACAACGTCATAGATCAAATGAGAATAAACCGGAGCGGTGACGCGTTTGGCGCCGGATTTCACTTCCGACACGAATTTCACCAGGCTATGCATATCGTAAGACTGCGGGAAGCCTTTTTTCTTCATCAGACCGCGCTCGTTCAGCACCTTATTAGGATGCAAGAAGCCGTCGGTCGTGATCAGCTCCACGCTGCGATGTTCAGGCCAGCGGCTCAGCAACGCTTGCAACAGACGAGCGGTCGTGCTCTTACCAACGGCTACGCTGCCGGCGATGCCGATGACATAGGGAATCTTTTGCCCGTCGGTGCCGAGGAATTGCTCCAGCACCGCCTGTCGGCGCAGGTTGGAACTGATATAGAAGTTCAACAGCCGTGACAGCGGCAGATAAATCTGCGCAACTTCTTCCAACGAGAGATCTTCGTTAATCCCTTTCAGTTTAACGATCTCTTCTTCCGACAACGTCAGCGGCACCGAATCTCGCAACGCCGCCCATTGGGTACGATCGAACTGTAGGTAAGGCGTTGCTAAAGATTGATCTCTTTTTATCATAAGCCAAATTCTGCCTGTTAACGCAGGTTGGGAAAGGCGCCGGACGCCAACTCCAGAGAATAAACAAGCTGCATATTATAGACAGCTTCGTTTTTGGCGTAGACTTTTTTCGCAAAAGTTGTCGATAGGCAGCAGTTTATGTCAATTGTGCGAAGCGGCGCGCAGTTGATAAAGCGGGGTTGCAAGGCGGCATCATCGGGGCCGGATACCGCCTGAAGGTTAACTGGCGATGGCGCGCGAAGGTTGGTTCACGGTGAACAGGCGTTTATAATAAATAACGGTCGGATGGTAATGCCCATCGGGCCCCGCCGCATAATCCGGCAGCTCGCCCAAACAGCGATAACCCAGGCTGCGATAAAGCGCTTCTGCTGCCGAACCGGCCTGCGTATCCAGGTACAATAGCCCGCGTTGCTGCTGCAGCGCTACGTGCTCCAGCGTCTTCATCAGCGCCTGACCTACGCCGTTGCGGCGAGCGCGGCTATGCACCAACAGCTTCACCACCTCCGCACGATTACGGCCGTTCGGCTTCTGACAGAGTTCGAGTTGCACGGTGCCAACGACGCCGCGCTCGTCGCGGGCAATCCACAGCAGCAGTTCACCTTTAGCCAGGGCCGGTCGCAGACTGTGGAAGTAACTCTCGGCGTCTTCGTGAGGGATTAAGGTGTCGTAACCGACAGAAGCGCCGTGCGTGACGGCATCGGTCAACAGGCGGGCTAATTCATCCCGGTAAATCGGCAGCGTAGCGGCGTTGATAGGCACTATTTTCATGAGTCATTCCTCCAGATATGGGGGTAATGAAGAGAAGCAATAACTGAGCCACAGCGGCGAAAGGCATGACGACGGCAAAAGGGTGAGGGATCAGTGTAGCTCACGCCTCGGTCCGGGGCAGGTATCCCCTTTTTGGTGCATCGATCCCGCTCACAGTTTACCGTTGCGGGTTAAGTGTTTTGAGAAGCCCGACACGGAGAAAGCGGCGCTCAAGGCTTGCAAAAAGTGGATAAAATTGTAGAGAATGATTGCCGCGAGTGATGAATGTTTGCACGCCGCAGGCTGCGAATTGCATGACAGTATGCAAAATTGACTGATTTGTGAGCGAAAGTGCGCGTAAAGCAATTTTTTTGTTGCATAGGTCGCCCGCTCTACCTAGAATGCGCTGCACTTGATGCCGGCTTAGCTCAGTAGGTAGAGCAACTGACTTGTAATCAGTAGGTCACCAGTTCGATTCCGGTAGCCGGCACCATTCAAGTCACAAGTAGTTAAAATCTGGTGGGGTTCCCGAGCGGCCAAAGGGAGCAGACTGTAAATCTGCCGTCACAGACTTCGAAGGTTCGAATCCTTCCCCCACCACCAAATCTTGCCTTCGGCGATTAACTGAAATGCGATAAATGCCGCAACGGTTGATAGCGGGAGGAGAGGGCGAAAGCCTTCGGCAAGGTTCGAGCTGTGCAGCGCAAGGCGCAGCCGGCCCGAAGGATGCGAGCCGAGTGATGAACAATCCTGCTCCATCCCAAAATTCTACAGAAAAATCAGGTAGCCGAGTTCCAGGATGCGGGCATCGTATAATGGCTATTACCTCAGCCTTCCAAGCTGATGATGTGGGTTCGATTCCCACTGCCCGCTCCAAGATGTGCTGATATAGCTCAGTTGGTAGAGCGCACCCTTGGTAAGGGTGAGGTCGGCAGTTCGAATCTGCCTATCAGCACCACTTCTTAATTTCTCGCCCCCTGATTTTCTTTCTGTTCTGGATTCAACGAGCAAATGCTTGGTTGATGTGGTGATACCACCGATTTATCCGTGTCTTAGAGGGACAATCGATGTCTAAAGAAAAGTTTGAACGTACAAAACCGCACGTTAACGTCGGTACTATCGGCCACGTTGACCACGGTAAAACTACCCTGACTGCAGCGATCACTACCGTACTGGCTAAAACCTACGGCGGTTCTGCACGTGCTTTCGACCAGATCGATAACGCGCCAGAAGAAAAAGCTCGTGGTATCACCATCAACACCTCTCACGTTGAGTATGACACCCCGACTCG
>NZ_JBJNLV010000035.1:0-7057 GCF_052168875.1 Serratia sp. CY38905 | reverse complement strand
CTGCGCTTCATTAGACCGAAAAAAATTTCCCGCTCACCCCCGGACATCTGCACCGGGCCGTGCTCGTTTACGCCCTTGCGGCGAACGGCTCTCAAACGGGTGAAGGTTATATCCAGGGGGCAGGTTCAGCAGGTCCCCGCACAAAGTCAAAACCTCGGCCCCGGCAACTCAACGGGTGATGGTTTTAAAAGGCAAAACAACGGATTAAGGAGATTCATCATGGCAGCACGTGGCGTTAACAAAGTCATTCTGGTTGGACATCTGGGACAGGACCCGGAAGTGCGTTACATGCCCAACGGGGGCGCAGTGGCCAATCTGACGCTGGCCACGTCTGAAACATGGCGTGACAAGCAGACGGGAGAGATGCGCGAAAACACCGAGTGGCACCGTGTTGTCATGTTCGGCAAGCTCGCGGAAGTGGCGGGCGAATACCTGCGTAAAGGCGCACAGGTCTACATCGAGGGCCAGCTGCGCACCCGCAACTGGCAGGACGATGCCGGAGTCACGCGCTACGTCACCGAGGTGCTGGTCGGGCAGAACGGCACCATGCAGATGCTCGGCGGCCGCCGTGAATCCGGAGTGCCTGAGAGCGCCGCGCAGCCGCAGAATCCTGCCACCCCGGCACAACCTGCTCAGGCCGCAGCCAAATCCCCGAAAGCGAAGGGCGGTAAGAAAGGCCGTCAGGATGCCGCCCCGTCTCAGCAACCGCCTCAGCCTCTCCCGGATGATTTCCCACCAATGGATGATGACGCGCCCTTTTAAACCACGATGAAGACGCCCCGTTCAGGCGGGGCAGAAAAGGAGAAACACATGGACCATAACGTTTTGTCCCCGCTTGAATCCCTGCCGGATGGCACGTTTACCCGCGAGCAGGCTCAGGTTGTCGCAGCGCAGTATCAGAATGTGGCGATTGAAGATGATCAGGGGACCCATTTTCGCCTTGTCGTCCGTCATCAGGATGACGGCAGCATGATCTGGCGCGTCTGGAATTTTGAACCGGGCGGCGAGGACATGATGAACCGCTACATCCGGGACTACGGAGTACGCAAAACGAAGTAAGCAGTAAGAAGAAGGCCGGACAGGTGGGCTGTCCGGCAGACATTCATCAATAGCTAAGAGTTATCAATTATGTCTGCAACAGAGTCTAAGGTAAAAACTGCACCGAAAACCAGCAAAAAAACGCTTAAGTCTGCCGAAGCTGAGGCGCTTAAAGTGGCTCTCGATGCCGCACAGGTCGAGTATGTCCCGGTGACGGCACTGGTGAAGTCTCCCCTGAACGTCAGGACCATTCCCTATCCGGCGGAGAAAGTCTGTTCAATGGCAGATTCCATTGAAGCCATTGGCCTGTTGCAGAATCTGGTCGTGCATAACCTCCCGGATGGTCGCTGTGGTGTGGCTGCCGGTGGTCGTCGCCTGAAAGCGCTGCAGCTCCTGCAGAGTGAAAACCGTATCGATGCCGGATATCAGGTGATGGTGAAAAAGGTACCTGATGAACTGGCTGTTGCGGCATCAATGGCAGAAAACGAACAGCAGATGGCAATGCATCCGTCTGAACAGATCGCCGGGTTCCGCACACTGGCAGAGCAGGGGAAAACCCCCGCGCAGATTGGCGATTTGCTGGGGTTCGGTACGCGTCATGTTCAGCGCATGTTGAAACTGACCGAACTGGCTCCCGAAATTCTGGCGGCGCTGGCGAAGGATGAAATCACCACCGAACACTGCCAGGCACTGGCGCTCGAAAGCGATCAGAAACGCCAGGTGGAAGTGCTGGAATCCGCCCGCAAACGGTCCTGGAATAATGAAGTATCAGTTTCCTCGATCCGTAGCCTCATTACCTCAGAAGAGGTTTCCACAAACGGCGACAAATTCCGCTTTGTGGGAGAGGCCGCATTCAGTCCGGATGAAATCCGGGTTGATCTCTTCAGCAGCGAAAACGGCGGCTATGTCAAAAGTGCATCGCTCGATACCGCCCTGCTGGAAAAACTGCAGAACATCGCGGAGCACCTCCGCGAAGCGGAAGGCTGGTCATGGTGTGATGGTCGTCTTGACCCGATTTCACACTACGGGAAGGACACTAAAATCTGGCGCCTGCATGCTGTCCCACCTGTGGAATATACCGAAGCCGAATCAGAACGTCTTGCGGAACTGGAAGCTCTGGAAGCTAAGTATGAAGACGAGAACCCCGGCGTGAATGATGACGTCTTGGCCGGGGCTCTGGAAGCTGTCTGGGAAGAACAGCAGACCATCGCGCACCGGGCAAAACACCGGGCATGGACGGATGAAATGAAGCAATCTGCCGGAGTGGTGGTTTCCTGGACTGGCCAGGAGGTGAAAGTACAGCGCGATGTGGTGCTGTGCGCCGATGAAAAAATGGAGGAGAAGGATGCATCCACCGATCAGGCCCCTGAAAAAGTCGATCCGCTGGACGCCGTCAGTGTCCCGTTGCTGACCCGCCTTTCTTCTGAACGCACACTGGCGGTTCAGGCGGCCCTGTTGCAGCAGCCGCAGAAAGCCGTCGCGCTGATGGTCTGGAAAATGTGTAACTCGGTTTTCCATACCACAACGTCCGTCAAAGAGCCGTTCTGCATTAGCGTGAGTGTGTCGCATTACGCGCTGACCCGTGAAGCACCTGACGGTGAAAACAGCGTTGCGTTTCAGGCCATCCAGTCAGAAAAAGAACGTCTTGAAGCCCTGCTGCCGGAAAACTGGCGAAAGGATATGACCACCTTCTTTACGCTCGATGGCGCAACCCTGATGGCACTGATGGCTTTCTGCACCGCCTGTTCCATAGATGGTGTACAGGGCAAGGATGAATTTGGTCGTAAACACCAGAGTTCGCTGGATGGGGTGGAAAACGCCATTCAGTTTGACCTTCGTGACTGGTGGAAACCGACGGCTGATAACCTTTTCTCGCACATGAAGCTGCCACACATTGTACAGGCACTCTCTCAGACCGGACTGGCTGGCGCAGCACAGGACGCCGCGAAGATGAAGAAAAAGGATGCCGCTGAACATGCAGAGCACTTCCTCTCAAAAATCCGTTGGGTTCCGGAATGGATGACCAGTGCTGACAACCAGAAACAGCTTGCCGCAAAGTCTGAACTCAGTCTGGCAACAAGTCAGAACGATACCGACGCTGATGCCGGCGACGTCACCGACCATAACAACCCGGCCTGCGCCGCCTGATAACGGAGACGCCGCCCTGCGGGGCGGCGATAAGGAGACTGAAAATGAAAACGGTACTGACTCTGGATGTCCTGAAAACCATGTCTTCTGATGAGCTGGAAGACTACCGCGCCGCCGGTGAAGACTTTCGCCGGGAGCTGAGTCACGCTGTCATGCGCGATCTGACCTCACCGTCCGGCTGGTCCGTGAATGCCGAATACCGGTGCGAATTTGGCGGCTTCTTTCCTGTCCAGATCCGTTTTACCCCCCCTCATGGTCACTTTGATGTGGCGGTATGCAGTCCGGGGGAGCTGAATCCTCGCTGGATAGTGGTCTTTGTTACCCGTGACGGTCAGCCGTTCTCTGTCGTTCGCGTGATGGATGCATTCAACCCTGAACTCATCACCCATACTCTGGATCTCATCGAGTGTCTTGACGCCGGTGGCTACTCGTTTGCCAGCATCATCAGCACGCTGTCACAGGAGGGCGCACAATGATCCCGTCATCCAGTGCTCTTGTATCCCTGAAACCAGCCCGTCAGGCAGCGCTGCAGGCCATCATGACGGTGGAAGAGGCTCGCCAGCGCGGCGCACGTCTGCCATCGATGCCACACGTCCGGACATTCCTGCGCCTGCTGACAGGCTGTAGCCGGATTAACAGTGACGTTGCCCGCCGTATTCCTGGCCTTCACCGTGATCCAAAAGACCGCCTTTCCAGCCTGAAACAGGTGGAAGAGGCGCTGGATATGCTTATCTCCAGCCACGGGGAATACTGTCCGCTGCCGCTGACAATGGATGTGCAGGCTGAACTTTTTCCGGAAGTCCTTCATACCCGAACAGTACGAAGGCTAAAACGTCAGGACTTTGCCTTCACCCGAAAAATGCGCCGTGAAGCCCGTCAGGTCGAGCAGTCCTGGTTACTGCGTCAGAACCTGCTGGGACAGGCTGTCACAGAACTGAATTTTCAGTCACCGGAAACCGTCTGCACCTGGTACACCCGGTGGAGCGACGAGTTTGACGCGGCAGAGCTTGCAGCACCGTTCTGGCGCTGGCAGTCGCGATTCGAATCGCTGAAGGAACTTGACTGGCTTCGCATCAGCGGTGAGCCGCTGTATGCAGTGATGTACGAAATTCCGTTTATTGTCCGGGAAACACCTGAGCATATTCGTGTTGCTGAACGCTGGCAGGTGCCAAATAAGCTGGCTGATCGGAGTGGTGTATGAAGTGGCGCTATTCTCTGCGCTGGAAACTGCCGCACAGGCCCTGCCCGGGTCCACAGGAACTGATTTCCGTTGTCGTGGAGGCAGGGCAGGCGGCACCTGAAGAGGTGATGTCACGCTGGGTGGCTGGCTCAGGTTACGCTGTATGCGTGGATTTTCTCGGCCAGAAACAGATCCAACGCTGGAGCGATGAACGGAAAGCAGCGGTGAGAAGGCGCAACATGCAGGCACGTATTAATCGTGTTGCCCCTTTGTTTGCCGACGAGTTAATCGAGCGTGAACTGGCTGCGCGTCCGGAGTATTTCAATGGCAAGTCCGCCCGATGAATAAGTACAATGCTGTCTGACAACTCAGATGGCCAAATACAAGGAAAGCAGAACTATGAGGTACTGGTTGCTCGTTATCTTAATGAACGTGCTGTTCTGGTTGATCGTGAAGCATGTTGCTCCGGAATGGTATGGTTCCCCTGGTTATTATGCAGGCCAAATCATCTGCACACTAATAGCTGCGGTCATCACATGGCGTGATCCGCCTGACTGGTTAGATGGAATCCTGCTCGGCGTAATAAAATTCGGCGTTCTGATTGCCGGGATTATATTCTTTGTCTGGGGCATCGGGTACAAGCTGGCATTCTGGGGGCAACATGATCCTAATACCATATATGCAAGTGCAAACGATGTTATTTTGCCTAATCTTGCGCTGGGCACGGGCGTCTTGATCGCGGGATGGGTATACATTAGATATTTAAAGCGCTAAGCAGCATAAAGCGTGGATATACCTGGTAAGAAATAGCACCGGCCCGGTATAATCGACGTGGCGCTTGAGGCTTTTTGCCTCATGACGTGAAGGTGGTTTGTTACCGTGTTGTGTGGCAGAAAGCAGAAAGCCCCGTAGTTAATTTTCATTAACCCACGAGGCCCACTGAATGTCTAGTCAACACCAGTATGGCCTCTTACCGTGCAATTTGCAAGGAGGAGTAAACCATGAAACTACCGCGAAACGCCCTGGTCTGGTGCGTATTAATCGTCTGTTTAACGCTCTTGATATTCACATGCCTGACCCGGAACCGCTTATGTGAAGTCCGGCTAAAGGACGGGAACAGGGAGGTCGCGGCAAGCCTGGCTTACGAATCCAACGGTAAGTAGCAACCTGGAGGCGGGGAATACCCCGCCTTTTCAGGGCTGCGTTGGTCTGACATGCCTGAAGCGCCTTTATGAAGGGGGTGCCGGTTCGCCGGTAGCCCCTTTTTCCTGCTTACAGGAAAAAAAAACCGCACGGCAGGCGGGCAAAATGCTTTCACCTACCTACAACACGGATTCAATGAATCGCAAGTCACATTAACACCCTTCATTCACCGTAACACCCTGTCATCAGTGTGAAAAAAAGAGCGATTGATTGTGAACATTTGGGTTCTGGTGATAAGTTCGCTCTGTAGCGTAGCCCTCTTTACGGAGGGGTGGAAACAGCAACGGCAGAGTTAAAAGTCCACGAGTCAGTGAGGCTGTCCAAAGGCTCCCCGGGGAAATCCGGCGCTACATCAGGTTGCATAGCACTTAACCCGCCCTCCGGGCGGGTTTTCCTTCCGGAAACGTGCTGTAATACCTTTTATGTGCAATGCGCGGTTTCTACTTTCCTGATAAATCAGTCGCTCGGTCTGTCAGGTGATACCGCAGTTCATTCCTTGAATGATCCAGTGTTTTTTGCCTGCTATTTTAGCAGGCTTTTTTTTGTTGATTATGTATGACATCTGTCATACAGTTGATTGTGTAATGAACAGCAATTTTTCCACTTAACTCAGTGAGGCGAAGCGCAGTCGCGGGTGAGCCAAAGGAGAGCCAGCATGAACTTCACGATAAAATCCCGTAAAACCGGCGAAATTTTCAGTTTTTACGCACCCGAGAGTGGCGGTTATGTCCACCTGGAGTCCCCGGGACACTCTGGTAACACAGGTGCTCAGATTTGCTGTGGTGGAGGGTTCATGGGGAGTACGCTTTCCTGTGGCGCTTCTGAGGACGATCTGGCCAGTGTTGCCCGTAAATGGTACCGACAGTTCGTGAGGGAGCGGCGCAAATTCTTAATTATGTCGGGCCAGTATTCTGAGGATAACCCATGAAAAAAGAAATCTCCCGCAACCCCTCTTTCACGCCTTCGCCTAAGCTGCGAGCACATCTGAACTCCCACAGGGAAGGGGTGACTGAAAGGCTGAATAATATCTTTGATCGCTATGCGCATCTGGTTCGGGTCTGTGCCCTTCCTCTCGATGACGACGAAACACAGGTTCTGCTTAATGTGCTGAGTGGCTCCGTTGTGGAACCCGCCTTTATTGAATATCTGGCTCAGGAAATTCGGGACTCGGATGATTATCTGGAAGGGATACCCGCAGCTAAATCACTGTACGAAAAGTGTCAGTCAGCGACCTATCCGCAATTGCTGGCCACCGTCGAACGTCTGGAACGATAAGAAAGGCATAACAACACTGGACCCCTTCGGCTCCTGGCCAGCTGCGCTGTCCAGTCGTCGAGCCACACTCCGCCAGGGCAGCTGCTGCGCACCTGCCGGGCTCCGCCGAACCCGCTACGCGCTTTCGGGCCTGACGGCTAGTGTCTGATGTCTGAGGTCAAAGTCAACGGCAGCGCTTGCTGCGGCCGTTCCGGCCGCGCCGCTTTCACCGTG
>NZ_JBJNLV010000034.1:0-7590 GCF_052168875.1 Serratia sp. CY38905 | reverse complement strand
ATTTTTTCCGGCAGAAATTGTGGAAATAAAGGTGTAAGAAAATGAAACCATAATTGTAAACAGGTATTGCAATTATATCGACCTTGTTCTCATGGTTTGGATGTTCAAACCATACAGGAGCATATTCACCATTGTCCTCCTCGTATAAATTAAGTTTAAGAACATTTCTCCATGATAAATAAAAAGAGTTACCTACAGCCTCTATTCTTTTAGGAAGATAAAGAGCCATGAGGTTAGGAACTGATAAATTGATGGTATCTAATGGCTTTCCGGTTAAGGAGTTTCTTCCTGTAACGTTATGCCAGTTTGTTATTAAATAGATCTCCTCATTAAAACAATAAAAAAATGCAGTGGCTGTACTCAGAATTGTTAACTCATCGCTGTCAGCATTCTCTCTACACATTTCTATCTTAAATGAAGTTAAACTTAAATTGTTAATTGACATTATAACCCCTTATTTTAACTTTTAGTTCCGGCGGATAAAACAGCAATATAAACACTACGTGAAAGTAAATTGCGAATGATCATAGGCTAAACCAATGATAATGTCACTTGACATGAAAGATTGCGGCGTAAAGAATGTCCGCCCCTGGCACAAAGCAGACGTTAAGACTTACAGCATCGGGAAACTTCTGGATGCCGCGTCAGCGGCATGGAGGCGCCAGATGAGGTTACATGTGTCTGTGGAGTCAAATGGCGCCGAAAGCCCGGCGTAGCCGGTTACCTGGCTATAAACTCTGCCACCCTACCCCCTGCCCTGATTAGCCTTAACCCGCTCACAGCAATGAAGAAGTAAAAGTAATCCCTTTTAACCCCGGTGAGCGGGCTTTACGGCGTTTACGACGTAAAGGGCGTGATTTCCGGGGCCTTGGCGGCGGCAGCTTGCTGCTGACGCTTAGGGGGATGTTCTTCAGTTATTTCAGCGACACCAGGGAACTTAACACGGTAGCTGCAAAGCCATACCCTCTTAAAACGCCACAGACGCCTCTGTGCGCGGCCGGACTGGTCCCGATTAGCTACCATCAGAAACTGGTGAGTGGGCCCTTCCCACATACCATAAAGTATCCACATAGAGCCCGGGTTGTTAGCGCAGTTCCCGGATGTCTCGCTGTACCTCCTGTTCCCGGATATGGATAGCGGTTCTGGAGCCCTGGTCGATTATGCCCTGCTCTTCAGCCCTGAGGAGTCTGTCCTCCTGCTGCAGCGATGTACGCAGCGCGGCTGTATGTGTTTGCTTCTCTCCGGAACCTGAGGTGATGTGTTCGCTTCTGGAGGGCGTCATTTTCACCGCATCCTGGGCCTGTGAGGGGTCAGTTTGGATATCGAAAATTATTGTACGTTAAGGCCATTTTTTGTACTTCCAGGCCGTGTTAAGAGCGATCGATCACGTTGACAGGCAGCTTTGAGCGAGCAGCGGACATATGATGTTTAGAAACCGTGCGATTTGTAGTTACGCAGTAAAGTAAAGATGATTAATTCCGATCTGACTGACTTTGTCACTGGACATTATTTCCGAATGTGCTCTTTCGTCCAGGTTGAAAAACACGATTTGCACGGAGCGAGTGCAATTAACACGGCAGAGGCTGGCACAGGCGCACCAGATGTGGTTTATCCACAGAAGCGGGGGGATAAGGACGTGGGTAATGGACAGAATCACTGTTCTGTCCAGTGAAAAGAGTGGAGCTGAATCTGCTGTTGATCTGCATGTCAGTCAGGTCATTTTCTGCAATGCGTTTCCCACTCGCGGATGGCAAACGTGTCCATCATGCCAGAGATGTAGTCGACAATTGCCCGTTCTTTATCTTTTTGATAAAGAGGATTTATTTCATTGTTAATTTTTTCTTCCGGAAGCGTCCGATACAGTTGGGGTGATATAAATTCTATGTTATTGTCAGAATTATAGAAATTAAATAAATCTGTGATAATCATGTTCCCTTTGTGCTCATAGCTTTTAATGTCTCTTTTGCGCATGATGACTTTAAATACGATATCTTTAAGACCGGAAGACAGATTTTCTTTAGTGCCAAACCCAAGTTGCCTGAAGCTATTTTCACCCTGAGTGACAGTAATATCATTAACAAGCACATTAACAATATTGGATGTCAATTCTTTTCTGAATATAATGGCGAACTCTTCGGATGAATTTAGTCTGAATGCTTTCGAAGCTGTGGCTTTTGATTTTTCAATGATTTCATTTAATGAACCAATTGAATCTTTGTAATCGGATCTTCCAAACTCATAAACGATATCCTCAATGCTGACCATACTACGGCTTAGTGCATCTTCAAGGTCATGCGCGGCATATGCAATTTCGTCTGACAGATCCATTATCTGCGCATCAATAGTTTTTTCACCTGGCTGCAAATCTAATTCATATTTATTTACTAAGTCTGTGAAGTATTTGTAGTCATTATCATAAAGAAATTTTTTGTTGCCATTTTCATTTTTAAAGGGATATTTAACCACAGAGAGAATGGCGCGGTGGGTGAGGTTGAGGCCGGGGCAATATGGATGCTTTATCTCAAGACTTCTGAGTATTCTGAGTGCCTGCGCATTGCCCTCGTAGCCGCCGAAGTCCTTAGCAATCTTGTTAAGTTGTTTTTCGCCGGAGTGGCCGAACGGAGGGTTGCCAATATCGTGCGCAAGCGCAGCCAGTTCGGCTACAACGTGATGTTCAAGTTCAAGTTCGGATGCGATGCTTCGGGCAATCTGGGCGACTTCCAGGCTATGAGTCAGTCTGTTACGGTTAAATTTTTGAGGATCGACTTCAAACAGCTGCATCTTTCCCTGTAACCGCCGGAACGAAGAAGAGTAAAGAATGCGCGCATAGTCTCGCTCAAATTCGTTTCTTTGCCTTGTATCTGCACTCGACGGAGAATGCTCTCTGCCAGAAGAAAGCTTGCTGATCAGCATTTCTTCCTTTTCTTTTGCAAAGACTTTAACATCATTATCGTTAATCATTTATGTCTCTCAGAAAGTTTGGTGAATGTAACTACCTATCTTACTGATTTTTAGAAGCTTGAAAAGATTTAGACTAGATTTTACTGATTTAAAACTTAACAGGAGTTTATATGCTTGGTGCATCCTTCCAGCAATTCACAACAGAGGCATTACTGGCAAGCGCTTCGCTACGTGGAGGATTAACGGCTCTAAATAAGTGCAAGTATCACGATAAAGGAAGCTTTTATAACGCTTTCTTCCAACTATCAACGGGGCTGGAGCGATTCTTTAAAATTATATATGTAGTGCAGTTTATGATTGAAAATGAATTTCATAAACCATCATATAAGCAACTGAGGGAGAAAGGTCATGATATATTGGCCTTACATGAGACGGCCGTGGCTATTGCTGAAAATTATAATAATAGAAACAACAATGAATGGAAACTCAACGATGAGCAGGAATTAATTCTGACAATGCTATCAGAGTTTGGTAAGGAAACCAGATACTACAACCTTAACACGATTGTTGAAGATAAAAAAAAGATAAATAATCCGCTTGAACAGTGGAACGAGATACTCAATGCCTGCTACTGGAAACACATATCAGCAAACAAGAGGGAAAAACTTCAAACTGAAATTATTGAATGGGCTGATAAAAATAGGCTTTATGGATACACCTATGATTTTGGACTAGACGGACATATTATGACTCATATTGATCAGCGTATGCTAAACTGGAAAATTATAAAAGTTTCACCCTGCATTGCGTCTGAAATAATATGTATGTTGCAGCCGTACTATTTTTTATTGGTATCTCTCAGGGATGCTGTGGAACTCAGAGAGATTCAAAATGGTATCAATGAACCGCAAGTTCCATACTTTCACGAAATATTCCCGTACTTCCTTCTAGACGCCTCCAGAGCAAAAAAGCGTAGAAACTGGATGGATTAATTAAAACTGGACAAAATAATCTGAACGTCCAAAGAGCGCGCAGTTTCATGCCAAAAAATAAACAGCTGAACGTCTGCTCCTGGCACGCAGCGGACACGTTAACTGGGCTAAAAGTCCGCTGTGAGAGAATAGCAGTCATGGTTTCGAAGATGGTGCTGGCTTTTATTTAGTGTCAGTGTCCTTACGTTACAAGAATGAATGCAACATATGGGATAAACGCCGTGGTTGTGTCAATGCTTACAGAAGCCCACATGCGAATGTGGGCTTCTGGTATTACTGTTCTTCGCCTTCCTTACCGTAGTAAAGTTTACCGAGTTTGATGAGCGGCCTGCCCTGCGATTTACGGTGCATATTGGTATCACGCAGTGAATAGACACAGCCACAATACTCCTGCTGGTAAAACTGCTCGCGTTTGCTGATCTCAATCATGCGCGATGACCCGACCTGCTTACGCCAGTTGTAATCCCAGTATGCCATTCCCGGATAATGCGCAGCAGCGCGTTGTCCGCAGTCGTTAATCTGCTGCATATTCTTCCAGCGGGAAATCCCGAGTGAGCTGCTGATCACGCTGAACCCATGTTCCGCGGCATACAGCGCGGTGCGTTCAAAGCGCATATCAAAGCACATGGTACACCGAACACCGCGCTCAGGCTCCCACTCCATCCCTTTCGCACGCTCGAACCAGTTGTCGGTGTCGTAATCCGCATCAACAAAAGGCACGCCGTGTTTTTCGGCAAAACGGATATTCTCCTCCTTACGGATGAGGTACTCCTTTTGCGGATGAATATTAGGATTATAAAAGAAAATTGTGTAATCAATGCCCGAGGCCTGAATCGCCTCCATGACTTCCCCCGAACAGGGCGCACAGCACGAGTGCAGCAGTAGCTTGTCTGCGCCGTTCGGCAGCGTCAGTTGCGGGCGTTTAAAATCAGCGTTCTTCATAAATGGATGCTTTGGCAATAGTGAAACTTTTAGGAATTTTAGCATTCACATCGGCGATAACGAAATTAAGAAGTCGCTGTTGTCGTTGAACAAAGGTTTGCTGAGAAGCATCTGAAACGGTCGTCAAAATCTGACCGCGATTTGAGAGCTGGTCAGAACAATTAAACTTCCGCTTTTGGCACAAAGCAGACATTAAAGACTACAGCATCGGATGCCGCGTTAGCGGCATGGAGGCGCCAGATGAAGCTGCATGTATCTGTGGAGTCAAATGGCGCCGAAAGCCCGGCGTAGCCGGTTACCTGGCTATAAATTCTGCCACCCTCCCCCCTTCCCTTAAGGTCAGCCGGAAGGGCAAGGATGGATGTTATAGGCAACTCCGGGATGAGGGAAATCTGATTTTTGAATTCAACAGATAATGAGGGCGACCACAGCATCCCACTTATTGTCTTTATTTCTGCACACGACTATTTCAGCTTCTGGCGCGCGCTGGAAATTGAGTCAGATGACGCGATGTCTCCCTTACGTGTTATCGAAACCCTGACGACCCAAACTTTCAGCCCACCACTTTTTGCCGCCCTTTGCAGTCCTAACCTTATACGGGGTATACTGGCTGCACAGCGTCTCGCCACGTACAAAAAGCTTGTCTGTCCAATGGAACTAATACTGGATGTTGGACGAGAGGGAGATTTGACGGTATCTCCTCGCTGGCTGACGCTTCAGCCCGAGGCTCCGCTGTCACTACAAATCGCGGAAATCGCCCTTTTTTGTGGTTTTGACCTGCCCCCAGTATTAGATACAACCTTCAGTTAGTAATGTCGGTTGATTTTTCTTCATGCTTCCCGTTTCGCCAGCCTGCTGCAAATTCAGATGGCGTCTGGTAATTCAGCGATGAATGAGGTCGACACTCGTTATAATCCTGCCGCCAGTCATTAATGATTTTCCGGGCATGAAGAACATCGCTGAACCAGTGCTCATTCAGGCATTCATCCCGAAAGCGACCGTTGAAACTCTCAATAAATCCGTTCTGAGTTGGCTTGCCCGGCTGGATTAAGCGCAACTCAACACTATGTTCAAAGGCCCATTGATCCAGCGCGCGGCAGGTAAATTCCGGGCCCTGATCGGTTCTTATCGTCTCAGGATATCCACGAAACAGCGCAATGCTGTCCAGAATACGCGCGACCTGAATACCTGAAATCCCGAAAGCGGCGGTGATCGTCAGACACTCCTTCGTGAAATCATCCACACAGGTCAGGCACTTAATCCGGCGGCCGCTGGCAAGAGCATCCATGACAAAATCCATCGACCATGTCAGGTTCGGCGCATCCGGGCGAAGAAGCGGAAGCCGTTCAGTCGCCAGACCCTTACGGCGGCGCCTGCGTTTTACACCCAGACCGTTAAGGTGATAGATGCGGTAAACGCACTTGTGGTTGACGTGAAGGCCCTCCCGGCGCAATAACTGCCAGATGCGCCGGTAACCAAACCGGCGGCGTTCAAGTGCCAGCTCTGTGATGCGTAGAGACAGTTGTGCGTCAGCAGCCGGACGCTGAGCCGAATAACGGCAGGTTGAAAGTGACAGACCAGCCAGCCTGCAGGCACGGCGTTGCGACAGACCCGTTGTCTCACACATGACTTCCACGGCTTCCCGCTTCTGGTCTGTCGTCAAAACTTTCGGCCCAGGGCCACCTGAAGCGCCTCCTTATCCAGCATGGCTTCAGCGAGTAGCTTCTTGAGACGAGCGTTCTCCTCTTCAAGTGACTTGAGCCGCTTCACTTCGGGGACTTCCATGCCACCGAACTTCTTACGCCAGGTGTAGAAGGTGGCGTCTGAAATGGCATGCTTGCGGCAGAGTTCCCGGGCCGAAACCCCGGCTTCAGCCTCGCGGAGAATACTGATGATCTGTTCGTCGGAAAATCGCTTCTTCATGGGGATGTCCTCATGTGGCTTATGAAGACATTACTAACATCGCGGTGTATTAATCAACGGGGAGCAGGTCAGTTTGCCAGACTCGCAACCCGCGAGCCTGTCCGCGCACATCGTGTGGTACTGTCAGACAGTCTTCCCGAATCCGATGCCCGACGCTATGAGAAATTCTTCGGTACCAGCATCATAAAAGGAAGCGTACCTTCCATTACTTTCACCGCCGGGGATGCATAAAGGCCATTTCTTACCGTCAGTGAAGGTATGTGGCAGGTATTCGAGCCTGATCTCCGACTGAGACTAAGTAAACTTGAAGCAACCTCCGCAACAGCAGAACGGCTAGGGGCCATCCTGCTGGAGCTGCTACCGGGAATTACGGCCACGATAAAGAATGCGGCAAGAGGGCGATCCCCTGCAAGCTGGTAAGCCCCCAGTACAGAACCGTAGTCAGGTCCAATCCTCATAGCCGCTGTCATGGATCCAGACGATACCACCGGGGCAATCATCTTCGTAGAACCATAGATGCTCACCTCTAGTTTCCCACTCTCCTTCTGTTTTCGGGAAAGCCGCATCATAACGGCTGATTAGTTCATCAACACTACCCTGCAAAAATTCACCATGCTTACCTAGCCTGATCTTGCCTGTTTCTAAAAGCATACGTAGCAGATGAAGGAAAAATTCTTTTCTCTGATTAAAATTGAAATCTTTTTCACTGAATCTTTCTGGAGGTGTCACGTACCATACTGTACTGATAGAACACCCTTCTAAATTTTCTTTATATTCACTCTTCTTTGTATCATTAAGTAAATTTAGGATTTTTCGCATCATTTTCGCACCC
>NZ_JBJNLV010000033.1:0-8238 GCF_052168875.1 Serratia sp. CY38905 | reverse complement strand
GGACGGCAGAGCCTTTCGCAATAAATTTTTCCCGGCCATTCCGCTGCGCTTCATTAGACCGAAAAAAATTTCCCGCTCACCCCCGGACATCTGCACCGGGCCGTGCTCGTTTACGCCCTTGCGGCGAACGGCTCTCAAACGGGTGAAGGTTATATCCAGGGGCAGGTTCAGCAGGTCCCCGCACAAAGTCAAAACCGCGGCCCCGGCAACTCAACGGGTGATGGTTAAAAAATTAAACAGGTGAAGGAGAATAATATGCGTTTAGCATCCCGATTTGGACTTACTCATTCCATTCGTCAGGAACGCCCACTGACTAACGATGAATTGGTCAAGGTTGTACCTTCTGTGTTTTCAGAAGAAAAGCATAATTCACGTAGTGATCGCTATACCTATATTCCAACCATTACACTGCTGGATAAATTACGTGAAGAAGGTTTCCAGCCATTTTTTGCCTGTCAGTCACGAGTAAGGGATGAGGATAAACGGGGGCATACTAAGCATATGGTAAGACTTCGCCGTGAAGGGGCCAATAAAGGAACAGAAGTACCCGAAATCATTCTTCTTAACTCGCATGATGGATCGTCCAGTTATCAAATGATCCCGGGTATGTTCCGTTTTGTATGCACAAATGGCCTTGTGTGCGGTACGTCGTTTGGTGAGATTCGTGTACCTCATAAAGGTGATATTGTGGGAAGGGTTATCGAAGGTGCTTACGAAGTTTTGGGAATTTTCGATAAAATAACTGAAGGCGTTGATGTCATGAAGTCTATTACCTTAACCAAGGAAGAACAGCGTCTGTTTGGACAAGCTGCATTAACCTACCGATATGAAGATGAAAATAAATCTCCGGTCAGTATTGAACAGATAATTCATCCGCGCCGTTATGAAGATAAAAAAGATGACATCTGGACTACATATCAAAGGGTCCAGGAAAATCTGATTAAAGGCGGTTTGCCTGGCCGAACTGAAAAAGGGAAAAGAACAACAACCCGGCCAGTAAAAGCAATTGATGGTGATGTCAAACTCAATAAGGCATTGTGGTTAATTGCGGAGAAATTCCGCACTCTTAAAGGCTAATTATAAGCGCCGGGCAGCTGTCCGGCGTTTTGATGGTGGGAATACTTATGTTTGAATTTAAAGCTGTCTGTATCAGTATTTCACATATGGAAGAAGGTGATATCAGAGTTCTTCAGGTGCTTTCATCAACAACCAATTATCTAACTTGCGATAGTTACTTAGAGTGGATACATGATACACCTTATGGTTGTGTTATAAGGATGTATGATTTCAAACGCCATCTTCTGGCGCTAAAAAGAGGTGGGGTGTCAAAATTTTTACGCAAAAATCTCATACTAATGCACCGGGAGGGCGGGTATCTGCTTTTTCATTTTGATAGTGATGCCGATTATTATCCAGGTATAGATGCCGTAGATTTTTAAGAAATTCAAGCCTTCTTATATCAGAAGGCTTTTTAGTTCATGGCGATTTTCTGATCTTTAGAAGAAGTTCGTTTGCTTGCTTTGATAGCCGTGTAGTAGTAATGGATCTTCTTCGCATACTCGTAACGTCTTGCTGCCTGGCGCGGGGTCTTTTTGAAGCCTGCATTGTATGCCCCGACTGCATCCCACGAAACGCCCCACTTTTTAAACGCCTGAGCCAGATAATAGGCTCCGGTGTAGATGTTAAGACAAGCATCGCTAAGAAGATGATCCGGTTTTATTCCATATCGCGACAGTTCGTTGAAATGCTGCGAGTCAATTTGCATCAAGCCTGATCCATAACCCGTAACAGGATTACGACCAATCGCATCAATTTTAAATCGTGATTCTTGCCATGATATAGCACGCAGGAGATCCGGATCAATTTTGTAATCCCTGCCAGCCATATCAAAGCAGTCTGCTGCCATTGATGACAATGGTATTAAAGACAGGATGATACCAAACGCTGCTCCCTTCATGAATTCCCCTCCGTGCCAAATCCCGGAATAACCTTAACCCATCCAAGACCGAGACTCAACATATATGCACTCCTCACCACAAAATGACCACACACTACGCAAAATTAAAATTTTGCAGATTTCACTTTAGCTTCAGTGGCTTAACTGTAGTTATATTACATTATGTTATTTTTCTTTATATATATGTGAGTTGCCGGCGAGTCAGTAGTAAGTCGTCGGTAAGTCTATAGCGACTCGTTTATGACTCACTCTTTTATAATCATATATTTAAAGCGACTTAACTCTAGACTTAAGTCGCCATGTGACTCGTAATGCAACTTTCTTAGACTCTAGACTTAAGTTTAGAGTTGTAAAGAAGGTAAACTCGCGTTATCTTCTCGCCATAATAACTTGCTTGATGCTGTTTTTAATAAAGGAACCGATATGGCCAGGGTACAAGCTTATGCTAGTGATGAAGTTGCAGAGAAAATTAATGCAATAGTGGAAAAGCGAAGGGCTGAAGGGGCAAAGGAAAAGGATGTCAGTTTTTCAAGTGTCGCTTCGATGCTCCTTGAATTAGGGCTTAGGGTTTATGAGGCTCAAATGGAAAGAAAAGATTCAGGGTTTAACCAAACTGAGTTTAATAAGATTTTGCTTGAGAATGTCATGAAGACTCAGTTTACCGTATCCAAACTTTTGGCTATTGGCTCTCTAAGCCCTCATGTTACAGGTGATGAACGATTCGAGTTCCGCAGCATGGTGAGTAACATTCGAGAAGATGCAAAAGATGTTATTTCTCACTTCTTCCCCGAGCAGGAAGAAGAGTAAGAACTGGTGTGTGTTTATGGTGGTTTGTAATTAATTCAGTAGTAAAAAAAGAATAATGATCTAGCTTTAAAAAGTGACATGGAAGAATAAGGAATATAGAATACTTACAGGGTTGTAATAAAATTTGTTGAAGCGTTGACGTCCGGGGCTAGTCCCCCCGAACGTCAACTATCCATAGTGTCCTTTCCAGGAGGCGCCTATGTGTGCGAAGGATCGTAGTCATATTGCTGTGCGCAGTCAAACAGATTCCATTCATTCTATGCGCGAGATGCTTAATATTTCATCTTGCCCTGCTTTTATTCGTGATTCCCGGGGCGAAGTAATTCACACCAGCCCAACCTTTGACAAAATTTTCTTAACATCTGGTGGAACTGGAGCATTTGATACACCCAGAGCACCTGGAAGCTGGTTTCTGGATCTCTCCCTGGAGATCAAACTGGAACTGATGCAGTCAGAACTGAAATCGTTTTCAGAAGGTTCTGCTGTACTTGTTAAAAATATTTGGTTGGCAGGTTCACTTTGGACTGTTTTTATTGAAACGTTCTCGATTAATGAAGATACATACAGTAAATGGGTTTTTATAAATGAAGATGAACCGATGCCTCATCCTTCAATGGAATACAATGACTTTTCTATAAAGATGCAAAGATATATCGAAAGAATTCAGCGTTCAGCAAAGTCTGACTGGGCTATCTTTAATCTGTATGCGGTTGGGTTTTCTCATGCATCTATTTCGAAGATTACAGGTGTTGGGGTGCAAACCTCAAAAAATACAGTTAGTAAAATAAAAAAGGAACTGAGCTTTGATAATCGTGACTATATCATAATGTCATCGATCTATACTCTAAGTTATGGAAAGTTTATATCGAATGTGGTTTCGATATTAAACGATGGTGTTAATTTTTTGTTAAATCAATAGTACCGTCGGTACTTTTGATTTGTGAAAATAATTTACTCAAGATTTCTCCTTAGTTTGTTTACTTTTAAATCCTCCAATGTAAGATTTATTAAAGGTTGGTAATCTTACTTTGGAGGTCGATTGGAAAGAGCGATTAGGAGCAACGCACGACCTGCGCCTGGAAAAAATGTGCTTTTAAAATTAGATGAAGAAACTAATCGTCGACTCATCAAAGCAAAAGACAGAAGCAGAAGAAGTAAAACAGCTGAAGCTTATTTGAGACTGAAAGATCATCTAGAACGTTTTCCGGACTTTTATAACTCGGAACTAGCCGTACCAGGAGGTGAAAAGGAAGAGTGATTTAACATCATAGTCAAAAATCTGTTTTATATATCAACCATTCTTTTTAAAGGAAATAAATATGAATGCTGTATTAAGTGTTCAGGGCTCTGCTGTCTCTGAAAAAACCAAACCGTCTTTTATGTCCCGCGTTTTCAATAAAAAGAAAGCCCTGAAAGTCGCTAAAGTTGCGCTGCCGGTTGCTGCTGTGGCGGCGTTCTTCCCGGATGCTGCGATGGCCACCACCACGGCAACCGACCTGATGAAGTCCGGGGATGCGACCGTTAAAGGCACGTTTGGTAAGCAATCCAGCGTAGTCAAATGGGTGGTTCTGGCAGAAGTCGTCGCCGGTGGCATCATGTACATGATGACCAAAAACGTGAAGTTCCTGTTTGGCTTCGCGATTATTTCCACCTTTATAACCATCGGTATGTCGGTCGCCGGTTACTGACAGGAAGCACGTGATGACGGGAGACGAATTAAAGCGATACCGTTTCCCGGAAACACTGACTAACCAGTCCCGCTGGTTTGGCTTATATCTCGATGAACTTATCCCGGCCGTGATTTGTCTCGGCTGGGGTTTCTGGACCAGCAAGTTCATTTTTGGCATAGCTTCAGCGGTACTGGTTTTCTGGGGTATCAAGAAACTGAAAAAAGGGCGGGGCAGTTCCTGGCTACGCGACCTGATTTACTGGTATCTGCCAACCTCCCTTCTTAAAGGTTTCTTTCATGATGTTCCGGACTCCTGTTTCCGGCAGTGGATTAAATAAATCAACGGGGAAATAACATATGGAACATGGTGCCAGACAAAATACCACCCGCGTTATCGCTGTGGGATTTATCAGTCTGGGGACACTCCTGACCCTCAGTCTTGCAACCAATATTATCCAAGGCATAAATAATTACCGTCTGCAGACGGAACAGAAAGTGGCGGTGACACCGATGTTATTCCGTGCACCCTTTGCGGTGTCTCAGAACCAGGCTGACGCCTCTTATATTGAGCAGCTGGGCCTGTCCTTTGTTGCCCTGCGTCTGAATGTCACGCCGGAAACGGTTGATGCCCAGCATCAGCAGCTACTCCGGTATGTATTACCTGCCTCGCAGAACAGCCTCAAGGTCCATCTGGCTGAAGATGCGAAACGCATTAAAGACAATAACGTTAATTCCACCTTTTATATGACGTCGATGCGTGCCTGGCCGGCAGAGAACCGCGTGGATATCCGGGGTGAGCTGAAAACGTGGATTGGGGATTCCAAACCCTACAGTGAAATTAAAAGTTATGTCATTCAGTTCAGTCGTGTCGATGGTGTCAGCTGGCTGGCGCGTTTTGGAGAAATAAATAATGAAAAAAATTAACCCGTTATTTATTTCAGGCTGTCTGCTGTTGGTCGCCCCTGCGATGTCCGCGACCCTCAGCGGTACGCTGGAGCCGACAGTGGTTCCCCTGACCAATGGCGGTCAGGCAAATATTGCCGTGAGTAACACCGATCCGAATCTGTTCACAGTACCTGGCGATCGCATCACGGCGATAAACAGCCTGGACGGCGGCCTGACAAATCAGGAGCAGACCGACAGCGGCGGCGCCATTCTGGCGACCGTCAGTAAAAAACCATTCACCTTCATTGTGGAAACCGAACGCGGGCTGAACTTCTCCATTCGTGCCGTGCCCCGTGCGGGCTCAGGCCGGACAATTCAGCTGGTCAGCGAGCTGGCGGGTACCCCCGGTCCGGCAAAAGCCTGGGAAGAGTCGAACCCCTATGAATCGTTACTGGTTTCGCTGAATCGCGCCGTGCGTCAGGGCAGCGTACCCGGTGAGTATCAGTCTGTCCCCGTCACTTCTGAAGTACTGCAGGTGCCGGCTGGTCTGCGCGCCACTGCCGATCGGGTCTGGGTCGGTCATCACCTGAAAGTTGTCCGTTACAGTCTGGACAATGTCTCCCTGTCGGCCCGTATGGTGCGTGAAAGCGATTTCTGGCAGCCCGGAACACGTGCCGTCATGTTCAGTACCCCGGCGGGCCTGCTGACTGCCGGTGGTCGCATGCAGATCTGGGTCACGACGTCAGATGAAGGAGTGAAGCGCTGATGGCCAACTTCAACACGCTGATCAAACGTAAGCAATATATCTGGCTGGGACTCATTCTGGCGGGCGGCGCGGCAGCCGTCGGAGGCGGGCTGTATCTGTCAGATCTGAACATGAGCTCTGATGAGGAAGCCCCGGCTCAGGGCGAACCCGCACCGGATATGACCGGGGTGGTCGACAGCAGCTTCAACAGTAAGGTGGAGCAGCACGCGACAACAGAAATGCAGGCGACTGCCGCTGATCTCAACAAGCGTTTTGACTCCCTGCAGGGGGAAGTGGACCTACTGAGTAAGGCGCGAACCGCTGACCAGATACGTATCGACAAGCTCAGCAGTGACAATGAAGCCATGCAGAATCAGCTGAAGGCGCTGGGCGTGAAACCGGCTGTCTCTGGTGGCGAGCCCGCGCCGACTCCTCCGTCACCGCCACCCGGTCCGGAAGGGGAGCCGCAGCCAGCCAGTTATCCGCCGCAAACCGGCGCCGCGGTACCGCCTCCGACGGCATTCTATCCGGGGAATGGTATGACACCGCCGCCGCAGGTCAGCTACCAGTCTGTACCGGTACCAAACCAGATACAGCGTAAAACGTTCAGTTACGACAAAGGAAAAAAAACGAAGTCATTGCCGTACATTCCGTCGGGGAGCTTTGCAAAAAGTATGCTTATCGAGGGGGCAGATGCCAACGCGTCTGTTACCGGGAATGAATCAACTGTACCGATGCAGTTGCGTATCACCGGTCGCGTGGAAATGCCAAACAGCAAAACCTACGACCTGACAGGGTGTTTTGTGGGCCTTGAGGCCTGGGGAGATGTCTCCAGCGAACGCGCCATTGTCCGTACCCGCAATATCAGCTGTATCAAAGGTGATAAAACCATCGATCAGCCCATTAACGGCCACGTTTCCTTTATGGGGAAAAACGGGGTTAAGGGAGAGGTGGTGATGCGTAACGGAAAAATCCTCGGCTGGGCATGGGGGGCCGGTTTTGTTGACGGGATTGGTCAGGGCATGGAACGGGCTTCACAGCCGGCTGTTGGCCTGGGGGCAACCGCAACTGTTGGCGCCGGTGAGGTTCTGAAAATGGGGGTCGGCGGTGGTGCATCTAAAGCTGCGCAGACGCTGAGCGAGTACTACATCAAAAGGGCCGAGCAGTATCACCCGATCATTCCGATTGGTGCCGGCAACGAAGTGACCGTCGTGTTCCAGGATGGATTCCAGCTGAAAACGATTGAAGAACAGGAAGCGGAAAAGAACGGGCAACAGCAGGCTCAGAATCAGGAGGCGGAGCCGGCACCGCAGGCTGATGCACATCATCAGTCAGGCGGCGGTATGAATGGATTCAATACTGACGAGATGCTGAAGAAGCTGGGCAAACTTGATCCGCGTGAGTTCTCTCCGGGCGCAGCGCCGCAGGGGGAAAATAATGGCTAAGTCTCTCATTACTGCTGTTCTGTCAGCACTGCGCTGGGCTCACTGGCTGGTTAAGTGTGCGGTGGTGTATCCGCTGGCCATGATGATGTTACTGGTTGTTCTGGTGTTCCTGACGGGACCGTACACGTTCGGCCAGACGCTGGTGAAAACCGTAGAGTCTGTGCAGCAGTAGGGATATGTCATTCAGGACTGCACGGGGCCGAAAGAACTTAATGGTGATGCGGTGAACGCTCCACTGCCTCCGGTTTTACAGGAAGACTGCACCACCGTCAGTACGGATGCGGCAGGGTATGCAGCATATATCGACCAGAGCTATACGCATAATATTCTCTGGCTCTGGCTGCTGATGGCGGTGGTGTTTACCGGGATCGCTGTGGTTTTCCGTCGGACTCCTGTCCGCAGGGTGATCATACGGAAAAACGGTGTTGTCGTCGGAGAGGCTGGTTCGGGTTCTTCAGGGCTGATTCTAGCCCGATCTGATGTCAGCCAGATTAAGCGTGTTTACTATGAAATGAGTCCGGATGAAGGGGATAAATTTGTTCGGGCGATTAAGGAAAATAGGATTTGTTGAATAAATCGAACTTTTGCTGAGTTGAAGGATCAGATCACGCATCTTCCCGACAACGCAGACCGTTCCGTGGCAAAGCAAAAGTTCAAAATCACCAACTGGCCCACCTACAATAAAGCCCTCATCAACCGTGGCTCCATAACTTTCTGGCTGGATGATGAA
>NZ_JBJNLV010000032.1:0-8383 GCF_052168875.1 Serratia sp. CY38905 | reverse complement strand
CTATCTGAGGACGGAAACCAGAAACACGTATACATCGCGCTTTACAGAAGTGGCAATGGTGTTCGCCAGCATTTAAATGGAGAGCCGGATGCGCTGAAAGGTGCACGTCCGGTTCGGGGCGGAGAGGCAGGGAAATAGTCCGACTACGCCCTGCCTCTTACTCTACTCCGCACCTGGCAGGGCTGGCTGTATCTGGCGGTGGTTATCGATCTCTTCGCCCGTAATGTGGTCGGCTGGTCGATGAAACCCACTCTCTCACGCGAACTGGCGCTCGACGCGCTGATGATGGCGGTCTGGCGCCGAAAACCAGACAGCGAGGTTATCGTACATAGCGATCAGGGCAGCCAGTACGGCAGTGACGACTGGCAGCGCTTCTACCGGGCCAATAACCTGGCGCCGAGCATGAGCCGGCGTGGCAACTGCTGGGATAATGCGGTGGCCGAATCATTCTTCAGTTCGCTGAAAAAAGAACGGATCAGAAAACGCATATATAAAACCAGGGATCTGGCCCGGGCGGATCTTCGATTACATTGAAGTCTTCTATAACCGGTCCCGGCGCCACAGCCACCTCGGCGACGTCAGTCCGGAGGCCTTCGAACAGGCCTCGTCGTGAGGACAGGATTTGTCTACAGGCGTGGGGTCAGTCCAAACTATAGGGCAGGATCGTCTACCGGGGCGGGGTCAGTCCATCAACGGCTCGGAAGTGTCTAGATTATCCGTGGCGATTCACCGGGGCAAACAGGCCGATCAGGAACGACATAAGAAAGTTCTGTATTACCGACAGGTCAAGAAACTGAGCATAAGAGAAACTGCTGAAGCCACCAGTTACAGTACATCTCAGGTCTGCAGGGTTCAGGCCCTGTTCAGGCCTGAAAATTAAGCACATTTTCTGAGGCTGGAAATCAACTCATGCTGACAGCCTGAGCCTGTTGGCATGGTAAGCAATGTGCTCACCAATAAAGCTGGAAATGAAATAATAGCTGTGGTCGTATCCAGTATGATATCGGAACGACGCATTGAGGTTCATCTCATTGCATACTCTCTCAAGGATTTTGGTGCGCAGTTGCTCTTCATAAAAGGCGTCACTCAGCCCCTGATCAATGAAGATTTCTGGTAATTTTTCACCCTGTAAAATGAGGCTGACTGGATCGTAGGCTTCCCACGTTTTTCTGTTTTCACCCAGGTAAGCGCTAAATGCCTGTTGCCCCCATGGCACCTGAGAAGGCGATACTATCGGGGAAAATGCTGATACGCTCACATATTCACCAGGATTTCGCAGAGCCAGCACCAGAGCACCCAGCCCTCCCATAGAATGACCGGATATAGATTTTCTTGCCGTTGCAGGAAAATGATTCATGACGACATCCGGAAGCTCTCTGAGAATATAGTCATACATCCTGTAATGAACATTCCACGGCTGTTCCGTCGCGTTCAGATAAAAACCGGCCCCCTGGCCAAGATCGTAACTGTCGGCATCCGGGACATTATTACCCCGGGGACTGGTATCCGGGACAACAACGATGACGTTATGCCGGGCTGCATAATGCTGCATACCTGATTTGGTGATGAAATTCTGCTCAGTACAGGTCAGGCCCGACAACCAGTATAGTACCGGCAGTTTTTCTGTTACTGCTTTGGGAGGAAGATACACACCGAAATTCATTTCACAATTAAGGGATTGTGAATAATGCCGGTACACGTTTTGCCAGCCGCCAGAGCTGGCATGCTGCTCAATGAGTTCCATCAGCCGTTATCTCATGGTTATTTCCCCTGACCGAAGCCAGGGGAAGTATCTTTAAATCCGGACGTCAGATAAACGTATACGCCGTGATTTTGTTACCCGCCGGATCCCGCAGGTAGGCAGCATAGGCCCCGGGAAGGTGACCACGCGGGCCAGGTTGACCTTCATCAGCTCCACCGGCGGCAAGGCCGGCAGCATGGAAAGCATCAACCTCTTCCGGGGTGGCAGCAGCGAAGCCGACAGTCACCCCGTTAGCGGAAGGTGCTTCACCGTTGCCCGGACGGGCAATGATAAATGCCGGCTTTTCGCGGCCATAGAGTACCCAGCCGTTGCCAAACGGGCCGAGGTTATTGATACCAAGCGTGCCCAGGACGACATCGTAAAATGCGGAGGATTTCTCGACATCGGCTGCGCCAATGAACACATGAGAAAAGATGCCGTCACCAGAAATTACCGGAGTTGTCATTTTCCACTTCCTTCAGTTTGAGTTGATTAAAATTCTGATGGGATCAGTAATGAATCACTGTCCGGATAGATTTGCCTTCATGCATAAGCTCGAAGGCGTCATTGATTTCATCCAGTGTCATCGTATGGGTTACAAATGGCTCAAGGTCAATATCCCCCTTCATGGCATCCTCGACCATACCGGGGAGCTGAGTGCGGCCTTTTACTCCGCCAAACGCGGAACCTTTCCATACGCGCCCGGTGACCAGCTGGAAAGGACGGGTGGAAATCTCCTGTCCGGCCCCTGCGACACCAATGACAACGGACTGCCCCCACCCACGGTGAGCACTTTCCAGCGCTGCACGCATGACGTTAACGTTACCGATACATTCAAAGGTATGGTCAATACCCCACTTGTTGATATCCAGCAGAACATCTTTAATCGGTTTGTCATAATCATTCGGGTTAATGCAGTCAGTGGCCCCGAACTGACGGGCCAGGTCAAATTTTGTCGGATTAGTATCGATAGCGATAATACGTCCCGCTTTTGCCTGACGGGCCCCCTGTACCGCAGCCAGACCAATTGCCCCCAGACCAAAAATGGCAACTGAATCGCCCGGCTGCACTTTAGCCGTGTTATGGACGGCGCCAATACCGGTAGTCACGCCACAACCCAACAGGCAGACGTGTTCATGGTTCGCCTCCGGGTTAATTTTTGCCAGAGAAACCTCGGCCACAACGGTGTATTCACTGAATGTGGAACATCCCATGTAGTGGTAAAGAGGCTGACCGTTGTATGAAAAGCGAGTGGTCCCGTCAGGCATCAGTCCTTTGCCCTGAGTCTCGCGAACCGATACACAGAGGTTCGTTTTACCGGACTGGCAGAATTCACACTCCCCGCATTCAGCGGTGTAGAGCGGAATAACATGGTCACCCGGCTTCACACTGGTGACGCCTTCACCAACTTCAACGACGATACCGGCTCCCTCGTGGCCGAGAACCACCGGGAAAACGCCCTCAGGGTCATTCCCTGAGAGGGTAAAGGCATCGGTATGGCAGACACCTGTGTGGGTGTTTTTAATCAGCACCTCGCCTTTTTTAGGCGGAGCAACATCAATTTCAACAATCTCCAGGGGCTTCCCTGGTGCAAATGCAACAGCGGCACGTGATTTCATACGTAATATATCCTCAATGTAATAATGGCCTCACCTATTTAAGATAGGCACGAACCAGCTCAATCGTATCGTCAACTGATTTACTGACTTCATGACTGTAGCTGTCATTCTGGTCAAAGGTTTCCCGTATGTGGCTCTCCAGCACCTCTGCCATCAGTCCGTTAGCGGCGCCCCGGACGGCGGCGATTTGCTGGAGAACGGAACGGCATTCAGCGCCACTTTCAAGTGCTCTTTCCAGAGCATCAATCTGACCCCGGATACGGCGAACCCGGGTTAGGACCTTTTTTTTCTCTTCAGGAGTACTGGGCATTGCTTACCTCACTGCTCTGTATTTCTTATACTATAGGGGAGTATTACATTAAGATCAACACATACCCCACTATAGTATAATAAATATATCAGAGCACCGGTAATGACTCCAACTTACTGATAGTGTTTTATGTTCAGATAATGCCCGATGACTTTGTCATGCAGCTCCACCGATTTTGAGAACGACAGTGACTTCCTGCCCAGCCTTGCCAGATGCTGCCTCAGATTCAGGTTATGCCGCTCAATGCGCTGCGTATATCGCTTGCTGATAACGTGCAGTTCTCCCTTCAGGCGTGATTCATAAAGCGGCCAGCCATCCGTCATCCATACCACGACCTCAAAGGCCGACAGCAGGCCCAGAAGACGCTCCAGCGTGACCAACGTGCGTTCACCGAATACGTGCGCCACAACCGTCCTCCGTATCCTGTCATACGCGTAAAACAACCAGCGCTGGCGTGATTTAGCGCCGACGTAACCCCACTGTTCGTCCATTTCCGCGCAAACAATGACGTCACTGCCCGGTTGTATGCGTGAGTTTACCGACTGCGGCCTGAGTTTTTTAAGTGTCGTAAAATCGTGTTGAGGCCAACGCCCATAATGCGTGCACTGGCGCGACATCCGACGCCATTCATGGCCATATCAATAATTTTCTGGTGTGTACCGGGCTGAGAGACGGTGTAAGTGAACTGTAGCTGCCATGTTTTACGGCAGTGAGAGCAGAGATAGCGCTGATGTCCGGCAGTACTTTTACCGTTACGCACCACGCCTTCAGTAGCTGAACAGGAGGGACAGCTGATAGAAACAGAAGCCACTGGAGCACCTCAAAAACACCATCATACACTAAATCAGTAAGTTGGCACCATTACCCGAATTACCAGCGTCTGCTCTTGGCACGGAGCGGACCTATTTACTGAGCCGAAGGTCCGCTCAGACTAACTCATTAAAGCCTGGTTGTTTTATCGCATCATCAGCCGTGTTCTGAAGCATTAGCTATGTATCTTCAGGGATGCTGATTTTCCCTCTGCACCAGATAAACCAGAATACAGTTTGATGTCGGTCAAAAAAGACAGCTTTAAGTGCATGAAATGAATAATGTTTCTTGAATGCTGGCAAAGCACTGGGATAGTAGTGTTGATTATTAGACGATCGGTCAATATTATTTATTGACGACTTAATGACTGAACGGTAAACGCCCGGACAAACGAGGTGAACGTGTTTAAATCTTTATTAATCAACAAAACAGATGGACGCTATAGTGCGCAACTTGCTGAAATCGCTGAAAGTGAACTACCGCAGGGGGATGTGGAGGTCAATGTTGACTATTCATCCATCAACTACAAAGACGCACTGGCCATTACGGGCCGGGGCCCAATCGTCCGACGCTTTCCCATGGTGCCCGGCATTGATTTTACCGGTACAGTGTCCGCCAGTTCACATCCCGAATATCAGGCCGGAGATAAGGTTCTCCTGACCGGCTGGGGTGTTGGGGAAAAACACTGGGGCGGACTATCCGAAAAAGCACGGGTAAATGGAGACTGGCTGACGCCGCTCCCGGCTGGCGCTAACGGCAAACACGTAATGGCAATCGGAACAGCTGGGTTTACCGCGATGCTGTGCGTAGACGCACTTCTGAATCATGGTATTAAGCCTGAAGATGGTCCGGTACTTGTTACCGGTGCCAGCGGCGGCGTCGGGAGCATTGCGGCCATGATCCTTGCATCAATGGGGTACCGCGTTACGGCGTCTACTGGACGCCCGGAAGAGGCTGCCTGGCTCTATAAAACGGTCGGTGTGGACGAGATTATTAACCGTTCCGAGCTCTCCTGTCCCGGAAAACCGTTACAGAAAGAACGCTGGGCTGCCGCCATTGATACAGTCGGTAGCCATACGCTCTGCAATGTATGCGCCGGGGTGCGTTATGGCAGTATTGTTGCAGCCTGCGGCATGGCACAGGGGATGGAACTAATGGGGAATGTGGCTCCGTTTATCCTGCGTGGCGTCACGCTGAAAGGGATTGACAGTGTCATGTTCGCGAAGGAAAAAAGAGCGGCGATCTGGCAGCAGGCGGTACAGTATTTACCGGAGTCCAGACTGGATAGCCTGACCACCGTTTATCCGCTGAGTGATGCCATCAATGTGGCCGAAAAACTTCTGAGTGGCGGAATTCGTGGCCGGGCAGTAATTCAGTGTAGCTAATGAAGTGGAAGCCAGGCTCAGCCTGGGTTTGATAATTATTATCAGGGGCTGCGGCCCCTTTTTTACTTTTCAACAGCCGTGTCCTTAGAGGGCTGATAGCGTACTGACTTTTTGAAATAGCTCCAGAAGTCGTACACAGGCTGGGTTGAGCAATAAAGTTTGGCACGCATTACGGCACCCTCCCAACTGCTCCAGAAAATGGCCGCCAGTTGCGTATTATTCATATCGGAACGGATTTCGCCCGAAGATAACGCGTCGGACAGACAGCACGCCACAAGCGCCTGCCAGCGCTCAAGTATTTCGTGGAGCTGTTTGATAAAGGACAGTGGAAGACCCGGACTCTCCTGCATCATATTGCCAACCAGACAGCCCCGGGTGAAATTGTACTTTTTAATGCCGTCGCAGGCATCGTCGATGAAATTTTCCAGACGCATCATTGGTGTGAAGGATGATTCATACAGATGTTTTTGGAGTTTATGCACAAAGAAACTGTCATAGGCGCTCAGAACAGTCTGGGCATACTCTTCTTTGCTCTTGAAATAGTAATAAAATGAGCCTTTAGGAACACTGGCATTTTTGACAATGGCATCGACTCCCGTTGAAAGAAAACCATTCTGCGTGAGCAGTTCAAGCCCGCTTCGGATCAGGTCATTACGGGTATCTGTATAGGTACTCTCTGTTTTTCGTGGCCTGCCTCGCCCACGAATTTCGCCAGTCATGACTTTGCTCCTGCATTTTATTAACGGAAAAGAATAAGTGATTTTGCGCGGAGGCTTCAATCAGTTTATCCCCGGCGGTGACGAGGTGGCCACCTATGCCGACTGGACAGGGGACTGACTATTGCCATAACGCCATCGCAGGTTGCTTCAGTAAACCTGCTAATCCCGTACAATGGCGAATTCGCTATATCCGCTTCTCGCACTTAGCTGCCATAAATCGGCCAGGCAATCACAGGTCATTTCTGTCTCGCAAAGAAGGTGCCGTTTCTGCTTTGCGTTGACACCCCTAAATATTAGAATTAAAAGGAGAGAGTTACTGGAAAAAGGCAGCGGAGGCAGTGACAATCGTGGCTTGAAGCCACTACTCGATGGATGCGGACATGTAGTTGGCGTCATTCGACAAAACTAGCAAACTTCTAATAGTCACCATTTCTCCCGTCTGGCGGGAGTGCTGTCAAATGCCCCCCTCATCTCTGTGTGGGAAATGAAGGGTGAAGGGGAAATAGATGACAGCGTTATTTCTACGCCCAGAATACTGAATACCTTGTACAGACGATCAATACTGGCGCTAGCAGGGTTTGCTTCCAGGCGGGCATAGGTTTGCTGCGTTACGCCAAGCCTCTCAGACACATCTTTTTGCGTGAAGCCCTTGATTTTGCGAAACCCGATTAGCACAGGTCTGAGCTGGTTCAGCGTTTTTATCGGGAACTGATTATTCATAAGTGACCTGCCTCGCAGACTGAGTAGGGAGTACCGCCCTGTAATACAGCAGGTAAGGTGTATTTTGTGTTATACAGACTATAGGCTGTAAAACCTTTATTGAAAAGATGCTGATGTTCCAGGGGCATGCCGAGCATGGACGATTTTCTGCGGGGCGGTATTTCGCTACGGGGGAGATTGCGTTCGGGCAATGTACCGGTGTAAAAAACGTCAATTTTTCAAAACCGCTGTTATCGGGATAAGCTGAAAACTCCGAAGGCAGACACAGCCACGAATAATGTCAGACTTAAACTCTGTAGCTGTCTTCTTTTGCCTGTAAATAACGTCTAGTTTGACTCTGATGAAGGCTGTACCAGGCAGAGAACATGTCACTCTCGGGGCCGGATGATAAAATGTGTTCAACTGGCTGGGCAGGGTAATAGCGAAGAACGTTCTCTGAAATTCGATTCAGCTCAGCGTAACGTGCGCTGTAGGTATGTATAAGGGGGCAGTTTGGATATCGAAAATTATTGTACGTTAGGCTCATTTTTTGACTATCAATGATGAGCCAATATCTGCCGAAATTTAACAGAACCGCCTATGCCCCAAATCCCGTATCGGTAGATATCATTTTTGTAGTAACTTTCCTTCCGACAGCACCACAGCCAAAATAATATAAATATATGATTTATACCGTAAATATGAATAATTGCGTTTATCCTTCTTTATACTATAGTGGAGTATACATTGACGCTGGTTGTATACTCCACTATAGTATATAAAATCAAAAATGGTGAGGTAAATAATGCCCAGTACTCCTGAAGAGAAAAAAAAGGTCCTTACCCGTGTTCGCCGCATTCGGGGTCAGATTGATGCTCTGGAAAGAGCGCTGGAAAATGATGCTGAATGCCGTTCCATTCTTCAGCAGATAGCTGCCGTTCGCGGAGCAGCTAACGGTCTTATGGCAGAGGTGCTCGAGAGGGCACTGTTGCAAAGTTAGCGATGAGGCAGCCTTTTGTCTTATTCAAAGGCCTTACATTTCAAAAACTCTGCTTACCAGGCGCATTTCGCCCAGGGGATCACCATAATAAAATGCTGAG
>NZ_JBJNLV010000031.1:0-8899 GCF_052168875.1 Serratia sp. CY38905 | reverse complement strand
GCGGAACTCATCGAGGCGCGGGAATAAAATCCCATTCAGACGCCGGATAGATTCAAGCAAGCCAACTTGTCGTCAAAATCGGTGTTGCAAAAACGGGAGTGACCATAGATTCCGTTTTCTGAGGCGACCCCCACATAGAGACCTTCCCGGTCATTCACTTTGTAGAGTTTGTCCCTGGGCTTGAGATTGCGCAGCTTGGTATCGGTCAGCATGTACCTTGTCCTTCTTCGTCTCCGATACCCACTCTATTGTAAACAAGACATTTTTATCTTTTATATTCAATGGCTTATTTTCCTGCTAATTGGTAATACCATGAAAAATACCATGCTCAGAAAAGGCTTAACAATATTTTGAAAAATTGCCTACTGAGCGCTGCCGCACAGCTCCATAGGCCGCTTTCCTGGCTTTGCTTCCAGATGTATGCTATTCTGCTCCTGCAGCTAATGGATCACCGCAAACAGGTTACTCGCCTGGGGATTCCCTTTCGACCCGAGCATCCGTATGAGACTCATGCTCGATTATTATTATTATAGAAGCCCCCATGAATAAATCGCTCATCATTTTCGGCATCGTCAACATAACCTCGGACAGTTTCTCCGATGGAGGCCGGTATCTGGCGCCAGACGCAGCCATTGCGCAGGCGCGTAAGCTGATGGCCGAGGGGGCAGATGTGATCGACCTCGGTCCGGCATCCAGCAATCCCGACGCCGCGCCTGTTTCGTCCGACACAGAAATCGCGCGTATCGCGCCGGTGCTGGACGCGCTCAAGGCAGATGGCATTCCCGTCTCGCTCGACAGTTATCAACCCGCGACGCAAGCCTATGCCTTGTCGCGTGGTGTGGCCTATCTCAATGATATTCGCGGTTTTCCAGACGCTGCGTTCTATCCGCAATTGGCGAAATCATCTGCCAAACTCGTCGTTATGCATTCGGTGCAAGACGGGCAGGCAGATCGGCGCGAGGCACCCGCTGGCGACATCATGGATCACATTGCGGCGTTCTTTGACGCGCGCATCGCGGCGCTGACGGGTGCCGGTATCAAACGCAACCGCCTTGTCCTTGATCCCGGCATGGGGTTTTTTCTGGGGGCTGCTCCCGAAACCTCGCTCTCGGTGCTGGCGCGGTTCGATGAATTGCGGCTGCGCTTCGATTTGCCGGTGCTTCTGTCTGTTTCGCGCAAATCCTTTCTGCGCGCGCTCACAGGCCGTGGTCCGGGGGATGTCGGGGCCGCGACACTCGCTGCAGAGCTTGCCGCCGCCGCAGGTGGAGCTGACTTCATCCGCACACACGAGCCGCGCCCCTTGCGCGACGGGCTGGCGGTATTGGCGGCGCTGAAAGAAACCGCAAGAATTCGTTAACTGCACATTCGGGATATTTCTCTATATTCGCGCTTCATCAGAAAACTGAAGGAACCTCCATTGAATCGAACTAATATTTTTTTTGGTGAATCGCATTCTGACTGGTTGCCTGTCAGAGGCGGAGAATCTGGTGATTTTGTTTTTCGACGTGGTGACGGGCATGCCTTCGCGAAAATCGCACCTGCTTCCCGCCGCGGTGAGCTCGCTGGAGAGCGTGACCGCCTCATTTGGCTCAAAGGTCGAGGTGTGGCTTGCCCCGAGGTCATCAACTGGCAGGAGGAACAGGAGGGTGCATGCTTGGTGATAACGGCAATTCCGGGAGTACCGGCGGCTGATCTGTCTGGAGCGGATTTGCTCAAAGCGTGGCCGTCAATGGGGCAGCAACTTGGCGCTGTTCACAGCCTATCGGTTGATCAATGTCCGTTTGAGCGCAGGCTGTCGCGAATGTTCGGACGCGCCGTTGATGTGGTGTCCCGCAATGCCGTCAATCCCGACTTCTTACCGGACGAGGACAAGAGTACGCCGCAGCTCGATCTTTTGGCTCGTGTCGAACGAGAGCTACCGGTGCGGCTCGACCAAGAGCGCACCGATATGGTTGTTTGCCATGGTGATCCCTGCATGCCGAACTTCATGGTGGACCCTAAAACTCTTCAATGCACGGGTCTGATCGACCTTGGGCGGCTCGGAACAGCAGATCGCTATGCCGATTTGGCACTCATGATTGCTAACGCCGAAGAGAACTGGGCAGCGCCAGATGAAGCAGAGCGCGCCTTCGCTGTCCTATTCAATGTATTGGGGATCGAAGCCCCCGACCGCGAACGCCTTGCCTTCTATCTGCGATTGGACCCTCTGACTTGGGGTTGATGTTCATGCCGCCTGTTTTTCCTGCTCATTGGCACGTTTCGCAACCTGTTCTCATTGCGGACACCTTTTCCAGCCTCGTTTGGAAAGTTTCATTGCCAGACGGGACTCCTGCAATCGTCAAGGGATTGAAACCTATAGAAGACATTGCTGATGAACTGCGCGGGGCCGACTATCTGGTATGGCGCAATGGGAGGGGAGCAGTCCGGTTGCTCGGTCGTGAGAACAATCTGATGTTGCTCGAATATGCCGGGGAGCGAATGCTCTCTCACATCGTTGCCGAGCACGGCGACTACCAGGCGACCGAAATTGCAGCGGAACTAATGGCGAAGCTGTATGCCGCATCTGAGGAACCCCTGCCTTCTGCCCTTCTCCCGATCCGGGATCGCTTTGCAGCTTTGTTTCAGCGGGCGCGCGATGATCAAAACGCAGGTTGTCAAACTGACTACGTCCACGCGGCGATTATAGCCGATCAAATGATGAGCAATGCCTCGGAACTGCGTGGGCTACATGGCGATCTGCATCATGAAAACATCATGTTCTCCAGTCGCGGCTGGCTGGTGATAGATCCCGTCGGTCTGGTCGGTGAAGTGGGCTTTGGCGCCGCCAATATGTTCTACGATCCGGCTGACAGAGACGACCTTTGTCTCGATCCTAGACGCATTGCACAGATGGCGGACGCATTCTCTCGTGCGCTGGACGTCGATCCGCGTCGCCTGCTCGACCAGGCGTACGCTTATGGGTGCCTTTCCGCAGCTTGGAACGCGGATGGAGAAGAGGAGCAACGCGATCTAGCTATCGCGGCCGCGATCAAGCAGGTGCGACAGACGTCATACTAGATATCAAGCGACTTCTCCTATCCCCTGGGAACACATCAATCTCACCGGAGAATATCGCTGGCCAAAGCCTTAGCGTAGGATTCCGCCCCTTCCCGCAAACGACCCCAAACAGGAAACGGGGTCTGACGCT
Source organism: Serratia sp. CY38905 (assembly GCF_052168875.1). Taxonomy (NCBI): domain Bacteria; kingdom Pseudomonadati; phylum Pseudomonadota; class Gammaproteobacteria; order Enterobacterales; family Yersiniaceae; genus Serratia; species Serratia sp. CY38905. The sequence goes on along the minus strand of NZ_JBJNLV010000031.1, from coordinate 5,712 downwards.
CAGTGGAACGAAAACTCACGTTAAGGGATTTTGGTCATGAGATTATCAAAAAGGATCTTCACCTAGATCCTTTTAAATTAAAAATGAAGTTTTAAATCAATCTAAAGTATATATGAGTAAACTTGGTCTGACAGTTACCAATGCTTAATCAGTGAGGCACCTATCTCAGCGATCTGTCTATTTCGTTCATCCATAGTTGCCTGACTCCCCGTCGTGTAGATAACTACGATACGGGAGGGCTTACCATCTGGCCCCAGTGCTGCAATGATACCGCGAGACCCACGCTCACCGGCTCCAGATTTATCAGCAATAAACCAGCCAGCCGGAAGGGCCGAGCGCAGAAGTGGTCCTGCAACTTTATCCGCCTCCATCCAGTCTATTAATTGTTGCCGGGAAGCTAGAGTAAGTAGTTCGCCAGTTAATAGTTTGCGCAACGTTGTTGCCATTGCTGCAGGCATCGTGGTGTCACGCTCGTCGTTTGGTATGGCTTCATTCAGCTCCGGTTCCCAACGATCAAGGCGAGTTACATGATCCCCCATGTTGTGCAAAAAAGCGGTTAGCTCCTTCGGTCCTCCGATCGTTGTCAGAAGTAAGTTGGCAGCAGTGTTATCACTCATGGTTATGGCAGCACTGCATAATTCTCTTACTGTCATGCCATCCGTAAGATGCTTTTCTGTGACTGGTGAGTACTCAACCAAGTCATTCTGAGAATAGTGTATGCGGCGACCGAGTTGCTCTTGCCCGGCGTCAACACGGGATAATACCGCACCACATAGCAGAACTTTAAAAGTGCTCATCATTGGAAAACGTTCTTCGGGGCGAAAACTCTCAAGGATCTTACCGCTGTTGAGATCCAGTTCGATGTAACCCACTCGTGCACCCAACTGATCTTCAGCATCTTTTACTTTCACCAGCGTTTCTGGGTGAGCAAAAACAGGAAGGCAAAATGCCGCAAAAAAGGGAATAAGGGCGACACGAAAATGTTGAATACTCATACTCTTCCTTTTTCAATATTATTGAAGCATTTACCAGGGTTATTGTCTCATGAGCGGATACATATTTGAATGTATTTAGAAAAATAAACAAATAGGGGTTCCGCGCACATTTCCCCGAAAAGTGCCACCTGACGTCTAAGAAACCATTATTATCATGACATTAACCTATAAAAATAGGCGTATCACGAGGCCCTTTCGTCTTCAAGAATTTTATAAACCGTGGAGCGGGCAATACTGAGCTGATGAGCAATTTCCGTTGCACCAGTGCCCTTCTGATGAAGCGTCAGCACGACGTTCCTGTCCACGGTACGCCTGCGGCCAAATTTGATTCCTTTCAGCTTTGCTTCCTGTCGGCCCTCATTCGTGCGTTCTAGGATCCTCCGGCGTTCAGCCTGTGCCACAGCCGACAGGATGGTGACCACCATTTGCCCCATATCACCGTCGGTACTGATCCCGTCATCAATGAACCGGACTGCCACGCCCTGAGCGTCAAATTCCTTTATCAGTTGGATCATATCGGCAGTGTCGCGGCCAAGACGGTCGAGCTTCTTAACCAGAATGACATCACCTTCCTCCACCTTCATCCTCAGCAAATCCAGCCCTTCCCGGTCTGTTGAACTGCCGGATGCCTTATCGGTAAATATACGGTTTGCTTTCACACCTGCGTCTTTGAGTGCTCTGACCTGAAGATCAAGAGACTGCTGACTGGTTGAGACCCGAGCGTAACCAAAAAGTCGCATAAAAATGTACCTTAAATCGAATATCGGACAACTCATGTCTATTATTACAAATTTACGATTTAATAGACATATTAATGTAACAGTTTTACGATGTCCGATAATTTATAACATTTCGTACGGTTGGAAAAATGTTACTAAATGCCCGTCAGGCAGGGAGGCCGATATGCCCGTTGACTTTCTGACCACTGAGCAGACTGAAAGCTATGGCAGATTCACCGGTGAACCGGATGAGCTTCAGCTGGCACGATATTTTCACCTTGATGAAGCAGACAAGGAATTTATCGGAAAAAGCAGAGGTGATCACAACCGTCTGGGCATTGCCCTGCAAATTGGATGTGTCCGTTTTCTGGGCACCTTCCTCACCGATATGAATCATATTCCTTCCGGCGTCCGGCATTTTACCGCCAGACAGCTCGGGATTCGTGATATCACCGTTCTTGCAGAATACGGTCAGAGGGAAAATACCCGCCGTGAGCATGCAGCGCTGATACGTCAGCACTATCAGTATCGTGAATTTGCCTGGCCCTGGACATTTCGCCTTACCCGTCTTTTATATACCCGGAGCTGGATAAGCAACGAACGTCCTGGCCTGCTTTTCGATCTGGCGACAGGGTGGCTTATGCAACATCGTATTATTCTCCCCGGAGCCACTACGCTGACCCGGTTGATTTCAGAGGTAAGGGAAAAGGCGACGTTGCGCCTGTGGAACAAACTGGCACTGATACCGTCAGCCGAACAGCGTTCACAGCTGGAGATGCTGCTGGGGCCAACTGATTGCAGCCGCCTGTCTTTACTGGAATCACTGAAAAAGGGCCCTGTGACCATCAGTGGTCCGGCGTTTAATGAAGCAATTGAACGCTGGAAAACTCTGAACGATTTTGGCCTGCATGCTGAAAACCTGAGTACACTCCCGGCTGTGCGCCTGAAAAATCTCGCACGTTATGCTGGTATGACTTCGGTGTTCAATATTGCCAGGATGTCACCGCAGAAAAGGATGGCGGTTCTGGTTGCCTTTGTCCTTGCATGGGAAACGCTGGCGCTGGATGATGCATTGGACGTTCTGGACGCCATGCTGGCCGTTATCATCCGTGACGCCAGAAAGATTGGGCAGAAAAAACGGCTCCGCTCGCTGAAGGATCTGGATAAATCTGCATTGGCGCTCGCCAGCGCATGTTCGTACCTGCTGAAAGAAGAAACACCGGACGAATCGATTCGTGCTGAGGTGTTCAGCTACATCCCAAGGCAAAAGCTGGCTGAAATCATCACGCTTGTCCGTGAAATTGCCCGGCCCTCAGACGATAATTTTCATGAAGAAATGGTGGAGCAGTACGGGCGCGTTCGTCGTTTCCTGCCCCATCTGCTGAATACCGTTAAATTTTCATCCGCACCTGCCGGGGTTACCACTCTGAATGCCTGTGACTACCTCAGCCGGGAGTTCAGCTCACGGCGGCAGTTTTTTGACGACGCACCAACGGAAATTATCAGTCGGTCATGGAAACGGCTGGTGATTAACAAGGAAAAACATATCACCCGCAGGGGATACACGCTCTGCTTTCTCAGTAAACTGCAGGATAGTCTGAGGCGGAGGGATGTCTACGTTACCGGCAGTAACCGGTGGGGAGATCCTCGTGCAAGATTACTACAGGGTGCTGACTGGCAGGCAAACCGGATTAAGGTTTATCGTTCTTTGGGGCACCCGACAGACCCGCAGGAAGCAATAAAATCTCTGGGTCATCAGCTTGATAGTCGTTACAGACAGGTTGCTGCACGTCTTTGCGAAAATGAGGCTGTCGAACTCGATGTTTCTGGCCCGAAGCCCCGGTTGACAATTTCTCCCCTCGCCAGTCTTGATGAGCCGGACAGTCTGAAACGACTGAGCAAAATGATCAGTGATCTACTCCCTCCGGTGGATTTAACGGAGTTGCTGCTCGAAATTAACGCCCATACCGGATTTGCTGATGAGTTTTTCCATGCTAGTGAAGCCAGTGCCAGAGTTGATGATCTGCCCGTCAGCATCAGCGCCGTGCTGATGGCTGAAGCCTGCAATATCGGTCTGGAACCACTGATCAGATCAAATGTTCCTGCACTGACCCGACACCGGCTGAACTGGACAAAAGCGAACTATCTGCGGGCTGAAACTATCACCAGCGCTAATGCCAGACTGGTTGATTTTCAGGCAACGCTGCCACTGGCACAGATATGGGGTGGAGGAGAAGTGGCATCTGCAGATGGAATGCGCTTTGTTACGCCAGTCAGAACAATCAATGCCGGACCGAACCGCAAATACTTTGGTAATAACAGAGGGATCACCTGGTACAACTTTGTGTCCGATCAGTATTCCGGCTTTCATGGCATCGTTATACCGGGGACGCTGAGGGACTCTATCTTTGTGCTGGAAGGTCTTCTGGAACAGGAGACCGGGCTGAATCCAACCGAAATTATGACCGATACAGCAGGTGCCAGCGAACTTGTCTTTGGCCTTTTCTGGCTGCTGGGATACCAGTTTTCTCCACGCCTGGCTGATGCCGGTGCTTCGGTTTTCTGGCGAATGGACCATGATGCCGACTATGGCGTGCTGAATGATATTGCCAGAGGGCAATCAGATCCCCGAAAAATAGTCCTTCAGTGGGACGAAATGATCCGGACCGCTGGCTCCCTGAAGCTGGGCAAAGTACAGGTTTCAGTGCTGGTCCGTTCATTGCTGAAAAGTGAACGTCCTTCCGGACTGACTCAGGCAATCATTGAAGTGGGGCGCATCAACAAAACGCTGTATCTGCTTAATTATATTGATGATGAAGATTACCGCCGGCGCATTCTGACCCAGCTTAATCGGGGAGAAAGTCGCCATGCCGTTGCCAGAGCCATCTGTCACGGTCAAAAAGGTGAGATAAGAAAACGATATACCGACGGTCAGGAAGATCAACTGGGCACACTGGGGCTGGTCACTAACGCCGTCGTGTTATGGAACACTATTTATATGCAGGCAGCCCTGGATCATCTCCGGGCGCAGGGTGAAACACTGAATGATGAAGATATCGCACGCCTCTCCCCGCTTTGCCACGGACATATCAATATGCTCGGCCATTATTCCTTCACGCTGGCAGAACTGGTGACCAAAGGACATCTGAGACCATTAAAAGAGGCGTCAGAGGCAGAAAACGTTGCTTAACGTGAGTTTTCGTTCCACTGAGCGTCAGACCCCAAGTCCTGCGCGTCGGTGCTGACGCGCAGATAGACCCGCGCCACCATCGGCGCGGCTACTGGCTTCGTCCTGCGCATACTTGCGGGCTCCTTTGGGCATACGCAAAGTGTCCGGTCATGCTACCCCCGGCCAAAAAGGCCGTCATGCGATTTATCTTGGCCGGGTCGTTATTGGCGGGTCTAAATGGCCGCTCCGTGGATCTCATCGCCAGAAATGGCGATGCGAGATCCAGGGCAGGGCGGCCGCCATCGTCAGACCTGGCGATGGTCGACGCCGGCGCGCATCGTCGGATGTGGCGATGCGAGCTCGAGGTCGGTGGCCACCGCCGGCGACCTGGTGCCATCGTCGGCAATGGCGATGCTGCAGCTCGACGTGCGCGGCCTGGTCGTCTCGGCATCGTCGGATGCGGCGATGCTCGAGCGAGGCGAAAAAAAACCGCCTCGGGGTGTCCGAGGCGGCAAGTCTGCATGCGGTTCAGGGAGGAAGAAACCGCGCCGGCGATCAGGGAGGAAAACCGCGCGGCCTGATGTGCAGCTCGGCCACTTTAGCCGGATTTTTCGACTTATCCGATGCGAGCGGCCCGCCGTGGGCGCTGCTCGATCTGCTGTTGCTTTTTCTCGACGTGCTTCTGCTCCTGGTGCTGCTGCTCGTCGCGCGGCACTGTTGCAAAGTTAGCGATGAGGCAGCCTTTTGTCTTATTCAAAGGCCTTACATTTCAAAAACTCTGCTTACCAGGCGCATTTCGCCCAGGGGATCACCATAATAAAATGCTGAG
>NZ_JBJNLV010000030.1:0-10562 GCF_052168875.1 Serratia sp. CY38905 | reverse complement strand
CTCAGCATTTTATTATGGTGATCCCCTGGGCGAAATGCGCCTGGTAAGCAGAGTTTTTGAAATGTAAGGCCTTTGAATAAGACAAAAGGCTGCCTCATCGCTAACTTTGCAACAGTGCCACTTCGCAGAACTATTCAAGATAATTCGGACAAGGAATTCCTGTTTCTGAAGAAAAAGTCGCCCCTGTCATTGTCCAGGGCCGTGTCACAGCTGCATCTGCCGGGCATAAGTCAGAAATACAATGAAAATCGCTACTATCCGCTGGGTGAGGCATCAGCCTCGCTCATTGGTGTGACCGGTGCCGAAAATAGAGGGCTGAGTGGTATTGAGCAGAGCTTTAACACCGTTCTGAGAAAGGACTTCGGGGTGAAAAAAATACGCAAAAACGCCAGGGGGGGCGTCATCAGCGTGATCCAGTATGACGCTCCGGAAACTGCACCGGCGATCAGGCTGAGTATTGACAGTGTGCTTCAGTATATTGTTTACAGCCGGTTAAGGGAGGGGGTCGAGCAACATCACGCCCAGTCAGGCGCTGCGGTGCTTGTCAGCGTAAACACCGGCGAAATTCTGGCTATGGCATCCTATCCGTCGTTTAATCCCAACCGTTTTTCCGGTGCCACTTCCGCTGAAATGCGTAACGTGGCGATTAATGACAGCTTTGAGCCGGGTTCAACGGTTAAACCCTTCGTCATTCTTGAAGGCCTGCGCCGCCATATTATCAGCAGCAGCACGCTTCTTGACACAAGGCCGTTCAGGGTTGACGGCCATCTTATCCGGGACGTGGGATACTGGCCGGCGCTGACGCCGACCGGCATACTTCAGAAATCCAGTGATACCGGAGTTTCACATATTGCCCTGGCGATGCCTTCGGATGCGCTGGTAAAAACGTATTCATCCTTCGGGCTGGGAAAACCGACAGGGCTGGGCCTTCCCGGTGAAAGTACTGGTTACTTTCCGTTCAGTCGCCATCGATGGGCTGATATTGAGCGCGCCACCTTCGCTTTTGGCTACGGCCTCCGGGTAACCCCGCTCCAGTTAGCCAGAGCCTATGCCACTCTCGGGGCCTGTGGCGTTTATCATCCGTTATCCGTTACACGGTTATCCGCGCCGGTGTACGGTGAGCAGGTGGCGGACCCGAAGCTTGCCGATGCTGTAATCAGAATGATGGAAAGTGATGTGTTACCCGGCGGAAGTGGCGTAAGGGCAGCTGTACCGGGCTACCGTCTGGCAATAAAAACCGGAACCGCAGAGAAGTTAGGTGCCGGTGGAAAATATGACGGGGGGCATATTACCTATACGGCAGGCGTCGCGCCGGCGAGCCGTCCTGAAGTGGCACTGGTTGTGGTTATTAACAATCCCAAAGCGGGACAGCATTTTGGTGGCTCAGTGGCGGCGCCTGTCTTCGGCCAGATTATCGGTCCGGTGCTTACCCGGCTGAAGATTGCACCGGATGCTTTACGTGCTCCGGTGGTACACCGACAGTCCGGCTGAACAGAGCCTGTTTACTCATTATTTATCTATTATTACTTAACTTAATTTTAAAAAGGATATTAATATGAAAAAGATCCGCCTTATTATAATCTCTTTACTGGCTGGAATGTGTACTCCAGCATTATCTACACCAGTCAATGTTACTGATACAATACAAAGCACAGAAGACCATATCAAAGGTCGGGTTGGTTTTACTGAAATAGACTTTTTATCCGGGAAGGTTCTGAGTAGTCATCGCCGTGAAGAACGTTTTCCTATGATGAGCACATTCAAAGTTTTGTTATGTGGAGCAATATTAGTACGTGTTGATAAAGGGCTTGAACAACTTGAACGCCGAATTACCTATAATAAGCATGACCTGGACGACTATTCTCCACTAACCAGTCAGCACATTGCAGATGGAATGACGGTTTCTGAGTTATGCAATGCTGCCATTACCACCAGTGATAACACTGCTGCAAATTTATTGCTATCAACTATTGGCGGGCCGGAGGGATTAACTCATTTTCTGCGTAGCACTGGTGATAGTTATACAAGGCTTGATCGACACGAACCCAGCCTTAATGAGGCGAAGCCTGGCGATGAGCGTGATACCACCACTCCGGCAGCGATGGCTCAAACGCTACAAAAATTGTTAAACGAAAGTGTACTTACAGAAAAATCTCGAAAAAAATTAATAAGCTGGATGCAGGAAGATAAAGTCGGCGGGCCTCTGTTCCGCTCTGTACTGCCAGCTGGCTGGATGATAGCGGATAAAACAGGAGCAGGTGATCACGGATCTCGGGGCATCGTTGCACTGTTGGGCCCCGGAGGCAAGCCATCTCGTATAGTAGTCCTGTATATTACAAATACTCATTCATCTATGAATGAACTCAACGAGCATATTGCAGGGATCGGAGATTCAGTAATTAAGAACTGGTAATATATTTACAGTGGATTTGACCCTATATATCCAGACGTTTTTGCTCTCTTACGGTTGCGATAACTTCCTGCGTATATATTCCCGTGGTGAGCGATATCCCAGTGCACTATGCGGATGATGTTCGTTGTAATGACTGAACGCCACCGCCAGATTCATCACCGCTGCCTCGCTGTCCGGTTTCGGCATGATGCTGATGTAGTCCCGTTTTATCGTCATCACGAAGCTTTCTGCTATGCCATTGCTTTCCGGGCTTCGCACTGCTGTCGTACAAGGCTCCAGTCCCAGCAACCGGGCGAACGCCGGCACTGTTGGCAACTGCCTTCCGAAGCGTTTTTCCACCGCACCCAGCATGACATCCTGCACCGTTTCTTTGTCATAGCCTCCGGTGCTCGCTGCCCAGTCAATGATCTCCCTGTCGCAGCAGTCCTGCGCGAAGGTCACCCGCAGCTTTTCGCCATTATCACAGCGGAACTCAAAGCCATCTGAGCACCAGCGCCGGTTACTTTCCGCTACTGCTACGCGCCCCTTATGGGCCCGCTTACGGCAAGGATCAGCGGGTTTACGTTCAAGAAGCAGATTATGCGTTCTCATAATGCGATACACCCGCTTTGCATTAACCACAGGCAGGCCGTCCCGCTCCGACTCCCGTCGCAGCAGCGCCCACACACGGCGATAACCATACGTCGGCAGGTCAGCCACCGCCATGTTTATCCGGGACAATACGGTGGTATCGTCAGAACGGGGCTGCCGTCTGCGATCCTGTCAGTCAGATGGCCGGTGAACCCGAATGCTCAACTGCGCACGCGACACGCCAAGACTTCTGCAAACGTCGCTTATTCGTCGTTCCCAGGCAACGAGGGCGCATGCGCAATCCATTTTTTTGCCCGGCCGAACTCCACGGCCTCTTTGAGTATCTCGGCTTCCATCGTCTTTTTGCCCAGAAGGCGCTGGAGTTCGCGAATTTGCTTATTGGCGGCAGCGAGTTCGGAGGCCGGCACCACTTCCTCGCCCGATGCAACAGCCGTCAGTGAACCGTCTTAATATTGCTTGCGCCATTTGAATATCTGGTTTGCATTGATGCCATGCAGGCGCGCGACATGAGACACGGTCATACCGGGCTCCATAGTCTGCTGAATAATGGCAATTTTTTCCTGCGGTGTACGACGCCGACGCCGCTCAGGTCCTGATAACACTTCAACCATCTTATCGTTCTGACTGGTATTAAACATAGTTCCAAGACTACCTCTTATTTTAAGAGAGTCGAAGTGTCTGGTGATCTATGGGGCCAGTCTAGCCCTCTTCCAAGTGTAGGGAGATATAGTCAAAGTTTGCTTCTCCGCCGATGAGTCCGCCCTGCGTCGGATAGTCCGATTTTTTACCGGCGAAGCACGGCTCTCCTAACCCTATCTAAAGCGAATAACTTTTTTCAACAGGGCCGCGTGCCAATGCAAGAGCGATAGGCGCTCTACGCGCCAATTTGACCACTTAAAACAGGTAAATTGAGGGGTTGTAATGTGTTGATGTAACAGGCTTTTATTTTAATGTCTTGGCATATGTATAATGGTAGTCTAGCCCTCCTTTCAACAAGGAGTACTCATGGAAACCTACAATCATACATATCGGCACCACAACTTTTCACATAAAGACTTAAGTGATCTCACCTTCACCGCTTGCACATTCATTCGCAGCGACTTTCGACGTGCTAACTTGCGTGATACGACATTCGTCAACTGCAAGTTCATTGAACAGGGTGATATCGAAGGCTGCCACTTTGATGTCGCAGATCTTCGTGATGCAAGTTTCCAACAATGCCAACTTGCGATGGCAAACTTCAGTAATGCCAATTGCTACGGTATAGAGTTCCGTGCGTGTGATTTAAAAGGTGCCAACTTTTCCCGAACAAACTTTGCCCATCAAGTGAGTAATCGTATGTACTTTTGCTCAGCATTTATTTCTGGATGTAATCTTTCCTATGCCAATATGGAGAGGGTTTGTTTAGAAAAATGTGAGTTGTTTGAAAATCGCTGGATAGGAACGAACCTAGCGGGTGCATCACTGAAAGAGTCAGACTTAAGTCGAGGTGTTTTTTCCGAAGATGTCTGGGGGCAATTTAGCCTACAGGGTGCCAATTTATGCCACGCCGAACTCGACGGTTTAGATCCCCGCAAAGTCGATACATCAGGTATCAAAATTGCAGCCTGGCAGCAAGAACTGATTCTCGAAGCACTGGGTATTGTTGTTTATCCTGACTAATTGCTTTGATGTGTGATTTTAAACGCTCAAATTTATAAAACGAATAATATTGTCAACCTTGCAATAATAGACATAGGGACAACCATGTATAAATTTTTACCCTCAGGCGTCTTCACAATAGAGCCATATAGCAGTGGGTCACTTAGTGGGCTTAATTTTTCCATTAAAGATAATATTAATATTGCTCAGTATAAAACATCATATGGTAGCCCATCTTGGCAAGTAAACATAAGGCTGCCATTTATAAGGCACTGTTGCAAAAATGTGGAGGTGATAGGGGTACTACGCCGGAACCCCAGATTTTTCCGTCCGTTCAAATTATCCACGGTTGAGCAGCTTGATCCCGTCCGCCCGCAGTTGACCAACAGGGGAAATATGCCTGTACAAAGTTTGCCGGGTTATCCCAAGTTCCTGGCATAGCGTACTGACCTTTGTTTCTGATTGTCCCATTGATGCCATTGCCAGTCGCAGTTTGACTGGCGTCATTTTATAAGGTCGGCCGCCGTTCCGCCCACGGGCTCTTGCTGATGCCAGACCTGCAGTCGTTCTTTCAGCAATCAGTTCGCGCTCAAACTCCGCCAGTGCGGCAAAGATACCGAAGACAAGCTTGCCAGCGGCCGTTGTTGTGTCGATAGTCGCCCCGTGACCGGTCAGCACTTTCAGACCGGTCCCCCTCGCGGTCAGGTCGTGCACTGTATTAATGAGATGACGAAGATCACGACCGAGGCGGTCCAGCTTCCATACGACCGAGAGCATAAAAAATATTGGGGCAGCGTGAGCTATGCTGCCATCGCTGGTCCCTTCCCGTCACTTTGAAAACCCGGATACCAGCAGACAAATTTATCCTGCAGTTCGTTATTCAAAACGGCGGTCCGGGTCTGTAACAAATAATGAGCCCCTTTTCTGCTCCACTGCATCTGCTGCTTTTTGGCCATTCGTCTGGCGATCACTTCATTGATCGTGGATTCCACAAACGCGGTTGATACCGGCTCTCCGTACCGACGCATTTCGCCGTAGTTTGGGATCATCATCTTATTATTCCGGATGTAGGTATACATTTCATCCAGATGTTTTTGCAGGGATTTCAGGCTAGGATAGCTGAGTTCAGGGTCATCGCAATACATAACGCAATTATCAATATGTTCCAGCGCAGCGACAACATTGCCATGCCAGAGATATCGTTTAATGCTTTCCAGCAGTGCCAGAACTTTACTCCCCGCCTCTGGATCTGATACCAGCAGTCCCCGGGCATATTGCATGAGCACCTTCAGCCTCATGGTGATATGAAACCAGTCCAGCACATGCGTTGACTCAGGGTACATACCGAACTGGAGGTCCCTGAGATTATCCGCGCCGTCGGACAGAAAAAATATCTGCTGGTTGGCCTGCATTCCCTGCGCTGAAAGGTGGGTCATGAGCCTGCGTTCCGGATGACAGTCATCCTTCTGAACAAAACCGAAGCGGCGGGTGTCAGCAGGCGCACCAACGGAAAAAGACTTCCCGGCAATAATTTCAAAATTACGCTTTTTGTCATCCCGATCGCGAACATAACCACCATCTATACCCACCACAAGCGGTTTTCCTGGCCTGGGCAGGTTCCCCCAGTCGCGGGGGCAGCCGGAAAGAAAACCTGAATGAGCTTCAGCCTCAGCGTCAAGACGCTGCGCCACCTGGCATAAATGATTCCTCACCGTTGAGGCATTCAGGCTGTGGCCCACCGGCAGAATATCTTTCAGCAGACGAGTCGTCATTTCATAGGAGATCATCGAGGCCCAGCGGGTTTCAATATATTTCAGTGCCGGGTGAGAATAATCGCCGGCCCAGTCGCTGAGCAAACTGACTGTCTTTGTATCACTCTCTTCACAACGGCACCGGTACACCCGAAGCCCGGATACCGGAATAACGCCAAACAGCGTCCGGTACCGTATTTTCTGTTTGCCTTTGATTCTGCGCGCAGCAAGGCAGTGAGGGCACCGGATATGGTGTTGAGTATATTCGTCTGCCTGCAGCTGGACCACCGACTGCTGGACCGTATTCAGCAACAGCTTGGATTCTGACACCGATAATCCGATGTCGTTCCGGGTCTCCCCTGATTTCTGGATTGTCATCAGTTCCTCCGTTCGACTGGAGCCTGATTCATCGGTGATGACTATCTGGAGCGTCAGTTGCATCATTGCCTCCTGCTGTGGTGGATGACTATCTCCCGGCTACTGGTTGTTCATCTGGTGACGAAGCTTATAATATGTGGAAACGCCAAGGCCCGCATGGTCGCAGGCGATCCTGAGCCTGACCCCTCTGCTTCTGAGTGCGTCAATTTCCTGGATCTTTTTGATATCGGCGCCGGGGCGCCCTGTTTTTTCACCCCGTGCTTTTTTCGCGGCGATGCCGTCGGCCTGCCTTTCCTTCAGTAAGGCTCGTTCAAACTGGCTGAATGCCGACATCATGTGCAGCTGCAGTTCCTGCATCGGATTGTTTGTGCCGGCGCTGAACGTCAGCTGCTCTTTCAGAAAAATAAGGGTAACGCCCTGGTCACGAAGCCGGGTGGTGACAGCGCACATATCCGACATATTCCGGCAAAGGCGATCGATGGAATGAACCAGAAGCGTATCACCAGGGCGTAATTGCCCCAGGAGTTCCTGTAACCCCGGGCGGTTTGTGTCCTTCGCGCTGGCATGCTCAACACAAATTTTATCAGGCTGAAAACCCGCCTTTGACAATGCCTCTTCCTGACGGGCCGTATTCTGATCGGCCGAGCTTACCCTGATGTAGGCATATTGCACGCAAAACCTCCGGAAGGTCTTTAAACATCATAGAGATTTAAAGAATAATCCATAAACACTGATTTAGGGAGGTTTATAGACATTTTTTCGGGGATCTGAGAGGCATGCTGAAAACGTATACCTTTATAGACATCAGTCAGCGACGACGGCCCAGCCAGATAACTTCAGGCTCCAGTACCGGAGATGCAAGGTCGAGCCTGCTCAGTTGCCGGTTGATTTTGTGGCGGTTGAACCTGACAGCATCCAGGTCGTCAGCAAAAGGGCGGATCTCGCCGACCGTTGTTTCATCATCCGCATTAACGATAGCTTCAAGAAACGCCAGGGTTTTATCGAACTCATCCGCAGCTGTGGCTCCGGGCATACCATGGCCGCTTATACAAAACGGCGCTTTCAGCGTAGAGTTTTCATAAATGGCCTCAACACGAATGTCATGAAGCCAGTGCTCAAAGAAATTGTATTCATAGGTAAAGCGATCGCCAGCATCAAAAGCAAAATCATCAATCACGACCCGGAACGGATTATCGACAAAACCGATGCCTCCTTCGTAGGAGATACCGTAATCTTTGCCATAAATGTGAAATTGATGGAGATGGTCGTCCCCCCAGCCCTGCACTATCTGGAAAATGAAGTGAAGCGCGGCCAGTGACGTGTCGGCAGCAATTCTCAGCCGACGCCAGACCATCGGACTGACTCCATGAACTGCTATTTTGATGACGTAGATCTTCATAGTCAGCAGGTATTGTTATGAAATGATGGTGGTTATTTTAACCCCTGTAGATGGCATCATTCGATGGCTGCCCCGAGGTTTTTCATGCTCTCCTATTTCAAAGCGAGGCCGCTTATTGAAGCGCATAACGTGGCCGTATTCAGTTCAAACTACACCCTGTATGCCTCCATGTCAGCGCGTTTTGCGGCGGTAGTGGAATCGCTGTCTTCCCGTGTGGAGCAGTATTCAATTGACGAACTCTTTGTGGACTGTCGTGGGATGGAAACGGCAATGAACCTGGAGGCATTCGGGCATCAGCTGCGGCGTGAAGTGCAACGTCATACGACGCTGACCTGTGGAGTGGGCGTCAGTTTTACCAAAACGCTGGCAAAACTGTGTAATCACGCCGCCAAGACCTGGCCAGCCACCAGGGGCGTGGTTGCCCTGACTGACGAGCGCAGACTGCATAAACTGATGGCCATTCTGCCTGCGGCCGAAGTCTGGGGAGTGGGAAGGCGCATATCAGCGCGGCTTGAAACGATGGGGATCAGAACGGCGCTGGATCTGATGCGGGCTGATACCCGGTTTATCCGGAGTAATTTCAGTGTGACGCTGGAAAGAACGGTGCGGGAGTTACGTGGCGAAATCTGCTTTGGCCTCGATGAAAACCCGGCAACCAAACAGCAAATTGGGGGAACCGCAGAATTCGGAAAAAATCGTACGCTAAGCTAACGGTGTTCTCGTGACAGCTCTTTGACTAGGCTTTCTAAGGCCATTCTGATAGCCCTGACTTCCTGAAAAGCCATGGCTAAAATTTGTGCGGCTAAAAGGGATAACCGATGGTAAAGTAAGTTATCCCTGTCGAGATACTGAAAAGCGTTATCCTCGTTTTTCCCAAAACTGTTTTGCCAGTTCGCTCAGAGCGCTAGTTAACTGAGCGACAGATTTCGCACTTTGCAAATTATTCTGCCCGGTCTGTACATTGGTATCAGCAGCATCGCGTATATTGATAATACTGCGGTTTATGTCTTCACTTACTGCTCCCTGCTGCTCGACCGCAGTCGCTATTTGCGCGTTCATGTCGGTAATTTCGTTAACGCGTTGGCCAATTCCATCAAGAGCTGTAGCTGCTTCCTCTGCGTGAGCTACACTCGTGTGCGCTTGCCGACTACTTTGCTCCATGACTGTAACAGCGGATTGCGCTCGCTCTTGTAGAGCGCTGATCATGCTTTGAATATCCGTTGTCGATTGCTGTGTGCGAGCAGCAAGACTGCGAACCTCATCGGCGACAACAGCAAAACCACGCCCCTGCTCACCAGCACGCGCGGCCTCAATTGCTGCGTTGAGTGCCAACAAATTCGTTTGCTCGGCGATCCCTCGTATAACGTCAAGAACTTTTGATATCTCGTTACTTTGACCTTCAAGCTCATGAATAACCTGAGTGGCTTGCCTAATTTCACCTTCAAGGGCAGTGATTGACTGGCTTGTGTGGGCTACCAGACGCTGGCCAGATGCCGTCTCAGTGTCTGCTCTTCCGGCCGCATCTGCAGCATGCTGTGCATTGCTCGCAACCTCTTGAATGCTTGCCACCATTTGGTTTACTGCCGTTGCTATTTGATCTGTCTCTGCCTGCTGCTCAACTGTAAGTACATTGCTTGACTCAATATCCTTTAGTAGGCCTCGGGTGTGTTCGCTAAGCCGATTTGATGCATCACCTATGCGACCTACTATGGCGCCTGTTTCAGCTTGCATCATTCGTAAAGCAAACTCTATTTGGCCAAACTCATCGGTGCGCCCAGTGTAGAGGGATTGACTTAATGGGTTATTGGAAATATTCCTGGCTCTTTCAACCAGTCTTCCAAGAGGAGAGAGAATAGCCAAAACACTAACAGAGCTTAAGCTTCCTGACATTAAAGTGGCTAACAATAAGCTGCTTATTGATGTATCAGTAAGCATGCCGGCAGCCATTGCGCTTGATATAATACTACCCCATATGAGCAAGAGTATTTTCACGGAAAAGCTAGCAGCCAATTTCGGCCTCGCGGCCTTCCCGCTTCTCAATTGAGCATATAATTTTTCCGCAGCCAAAACCTGCTCAGGTTCAGGCTTGGTCCTTACAGACTGGTATTCAACAATCGAACCATTCTTAGCTATTGGCGTTACATAAGCACTTACCCAATAGTGGTCGCCATTTTTACAGCGATTTTTTACTAGCCCCATCCATGAGCGGCCAGATTTTAATGTACTCCACATATGCTCAAATGCAGCAGGCGGCATATCTGGGTGTCTTAGGCACTGTTGCAAAGTTAGCGATGAGGCAGCCTTTTGTCTTATTCAAAGGCCTTACATTTCAAAAACTCTGCTTACCAGGCGCATTTCGCCCAGGGGATCACCATAATAAAATGCTGAG
>NZ_JBJNLV010000029.1:0-10589 GCF_052168875.1 Serratia sp. CY38905 | reverse complement strand
CTATCTGAGGACGGAAACCAGAAACACGTATACATCGCGCTTTACAGAAGTGGCAATGGTGTTCGCCAGCATTTAAATGGAGAGCCGGATGCGCTGAAAGGTGCACGTCCGGTTCGGGGAGGAGAGGCAGGGAAATAGTCCGACTACGCCCTGCCTCTTACTCTACTCTGGACGGGTAAGCGCTGGGCGTACCTCGCCGTTGTTCTCGACCTGTTCGCAAGAAAACCAGTGGGCTGGGCCATGTCGTTCTCGCCGGACAGCAGGCTTACCATGAAAGCACTGGAAATGGCATGGGAAACCCGTGGTAAGCCCGTCGGGGTGATGTTCCACAGCGATCAAGGCAGTCATTATACGAGCAGGCAGTTCCGGCAGTTACTGTGGAGATACCGGATCAGGCAGAGTATGAGTCGGCGTGGAAACTGCTGGGATAACAGCCCAATGGAGCGCTTCTTCAGGAGTCTGAAGAACGAATGGGTGCCGGCGACGGGCTATGTAAGCTTCAGCGATGCAGCTCACGCAATAACGGACTATATCGTTGGATATTACAGCGCACTAAGACCGCACGAATATAATGGTGGGTTACCACCAAACGAATCGGAAAATCGATACTGGAAAAAACTCTAACTCGGTGGCCAGTTTTTGTTGACCACTTCAGTTTGGAGAGGCCATTACATTGCCCATGCTTGTGGGTATGGCAATAACTATAATCGGCCTGATTTTTGTCATCCGGGAATAGACAACCGCACGCGTCGCTGTATGCTTTTGTATATGGCGACGTATAATAGCGGTCAAAGTCAAATTCCGGATGAATATGCAAACAGTCAGCTTTTCCGATTCTCCCGTTGATGATCTCCTCGCTGAGCTTCTTACCCTGGCACGCTCCCGTTTTCCACTTCCCTGCGATTGCCTTCGCGCAGAACAGACGCATCAGGTAAAGAAGTTCGAGGTGGAAGGTGCGACCCTTTCCTTTCCGCTGGAAGGAGAATTCCGGTATCGTGAAAATGAGAAATGGCACCGGGTGATCCCGGGCGAGATTATGGTCGTCCCGAATGCCCGTAGCATCGATATAGAATATGCCCCTTCAGAACAAAGTGGTGAGTTTGTTGCCCTGAGCGTGGTGCTCGCGGAGGAACAGCTTGAAGCAGCCAGGCTGTTACTTGCCGCACCACCACCACAGGACACCGGCAGCATCGCAGCCATTTCCGTATCAGCTCTTCTTTCACCCCTTAACCGCTGGACAGCCGCAATGCGGGAAGGGAAGCGTCCGCTTTCCCTGCACGCCATGGTTGAAGTGGTGCTCTGGCTTTATGGCATGGGATACCATGCTTTGCTGCGAGCCCGGCAGCCAAGTCTGGCCATGAAAATCCGTCAGATGGTAGCGGACAAACCGGCTCATCCCTGGAGTGCTGCTGAAATTGAAGATCTGACGGGACTCAGTGGCCCCACGCTTCGGCGCCACCTGGCCAGTGAGTCAACCAGCTTACGCTCAGTTATCGCCGATGCACGTATCGCGGAGGCTCTCCGCCTGCTGATGACATCGACGCTGCCGGTAAAAACGGTCGCGGGGCGGGTGGGTTACAATTCACTATCGAGCTTCAGCAAGCAGTTTTCTGAACGCTATGGAATCGAACCTTCAGGGTTCCGCTGACTTCAGTTCGTTCAAGGTACACATTGCGTCCCTCGCACTTCAGTAACTTGCGTGGATCTTTCGAATATAACGGAAGATATTGGCCGGCATTGCGTGTAACCGGTTCAGGAGTTCTCATCGTGACGGGAGAGCTAAATCGGTACGGCTGTTGTTCTCAGCTATAAGAACAACTGAGTATCTGACCAGCTGTCTGGTGCTGGCAGCAGCATGCAGTGCAATCGGTCAGGCTCAAAGGAACTGACCTGATGTCAGGTTATAATTTCGGACACATCATAACCCCAGAAGGAGACAACTGTGGTTCATGTTTTCATTATCGGTGGTGCAGGCAAAATCGGCCAGCGTCTGTGCAGGATCCTTTCAGGTAGGGGGCATGCTGTTCGTGCCCTCTACCGTAAGCCAGAGCAGCAGGCATTGCTAGGCGAGCTGGGTGCTGAGCCCGTCAGTGGGAGCCTGACAGAGCTGGATGCAGCTGCGCTGGCGATGCACTTTGCAGGTAGTGATACAGTGGTGTTTACTGCCGGTGCCGGCGGTAAGGGGGGACA
Source organism: Serratia sp. CY38905 (assembly GCF_052168875.1). Taxonomy (NCBI): domain Bacteria; kingdom Pseudomonadati; phylum Pseudomonadota; class Gammaproteobacteria; order Enterobacterales; family Yersiniaceae; genus Serratia; species Serratia sp. CY38905. Next base: position 8,399 of record NZ_JBJNLV010000029.1, on the reverse strand, counting down.
GGAGATGACCAATGCGGTCGACGGCGAAGGGCTGAAAAAGTCGGTAGCTGCCGCCCTCAGTGCCGGTGTGTCTCGCTTTCTGCTCGTTTCTGCATTCCCGGAGTCCGCACGGGGAGAAACCACTTCTGAATCATTCGAAAATTATATGCGTGTTAAAAAAATGGCCGATGTGGAACTAGCACAAAGCGAGCTTGACTGGGTGATCCTGCGCCCCGGCGCGCTGCAGGATAAGACTGGTACGGGTTATGTACGTGCCGGCCTGGCCATCCCGTATGGTAACGTGCCCCGTGATGACGTGGCGGCTACGCTGGCTGAACTCATTGAGCAACCTGCCGTCAGCCGCGTCATCATTGAGCTGACGTCTGGCGATGCTCCTGTCCGTGAAGCCATACAGAAGCTGGCGGGCCGATAAAAGGCAGCGCACGTACCAGCAGGCTGCAGGCCCCCAGGCGTTTACAATAAACTTTCCAGCCAGTCGGTAAACGCCCGTACTTTTCGGGAGAGATGGCGGTGCGGATACAGAAGTTACAGTTTGCGATTCGGGGACGTATTATCTGGCAGAACCTCTACCAACAGCCCGCGATCGAGATAAGGCTGCAAAAAAATATTCATGCCCTGTAGTATTCCCAGCCCCGCCAGGCCTGCTGCAATGTAGGCTTCTGAGTTATCCACGACAAGCCTGCCTGGAAGTTCAATTTCGGTGGAGCCCTCTGACGTCCCGAATGTCCAGGGCATAACTTGTCTGTTGCTGCTGTTAATCCAGTTGACGGCCTGATGCTGCTGCAACTCGTCCATTGTTTCCGGGGTGCCGTGTTGATCAAGATACGCAGGACTGGCGCAGGTCGTCATTTTAACGGTTCCCACCTCCTTTGCGATATAGTCGCCATCGTCCAGCTCCCCCACCCTCAGTATGCAGTCCAGACCATCATGCAGCATATTCCGTCGGCGGTCTGAGCTGCTCAGGATAATTTCAATTCCGGGATGCTGGCGATAAAAATCAGGCAGGTTGGGTATAACAAGTAAAGCCGCAAACGCGACAGGCATATCTATGAGCGAATAGCGGACGTCAAAATGATAGCGACAGGAAAGTTCTGCCATATTAAACATAACAACCCTTGGGCGCACCGCCGCAGGCGCCCTCAGCACGTTTCTGCGGCCTCCCGCCTGTTTCCGGCACCTTTCAAACGCCCCTGATGATTTCTGCGCGTCTGCATGGCTATGCAGTGAGATCTGCTCTCCACCGATTAGTGCATGCAGATTTTGGAAACGTCCAATTCTGGCACGAAGCGGTCACCCCGGCGGGGTGCAGTCCGCTGTCAGCGAAAACGGACATTGAGCCAATCAAATAATCTGTGCCAGAATTTGTCATTGAGGCTAGTACTTTCGAGTAGATCTATTTCCCGTCCGTACTCTTAAACTCATCTATCTCATCCTTCTACGACTTATTACCGGGAATATAAAACCCCGCCGAAGCGGGTTTGGTAATTTGAGTTTTTCTCAGGCGGCCATCTTTCTGCATTGTTCGGCGCAGTGATGACAAGCGCTTGAGCAATCCTGACAATGGTCATGTTCATGCTTTCCACACTCGTCACCGCACTTCTGACAAACATCAGCGCAAAGACGGCAAAGATCCTGGGCAGACCCGCTATTTAGTGTCATGAATTGAGCTGCAAGACGGCAGATATTTGCACACTGCATATCCAGTTTTATGCACTCGCGCATCATCTCCAGATTCTCTTCGTCGAGACACGAAGCCGCACAGTTATCACATGCCGTTGCACATAGATAACAGGCTTCGATGCATTTTTTGTATTCGTCTAACATAATTTCTCCTTAGCTAAGGTTACGTATTAAGCATGGAAGAGATAACTGATTATTCAAATTTTGAATTAGTTAATTACCTTTTCAGCATTTCATATCATTGATTCAAAGTGCATCTCTAGGGTTACCTAATTCACCTATGTCTACTTCTGGCACAATGCAGAAATGAGATAGATTTACTTTATCCGCTTCTCGCTCAAAGCTGTCCGTAATCCCTTGCCTGCTTAAAAAAACCGGATTAACGTGTGATGTTTTTACGTTTTCCAGGCAGCCTTCATCGGTAAGTACCTGTCTTACAGACTTCAATGCACTTAGTTAAGAAACATCCTAATCGTCCTTTCGCCGATCGCGAGATCTGTTATGGCAGCTAAACTCGATTGATACCCCAATCCGCGGGGCAGCATTTCCTTTCCGCACGCAAGAAGGAGAAGATCATGAAAGCAGTAATTTACAACGGTCCTTATGATGTAAAAGTAAAAGACGTACCGGATGCGAAAATTGTCCGCCCCACGGATGTACTCGTCCGCATCACCACCACCAACATTTGTGGGTCGGACTTGCACATGTATGAGGGCCGGACCAGCTTTGAACAGGGACGGATTCTGGGTCACGAAAACCTGGGTGAAGTGGTCGAAATTGGCTCAGGCGTTGAACGTATTAAGGTGGGCGACTATGTTTGTCTGCCGTTTAACGTGGGATGTGGTTTTTGCGAAAACTGTGAAAAAGGTCTGACCGGCTTTTGTCTCACTACCAATCCGGGTACGGCAGGCGCAGCTTATGGTTTTGCTGAAATGGGTCCCTGGGAGGGAGGTCAGGCGGAACTGCTTCGGGTGCCATTTGCCGACTTTAACTGCCTTGTTCTTCCCCCTGATGCGGCAGAAAAAGAAGATGATTATGTGATGCTCTCTGACATTTTTCCTACCGGCTGGCATGCAACAGAACTTGCCGGATTGAAGCCTGGTGAAAGCGTGGCCATTTATGGCGCGGGGCCGGTCGGTTTGATGGCAGCTCATTCGGCGATCATTAAAGGTGCTTCACAGGTGTTTGTGGTTGATACGCACACAGACCGGTTGGCTCTGGCTGAAAAAATGGGGGCGACGGGCATCAATGCTACTGGCGATGAAGCTGTACAAAAAATTCTCGACCTGACGGATGGACGCGGTACGGATTGTGGCTGCGAATGTGTTGGCTATCAGTGCTGTAACAAACATGGCCATGAAGATAACTCTGTTACCATGAACAGTCTTGTTGCGTCGACGAAAGCAACCGGGGGAATTGGTGTGGTTGGCGTCTTTATTCCTCAGGATCCGGGGGCTGAATCGGAGCTTGCCAGAGAGGGTAAGATGCCATTTGATTTTGGGAGTTTCTGGTTTAAAGGACAGGCAATCCGTACCGGCCAGGCGAACGTTAAGGCCTATAACCGTCAGCTGTCTCGCCTCATCCATCACGATAAAGCCAGTCCGGGCAAAATAATTTCTCATCGTCTTTCGCTTGAAGAGGCTCCTGCCGGATATAAGCACTTCGATGAGCGGGATGAAGGATGGACGAAGGTTATCCTTAAGCCTTAAATAGAGTTATCCGGTATGAGAAAGCAAAAACCGGGAAAGAATGTATGACTTTTGACAGGGTGCAATAAAATATCCTGTCAGGGCGTTATTATTCATACTTTCAGCTGCCAGGCGCTTCCATATCCAGACTTGTTCCCTGATTTTGCCGACGAGATAGCAAAATTAATACATTCAGGAGGAGGCATCTGCGGTTGATCTGTTCCGTATTTATTAACGCCCTGTGCTGTAAGTATTGTCTGCCTCTACCACATAGCAGACATGTGCGCAGGAACGGTCCGCTATGAGCGAAAAGCGGACTTCCGGTCCTTGCGCAAACTCCCGTTCCGAGAAGTTGCAGTTCACAAATCACCTGTTAAAGAAGGTATGGTAGCCCACAGCATTAATTTTGCTTCCATCTTCAGTCAGACTGGCCGGTACCGGCTTCCGATAAGTTTCGTCGGCTGAGGCCCGCTAAAGTAGAGAGGTCAAAAAATAACCTTGACGTACAATAATTTTCGATATCCAAACTGACCCCTAATTAGGTGGACACCTGATGACTGACTTAAAATTTCTATCACGCCAGCGTTACACATCCGCAGTCGCATCTTGCGGGGTTCAGCGGGGTGTTGCAGGCGGACGTGCACGTGCGGACGCCCTCTGACACCACGACCGAAGCGCTGTGCCGTATCGGCGAGCTGTATGGCATCGAGGCGGGCATCCGGGGCAAAAGCGCGGCGGAACGGCTGGCCATTCGGCAGGAAAAAGCGGTACCGCTGCTGACCGCGCTGGAGGGCTGGCTGCGTGAAAAGCAGAAAACGCTGTCACGGCACTCGGAGCTGTCGAAGGCGTTCGCGTACGCGCTGAACCAGTGGGATGCGCTGAAATTATACCTGCGGGAGATTACTGATACAGAACACGCCGGGAATGTGCCGCCATTGACGCAATGACGACACAGCCCTTTTTAACCGTTCCGTGAGAGTTCCCTGGCAATATACTGTGCGGTACGGCTTTCTTTGACCTGCGATACCTGTTCGGGAGTTCCTGCGGCAACCAGGCGTCCTCCCTCATGTCCCGCTCCAGGACCGATGTCGATAACCTGGTCTGCCTGAGTAACCGCCCGCATATCGTGTTCAATCATTATCACCGTATTTTCTGCATCAACAAGCCGCTGCAGCTGCACAAGGAGGCGGTCGGCGTCTGAAGCATGCAGGCCGGTTGTCGGTTCATCTAGGATATACAACGTGTGGCCACGTTGGCTACGTTGTAGTTCGGTTGCCAGCTTGATCCTTTGCGCCTCCCCTCCGGATAACTCGGTTGCTGGTTGTCCCAGACGCAGGTAGCCCAGACCAATTTCACTCAGCAGACGGAGGGGACGAGCCACTGGTTCTTCAGTCGCAAAGAACTGACTGGCTTCATCCACCGTCATATGCAGGACCTCCGCGATATTTTTGTCCTGCCAGCAGATCCTGAGAGTATCCCGGTTATACCGCGCGCCATGGCAGGTCGGGCACGGTGCATACACGCTCGGCATAAACAACAGCTCCACGCTGACGAATCCTTCACCTTCACAGGTTGCACAGCGGCCTTTTGCCACATTGAAAGAGAATTGACCCGCATCGTAATGATGGAGTTTGGCGTCAGTCGTTCCGGCAAAGAGCTTACGAACAGGATCAAACAACCCGGTATATGTCGCCAGGTTTGAACGGGGGGTCCTGCCTATCGGTTTCTGGTCAACCTGAACCAGACGCTTTACCAGTCCGGTATCACCGGTCAGGGTACCGTACGTTTTCTCCGTTACGGATGGCCCCTCAGCGTCGCTGGCTTCGGAAAGCACGTCTTCTGGCTCACCGCCAAGTGAAGAAAGCACCAGTTCCGGTAAGGCCTGGGCAATCAGACTGGATTTACCGGAGCCAGAGACTCCCGTCACGGCTGTCAGCACACCCAGAGGAATATCAACATCGATCCACTTAAGATTGTGGCGATGGATCCCCTGCAGTTTCAGCCACCCGGATGGGATACGGGCAAAAGATTGTGGTGGCCGGACTTCATCAAATAAATAACGCGCGGTACGAGATTGGGTGACGGCTTTCAGATCTTCAGGAATACCACTGTAGAGAACATGTCCTCCCTGTTCACCAGCCGACGGTCCCACATCAACAAGCCATTGCGCCCGTCGCATCAGGTTAAGATCATGTTCAACGACAAACACCGAGTTGCCGGCATCACGAAGGTTCTCAAGCGCATCGTAAAGCGCTTTACTGTCTGAGGGGTGCAGACCCGCAGACGGTTCATCAAGAACATAGACCACACCAAACAGCATCGAACTGAGTTGCGTGGCAAGACGCAGTCGCTGAAGCTCTCCTGCAGATAGAGTTGGGGTTGCTCTGTCCAGCGTAAGATAACCCAGCCCCAGCTTCTGCAACTGATACAACCGGGCCATGACACCACCGGTCAGCCGTTGTGCCGCCAGTCGTTTCTCTTCCGATAACGCCGATGTCCGGCAGACATCGGCGTTATCGGAATGGACCGCTTTTCCGGATGCAGCACGCTCTGTCAGATCCCGACGGGTGATATCCCTGTCGGCATCTGCGCCGGCGTGGTGGGCACTGAAATCCCCCCGGGAGATTGGAAGGAGCAATTCCGCCAGCTGGTCTAAGGGCATCTGCATAAATTCACCAATGTCCACACCGGCAAAGGTGACGGACAATGATTCTGACTTCAGTCTTTTCCCGTGACAGACCGGACACAGCTTGCCTTCCATAAAACGGGAGACTCGTTTTCTCATCAACGCGCTTTGCGTGCTGGCGAAGGTATGTAGCACATAACGACGTGCCCCGGTGAAGGTCCCCATATAACCCGGCGTCATTTTTTTCCTGACGGCTTCGCGCGTATCTTCCGGACTCAGTCCCGGGAAAACCGGTACAGTGGGGGTGTCTTCGGTAAAAAGGATCCACTGACGGTCTTCCGCTGGCAGATTTTTCCAGGGAGTGTCGATGTCATACCCCAGCGTCACCAGAATATCCCGCAGATTCTGTCCGTGCCAGGCCGGGGGCCAGGAAGCAATAGCCTTTTCACGGATACTAAGTGAGGGATCGGGCACCATCAGTGTTTCAGTTACCTCATAGATATGGCCCAGACCATGGCAAGAAGGGCATGCCCCCTGCGGCGTGTTGGGAGAAAAATCCTCGGCATACAGCATCGGTTGTCCGGCAGGATAAGCGCCCGCCCGTGAGTACATCATTCGCACCAGACTGGATAAGGTGGTCACGCTGCCGACAGAGGAGCGCGCGTTACTGGCACCGCGTTGTTGCTGAAGCGCAACGGCTGGCGGCAGTCCGTCAATGGCATCCACATCCGGAACCCCGACCTGATCAATGAGGCGACGAGCGTAGGGGGCAACCGATTCAAAGTAGCGCCGTTGCGCCTCAGCATAAATGGTGCCAAAGGCCAGTGAAGACTTACCCGAGCCTGACACACCCGAAAAAACAACCAATGCGTTGCGCGGAATGGAAACATCCACCTCTTTAAGGTTGTTCTCGCGAGCACCGCGAATCACAACTGAATTGTTGTCGTCAGTCAGGATGGGATGATAACCGAAAAGTTTCTTTGCCATAGAATTTCCTGTGCTAGGTGTGTCCGCTCTTAATAAGGCCACCTCTTGTGACGGTATCTGGTGTGCCGGACCGCTCGATCAGAAAGCCCGTCGAAAAAAGCGTTTGTGTGACTGGAAACAGATTGCTGAAGCTGGGCCCGGTGGTACCATGTGGGACACCGCTGAAGTTTCAGCGGTACCCTGCGGATCCGCCTTCTGTATGAGAACTGGCTGGCGGCGTACCCGGGACCGGAGATTTGGCTCCCGTGATAATGCGGGCTCCCCGGTACGCGACGCTGTGGTTCCAGACCCAGCTGATGGCGACACTCAGGCGGTTTCGGGTACCAATTAAAAAATACAGATGAATAATGCACGTGATTTCATATGTCATTTCCTTTCATTACAGTTTTAGACCCCATCAGACATCTGCCTGGCAGAGTTAACGGAGATAGGAGCGGACTATCGAAATGGTGTCGTCGATTGACCTCTTCTGCGACTCATTTCGTTTGCCCGTATCGGGGAATTCCTCCCGAAGATAGCTTTCCAGAACAACCGCCATCAGGTCGTTAACGGCTCCCTGGACTGACCCCGCCCCGGTAGACGATCCTGCCCTATAGTTTGAGTATAGGAGGAGCGTATGGGCACACCACGATTTACACCTGAATTTAAGGAAGAAGCCGTCCGTCAGATAACGGAACGCGGTTATTCCGTCGCCTAAGTATCTGAGCGTCTGGGCGTCTCTGCACACCGCCTCTACAAGTGGCTACGGGCTATCAAACCTGATAACAGCGAGCAGCATGCCCGGGATTTACTGGAAGCTAAAAGCGAGATCCTGAAACTCCGGGCGCAGCTAAAACGCACCGAAGAAGAACGGGATATCCTGAAAAAGGCCGCGCGGTACTTTGCAAAGGAGCCCGACTGAAGTACCGCTTTATCAATGAGCACCGAACTGTATGGGGTGTGATGACGATGTGTCGGGTACTGAATGTCGCCCGGGCCGGGTTCTATGCGTGGCTGCATAACCCTGTCTCGGCGCGTGATAAAGATAACCAGCGCCTGCTGATGCTTATCCGCGACTCATATTCCCTGAGCGGAGGCGTATACGGTTACCGGCAGGTTCATGGCGATCTGAACGAAATCGGGGAAACCTGTGGTAGAAACCGGGTGGGTCGGATCATGCAACTGGACCGGATTAAAGCTGTGCGCGGCTATAAAGCGCCACGTCGTATCGCTGGCAGGCCTTCAGTCGTTGCTCCTAATCGCGTGCAGCGGCAGTTCACCGTTGTCCGGGCCACCCAGGTCTGGGTCACCGATATTACTTATAGTGTGCCCGGAGTTCAGGGCGGGCATGGACGCTCAAATGAACCACGAGTCTGTCTGGAATATTGAACCGGTAACTCACGATGAGAAACCCAACAATCCCACCGGGTGTGACGGTG
>NZ_JBJNLV010000028.1:0-11773 GCF_052168875.1 Serratia sp. CY38905 | reverse complement strand
TTTCCATGATGGTTCTCCGAATGAAAGCCTGTCCTCAGCATAGTACTGGGAAGGAGGGAGTGACCATCTCATTAAATATCCTACGTTAAGCCTGTTTTTTGAGCTGGCATGACGGGCAGCTATGAGCGAAGTATAGTCATTCGCCCTATCTCTTTTGTCGCACTTTCAACAAGGGGGTCGCTTGGAAAGCGGAACGAGGTCAGTCTCCGCCCGGACTGCTCAGCTCTTTAAACAGCAAAAGAGAGGCATCTTATGAGAAGGGATTGTTCAGTATGTCAGGGCAGACTGCTTTTTCATCCGCAGGTACTGAGGGTAAATGCTCAATTCCGGTACGATTCTTACTCTATAGCCAGACAGGGTAATGCTGTCAACCTGTTGATGACTATTTTAATCTGTAGTCATTCAATCCTTGTAACATCAGGATGATCCTGGTGTCAGTGAAAATACGAAATCAACACGTTGGTATCATTACCCACCTGTGAACTGACGTCGGCATTTTGAATCTCACTTCGGCGTGCCCCCTCCGAATGGCGCAAAACATTTCGTGGTATGGCATGATAGCACCCGAAGAGAGTCAATTCAGGGTGGTAAATGTGAAACCAGTAACGCTATACGATGTCGCAGAGTATGCCGGTGTCTCTTATCAGACCGTTTCCCGCGTGGTGAACCAGGCCAGCCACGTCTCTGCGAAAACGCGGGAAAAGGTGGAAGCGGCGATGGCGCAGCTGAACTACATTCCCAACCGCGTGGCACAACAACTGGCGGGCAAACAGTCGTTGCTGATTGGCGTTGCTACCTCCAGTCTGGCCCTGCACGCGCCGTCGCAAATTGTCGCGGCGATTAAATCTCGCGCCGATCAACTGGGTGCCAGCGTGGTGGTGTCGATGGTAGAACGAAGCAGCGTCGAAGCCTGTAAAGCGGCGGTACATAACCTTCTCGCGCAACGCGTCAGTGGTCTGATCATTAACTATCCGCTGGATGACGAGGATGCCATTGCTGTGGAAGCTGCCTGCGCTAATGTTCCGGCCCTATTTCTTGATGTCTCTGACCAGACTCCCATCAACAGTATTATTTTTTCCCATGAAGACGGTACGCGACTGGGCGTGGAGCATCTGATCGCATTGGGTCACCAGCAAATCGCGTTGTTAGCCGGTCCATTAAGTTCTGTCTCGGCGCGTCTGCGTCTGGCGGACTGGCATAAATATCTCACACGCAATCAAATTCATCCGATAGCGGAACGGGAAGGCGACTGGAGTGCCATGTCCGGTTTTCAACAAACTATGCAAATGCTGAATGAGGGCATCGTTCCCACTGCGATGCTGGTTGCCAACGATCAGATGGCGCTGGGCGCAATGCGCGCTATTACCGAGTCCGGGCTGCGCGTTGGTGCGGATATCTCGGTAGTGGGATACGACGATACCGAAGACAGCTCGTGTTATATCCCGCCGTTAACCACCATCAAACAGGATTTTCGCCTGCTGGGGAAAACTAGCGTGGACCGCTTGCTGAAACTCTCTCAGGGCCAGGCGGTGAAGAGCAATCAGCTGTTGCCCGTCTCACTGGTGAAAAGAAAAACCACCCTACCGCCCAATACGCAAACCACCTCTCCCCGCACGTTGGCAGATTCCTTAATGCAGCTGGCACGACAAGTTTCCCGACTTGAAAGCGGGCAGTGAGCGCAACGCAATTAATGTGAGTCAGCTCACTCATTAGGCACCCCAGGCTTTACACTCTATGTGTCCGGCTCGTATGTTATGCGAAAATGTGAGCGGATAACAATTCACGCAGGATACAACTATGACAATGATTACGGATTCACTGGCCGTCGTATTACAACGTCGTGACTGGGAAAACCCTGGCGTTACCCAACTTAATCGCCTTGCGGCACATCCCCCTTTCGCCAGCTGGCGTAATAGCGAAGAGGCTCGCACCGATCGCCCTTCCCAAGAGTCGCGCAGCCTGAATGGTGAATGGCGCTTTGCCTGGTTTCCGGCACCAGAAGCGGTACCAGAAAGCTGGCTGGAGCGCGATCTTCCTGACGCCGATACTGTCATCGTCCCCTCAAACTGGCAGATGCACGGTTACGATGCGCCTATCTACACCAACGTGACCTATCCCATTGCGGTCAATCCGCCGTATGTTCCCACGGAGAATCCGACGGGTTGTTACTCGCTCACATTTAATATTGATGAAAGCTGGCTACAGGAAGGCCAGACGCGAATTATTTTTGATGGTGTTAACTCGGCGTTTCATTTGTGGTGCAACGGGCGCTGGGTCGGTTACGGACAGGACAGTCGTTTGCCGTCTGAATTTGACCTGAGCGCATTTTTACACGCCGGAGAAAACCGCCTCGCGGTGATGGTGCTGCGCTGGAGTGACGGCAGTTATCTGGAAGATCAGGATATGTGGCGGATGAGCGGCATTTTCCGTGACGTCTCGTTGCTGCATAAACCGAGCACGCAAATCAGCGATTTCCATGTAGCCACTCACTTTAATGATGATTTCAGCCGCGCTGTACTGGAGGCAGACGTTCAGATGTACGGCGAGCTGCGCGATGAGCTGCGGGTGACGGTTTCTTTGTGGCAGGGTGAAACGCAGGTCGCCAGCGGCACCGCGCCTTTCGGCGGTGAAATTATCGATGAGCGTGGTGGTTATGCCGATCACGTCACCCTACGTCTGAACGTCGAAAACCCGAAACTGTGGAGCGCCGAAATCCCGAATCTCTATCGTGCGGTGGTTGAACTGCACACCGCCGACGGCACGCTGATTGAAGCAGAAGCCTGCGATGTCGGTTTCCGCGAGGTGCGGATTGAAAATGGTCTGCTGCTGCTGAACGGCAAGCCGTTGCTGATTCGCGGCGTTAACCGTCACGAGCATCATCCTCTGCATGGTCAGGTCATGGATGAGCAGACGATGGTGCAGGATATCCTGCTGATGAAGCAGAACAACTTTAACGCCGTGCGCTGTTCGCATTATCCGAACCATCCGCTGTGGTACACGCTGTGCGACCACTACGGCCTGTATGTGGTGGATGAAGCCAACATTGAAACCCACGGCATGGTGCCAATGAATCGTCTGACCGATGATCCGCGCTGGCTACCCGCGATGAGCGAACGCGTAACGCGAATGGTGCAGCGCGATCGTAATCACCCGAGTGTGATCATCTGGTCGCTGGGGAATGAATCAGGCCACGGCGCTAATCACGACGCACTCTATCGCTGGATCAAATCTGTCGATCCTTCCCGCCCGGTACAGTATGAAGGCGGCGGAGCCGACACCTTCGCAACCGATATTATTTGCCCGATGTACGCGCGCGTGGATGAAGACCAGCCCTTCCCGGCTGTGCCGAAATGGTCCATCAAAAAATGGCTTTCGTTGCCTGGAGAGACGCGCCCGCTGATCCTTTGCGAATACGCCCACGCGATGGGTAACAGTCTTGGCGGCTTCGCTAAATACTGGCAGGCGTTTCGTCAGTACCCCCGTTTACAGGGCGGCTTCGTCTGGGACTGGGTGGATCAGTCGCTGATTAAATATGATGAAAATGGCAATCCGTGGTCGGCTTACGGCGGTGATTTTGGCGATACGCCGAATGATCGCCAGTTCTGCATGAACGGTCTGGTCTTTGCCGACCGCACGCCGCATCCGGCGCTGACGGAAGCAAAACACCAGCAGCAGTTTTTCCAGTTCAGTTTATCCGGGCGAACCATCGAAGTGACCAGCGAATACCTGTTCCGTCATAGCGATAACGAGCTCCTGCACTGGATGGTGGCGCTGGATGGCAAGCCGCTGGCAAGCGGTGAAGTGCCTCTGGATGTCGCTCCACAAGGTAAACAGTTGATTGAACTGCCTGGACTACCGCAGCCGAAGAGCGCCGGACAACTCTGGCTAACGGTTCACGTAGTGCAACCGAACGCGACCACATGGTCAGCAGCCGGACACATCAGCGCCTGGCAGCAGTGGCGTCTGGCGGAAAACCTCAGCGTGACACTCCCCTCCGCGCCCCACGCCATCCCGCAACTGACCACCAGCGAAACGGATTTTTGCATCGAGCTGGATAATAAGCGTTGGCAATTTAACCGCCAGTCAGGCTTTCTTTCACAGATGTGGATTGGCGATAAAAAACAACTGCTGACGCCGCTGCGCGATCAGTTCACCCGCGCACCGCTGGATAACGACATTGGCGTAAGTGAAGCGACCCGCATTGACCCTAACGCCTGGGTCGAACGCTGGAAGGCGGCGGGCCATTACCAGGCCGAAGCAGCGTTGTTGCAGTGCACGGCAGATACGCTTGCCGACGCGGTGCTGATTACCACGGTCCACGCGTGGCAGCATCAGGGGAAAACCTTATTTATCAGCCGGAAAACCTACCGGATTGATGGAAGTGGTCAAATGGCGATTACCGTTGATGTTGAAGTGGCGAGCAATACGCCACATCCGGCGCGGATTGGCCTGACCTGCCAGCTGGCGCAGGTAGCAGAGCGGGTAAACTGGCTCGGATTAGGGCCGCAAGAAAACTATCCCGACCGCCTTACTGCGGCCTGTTTTGACCGCTGGGATCTGCCATTGTCAGACATGTATACCCCGTACGTCTTCCCGAGCGAAAACGGTCTGCGCTGCGGGACGCGCGAATTGAATTATGGCCCACACCAGTGGCGCGGCGACTTCCAGTTCAACATCAGCCGCTACAGTCAACAGCAACTGATGGAAACCAGCCATCGCCATCTGCTGCACGCGGAAGAAGGCACATGGCTGAATATCGACGGTTTCCATATGGGGATTGGTGGCGACGACTCCTGGAGCCCGTCAGTGTCGGCGGAATTCCAGCTTAGCACCGGTAGCTACCATTACCAGTTGCTCTGGTGTCAAAAATAATAATAACCGGGCAGGCCATGTCTGCCCGTATTTCGCGTAAGGAAATCCATTATGTACTATTTAAAAAACACAAACTTTTGGATGTTCGGTTTATTCTTTTTCTTTTACTTTTTTATCATGGGAGCCTACTTCCCGTTTTTCCCGATTTGGCTACATGACATCAACCATATCAGCAAAAGTGATACGGGTATTATTTTTGCCGCTATTTCTCTGTTCTCGCTATTATTCCAACCGCTGTTTGGTCTGCTTTCTGACAAACTCGGGCTGCGCAAATACCTGCTGTGGATTATTACCGGCATGTTAGTGATGTTTGCGCCGTTCTTTGTTTTTATCTTCGGGCCACTGTTACAATACAACATTTTAGTAGGATCGATTGTTGGTGGTATTTATCTAGGCTTTTGTTTTAACGCCGGTGCGCCAGCAGTAGAGGCATTTATCGAGAAAGTCAGCCGTCGCAGTAATTTCGAATTTGGTCGCGCGCGGATGTTTGGCTGTGTTGGCTGGGCGCTGTGTGCCTCGATTGTCGGCATCATGTTCACCATCAATAATCAGTTTGTTTTCTGGCTGGGTTCTGGCTGTGCACTCATCCTCGCCGTTTTACTCTTTTTCGCCAAAACGGATGCGCCCTCTTCTGCCACGGTTGCCAATGCGGTAGGTGCCAACCATTCGGCATTTAGCCTTAAGCTGGCGCTGGAACTGTTCAGACAGCCAAAACTGTGGTTTTTGTCACTGTATGTTATTGGCGTTTCCTGCACCTACGATGTTTTTGACCAACAGTTTGCTAATTTCTTTACTTCGTTCTTTGCTACCGGTGAACAGGGTACGCGGGTATTTGGCTACGTAACGACAATGGGCGAATTACTTAACGCCTCGATTATGTTTTTTGCGCCACTGATCATTAATCGCATCGGTGGGAAAAACGCCCTGCTGCTGGCTGGCACTATTATGTCAGTACGTATTATTGGCTCATCGTTCGCTACCTCAGCACTGGAAGTGGTTATTCTGAAAACGCTGCATATGTTTGAAGTACCGTTCCTGCTGGTGGGCTGCTTTAAATATATTACCAGCCAGTTTGAAGTGCGTTTTTCAGCGACGATTTATCTGGTCTGTTTCTGCTTCTTTAAGCAACTGGCGATGATTTTTATGTCTATTCTGGCGGGCAATATGTATGAAAGCATCGGTTTCCAGGGCGCTTACCTGGTGCTGGGTCTGGTGGCGCTGGGCTTCACCTTAATTTCCGTGTTCACGCTTAGCGGCCCCGGCCCACTTTCCCTGCTGCGTCGCCAGGTGAATGAAGTCGCTTAAGAAATTAATGTCGGATACGGCGCGAGCGCCTTATCCGACCAACTTATCAGGACGGAATGTTAAAAATGAACATGTCGATGACAGAAAAAATAAAAGCAGGCAAGCTATTTACCGATATGTGCGAAGGCTTACCTGAAAAAAGACTTCGTGGGAAAACATTAATGTATGAGTTCAATCACTCGCATCCATCAGAAGTTGAAAAAAGGGTAATGACTCCAACTTATTGATAGTGTTTTATGTTCAGATAATGCCCGATGACTTTGTCATGCAGCTCCACCGATTTTGAGAGCGACAGCGACTTCCGTCCCAGCCGTGCCAGGTGCTGCCTCAGATTCAGGTTATGCCGCTCAATTCGCTGCGTATATCGCTTGCTGATTACGTGCAGCTTTCCCTTCAGGCGGGATTCATACAGCGGCCAGCCATCCGTCATCCATATCACCACGTCAAAGGGTGACAGCAGGCTCATAAGACGCCCCAGCGTCGCCATAGTGCGTTCACCGAATACGTGCGCAAACCGTCTTCCGGAGCCTGTCATACGCGTAAAACAGCCAGCACTGGCGCGATTTAGCCCCGACATAGCCCCACTGTTCGTCCATTTCCGCGCAGACGATGACGTCACTGCCCGGCTGTATGCGCGAGGTTACCGACTGCGGCCTGAGTTTTTTAAGTGACGTAAAATCGTGTTGAGGCCAACGCCCATAATGCGGGCGGTTGCCCGGCATCCAACACCATTCATGGCCATATCAATGATTTTCTGGTGCGTACCGGGTTGAGAAGCGGTGTAAGTGAACTGCAGTTGCCATGTTTTACGGCAGTGAGAGCAGAGATAGCGCTGATGTCCGGCAGTGCTTTTGCCGTTACGCACCACCCCGTCAGTAGCTGAACAGGAGGGGCAGCTGATAGAAACAGAAGCCACTGGAGCACCTCAAAAACACCATCATACACTAAATCAGTAAGTTGGCAGCATCACCCATTTTTGTGCATTACGTCGCATGTATATTCCTCGTTAAAATACAGGCGGGGCTGAATAAAGGTGAGGCTCGCAATGCCCTTGCGCGAGCGGTCTTTATGCATCGGCTGGGTGAAATCAGAGATCGGGGGCTGGAGAATCAGAGCTATCGAGCCAGCGGTCTGACGTTGTTGACTGCGGCGATCTCACTGTGGAATACGGGGTATATAGAAAGAGCGATAGATTCTTTGAGACGAAAAGGGATCCCGATTAATGAGCAACTGATTACCCATCTGTCACCACTGGTGATGGGAACATATCAACCTGAGCGGGGATTACGTCTGGAGAACGAACCTCAAACTGGGACAGGGTAAATACCGCGCATTACGCTCAGTGAATAGTAATATGTACAAAAAACAGGCTTAGCGTAGGATAATTCCGTTTTCCAAGCGGACCCCAATATTGGCGGTTCCCGTGCCGAAATCATCCAGTGAAATCATAAAACCATGTTGCCTAGCTTGCTGGCAGAATGCGGCTATCAGACCTGATTCAGAGCGCGAATCTTCCGTGATCTCCAGTTTGATCTGTCTGTGTTGAATATCATGGCGACGGCAGCCGGATACCAGTCGTTCAAGGTACAGGTTGTCCGTCATTTCATCATCCCCGACGTTCAGTGATAACCGGAGTGAAGGTGTTTTCCTAAGATGTTCCTGCATTTCATCCAGAGCGATTTCAGTCACAAAATGGATTTGCCCCTATATTACCGGGACACCTCAGTAATAGAAAAAAATAAATATTCTCTGTCAGATGATGAGCTTGAGCATTTCAATGCCGCGGTTGATCACCGGCTGGCGGAGATGATGATGGGAAAGTTGTATGACCGGGTACCGTCAGGTGTCTGGAAATTTGTGAAATAGAACAGGTGACCTTATGAGTTACGGCTGGCTCTTCGAGAATCCGGTTGATGACATTTCGGATGGTAATCATATCAATCTGGAACACCTCCCTCCGGAGCTAAAACAGGTTGCTCTCCAGATAGTACAGAATCAGATTGATCGTGATACTGCAGAGAAAAAACTGGCGGAATTAATCCAGCAACTCGAGTTTGATATAACTGCAGCAGAACTGTCAGCATATCTTTTTAAACCGGGCCATGCCTGACGGCTTACCCGGTAGCGCTAATAGTGGAGACCGACGGAGGGCTCCACTTTGGCCTCGGGATCAGCGCCAAAGTGATGCAACTAACTGATATTTAACATAAAACGCATTAAGCGAAGTTGCAGTGTAGTAGCTAAATGCTAATGTTTAATTCTGGCTAGATGGTTATGTTTATTCTACAGTTAACAAGTCCTAGGCCGCTTCACTCATGGTTCTAACTCAGGACAGGCTTTCTGAAATTGACCAGGGTGCTATTGTCGACAATAAGCGTCTTGGCAGAGCGCTGGAAGTGGCGAAACTGGTACAGGTCGAACGGGATAATAACCGTTCAAAATCATTGCCATCAGGTGACGGCCCTTCACGCAGACGTAAAGCCCCCACGACGAAAAAATCCCAGCGTTCTCTGGACCAGGACGATATGCTCAATGCTCTGATAAAACTTCAGTCACGGTCTGAGGAGATTTTCGGGAAAAAACAGGGGTAATATAAATAAAGGTTACGTGTAGAGTAAATCAGCGTTAGTCGACAGGATAGCCTTCGCCATAGCACCCGTTATCCGATCCTGATGGACAGAACGGCTTAAATGATTACAATCATGAAAGAATAAAGCTAATACTAAAAGGCCTGAGTCCGGTAGAGTACCGGACCCAAGCCCTGATAACCGTCTAGTAAACCGTCCAACTTGATGGAGTCAGTTCAGCTTTGGTGCCCTTAGTCCAAAAAAACATCATTTATTTATGATTTTTTGCTTACCACAAAAAGTAAATAAAATAATAGTCACCAAAGAAAGCACTAATTCGAGGCTATAGAGATAGTAAGTGTTATCCATGAAGTATTGCAAGCTAAATGCAGGAACAATCAATCCAATCAAAATCCAAGACATTAGGAACGAAATCAGGGTGGTAAATTTAGTCTTGCTTTTAAAATATGGAATTAGTGAAAGAACGAGGTTTAGCAGAAGGAAAATAATTAGCAAGGAAACTAATGAAAAGGCCATGCTACCAATTATTGCTCTGATATAAAGTTCCATAATGAACTCAAGCCATGTTAAAGATTTCAACATACCCTTTATTTTATTTCTTTTCAAGAGATTGGTTTGTATCTATAACGGTAAGTGCCAGAGAAGTTATCATCCCTGACGTTCACTATACTGCCTACTTTTCCCACTCCAGGTTCAGGGTAACCTCAGCTTTCCTCTGCCAGTTTCGAGTTCCTCGCGATCAGCGTTCCGGTTGGCGCTCTCTAGCCGCACGGTATAGGGTATATCGCTGGCTCAGTAGCCAGTGCGTCGCTGCTCAGACGTTACGTGTTGTCCAGCAATGGCTGAATGTCTAAATGGGGAAATAGCTGGTAGGAGCAAGCGAGCGCCCTGCTCGTTGAAATGACTATTTAGAACCCCCTAACGCATACCTGAAGAATCTTCTTAACTTTCTCTAATCATGAATGCCTTTGTACGCTCAATGTGTACATTGTACGTAAATATGTTCATTGTACGTATTGAGCGTGAAATCGCCATAAATACGTATAGTCGTACAAAATACGTGCTAAAATATATAGAGCTAATGATGCAGAGTCAGTTCATGAAACTGGATTCTACATTTATATATCTCATTTACTCCTCAGGATTAAACATTTCTATTTAGCCAGCGAATAAACATTTCTATCTAGCCTTGACATGCAGTGTAACAGCAAAGTTGTAATGTCCGCTCTGGGCTAAGTTAAGAACTCCACCGCGTATAAACCATCAAAAAGATACCCATGAAAGCTTTGTAGTCCAAATAAAATACCCTAATGAAGGGAAGGCGTAGATACTTTAGAATGAAATATTTTTCATTTTCTATATATAAGAGTACCATTGACTAGACTTGACACCTTCCAGATATTTACCTGGAAGGCATTTTTAATAGTTAGATTATCTATAAATCGGTTGGTTGCTTAGGCCTAATTATAACTTCATTCTTTCCTTTAATCACATCAAAAAATTCATCCGCACCACTATCAGAGAACATTCTTTTTCGCCCATCAAAAGTTGTAATTTCAAGAGAAAGCGAATCTGTATCTTTTGGCAAATTCAACTTAACATCATCAGTCCAATTTATAACCCCTGACTCAGTGGGGTTTGTTGTGGTTGTAGAGGTCATCTGATAAACAGGCCCTACAACAGAACAATTTTGCCATCCAGGACCATATACCACTCTTAGTGGATTGAATTCCGTTATTCTATCAAGATGAGCTGTATGAGTTATTCCGTCTGGAGTTGATTCATTAGCTCTTATCCCATTACAATGTCCGGCTTCACCACCATGTCCTATTTGGTGAAACGCGTTTACTCCTTGTGACCAATCCCATCGCCAGCCCTCTGGAGGTCTCGCAATTTTCACATCATCTTCATTTTTTCCTCGAAATTTTTGATATTGAGATTCAAATGTCCTAATTATTTTATTTTCACTTTTTACTTCTACAATAAAATTGTACTTAGCCATATTTACCGGCAGTAAAACTATAGGTAATTGGCGACTCATACTTTCTCTGTTATTAAACGCTTTGTTCCAAAAGCCATCTTTTAACGTCGTGTATGTTATTTGTAAAGGTATTACAGTTATTTTGTCGACATCTCCTTTTAGCGCATTAATTGGAATGGTGTATTGTATTTCAGTTGGACCAATTAGCATTCTCTGAGCATCATGCTCACCAAGACTAAGTACTGGATTGCTCTTATTTACGATGAGATGTGCCTGCGGGGTAAACCTAAAATGGTGGCCATTGGCGCGCTGATGCGGAAACTGGTGCACTGGTGTTATGGCGTCCTGAAGACCCGAACCGTTTTTAATGACGAAGACCTGAAACCGGTACTGTCAACCTGACTATACCAGGCTGGCATTAAACACAAGGTAACGCTCACTGCAATAAGTGAGCGCAGTCCGTTATGAGCGAAGAGCAGAAGTTCGAAGCAGCTCTAACCTAGATTGGATTCATTTTTAACAAATTTTATCAAAATTAAACTCTAAATATCATCACACATGTATTCATCCGTAATATACATGTTTTGATTTGTGCTTACCTTCAATAATTTCAATTATCGCTGATTCTTTCCAAACAATTGCTAGGTCGGGATAAATACTACTTCCGGAGTGTATTAATTGAGAGCGTCCTGAATAGACTCCTCCAAAGGTATAGCATTGTGACATAATCATATCATCAATATTTTCCTTTCCTTTTGGAAAAGTAAATCCATTTGATTTTATAAATACAGCAGAGCCTGACATGCCAGTTTTAGTTGTGGCTGTATCAATAAAATACTTAGGTAGTTTGTCAATATTTACATCATGTTCAGAAGCTACACTACCTCTTTTCCATATTGGTAGATTCCCCCCGGCAACCATACCTAGAGGATAACCAATGAGGAATGCATCCATACCAGCTTTAATATCAAAATCTTCCAAGTTCAGCTCATTATGGTTGGGATCGCATTTTCAACATCGAAAACGG
>NZ_JBJNLV010000027.1:0-20838 GCF_052168875.1 Serratia sp. CY38905 | reverse complement strand
TCATCGAGGCGCGGGAATAAAATCCCATTCAGACGCCGGATAGATTCAAGCAAGCCAACTTGTCGTCAAAATCGGTGTTGCAAAAACGGGAGTGACCATAGATTCCGTTTTCCAAGCGGCCCCCATATTGAATGGCTGACGGTACTGGATTTCGATGAGATAAAAATAGACCGTATTTTTATTGCCAATATTGATGACCCGGTGAAGCGAGCGCTACTTGTTTCTATGGTGAAAGGGTTACGTGGTACTGGCAAACCACTGGTGTTTGAAGGGGTGGAAACGCCAGGACAGTTTGAATTCGCCTGTTCTCTTGGCCCCGGTTACCTAGTTCAGGGCTGGTATACCGGAAAACCCGAAACAATATCTGCGATGAATATTCAGGGTTAAAACGATACGGGGCCCGGCCCGTATCGGCAACCCGACCCGTCAGCGTATCGCTTTCTGTCTGAAGCCGGTTCAGGTCGGCTTCTATCTGCGCGATGCGGCGGGAGATTTATTCAGAACGACTGCCGAAGTTCATCCGGCGAAGCTTATCCAGCTGCGCCTGCAGATGGTCTATTTCGCGCTCCCGGTCGGCCTGCTTTTCCAGCAGGGCGCGGTTCAGCGCTTCCTGTTCGGACAGGCGCTGTTTCAGCAGAAGGATGTCGTCAGGGGGAGGTGTTGTTCATAAGCCCGCATTTTACCAGGCTTATTCAACGACAACCAGGATAAAGAGGCCTACAACATGGTCAGGGACGTAAGCAGTCTTTTAGGCTGCCGCCAGTCGATGCCTTCCAGAAGCATTGCCAGCTGCGCCGGGGTCAGGAACACTTTGCCATCGCGGGCAGAGGGCCAGGCGAAGCGGCCGCGTTCCAGCCGTTTGGTCAGCAGGCACAGTCCGTCGCCGGTGGACCACAGCAGTTTGACCTTACTGCCGCTGCGGCCCCGGAAGATGAAGACATGGCCGGACATCGGGTCATCTTTCAGCATCGTCTGCACCTTTGCGGCGAGACCATTGAAGCCGTTGCGCATGTCGGTGATACCGGCAACCAGCCAGATTTTGGTGCCTGTTGGCAGGTGGTTATCACTTCCTTTATCTGTCCTGTGATGATCCTTATGACTTCGCCAGACTACTTCACCACACACATGGGTCTGCCAGATACCGGTTCGGGATGGATTTCCGCTTCTACGCTGAACACCGTCTTTAGAAGCTCTGGTTTCATCACTGCTTCCGGAGCACCTTGCGCCATCACGCGACCGCTTGCCAGTACCACCAGATGATCGCAATAGCGGCTGGCCTGATTCAGATCGTGGAGTACCGTCACTACGGTTTTCCCCTGCCTTTTGAGTTCAACCATCAGGCGCATCAGTTCAACCTGATGATTGATATCGAGGTAGGTCGTAGGCTCATCAAGAAGAATGAGTGGGGTATCCTGTGCCAGCACCATCGCCAGAAACGCACGCTGGCGCTGGCCGCCGGAAAGCTGGGTTAACCTGCGGTCAGCCAGATTGCGCGTCCGGGTCTGACTCATTGCCACGTTGACCCGCTCGTTGTCTTCCGCGGAGAGTCGCCCCCACAACGACAGCCACGGGCTGCGGCCGTAGGAAACCAGTTCCCGTACAGTGATCCCCTCGGGGGATAAATGGTGTTGCGGCAGTAAAGCCAGGCGGCGAGCCAGCTGGCGGGCGGAAAAACCGGCTATGGGTTTTTCATCAAGCAATATCTCGCCAGAGTCTGGTGTTAACAGGCGAGAAAAACAGTTCAACAGCGTCGATTTCCCGCAACCGTTAGGGCCGAGCAGGGCCGTGATTTTTCCGGCAGGCAGGGCGAGAGAAAGTCCATCCAGCACGGTTTGTGCGCCATAGCTGACGGTCAGATTTTCAGTACGTAATCTCATTTATCGCATTCTCACAAGCAGCCAGACAAACCACGGTGCGCCGATAATGGCGGTCAGCACGCCTGCCGGAAGCTCCAGCGGCGGATGAATGATTCGTGCCAGCAGATCGGCAATGACCAGCAACAACGCGCCCGTCAGGGCCGAAACGGGCATCAGCCAGCGGTGACGCCCGCCGGCGATCCTGCGCACCATGTGCGGCACGACGAGACCAATAAAACTTATCGGGCCACAGACGGCCACGCCGGTTGCTGTCATCGCGACAGCCAGCATCAGCCCCTGGAACCGGGTGCGCTGAACCGACACGCCGAGCGTGGCTGCTCGTGCATCGCCCAGCGCCAGCAGGTCGAGATCGCGACAAAAGCGCAGGCTCAGCGGCAAAAACAGAATGAGCAACGGCACGGCAATCTTCACAAAGTGCCAGTCGCGCCCCCATAAGCTACCCGTCAGCCACAGCAGGGCACTGTTTACATCCTGCGGGTGCAGGAGCATCAGGTAATCCGTCAGGCTCGCCCAGCAGGCGGAAAGCGCCACGCCGGTGAGCGCCAGCTTCATCGGCTGGTGGGTCTTTGCCAGCATCTTCAGCAAGATCAACCCCGTCATACCGCCCGCAAAGGCCAGCAGCGGCAGCACCATCACGGATAGTGATGGCATAAGAAGCAGTGCTCCCACAGAGGCAAGGCTGGCGGCATGGTTAATGCCGAGAATATCCGGTGATGCTAGCGGGTTACGCACAATCCCCTGTACCAGCACGCCCGCCACGGCGAGGGCTGCACCGACAAACAGTGCCAGCAGCAAGCGCGGCAGTCGGTACTCCATCAATACATAATAATGCTCGCGTCCGTCCTGCCAGTCGGTCAGCAGCGCGCGCCACGGCACGGGGATCACCCCCATATGGAGTGATAACAGCGCACAGCCTGCCAGGGCAAGGGTGATGAAAATGACCAGCGCAATTTTCATCCTCGCCTCCTCACCAGCCAGACAAAGCAAGGACTGCCAATCAGCGCCAGCACTGCGCCTGCGGGCAGATCGCCGGGGAAGGCCAGCGCGCGTGCGAGTACATCTGCCATCAGCATCAGCGTGGCCCCCAGCAGCATGCTCACCGGCAGTACGTTGCGCTGATCGAAGCCTGCCCAGAAGCGCGCCAGATGTGGCACCAGCAGGCCGATAAACGCCACCGGACCTGCCACACTGACGCACGCGCCAACCAGAAGCAGCACTAACATATTGATGATCAAACGTAGTCTCGGCAGGTTCACTCCCAGCGTATGGGCGGTACTGTCGCTGACGTTGAGCAGGTTCAGTTGATTCGCCAGCAGCAACACGACAGGGACTGCAGTGACCACCACCGGCAAGAGCTGCCAGACATCCTGCCAGTGGGCGTGGGACACTCCGCCTGCCAGCCAGTAAAAGATGCCGTAAGCATGATCTTCGGCCAGCAGTAGGGTGATGCGGGTCAGGGCCATACAAAAGGCCGACAGCGCGATACCCGCGAGGATCAGTTTGTTTCTGTCCTGGGTATGACGAAACCCGCCTCCTGCGGTCATGACCAGCAGCCAGCTCACGCCGCCCCCGCATGCCGCGATGAACGACAGGGAATAGCCTGCAACCGGCGTCGGACTCAGCGCGCTGGTAAGCGCCATAGCCAGCGCCGCGCCGCTGTTAATGCCGAGCAGTGAAGGAGAGGCCATTGGGTTGTGGGTCAGGGTTTGCAGCAGCGTGCCCGCGAGCGCCAGGCTTGCGCCGATCAGAACGGCGACCAGGCTTCGCGGCAAACGAAGGTTTTGCACCAGCGCTTCTGGTAGCGTTGGCGTGTGTCCAGGCAGCAGGGCGCGGATTGCGTCTGCTCCGGAAACAGGAATGGCCGAGTAGCAAAACAGACTCAGCCAGAAAATAATAATAAGTACTGCAACGGGAAGCCCCCACAGCAGCACCGGGTGTTTTAGCGCGGTCATTTCATATCGGTAAGCGGCTGATGGTGGAAGATTTTTACCGTGTCAGCGGCAATACGCTCTGCGGCAAAAATACCGCGCATCCGCGCCCAGGCGTTACTGTCGACTGAAGCAACCTGCTGCTTCTGCGCGGCGGTTAATATCTGCCAGAGCGGATCTTGTTGCCAGCGTTTAACAATGCTCTCTTCGCGATAGTGGGCAACCAGCAGCCAGGCAGGATTGACCGCCAGCAGTTGCTCCAGGCCGATGGACGGCATGGACGCGCCCGCCATCGCAGCGGGAACGTTCAGCCCCAGAGAAGCCAGCACGCTGCCGGTCCAGGTCTCCTGGGTATGCAGGTTGAATAGCTGTTCGCGTGATGTGCCAAAGGCCACGCGTGTCCCTGTGGGAAGCTGGCTGGCCCACTGCGCCATCTTCTCTTTATGTTGTTCCAGACGCGCCTGCATCTCTCGTTTTTTACCTACCACTTCGCCGATGATAGCCGCTGAGTGCAAATTTTCAGCGTAGGTTTCGTTGCGGGACTTAAGCAGCAGTACCGGCGCGATTTGCTGCAAGGCGGTGTAAATCCCCGCATGGCGACTGCTGTCGGCAATGATCAGGTCTGGTTTCAGGGCAGCAATGGCTTCCAGGCTCGGCTGCGCGCGCGTTCCGACGGACTGCCACGGTTTCAGGTGCGCACGCACTTCGGGCAGGATGCGTTTTGCATCGTTATCGTCGGCAATACCGATCGGGCTGACGTCCACGGCGGCCAGCGCATCGGCGAACGAGAGTTCCAGCACCACAATCCGTTGTGGCGTTTTATCGAGTGTAAACGTGCCGTGTTCGTCCTGAACCGTGGCGGCAAAGGCGTGGCCGATCACCAGCAGCAGGCCTGCAAAAAGAAAACGGATAAATGCCAACATAGTCACATTCCAGCTAAAAGCCCGGCAAGCCGGGCGTTAACACATCAGAACTTCAACGACCCCTGCATATACAGCGTGCGCGGCTGGCCTGCGTAGATGCCTTTGTTGTTGTCGTCATAAGAGCGGATGAAGTAGTCCTGGTCGAAGATGTTTTTCACACCGAACGCCAGGTTCAGATCTGCCATCTGCGGGCCAAAGTCATACGCCACGCGTGCGCCCCAGAGCATGAAGCCGGGAATGCGGCCGGTACTGCCGTCGGCGCTCTCTTTCACCGTATTGGCGTTATCCGCAAACTGGCTGGACTGGAAATCGCTGTTCAGATTGAACGTCCAGTTGCCCGGCTTGTAGTCCACGCCCAGCGTGCCTTTATGTTTCGGGGAGAATGTCACCTGATTGCCATAGGTGTCACCTTTCTCGCGGATTTCCGCGTTCACATACGCATAGCTGGCGTAGACGGAAACGTTATCAAGCGTTGGCGTTAGCGTACCCAGGTCGTAACGTGCCTGCGTTTCCAGCCCGGTATGGCGCGTTTTGCCACGTGCAGTGACGGTGTCGTTGGTCTGGTTGGAGTCGTACTGATTGTTAAAGTTAATTAGGAACAGCCCCATTTCCGCCGTCAGCGCGCCGTCGTCGTAGCGGGTACCGAGTTCCCAGGTTCGCGCTTTTTCCGGTTCCACATTGCCGCTTTGCACAGCCTTGCCAATCTGGCTGTACTGTACGGTGCCGAACGAGCCTTCAGTGTTTGCATAAAGATTCCAGCTATCAGTCAGGTGATAGAGCACGTTCAACGCCGGAAGCGGTGCGTTATAGCTCACCTCTTCGTGCGTGCCTTTGATGGCGTTGTTCTGGTATGACTCGATATGTTCGAAACGCATACCCGGCGTGATGGTCCAGTTGCCGATGTCGATTTTGTCATCCAGATACCAGGCGTGCGCCTCGGTGCCGGAACGCGTGTCGCGGTCGTAAGGGCTTGAGCCGGACGGCAACTGCCCGCTGCTGGTGGCGGTGTAGTAACGCATTTCATGCGTTGATTCATTCACATAGCGATAGCCCACGCCCACTTCGTGCGCGTAAGGGCCGATCATAAAGCTCTGGCTGTAGCGTGGCTCAATACCGCGCACCCAGTAGTTACGCGGCGAGAGGGTGATGCGTTTGCCTTGCTCCAGGTAGCCGCTGCGCAGGGTTTGGGTGTAGAACCCCAGAATGTTGAATTTATGCTGGCTGTCCGGCTGGAACTGGTAGCCCAGGCTCGCCAGCTTGCGACGGCCCCAGAAGCGGTCATACGGGCGGGTGGATTGCCAGCGATCGGCGTCGTAATCCGCGCGGGACAGGCCGCCGGGCATGTCGGCTTCACCATCGTAATATTGCAGCAGGCTGTTGAAGGTGTGCACCTCATTCGGCGCATATTTGCTTTTCAGCATCAGGTCGTCGATGCGGGTGGCGCTGTGCTCGCGCCAGTCACTGCCGCGCGTGCCGGAGTAGAGCAGCGCGGTGCCAAAACCGTTGTCCGCTGTGCCGCCCACCATCAGGTTGTGCGTCTCTTTCGGGTTGTTTTGTGAAGAGGTTGGGCTGAGCTGACCTTCCACCCCCGCCTCGATACCAAAGTCCTGCGGAATGGCGCGGGTAACAAAGTTCACCACGCCGCCCACGCTCTGCGGTCCGTAACGCACCGCACCACCACCGCGCACCACGTCAATGGCATCCATGTTGCCGAGCGAAACGGGAGCCAGTGAAAGCTGCGGCTGACCGTAAGGGGCAAAGGGGACGGGGATGCCGTCCATCAGGACGGTCGAGCGGCTGGCGAGGCGTGGGTTCAGGCCCCGGATGCCAAAGTTCATCGCCAGGTCGTGGCTGCCGGTGCCGTTGTTTTCCGGCGCGCTGACGCCAGGGATGCGGTTAAGCACCTCACGCATGGTGGTTGCGCCGGTTTTGGCGAAATCCTCACGGCGGATCACGTCACGCGCGCCAGCATGTTCAAATACGTCGTTTTCACGCGCATCGCCCAGCCAGTCGCCGACCACGGTCAGGGCATCTTCTTTTGGCGCGGGCGCGGGCTCCAGCGTCCAGCTGTTATTTCCCAGCGGTTTTACCTGCAGTCCGCTGCCGTCCAGCAGCTGTTGCAGGCCGCTCTCGACGTCGTAATCTCCGTGCAGGCCGTTGCTCTGCTTGCCGCGCGTCAGGCTGGCGTCAACCGAGAGGGTAATTCCGCTGTGTGCGGCATACTGATTGAGCGCTTTGTCGAGCGATCCCGGTGCGATATCAACCTGTGCAGCAAAAGCGGAAAACGAGAGACCGGCCAGCGGCAGCAGGCTCAGGCGAATGGCGTTAACCAAAGGTGTTGTTTTACGAAAAACGCGTAACGGCGTCATACCTTCTCCATCATCATTCATCATTTTTGTTGTGTTCAGCTATGAGTCGAACGAGAAGGTAAAAAGGACAATCGAAATGAGAATTATTTTTCTTACAGCGGTGAAATGTTTATCCAGTACCGCGTAATAGACTGAATTTTAACGGGAAGCGTTTGAGCGATAACGTTCAGGATCGCATCGGTATTTTTCAGCGGGAACGTCCCGCTCAGGCGCAGCCCGGCAACGGCGGGATCGCAGCGCAGCACGCCGTTGCGGTAACGGCTTAGCGTGGCTATCACCTCACCCAGCGGTTTATCGCTGAAGCTCAGGATGCCCTTCGTCCAGCTTGTACTCTCGTCATCCAGCGGTTTCACTGCGCCAAACTCAGAGGCGCTGAACTGCAGGCTTTCACCAGCGTTCACGATGCGTTTTTGCGCGGGGGCACTGGCGAGAAGCACTTCCACGGCGTGCTGCTGCACGTCAAGCTGCGTGAAATTATCCTGCTGGCGGACGGTAAATTCTGTCCCTAAAGCGGTGAGTTGGCCCTGACGGGTCAGGACGCGGAAGGAGCGTTGCTGCGCATCTTTCGCGGTAGTAATGGCGATTTCACCGTACCAGAGCCGGACGGTGCGCTGATGCGCATCAAAACGCACATCCGCCGCGCTTTGGGTATTCAGCGTGAGCAGGGAGCCATCTTCCAGTTGCTGACGGCTGACTGCGCCTTTGGGGGTGCGGTAATCTGCCCGCAGACCTTCGCCGGTTTCCGACTGCCAGAGTTGCCAGCCTCCGCCAGCGCCGAGCAACAGCAGTAATCCTTTCATCACGTGACGGCGGGTGAGGCGGGTATCGTGCAGCGCCCGGCTGGCAACGTCGCCAGGCACACCGCCAAGCTGGTTGCGCAGGTTTTCAACCTGCTGCCAGGCCCACTGGTTATCCTGATCCTGTTCATACCACTGTTGCCAGCGCGCTTCCTGTTGTGGGCTGACGCGCTCGCCGCTTAGCACGGCATACCAGTGGGAAGCTGAACGCAGCGCCTGACGGCGGGAATCGGTTAACGAAGGATTCATAACCCATGCTCCAGACGAAACAGCAGGCAGTGCTCGACGGCTTTCGCCACGTATTTTTTCACGGAGCTGACGGAAACACCGAGTTTGTGCGCAATCTCGCTGTATGTCAGGCCATCCAGTTGCGAAAGCAGAAACGCTTCACGTGTTTTTCCGTTTAGCCCGTCCAGCATGCTGTCGACGAGTTGTAGGGTCTCGAGCTGGCTTTCGCGTTCCTCAGGTGAAGGCGCTCCCCCCTCCGGCATAAGCGCCAGCATCTCCAGATACGCTTTTTCCAGCGCGTTTCGGCGAAACAGGTCCACCATCACGCGTTTGGCGATAGTGCACAGGAAAGAGCGAGGATCGCGGATCGTCGAGAGCGTTTCGCTGCTCATTACCCGCAAAAAAGTGTCCTGGGCAATGTCATCTGCATCAAAGGCAGACTGGAGTTTGCGCGTCAGCCAACTTTTCAACCAGCCGTGATGGGTGCCATAAAGCGACTCGAACGTTAAGGAAGCTGTGGTAGTGGCACGGTCAGACATGCGGAGTGCATCAAAAGTTAATTATCACGTAGCCATATTAATATGAGAATGGTTATCATTACAATTGGAAATAAAATTGTTTCCAATAAACATTTTTAACATGTTGTTTTTCTAAGTGTTATAAGGTAGGTATAAAATGGGATGGATCCTCTGCTTCTGGCATCTGTCGGTCAGAATGACATCATGATGTGGTCTGCTATTATTGACATCCTCCCCGCCCTTTAGGGCGGGGAGGATGTCAACTATGAGTGTTGCCTGAAATGTCGCCAGCCCCCGGTACAGCAGAAGTATCTCGGGCTTTCTGCGTTTGCTCCTGGTGGGTATGGCCCCCGCAAGCGGGGGTTATTGCTAACTGTCGTTTCAACAAAAAGTAACTTTTTTCACTTTGCCCCTCAGTACAAATTAGGGGCTTGCCGCGGATGTACCATGCCTGAATATCTTCGAGTGATGATTTGGTGCGGCTTTGTTGAATAAATCAGATTTCGGGTTCCACCTGACTGACCTGCTGCCAGAGCGGGGCGTGATGCTCCGGCACGGTCTGCCAGCCGGATGCAGCCGAACAGAGACGGTGCGATGCCATCTGCTGCTCATTACTGTAGATCCGCAGTTCATCATCCAGCGAAATCCGTATTGATACCGGCTGGCCACACAGGCTTTCCGGCACGCTGTAACGGTTTCCGCCAACCTCGATATAGCCATCCCAGGAGACATGACGGATATCGAAGTAGCTGGTATCGAAGTCCGTATCCGGCAACGGCTGCAGATGCTCCTGTTCCTGCGTGAAGCGCTGTTCCGGTGTCTGCCTGAACTGGCGAAGTTCCCGCCTGTCGGCAACGTCAGCCATCCACTGCTCCAGTAGCTGATTAACCTGGGCGAAGCTGTCGAACCGGCGGTACCGGACGAAGAAGTTCTCCTTGAGGTATTTCACCATCCGCTCCACCTTACCTTTGGTTCTGGCCCTTTATGCTGACTCATTATTTCTGGCCATAAAGGTTCTGGCAGTGCCATCTTTCGGGTCAACAAAGGTAATATCTTCAGGAGCACGACGAGGGCTGGCCAATGACAGAAATATTACGGGTTCTTCAAGAAGGGTTGGTAATGCATGGACAACATTACGCTCGAAAAAAAGCACGTGGCCGGGGGCAAATTCGGCTTCGTCACGAGGATCTTCCATCCAGAGCGTCCCCATGAATCCCTGAATAACCTGACGCCGGAGGATCACCTGCTGATGGCTGAAAAACCGGAACTCTCAAAAAGTGCGTGGAACTAAAACAGGTGTGCATTACTCCACCTCATGTTGAAGAGACCAGACTGCATCAGAAAATTGCACCATAACTGAGCAAGCCGCATCCCATTGGTGCAAAAGTGTCTCCAAAAATAAATAATCCATTGATTTAACTGTGCTTTAAAAATGGCATGAATTTTTCATGTCGGGTATATGCAAGCAGGGGCAACCCTTAAGCCTTGAATCCATTAAATATCGACAGGTAATGAAGCCTGATTGTCCTAATAAGGACAATCAGGCTTTTTTATTAATGCAGAGAGCAAACATACGTGCAAACTATTGATATTGGAATTTTGCTTTCCACAGAAGGTACCTACAGCCACCTGGCGAACAGCACACTGCTTGGTGCGCGCCATGCCTTAGAGGAAATCAATGCCGATCCTGCTTATCCTTTTCAGCTGCGGGCCCGACATATCAACCCTGCGGGTGAACTCGCAGCCTACAGTGAAGCGGTGAGCACCTTTATCGCTCACGGCATCCGCCATATCTTCGGAACCATTACCTCTGCCAGTCGGAAGGAGATTATCCCGGACCTGGAGCAGCATAACCTGCTGCTGTGGTATGGCTGTCCTTACGAGGGGTTCGAGAGCTGCGAGCAGGTCGTATATCTGGGCGGTTGTCCGAACCAGACTCTGCTGCCACTCCTGCGGCTGGCGCTGGATATGTTCGGAAATCGCTCCTGGCTGATCGGCTCTAACTACGTCTGGGGCTGGGAAAGCAATCGTATCGCCCGTGAGGTAGTGGAAGGTTCCGGCGGTACGGTGGTGGGCGAAAAATATCTGCACCTGAGAAACAGCAACGTGACCGAGTTGATTGAGGCGATTCTCAGCACAGAGGTAGATTTTGTACTCAATAACCTGGTAGGCGAAACCTCTTATGCGTTTCTGCGCGCACTGGACGAGGCCTGTCTTCGCGATCGGCGGACGTTAGCGGTGCTCAGCTGTAATTTTACCGAAGCCGAAGTCGCCGAAGTCGCGCCACTAAGGGCGGTACGTTTGCTTTCCTGCGGACCGTTTTTTGAGAGCGTCGATCTCGATTTTTGCGCGCGGCAGCACCTGCAACATGGCGCACAGCGCATCTCCCACTACTATATCGGCGGCTGGCGGGCAGTAAGGTTGTTTGCCAATAGCCTGCGCGAGGCCGGAAACAGCGAGCCGGGTGCGGTGCTGGCGGCACTGCATCGTCAGCACGACGTTGATTCTCCGGGCGCTCGCTCAGTAATGGCTCGAAACAACCACGCCTGTTTGCCCTGCTACATCGCTGAGTTGCAACAAACTTGCTTTCAGATACTGCATCGCGAACCGCTGCCGGTTATGCCCGATCCCTATCTCTCCGCGACCGAGCTACGTGAAAGCCGAACGGTTGCAGCCAGACCTGCTCTGAGGATTGTTAAATGAAAACGCTGCTGTCCCCGGATTTAGATGCTCAGCCGCTCCTGCTGGTAGACTGTGAAGCAAGGAGTCGCGAAGCGCTGGAAAAAAACCTGACGCGGATGGGTATCCGCTGGCATCACCTGACCGGAGATGAGGCTTTACCTCCTCTCACCCCCTGTGCAGTACTGGTGGAACTGGAGGCATTCGCCAGCCCGCTAACCCTGAGCCAGATCAATCTGGCGGGAATACCGGTGATCGCGCTGACCTCACATGAGGGACTTTACCAGGTACAGCGCGCGCTGGAGTTAGGGGCAACAGCGCTCCTTACCAAGCCTATTACACAGCGAGCCATCTATACCACCCTGATGATGGCAGTGGGGCTGCGTCAGCAGTTGCATGACATTCAACAGCAACAGATGCTACTGCGCCAGCGTCTGGCAGCAATGCCGCAGATTACCCAAGCTCTGGCGGCCCAGATGCAAGCGGAAAGTATTGATGAACAACAGGCATGGGTTCGCCTGCGCTCGGAATCAATGTGTACGAACCAGTCGGTGGCACAGGTGGCGCAGAAGTGGCTGCTACGAATGTCGTCCGGCAAGCGGGGAGCACAATGAATAGAGTCGGATATTTTCTGCGCCGGCCAGCCCTGCTGCTCTCGCTGCTGTTTATTCTCCTGGTGGTGATGAGCGCGCTGTTTGCCCCCTGGCTCACCCCCTTCGATCCCGATGAACAGTTTGTCGAGGGACTGAGCCTGGAAGGCGCACCGCTTTCTCCCAACAGCACTTACTGGCTGGGAACCGATCTGCTGGGACGCGATCTCTTCTCGCGTTTAATTTACGGAGCTCGTACTTCGTTACTCATCGGTGTTGTCGCCAACGGCACTGCAGTACTGATCGGCGTCCTGGTAGGGCTTAGCGCAGGTTATCTGCAGGGGCGTATCGGAGGGCTGCTGATGCGCTTTACCGATCTGATGATGGCGTTTCCCGCACTGCTGCTGGCGATTGCCCTGGCGGCGATTTTCCAGCCAAGTGTCTGGATCGTGTCCCTGGTGATCGCCATGGTGAACTGGGTGCAGATCGCCAGGGTTATCTACGCCGAAACTAGCGCGCTTAGCGCCCGCGACTTTATCGCCGTGGAACGCACCCTGGGGGCCGGAACGTTGCGTATTCTCGGCGTGCATTTAATTCCACATCTGGCGCCAACGGTGCTGGTCTGGGCCACACTAGGCATCTCCACCACAGTCCTGCTGGAAGCTACTCTATCGTTCCTCGGGGTGGGGGTACAGCCGCCAACGCCGAGTTGGGGCAACATCATCTTTGAAAGCCAGAGCTATTTTACTTCGGCTCCCTGGCTGGTGTTCTTTCCCGGCGCGGCGATTGTGCTGCTGTCGCTCTCTTTCAATATCGCTGGTGACGCCCTGCGCGACGCCCTCGATCCCGGCTTAAAAGGACGAAACTAATGCTATTTCTGGGAAAACGTCTGTTGCATGCCGGGCTGATCCTGCTTGGCGTTACGTTGATCTGCTATTTGCTGCTGTTTATGTTGCCCGCCGATCCAGCGCGCCAAATCGCCGGGCGCAGTGCCACGCCGGAAGTAGTCGAAAACATCCGCCATCAGTTGGGGTTGGATCTTCCGTTTTATCAGCAATATTGGCGTTATCTGCAGGGGCTGCTGCACGGCGATCTGGGACGCTCGTTTATTCAGCGCAGCGAAGTGAGTGAACTGGTTTCCGCCCGTATCGGGCCGTCACTGCAGCTGATGGCGGCGGGTATTCTCTGCGAGTTGGTACTGGGGATCGCACTCGGCACCCTGGCGGCGTTAAAACGCGGCGGGCTGGCGGACCGGCTTCTGATGGCGCTCTCCTTTATCGGTGTTTCGGCGCCGCAGTTCATCGCCGCGATGCTTTTTCTCTATCTTTTCGCCGTGGTACTCAACTGGTTCCCGATGGGAGGCTATGGCGGCTTCAGCCATCTGGCGCTACCGGCGCTAACCCTCGGCCTGCTCGGCAGCGGCTGGTATTCACGCATGTTGCGCTCGTCGATGATTGAGGTGCTGCATCAGGATTTTATCCGTACCGCGCGGGCCAAAGGGCTGGGCCGAACCCGCGTACTGCTGCGTCACGTGCTGCCGAATGCCGTGCTGCCGCTAATTCCGATGATAGGCATTGATATCGGCATTTTTATGGGCGGACTGGTGGTAGTCGAATCGGTCTTTGGCTGGCCGGGTATCGGTCAGCTGGCCTGGCAGGCGATTCAACAGGTGGATATCCCGGTGATTGTCGGGGTAACCACCGTGTCAGCGGTTGCCATTGTTGGCGGCAACCTTATTGCGGATCTGGTGCTGCCGTGGGTCGATCCGCGCATTGATGTCAAAAAGTAGCAGGGGAAGATGATGAAAAATGCGTTATTGACAATGGCGGTGGCCGCGGCCTGTTTCTCTTATGGCGCGCAGGCTGACGAGAAGACCGGCGGCGATATCGTGGTGACCTACCAGAACGACGTGGCGACCCTCGATCCGGCCATTGGCTATGACTGGCAAAACTGGTCGATGATCAAAAGCCTGTTCGACGGCCTGATGGACTATCGTCCCGGCACCACCGAGTTGGTGAACGACCTGGCGGAGAGCTACGCCATTTCCGAGGACGGCAAGGTCTACACCTTTGTGCTACGCAAAGGGGTGAAATTCCACAACGGCCGCGAGGTCACGGCGGCGGACGTGAAATATTCTCTGGAACGCACAGTCAACCCGAAAACCCAAAGTCCGGGCGCCGGGTTCTTCAGTCCCATCGCGGGCTATGACGAGGAGGCTAGCGGTAAAAGCACGACCCTGAGCGGTATCGAGGTCGTCGACGATCATACGGTAAAAATCACTCTGAAAGAGCCCAACGCCACCTTCCTGCATGTGCTGGCGCTGAACTTTGCCTCGGTGGTTCCCCGTGAGGAGGTGGAGAAATGGGGTGCCGACTTCGGCAAGCATCCGGTCGGCAGCGGCGCGTTTGAGCTCCAGGAGTGGAAGCTGGGCCAGGAGCTGATCTTCCGCAAAAACCCGAACTACTTTAAAGCCGGCGTGCCGCGGCTGGATCACATAAAGTTCGAAATGGGACAGGATCCCTCGGTCGCTCTGCTGCGGCTGGAAAAAGGCGAAGTGGATATTGCCGGCGACGGCGTACCGCCCGCACAGTTTCTGTCGTTTAAAAACAACCCGGCCTATAAGGGCCTGATGGTCACCGGCGACCAGTTGCAGACCGGCTACGTGACGATGAAAACCACGCTGCCGCCTTTCGATAATCTCAAAGTCCGCCAGGCGGTGAACATGGCGGTCAACAAAGATCGCATCGTGCGCATCATTAATGGACGCGCGGCGCCGGCCAACCAGCCACTGCCACCCGCCATGCCCGGTTATGACAAGGCATATCAGGGTTTCAGCTACGACCCGGCAAAAGCGAAGCAACTGCTCAGCGAAGCGGGTTTCCCCAACGGTTTTGCTACCGAACTGTACGTGATGAATACCGATCCGCAGCCGCGTATCGCTCAGTCTATCCAGCAGGATCTGGCCAAAGTGGGCATCCACGCCAGCATCAAATCCCTGGCGCAGGCGAATGTGATTGCGGCGGGCGGCTCCGCCAGCCAAGCGCCGATGGTCTGGTCCGGCGGCATGGCGTGGATCGCCGATTTCCCGGATCCCTCCAACTTCTATGGCCCGATCCTCGGCTGCGCCGGGGCGGTAGAGGGCGGCTGGAACTGGGCGCGCTACTGCAACAAAGCGCTGGACGCGCAGGCGGCCGCGGCGGACAGCATGGTGAAACCCGACCAGCAGGACGCGCGCATTGAAGCCTGGCGCAAAATCTTCATCACTGCAATGGATGACGCGCCCTGGGTGCCGGTATTCAACGAGAAGCGCTACACCGTACATTCCGCACGCATGGGGGGCGAGGACGCGCTGTATGTCGATCCAGTGCATGTACCAGTCAACTACGACTATATCGGACTGAAATAATTTGATGGCGCCGGGACGGCGCCGCTGCTTAAAGGAGAGTCAGGATGTGCCAAAATTGTCTGGTGAAGACCATTCATCATGCTCAACATCATTTCGGCTGGGATAACAGCCTGAGCCCGGTCCTGCACGTAGCTTCCGGCAGCCAACTGGAGTTTCACTGCCTGGATGCGGCTAACGGCTGGTTCAACGCCGGTTCTACCGCAGCGGATATCCCAACGCTGCCGTTTGATAAGCTCAACCCGGTCAGTGGCCCGGTCTATGTGGAAGGCGCTCAGCCGGGCGATGCGCTAAAGGTGACGCTGGAATCCTTTCGTCCCAGCGGCTTTGGCTGGACTGCGAATATCCCGGGCTTCGGCCTGCTGGCCGATCAGTTTTCTGATCCGGCGCTGACGCTGTGGCAATATGACCGCCAGGGCTTAACCCCCTGCGCCTTTGGCCGATATGGCCGCGTACCGCTGAAACCCTTCGCCGGTACCCTCGGCGTCGCTCCCGCTGCCGCGGGCCATCATTCGGTGGTGCCGCCGCGCCGCGTGGGCGGCAATCTGGATATTCGCGATCTGGCCGCTGGCTGCACATTATGGCTACCGGTGGAAGTAGAAGGCGCGTTGTTTTCTATTGGTGACACCCACGCCGCGCAGGGCGATGGTGAAGTCTGCGGCACGGCGATTGAAAGCGCGATGGACGTGGTGGTGAAGCTGGAAGTGGTTAAAGATATGCCGCTGAAAACGCCGCGTTTCGCCACCCCTGGCCCAGTGACCCAACATCTGGATCGGCACGGCTACAGCGCCTTCACCGGCATTGGCCCTGACCTGATGACCGCCGCCCGCGACGCGGTAAGCTATACCATCGATGCGCTGTGCCGCGAACAAGGGATGTCGGCGGAAGAGGCCTATATGCTCTGCTCCGTGTGCGGCGATCTGCGCATCAGCGAAATCGTCGATCGGCCTAACTGGGTGGTGTCGTTCTATTTTCCCAACAGCGTGTTTAATTAGGAGCGTTATGTCAGCAGTCCTATTTCCGGCGCCGCTGCTCTCGGTCGAGCGCCTGTCGATCCAGTTTGGTACACAGCGGGTGGTGGATGACGTCAGCTTTGCGCTCTGGCCGGGAAAAACTCTGTGCATTGCCGGCGAGTCGGGCAGCGGTAAATCGCTGACTTCGCTGGCGATCATGGGTTTGCTTCCGGAGGAGGCACAGATTCCAGGCGGCGCGATTATTTTTGATAACCAGGATTTGCTCAGCCTGCCGGAGCGGCAAATGCAGTTGCTGCGCGGCAAGTCGGTTGCCATGATTTTTCAGGAACCGATGACCTCGCTCAATCCGCTGATGACGGTGGGCCAGCAGCTGGAAGAGACGCTGCAACGCCACGAAGTGCTGGGCCGCCGTGAACGGCGCAGCCGGGTCAGCACGATGCTGGACGCGGTCAAAATCAGTCATGTGGAGAAGCGCCTGCAACAGTATCCGCACGAGCTTTCCGGCGGTATGCGCCAGCGGGTGATGATCGCCATGGCAATGCTGTGCCAGCCACAGGTGCTGATTGCCGATGAGCCGACCACGGCCCTCGACGTCACTATTCAGGCGCAGATCCTCGAGTTGATGCGCGAACTGCAGCAGGCGTTTTCCACCAGCCTGCTGTTGATCACCCACGATATGGGAGTGGTGGCAGAAATGGCCGATGATGTGCTGGTCATGAGTCACGGCAAAATCATGGAGCAGGCTCCGGCAAAAACGCTGTTTACCTCGCCGCAGGCGGCTTATACCCGCCAGCTGTTGCAGGCGGTACCGGTGCTGGGCCAGGCGCCCGCGCTGGCGCCGGTCGAGGCGACGCGACCGTTGCTCAGCGTCCGCGACCTCAGCGTGCGCTTTCCGGTGCGCGGCGACGGCCTGCGCGTGCGTCGCGAAGTCCATGCCGTCGATGGCGTCAGCTTCGATCTTTTCCCCGGCGAGACGTTGGGCATCGTCGGTGAAAGCGGCTGCGGTAAATCGACGACGGCAAAAGCTCTGATGAATATGGTGCCATTTAGCGGCAGCGCGCAGCTTAACGGACAGGAGCTGCACGGCCTGAAGGACGAGGCGTTAAGAGCGGTACGCCGCGATTTGCAGATGGTGTTTCAGGATCCCTGGGCGGCGCTCAATCCGCGCAAAACTATTTTCGACCTGGTTGGGGAGCCGCTGCTGATTCATGAGCAGATGCCCGCAGTACAGCGCACGGAGCGGGTGGCGCAGCTATTGCAGCAGGTCGGCCTGCCAGCGGAAGCGATGCGGCGTTATCCGCACCAGTTTTCCGGCGGCCAGCGCCAGCGCATTTGCATTGCCCGCGCGCTGGCGCTGAACCCGAAAGTGATCATCGCCGATGAATCGGTTTCCGCGCTGGATGTTTCAGTACAGGCGCAGGTGCTGACGCTGCTGGAAGATTTGCGTCAGCGCTATCGGCTCAGCTATCTGTTTATTTCCCATGATATGGCGGTGGTGGAGCGCATCTGCCACCGGGTAGCGGTGATGTTTGGCGGCCAGCTCGTGGAGATCGGCCCACGAGATCGAGTGTTGCACCATCCGCAGCATCCTTATACTCAGCACTTGCTCAGCGCCGTTCCTATACCTGACGTTCAGCAAAGACGGCAACCCCGAGCCACCAGCGCAATGCCGATAAGACCAGAACCGATCAAACCCATCGGCTATCAGAGAGTACCGCAGCGCTTTACCGATTTTGGCGACGGGCACCTCGTCGCCTGCTGAACAAAAAAGCATTCAAACCGGCGGATTTCCGCCGGTGGCGACACTGTTGCTACACAACCCGACGAGAGGCCATTAAACTGGAAAAGTTAGCACCTAGATTCTACGTCAGTACTTCAAAAAGCATAATCAAAGCCTTGATAAATATGCATTCCTTCGAAATTCAGCTTTCACCCATTGGGTGAAAGAAAAGTGCTCAAAAATATGTTAAATTATCAGCTTTTATGACTCGATATATGGTAAAATAATAGTAAGAAAAGTAGTAAAAAGGGGTTCTAATTATGATTAATAAAATTGATTTCAAAGCTAAGAATCTAACATCAAATGCAGGTCTTTTTCTGCTCCTTGAGAATGCAAAAAGCAATGGGATTTTTGATTTTATTGAAAATGACCTCGTATTTGATAATGACTCAACAAATAAAATCAAGATGAATCATATAAAGACCATGCTCTGCGGTCACTTCATTGGCATTGATAAGTTAGAACGTCTAAAGCTACTTCAAAATGATCCCCTCGTCAACGAGTTTGATATTTCCGTAAAAGAACCTGAAACAGTGTCACGGTTTCTAGGAAACTTCAACTTCAAGACAACCCAAATGTTTAGAGACATTAATTTTAAAGTCTTTAAAAAACTGCTCACTAAAAGTAAATTGACATCCATTACGATTGATATTGATAGTAGTGTAATTAACGTAGAAGGTCATCAAGAAGGTGCGTCAAAAGGATATAATCCTAAGAAACTGGGAAACCGATGCTACAATATCCAATTTGCATTTTGCGACGAATTAAAAGCATATGTTACCGGATTTGTAAGAAGTGGCAATACTTACACTGCAAACGGTGCTGCGGAAATGATCAAAGAAATTGTTGCTAACATCAAATCAGACGATTTAGAAATTTTATTTCGAATGGATAGTGGCTACTTTGATGAAAAAATTATCGAAACGATAGAATCTCTTGGATGCAAATATTTAATTAAAGCCAAAAGTTATTCTACACTCACCTCACAAGCAACGAATTCATCAATTGTATTCGTTAAAGGAGAAGAAGGTAGAGAAACTACAGAACTGTATACAAAATTAGTTAAATGGGAAAAAGACAGAAGATTTGTCGTATCTCGCGTACTGAAACCAGAAAAAGAAAGAGCACAATTATCACTTTTAGAAGGTTCCGAATACGACTACTTTTTCTTTGTAACAAATACTACCTTGCTTTCTGAAAAAGTAGTTATATACTATGAAAAGCGTGGTAATGCTGAAAACTATATCAAAGAAGCCAAATACGACATGGCGGTGGGTCATCTCTTGCTAAAGTCATTTTGGGCGAATGAAGCCGTGTTTCAAATGATGATGCTTTCATATAACCTATTTTTGTTGTTCAAGTTTGATTCCTTGGACTCTTCAGAATACAGACAGCAAATAAAGACCTTTCGTTTGAAGTATGTATTTCTTGCAGCAAAAATAATCAAAACCGCAAGATATGTAATCATGAAGTTGTCGGAAAACTATCCGTACAAGGGAGTGTATGAAAAATGTCTGGTATAATAAGAATATCATCAATAAAATTGAGTGTTGCTCTGTGGATAACTTGCAGAGTTTATTAAGTATCATTGCAGCAAAGATGAAATCAATGATTTATCAAAAATGATTGAAAGGTGGTTGTAAATAATGTTACAATGTGTGAGAAGCAGTCTAAATTCTTCGTGAAATAGTGATTTTTGAAGCTAATAAAAAACACACGTGGAATTTAGGGAATACTGATGTAACACGGATTGACCGTATTGGGAGTTTGAGATGGTGACAAAGAGAGTGCAACGGATGATGTTCGCGGCGGCGGCGTGCATTCCGCTGCTGCTGGGCAGCGCGCCGCTTTATGCGCAGACGAGTGCGGTGCAGCAAAAGCTGGCGGCGCTGGAGAAAAGCAGCGGAGGGCGGCTGGGCGTCGCGCTCATCGATACCGCAGATAATACGCAGGTGCTTTATCGCGGTGATGAACGCTTTCCAATGTGCAGTACCAGTAAAGTTATGGCGGCCGCGGCGGTGCTTAAGCAGAGTGAAACGCAAAAGCAGCTGCTTAATCAGCCTGTCGAGATCAAGCCTGCCGATCTGGTTAACTACAATCCGATTGCCGAAAAACACGTCAACGGCACAATGACGCTGGCAGAACTGAGCGCGGCCGCGTTGCAGTACAGCGACAATACCGCCATGAACAAATTGATTGCCCAGCTCGGTGGCCCGGGAGGCGTGACGGCTTTTGCCCGCGCGATCGGCGATGAGACGTTTCGTCTGGATCGCACTGAACCTACGCTGAATACCGCCATTCCCGGCGACCCGAGAGACACCACCACGCCGCGGGCGATGGCGCAGACGTTGCGTCAGCTTACGCTGGGTCATGCGCTGGGCGAAACCCAGCGGGCGCAGTTGGTGACGTGGCTCAAAGGCAATACGACCGGCGCAGCCAGCATTCGGGCCGGCTTACCGACGTCGTGGACTGTGGGTGATAAGACCGGCAGCGGCGACTACGGCACCACCAATGATATTGCGGTGATCTGGCCGCAGGGTCGTGCGCCGCTGGTTCTGGTGACCTATTTTACCCAGCCGCAACAGAACGCAGAGAGCCGCCGCGATGTGCTGGCTTCAGCGGCGAGAATCATCGCCGAAGGGCTGTAACTGGTTTTGTTGAATAAATCGAACTTTTGCTGAGTTGAAGGATCAGATCACGTATCTTCCCGACAACGCAGACCGTTCCGTGGCAAAGCAAAAGTTCAAAATCACCAACTGGCCCACCTACAAT
>NZ_JBJNLV010000026.1:0-21578 GCF_052168875.1 Serratia sp. CY38905 | reverse complement strand
AATGGCTGGTGTTGCCGGGGCGCAGAGAGCGAAGTTATCCGAGAGAGCTCAGAGCCAGAAGCAGGAAATACCCAGATAAAAAAGTTGCTGGCCACCCTTAAGTGACCAGCATTACGCGTTACGCGGCTTTTTTTATCGTTGAAAGCGACCGGCTATCAGCTGGCCTTTTTCTCGTGCGCCTGGCGGTAGGCCACCAGATCCTCGATGGTCAGCACCACCATGTCGTGCTGTTTGGCGAAGGCGATCACTTCCGGCGCGTGCGCCATGCTGCCATCGTCGTTGGTCAGTTCACACAGCACGCCGGCAGGTTTGAAACCGGCCATGGAAACCAGATCGATGGTCGCTTCGGTGTGGCCACGACGGCTCAGCACGCCGCCCGGCTGCGCGCGCAGCGGGAACACGTGGCCCGGACGGTTCAGGTCGCTCGGCTTGGCGCTGTCTGCCACCGCCGCACGGATGGTGGTCAGGCGATCGGAAGCGGAAACCCCGGTGGTCACGCCCTGCGCCGCTTCGATGGTCACGGTGAAGGCGGTCTGGAACTGGCTGGAGTTGTTGGTCACCATCATCGGCAGCTCAAGCTGCTGACGGCGTTCTTCGGTGATGCACAGGCACACGATACCGCTGCCGTGGCGAATGGTCAGCGCCATCTGCTCAACGGTCATGGTTTCCGCGGCGAAGATCATGTCACCTTCGTTTTCACGGTTTTCATCATCGAGCACCATTACGCCGCGCCCGTTGCGCAGTGCGTCGATCGCGCGTTCAACGCGTTCTGTCGGCGTGCCGAAGTCTGAAAGTAGCGTCTGATTCATGGTAAAAAACCTCATTAAAAATTATGGATTACCAGAACCAGGGCGATCTTGAGGAGTAGCTAGCAATAGCTAAAAAAATAACGCAAGCGGGCGCAAGCCCGGCAGATACCGTTACTCTCTCCCATCCGGACTATAACCGTCGGCCCCGGAATTGCACCGGATCTGCTGACCTCTAACCGGCCTTTACAGGCTGGCTGAGCGCTCGCGGGCTTTCACCGTAGAAGGTGATTTACCGCCGGTGGGGACTTTCACCCCGCCCTGAGAATAAGCAGGATGACTATAACGCTAATGGGTAGACAGGGCAATTGGCAAAAGCACAATTCGGCCACGCGCGGCGAATGCGCTTAATGGTGTTTATCCGGCGGGCAACTCGCATTACACTAAGCGGCAGCAATTAAACTCTGAAAGGGATACGCCATGATTGACCCGAAAAAAATCGAACAAATCGCACGCCAGGTTCATGAGTCCATGCCTAAAGGCGTTCGTGAATTCGGGGAAGACGTTGAGAAAAAAATCCGTCAGGTGCTGCAGTCGCAGCTGACCCGCCTGGATTTGGTTAACCGCGAAGAGTTCGACGTGCAGACTCAGGTGCTGTTGCGCACCCGCGAGAAGCTGGCGCAGTTGGAACAGCGCCTGGCCGAGCTGGAAAGCAAGCTGAGCGCGGCGCCGGCCGCCAAGCAGGAAGACGAATAAATTCCCGCCAAGGGCGCGCACCTAAACCGCGCGCCCCTGTTCTTTCGGTCGCCCGGCGTTAGCCGCGCCCGTCTTTGATCGCTTTGATGATGTTGGTGGTCGACAGCCCGTCTTCAAAGTTCAACACTTTGACATCGCCGCCGTTGGCCCACACTTCCGCACTGCCGGCAATCTCTTCCGGTTTGTAATCGCCGCCTTTCACCAGCAGATCCGGCAGAATGTCGGCGATCAAGCGCTGCGGCGTGTCCTCTTCGAACGGCACCACCCAATCCACCGCTTCCAGCGCGCCCAGCACGATCATGCGATTCTCCAGCGCGTTGACCGGGCGTTTTTCCCCTTTCAGGCGTTTGGTCGAGGCGTCGCTGTTCACCGCCACGATCAGGCGGTCGCCCAGCTTGCGGGCGTTGGCCAGATAGGAGACGTGGCCGGCGTGCAGAATGTCGAAAATGCCGTTGGTCATCACCACTTTCTCGCCGCGCTGACGCGCCTGAGCAACAGCGGTTTTCAACTGCGCTTCGGTCATCACGCCAAAGCCGGTTTCGGCCCGGCCGCGCACCGCGTTTTCCAGCTCGATGGGCGACACGGTAGAGGTACCGAGCTTGCCCACCACCACGCCGGCGGCGGCGTTGGCCAGGAAGCAGGACTCTTCCAGCGAATTGCCGGCGGCCAGCGAAGCGGCCAGCACGCCGATCACGGTGTCGCCGGCGCCGGTCACATCGAACACTTCCTGCGCCTGGGTCGGCAGGTGCAGCGGCTCAACGCCCGGCTGCAGCAGCGTCATGCCGTGTTCGGAACGGGTGACCAACAGCGCCGACAGCTCGAAATCCGCCACCAGCTTCATGCCGCGCGCCACCAGTTCCGCCTCATCCTTGCAGTGGCCCACCACCGCTTCGAACTCGGACAGGTTCGGCGTCAGCAGCGTCGCGCCGCGATAGCGCTCGAAGTCAGAGCCTTTCGGATCGATCAGCACCGGTACCTTGGCGGCGCGCGCCAGTTGGATCATGCCCTGCACCTGGCTGAGCGCGCCCTTGGCGTAATCGGACAGCACCAGCGCGCCGATCTGCGGCAGCGCCTGCTGAATGCGCTCCAGCATCGGCTGCGGATCGACGTTGGAGAAGCCTTCTTCGAAGTCGAGACGGATCAGTTGCTGGTTGCGCGACAGCACGCGCAGCTTGGTGATGGTCGGATGGGTCGGCACCGAGACGAAGTCGCAGCGCACGTTGACTTCATTCAGCTTGGCGCTCAGCGCCCGCGCCGCATCGTCGATGCCGGTCAGGCCCACCAGGCGGGAATTGGCGCCCAGCGAAGCGATGTTCATCGCCACGTTAGCCGCGCCGCCGGGACGCTCTTCGATGGTGTCGACCTTGACCACCGGCACCGGGGCTTCCGGTGAGATGCGGCTGGTCGGCCCATACCAATAGCGATCCAACATGACGTCACCGACCACCAGCACACCGGCGCGGCGAAAATCAGGCAGCGTAACTTTCATCCGATAACTCCAAAAAAGAACAAAATTTTAGTGGCGCAGATATTACCACAGACCGCCGGAATACCCGCAAAAAGGTATTAATCCAGCCATTTGGCCCAGCTGGCGCGCACCTGCTCGCGCTCGGCGGTGAACAGCTCGCTGCCGACCTTGCCGGAATGCTCCTGCAGCGCCAGATGGTGGATCTCGTCGCGCATGGTGACATAGGCCTGGGTCAGCGCGCGCGCTTCCTCTTCCGGCATGATGTCGTAATTGGCCATCAGCTCGAAGATGCGCACGTTGTCCGACCAACGCGTCAGCCGCGGTTCACCCGGCGCATAGCGTAAGACCAGATATTGGGCGATAAATTCGATGTCGGTAATGCCGCCCTCATCGGTTTTGATATCAAACAGATCGCGCTGTTTGTTGCCGAGATGGTTGCGCATCTTTTCGCGCATCTCGCGCACTTCGCGTTTCAGGGTCTCCGCATCACGCGTTTTGCACAGGATTTCGCGCCGAATCGCGTCGAACTGCTGGTGCAGCGCCGGGTCGCCATGCACGATGCGCGCGCGCACCAGCGCCTGATGCTCCCAGGTCCAGGCTTCGTTTTGCTGGTAATCGGCGAACGCCTCGACGGTGCTGACCAGCATCCCCGCGGCGCCGGAAGGCCGCAGACGCGCGTCCACCTCATACAGAATGCCGG
The DNA here is from genome assembly GCF_052168875.1 of Serratia sp. CY38905. Classification (NCBI taxonomy): domain Bacteria; kingdom Pseudomonadati; phylum Pseudomonadota; class Gammaproteobacteria; order Enterobacterales; family Yersiniaceae; genus Serratia; species Serratia sp. CY38905. The sequence goes on along the minus strand of NZ_JBJNLV010000026.1, from coordinate 17,908 downwards.
AGGAAGTGCGGGTGCTGAACAGATGCATCACCCGCTGCGCCAGCCGCAGGTAGAACTGGCGGCCGTCGATGCAGCGATCGCCGTCGGTCATCACCTCCGGCGGGCAATCCAGCAGGAACACCAGATCGAGATCGGAACTGTAACCCAGCTCCCAGCCGCCCAGCTTGCCGTAGCCGATCACCGCAAAGCCGCGCCCTTCGCGCTCCTGCAGATGGGTCGGCTGGCCGTAGCGCGCCACCATGTCGCTCCAGGCCTGTTGCACCACCGCGTCGATGATCGCCTCCGCCAGATAAGTCAGGTGGTCGCTCACTTTCATCACCGGCAGCGCGCCGGCGATATCCGCTGCGGCGATGCGCAGCTGCTGCGCCTGTTTGAACTGGCGCAGCGCCTCCAGCTTTTGCTCTTCGTCGTCTTCCGGCACCCGCAGCAGGTACTGGCGCAGCTCGCTGCGGTAGGCGTCCAGCGCCACCGGCTGATACAGCGTGGCCGGATCCAGCAGTTCGTCCAGCAACAGCGGGTAGCGCGACAGCTGGTTGGCAACCATCGGCGAAGCGGCGCACAGACGGATCAGATGGCTGAGCGCCGCGTGATACTCAACCAGCAGTTCGAGGTAAGTGGTGCGGGTGACGATGCTGAGCAGCAGCTGCGCCAGCCGCACCAGCGCGGTCGGCGCGTCCTGGCGCGGGCACACCTCCGCCAGCAGGCGCGGCATCAGTTGATCGAGCACGTCGCGGCCGCGCGGGCCTATGGTGCGCTTGTCGACGTCATGGCGGAAATCGGCGATGGTGCGCAGCATCTGTCGGCGCCCCTCTTCGTCCAGGTGCGGCGTCAGCGGCGCCAGCTCGTTTTCCTCCAGCGCGTCCTGCCACAGGCTGTGATAGTGCTGGTAGTCGGGATCTTCGCCGATATCCGGGCTATCGTCGCCGATCAGATCGTCGAACACCGCCCGCACCGCCTGCATGTGCACCTCCAGCGTCGCCATCAGCGCCGGCCAATCCGCCAGCCCCATGCCGCAGGCCAGCCGCGCCTGGTCGAGCGCATCCTGCGGCAGCGTCTGGGTTTGCTGATCGCCGATCGCCTGCAGCAGATTCTCCAGCCGCCGCAGGAACAGGTAGGCGGCGCTCAGCGCCCGCACCTGCTCGGCCTCCAGCAGCCCCAGCTCACCCACCGCCTGCAGCGTCGGCAGCAGCGAACGCCCCTGCAGCGCCGGCTCACGGCCGCCGCGGATCAGCTGAAATACCTGGGTGATGAATTCGATTTCGCGAATGCCGCCGGCGCCCAGTTTGATGTTGTCCTTCAGGCCGCGCCGCCGCACTTCACGGGCGATCATGCCCTTCATGTTGCGCAAAGACTGGATGACGCTGAAATCGATATAGCGGCGGAACACGAACGGCCGCAGCGTTTTGCGCAGCTCCTGGCTGTAGGCGTCTTCCGCGCCGCCCATCAGGCGCGCCTTCACCATCGCATAGCGCTCCCAGTCGCGCCCCTGTTCCTGATAGTAGTCTTCCAGCGCCGCGAAGCTCATCACCAATGGGCCGCTGTCGCCGAACGGCCGCAGCCGCATGTCGACGCGATAGACGAAGCCGTCGATGGTCTGCTGATCCAGCGCCTTGATCAGCCGCTGGCCCAGGCGGGTGAAGAACTGGGCATTGTCCAGCTCGCGCCGCCCGCCCTGGGTCTGGCCGTTTTCCGGATAAGCGAAGATCAGATCGATGTCCGACGAGAAGTTCAGCTCGCCGCCGCCCAGCTTGCCCATGCCGAGGATCAGCAGCGGCTGCGGTTCACCGTCGGCGTTGCACGGCGTGCCCCACTCGCGGCAGCAGGTTTGGTACAGCCAGTCGCGCGCGCTGACGATCAGCGTTTCCGCCAATCCGCTCAGCTGCAGCAGCGTTTCTTCGGTCGAACACAGCCCCTGCGCCTGCGCCCAGGCAATGCGCACCAGCGTTTCACGGCGAAACAGACGCAGCGTGCGCATCAGCTGCGCCTCATCGCGCACCTCTTCCAGCTCGTCCTGCAGCCAGGCGGCATAGTGCTGCCACTCGCCGGGCGCCGGCGGCTGTTCGCGCAGCGTCGCCAGCCAGGCCGGCTGGGCGAGCAGTGCGTCGCTGACGAAGTCGCTCGACGCCAGCACCCACTGCTCCTGCTCGCTAAAGGCGCTGTCCGCGCCGTGAACTTCCTGAAAACGCTGCACAACCTGCTGTGCCTGAGCCTGTAACGCGGCTGAAAGTGGCGACATAGTGTATGACCCGTTCTGCGGCCCACGGCTGGCGGGCCGGCTTGATTAACGAAGCGCGCCGTTTAACCAGAATGGCGCATGCGATAAGGCCTGTTTGCGGCTGGCTTCATACCAGCCCTGGCGGCGCTCGCTCAGCGCCGCCTGCAGTTCGCGCCAGGCCTCGATATAAGGGCCGGTCTGCTCGTCGGGGTAGGCGCCCGACAGCAGGACCAGCGCCGAAATCTGACGCGTCAGGCGCGGCAATTGTTCCTGATATTCATCTTCGTTCAGCGTACGGCTGAAGGCCTCTTTCAGCTCCGCGCCGCTGCGCCCCAGCATGATGTCGCTGAAGCGTTTGAAAGAACCGTCCAGCTTGGCCTGCCCTTTGGCGTCAATAAACGGCCGCCAGGCTCCGCTCACCAGCCATGATGTGAGCGCTAACTTACATTGCAGGTAGGCCGCGCTGTAGCACAGGCTCTCTGGTTGCGCGGCTTTGTCCGCCAACAGCGGCTCGAGCTCGGTCAGGCGGGCGCGCAGATCGGCACTGGCCTTGCGCGGCACCAGGCCGCCGAAGATCACCAGCGCCTGGCGGATCGTGCCGACCGCCTCAATCACCGAAGCGCGCGCCTGCGCGTCGCCGCGCAGCCACAGCTCTTCATGGTACTGCCAGTGGCTCAGCGCCAGCTCGAAGGCGGCGATCATCCCCTGTTCGACGCTCGCCTTCGCCGCCGGCTTCAGCACCCGCAGCGGGCGCACCTCGCGCGGCGGATTGCCCTGCGCCAGGTGGTAACCGCGCGCCGCCTTGCTCAGACTGCCCTGGCGCAGCCCGTCGTGCGCCGCCAGCTCACCGGCCAACGCCAGCAGATCGGCGGTATTGCCTTTCAGCAGCTCCAGCTCGATCTCGCTCAAGGCTTCGCTGAGATCACCGGCGCGCACCTCGCCCTGATCCAGGCCAATCTCTATCTCGCTTTGGCCGTAAGTAACCACCCACTTCTCACGCACGAAATCGGTACGGAACAGCGGTTGCAACGCCAGCTGCAGCGCTGCGATATCGCAATCCTGCGGCCAAATGTCGGCAGGAAACTGCGCCAACGCCAGCTGCGGCTCGGCGATAGCGACATTGTATTCCGGGCGCTGGTGCAGGCCGCCCACCACTTTACCGGCGGTTTTGATGGTCATCTCATAGCGATCGTCGAAACCGCGAATGCGCAGCCCCATGTCGTGACGGCGCAGGAAGTTGTCGGCCGTTTCGAAGTAGATGTTGGTCAGTTTTTGCGGCGCGGAATGCTGATGCGGCCAGGCGGCGAGCCAGTGTGGCAGAGCGGCCACCGCTTGCGGCGCGGCGATGAATTTCAGTTCAATTTCAACGGTCATAATTCTTTAACACCAATAAGTTATGCATTCACGTCGGTTTCAGCGCGGCGCGTTCGGCCCGCCGTATGCTGCCCACTGACGCACAGTTGCCGTTATCTTACCGCGATTCCCGGCGCCTTAACCCTGCTAACTGTAGAAAAAACCTGTTACGTTATAAAACACTGCGCAACTCACAGAATCAGCCACAGTAAGATAGTTCTCATTCCGGTTTTGGCGTTGCGTCGTCAGACTGAACCCTCTACTATCGTTCCATAAATTCACCCAGAAACGATGAACTAATGCAGAAATTACGCCTGATTTGCCTTGCCGCGCTGAGCTTCAGCATCACTTGGGCCGCACATGCCGAAGATAAACGCTATATCTCCGATGAGTTAAGCACTTACGTCCATAGCGGCCCAGGTAATCAGTACCGTATTGTCGGCACTCTCAACGCCGGTGAAGAAGTGACCCTGCTGAGCGTCAACGACAGCACCAACTACGGCCAGATCCGCGATCCGAAAGGCCGCACCACCTGGATCCCGCTCGACCAGCTCAGCCAGACGCCAAGCCTGCGCACCCGCGTGCCCGAGCTGGAACAGCAGGTGAAAACCCTGACCGACAAGCTGGCCAACATCGACAACACCTGGAACCAGCGTACCTCGGAAATGCAGGAAAAAGTCGCGGGCAGCGACAGCACCATCAGCAGCCTGCAGAAGGAAAACCAGGATCTGAAAAACCAGCTGGTGGTCGCGCAGAAGAAGGTCAACGCCGTTAACCTGCAGCTCGACGACAAGCAGCGCACCATTATCCTGCAGTGGTTCATGTACGGCGGCGGCGTCGCCGGCGTCGGTTTGCTGCTGGGCCTGCTGTTGCCGCACCTGATCCCGCGCCGCAAGAACAACAACCGCTGGATGAACTGATCTCAGTATCGTTCAGTTTGAGTATGGGCGCCTGCGGGCGCCCTTTTCATTGGCGCCGACATCCCGCGGCCAATTCATGTAATCTGATAGACAGAGCCTTACACGATATTCAGGAGTCAACAGTGCAGATTTATCTGGTCGGCGGCGCCGTTCGCGACAGCCTGCTCAATATTCCGGTGGTCGATCATGATTGGGTGGTGGTGGGCGCTACGCCGGCAGAGCTGCTGGCGTTGGGCTACCAGCAGGTCGGTAAAGATTTTCCGGTGTTCCTCAACCCCGACTCCCACGAGGAGTACGCGCTGGCGCGCACCGAGCGCAAATCCGGCCAGGGGTACACCGGTTTTACCTGCTATGCCGCGCCGGACGTGACGCTGGAAGAAGATCTGCTGCGGCGCGATCTGACCATCAACGCCATCGCCCGCTCCGCCGAAGGAGAGCTGATTGATCCTTACGGCGGCGTGGCCGATCTGCAGGCGCGCGTGCTGCGCCACGTTTCCGACGCGTTCGGCGAAGATCCGCTGCGCGTACTGCGCGTGGCGCGATTCAATGCCCGCTTCGCCCATCTGGGTTTTCGCATCGCCGACGAAACGCTCGCCCTGATGCGCCAGATGGCGCACAGCGGTGAACTGGCCGCGCTGACCGCCGAACGCGTCTGGAAGGAAACCGAAAAGGCGCTGCAAAGCCAGAGCCCGCAGGTCTATTTTCAGGTGCTGCGCGATTGCGGTGCGCTGGCGGTGCTGTTCCCGGAAATCGACGCGCTGTTCGGCGTGCCGGCTCCCGCCAAGTGGCACCCGGAGATCGACACCGGCGTACACACGCTGATGGCGTTGGCGATTGCCGCCCGCCTCACGCCGGAGGTGGACGCGCGCTTCGCCACCCTGTGCCACGATCTCGGCAAAGGGTTGACGCCGAAAGAGTTCTGGCCGCATCACCACGGCCACGGCCCGGCGGGCGTGCGGCTGGTCGAAGCGCTGTGCCAGCGGCTGCGGGTGCCCAATCCGGTACGGGATTTGAGCAAGCTGGTGGCCGAGTACCATGATTTGATCCATACCGTGAACAAGCTGCGTCCGGAGACCCTGTTGAAGCTGTTCGACGCCATCGACGTCTGGCGCAAACCGCAACGGCTGGAGCAGATGATCCTGACCAGCGAAGCGGATGCGCGCGGCCGCACCGGCTTTGAGGAGAATCCTTATCCGCAGGGCGACTATCTGCGCCAGGCGTATCAGGTGGCGAACGCGGTATCTATTAAAGAAGTGGTAGCCAGCGGGCTGCAGGGCACCGCGATCCGCGACGAGCTCAAACGCCGTCGCCAGCAGGCGCTGGCCGACTGGAAGCTCAATCAAACCATCCTCAACGATCAGGCATAAAAAAACCCCGCGGAGCGGGGTTTCTTCCTGGCATCGGGCTTACAGGAATACCATGTAAACTACGGCCGCCACGATAAAGCGGTAGATGGCGAACGGCACGAACGAGATGCGTTTGATCAGCGACAGGAAGGTTTTGATCGCAATCAGCGCCACCACGAAGGCAGTAACGAAACCGACGGCGAACATCGGCAGGTCGCCCCAGGTCAGGAAGTGCAGGCTCTTATACAGATCCAGACCGCTGGCACCAATCATCATTGGCACCGCCAAAATGAAGGAGAACTCGGACGCCGCATAGCGGTTCACGCCCACCAGCATACCGCCGGCGATAGTGGAACCCGAACGGGAGAAGCCCGGCCACAGCGCCAGGCACTGGAAGCAACCGATCAAAAACGCCTGCCGGTAGGTGATGTCATCCAGCCCTTCCGCACGCGGTTTCTTCGGCTTCAGCCATTCCGCCGTCAACAACAGCAGGCCGCCGACCACCAACGCGTACATCACGTTTTTCGGCGCGAACAGCGATTTAATGACATCGTGGAATATCAACCCCAGCACCACCGCCGGGATCATCGCCAACAGGATGTGCCCCAGCTTCAGCCGGCCGTGTGTTTTGCCCTCGTGCTCCACCGGCTTGCCGCCGAAATGGATGCCGATCAGGCCGAACAACCGGCGCCAGAACATCACTACCACCGCCAGGATCGATCCTAGTTGGATGATGACTTCAAAGGTCTTGGCTTTGTCGCCGGTAAAGCCCAGCCACTCGCCAACGATGATCATATGCCCGGTGGAAGACACCGGCAGAAATTCGGTTAATCCCTCAACAACCCCAAGAACAAACGCAATAAACAGTGAATGCATGTCCGTCATGTGCTTCGCTCACCCCATAAATTTGCGACTAACATAAACATAAAAAAGCGGCAGTGCTTAAAGACAATGCCGCTAAAACAATTCTCAGGATTAAGACCAGCTTAACGGTCTTTCGTTGCAAGCAGATGACATAAAATCATGCGGGACGAGTGCCGCGCTCAATGATCACGCCGACCCGATTGGCATGTGCTACAGCGCCCGGTTTGCTGACCTTAATACGGACCCACGGGGAATTGAAGCGCTGAAGCAAAATTTCGGATATTTCCTCCGCCACGCGTTCCACCAGCGCGAACCGGTTCGATTCAACGTGCCGGATCACGGCGTCGCTGACGTCGGCATAGCTCAGACAGTCAGTTACGTCGTCGCTGGCGGCGGCCGGCCGGTTATCCCAGCCCATTTCGATATCGAACACCAGCTTCTGACGAATGCCCTGTTCCCACTCATAAACGCCAATGGTGGTAATTACGGTAAGCTCTTCAATAAATACGATATCCATCACGTCATTCTCTGTTTTTGGCCTTGCCGGATACCACTTCCAGCGGAATGTGCGTATTATCCATGGATGTTGCGAGTAAAACGACCATTATTAAACGGAACCGCGTTATGAGTGCTACCGCGCTTGGCATGATTATCTTCGCGTATCTGTGCGGCTCGATTTCCAGTGCGATCTTGGTTTGCCGGATCGCCAGGCTGCCGGATCCGCGTGAACATGGCTCAGGAAACCCCGGGGCGACCAACGTCCTGCGCATCGGCGGCCGGCTGGCGGCAGCGGCGGTGCTGGTGTTCGATATTCTGAAAGGGATGCTGCCGGTCTGGCTGGCCTACAAGCTCGATGTGCCGCCGCTGTACCTCGGCCTGACGGCGATCGCCGCCTGCCTGGGGCACATCTATCCGGTGTTCTTCCACTTCCGCGGCGGTAAAGGCGTGGCGACGGCATTTGGCGCCATCGCGCCTATCGGCTGGGATCTGACCGGCCTGATGACCGGTACCTGGCTGTTGACGGTGCTGCTCAGCGGTTACTCTTCGCTCGGCGCCATCGTCAGCGCGCTGATCGCCCCGTTCTACGTCTGGTGGTTCAAACCGCAGTTCACCTTCCCGGTGGCGATGCTCTCCTGCCTGATCCTGATGCGGCATCACGACAATATTCAGCGCCTGTGGCGCGGCCAGGAAGGCAAGATTTGGGGCAAGCTGCGCAAGAAGAAAAACGACGCGGATAACGGCGACCAGCCGAAAGACGAATAGCAGAAGGGCCGGATAATCCGGCCCTTTGTTTTATACCGCAGGCAATTCCGCCAGCGGCCAGCGCGGCCGCACCGAAACGCTCAGCTCCGGGTTGGCGCCGCTCTTCAGGCGCACCATGCCGGCATAGGCGATCATCGCGCCGTTGTCGGTGCAAAATTCCGGGCGGGCATAGAACACTTCCCCACCGCGTTTATGCATCATCTCCGCCAGTTTGGCGCGCAGCGTGCGGTTGGCGCTTACGCCGCCGGCCATCACCAGGCGCTTGAAGCCGGTCTGCTCCAGCGCGCGTTTGCATTTGATCGCCAGCGTATCCACCACCGCATCCTCGAAGGCGCGGGCGATGTCGGCACGCGTCTGATCGTCGTTGCCGTTGGAGCGGATGGTGTTGGCGGCGAAGGTTTTCAGCCCGGAGAAACTGAAGTCCAGCCCCGGACGATCGGTCATCGGCCGCGGGAAGGTGAAGCGCCCCGCTGTGCCCTGCTGCGCCATCTTCGACAGCATCGGCCCGCCGGGATAATCCAGGCCGAGCAGCTTGGCGGTCTTGTCGAACGCTTCGCCGGCCGCGTCGTCGATCGACTCGCCCAGCAGCTCATACTCACCGATGCCGGTGACGCTGATCAGCTGGGTGTGGCCGCCGGAGACCAGCAGCGCGACGAACGGGAATGCCGGCGGATTGTCTTCCAGCATCGGTGCCAGCAGGTGGCCTTCCATATGGTGCACCGGCACCGCCGGCACGTTCCAGGCGAACGCCAGCGCGCGCCCGACGGTCGCGCCGACCAGCAGCGCCCCCACCAGGCCCGGCCCGGCGGTGTAGGCCACGCCGTCGATGTCGGCCGGGGTCAGGTTGGCCTCTTTCAGCGCCGCCTGAATCAGCGGCACGGTTTTGCGCACGTGATCGCGGGAGGCCAGTTCCGGCACCACGCCGCCGTAGTCGGCGTGCAGCTTCACCTGGCTGTATAATTGGTTGGCTAACAAACCGGTTTGATCGTCATACACTGCAATTCCGGTTTCATCGCAGGACGTTTCTATACCCAGTACTCGCATTACATTTCCCATCATTCACGTGCGGCCGCCAGTCTACCACATTCCGCCGCATTTACCGCCGGCGCGGCGCATCTTGTCACCGGCTCGCACCTATGTCGATGATTCATGCAGAAAATGCCCAGGCGATTAAACACGAGCATTTTTTTCTGATTAGTCTATAATCAGCGCCCGGTGCAAAATTGCGCACGTTGCGGCAGAGCGACGCGGGTTTCAATTTGCTGTGGTGCTTTACAAAGCAGCATCCATTGGAGTAAAATTCCGCACCATTTTGAAAAGGCTGGCGCTTGGCCAGCAGCAAACCGAATTTTATTGAGGTGAGAGGCACATGCCGGTAATTAAAGTACGTGAAAACGAGCCATTTGACGTTGCTCTGCGTCGTTTCAAACGCTCTTGCGAAAAAGCGGGTGTTTTAGCTGAAGTTCGTCGTCGTGAGTTTTATGAAAAACCAACTACCGAACGTAAACGCGCTAAAGCTTCTGCTGTGAAACGTCACGCGAAGAAACTGGCTCGCGAAAACGCACGCCGCACTCGTCTGTATTAATTCTTCGGGGGCAACCCCACCGCGTGAATTTCTGATTTTCAAAATCGCGCAGACCGAGTAGTTGCATACGAAGGCCGTGCTTTCCGAAAGGAATGCGCGGCTTGTTCTCGTTTATAGGCTAATGAAGTAAGGGCTTATGGCTGGACGAATTCCGCGCGTATTTATCAATGACTTGCTGGCTCGCACCGACATCGTCGATCTGATCGACGCCCGCGTGAAGCTCAAGAAGCAAGGCAAGAACTACCACGCGTGCTGTCCGTTCCACCACGAAAAGACGCCTTCATTTACCGTTAATGGCGAAAAGCAGTTTTATCACTGTTTTGGGTGTGGTGCGCACGGCAACGCCGTCGACTTTTTGATGAATTACGACCGGCTTGAGTTTGTCGAAACCATCGAAGAGCTGGCGACCATGCACGGGCTGGAAGTGCCTTACGAAGCGGGCACCGGGCCAACCCAGATCGAACGCCATCAGCGCCAGAGCCTGTACCAACTGATGGAGCAGCTCAGCGCGTTCTATCAACAGTCACTGCAGCAGTCCTCCGGGGCACCGGCGCGCAGCTATTTGCAGCAGCGCGGATTAAGTGACGACGTTATTCGCCATTTCGCCATCGGCTTCGCGCCGGCGGGATGGGACAACGCCCTGAAGCGTTTCGGCCGCGACGCCGACTCGCGCCGCGCATTGAACGATGCCGGCATGCTGGTGACTAACGATCAGGGGCGTTCGTACGACCGTTTCCGCGAACGGGTAATGTTCCCCATCCGCGACAAACGCGGGCGCGTGATCGCCTTCGGCGGCCGCGTATTGGGCGATGGCATGCCGAAGTACCTGAACTCGCCGGAAACCGAAGTTTTCCATAAGGGCCGCCAGCTTTACGGCCTGTATGAAGCACAGCAGAACCACCCTACCCTGCAGCGGCTGCTGGTGGTGGAAGGGTATATGGACGTGGTGGCGTTGGCGCAATTCGGCATCGATTATGCCGTCGCCTCGCTCGGAACCTCGACGACGGCTGAACACATTCAGCTGCTGTTCCGCGCCACCGACAACGTCGTCTGCTGTTACGACGGCGACCGCGCCGGCCGCGAAGCGGCATGGCGGGCGTTGGAAACCGCGTTGCCGTACCTGAACGACGGGCGCCAGCTGCGGTTCATGTTTTTGCCTGACGGCGAAGACCCGGACACCCTGGTGCGCAAGGAAGGCAAAGAAGCCTTCGAACAGCGAATGGAGCAGGCGCAGCCGCTGTCCACTTTCCTGTTCGAAAGCCTGCTGCCGCAGGTGGATCTGAGCAGCCCGGACGGGCGCGCTAAGCTGAGCACGCTGGCGCTGCCGCTGATTACTCAGGTGCCGGGCGAAACGTTGCGCTTGTACCTGCGCCAGGAGCTCGGCAACAAGCTGGGGCTGCTGGACGACAGCCAGCTCGACAAGCTGATGCCCAAGCAGGCGGAAAATGCGAATCCTTATCAGGCGCCCCAGCTAAAACGCACAACCATGCGTATACTGATAGGGCTACTGGTGCAAAATCCGCAGTTGGCTACACTTATCCCTTCGCTTGAAGGGCTGGAGCAGACCAAACAGGCGGGATTGCCGCTGTTCGTCGAACTGGTGCAGACCTGTTTGGCGCAGCCGGGCCTGACGACCGGGCAATTGCTGGAGCTGTATCGCGACAACAAATTCAGCCAGCAGCTTGAAACCTTGGCGACCTGGAACCATATGATCGTTGAGGATATGGTCGAGCAGACCTTTTTGGATACGTTGGCCAGCCTGTACGACTCGGTGCTCGAGCAACGGCTGGAAACGCTGATCGCCCAGGCCAGAACGCGCGGCCTGAGCCCGGAGGAACGTGAAGAAGTCCGTTCCCTCAACCAGGTTTTAGCGAAGAAAAACTGAATACCAAACGGCTTAAGTGCCGATAATTGCGAGGGCAGAGCCCTGCACAGTGCCGCCATAGTGGGCCGCGGCGATAACGAAAACGCCCCAAATGCTATTGTTGGCGGTTTCGCCGACCGACACCAACCTAAATACTCTGAAGTGTGGATACCGTCTTATGGAGCAAAACCCGCAGTCACAGCTGAAGCTACTTGTCACCCGTGGTAAGGAGCAAGGCTATCTGACCTATGCTGAGGTCAATGACCATCTGCCGGAAGATATCGTCGACTCCGATCAGATCGAAGACATCATCCAGATGATTAACGACATGGGCATCCAGGTGATGGAAGAAGCACCGGACGCCGATGACCTGCTGCTCGCCGAAAACTCGAACAGCACGGACGAAGATGCGGAAGAAGCCGCCGCACAGGTTCTGTCCAGCGTGGAATCCGAAATCGGCCGCACCACCGACCCGGTGCGCATGTACATGCGCGAAATGGGTACCGTCGAACTGCTGACGCGCGAAGGCGAAATCGACATCGCCAAGCGCATCGAAGACGGCATCAACCAGGTGCAGTGCTCGGTTGCCGAATACCCGGAAGCCATTACCTACCTGCTTGAACAGTACGATCGCGTCGAAGCGGGCGAAGCGCGCCTGTCCGACCTGATCACCGGCTTCGTCGATCCTAACGCGGAAGAGGACATCGCCCCAACCGCCACCCACATCGGTTCCGAACTGTCGAGCGAAGAGCAAGACGACGACGAAGAAGATGAGGATGCCGAAGAGGACGACACCGAAGACGACAACAGCATCGATCCTGAGCTGGCGCGTCAGAAGTTCGCCGAACTGCGCGATCAGTATGAAGCGACGCGCTTGGTGATCAAGAAGAACGGCCGCAGCCACGCCAGCGCCGCGGACGAGATCCTGAAGCTGTCCGAAGTGTTCAAGCAGTTCCGCCTGGTGCCGAAACAGTTCGACTTCCTGGTCAACAGCATGCGCACCATGATGGACCGCGTTCGCACCCAGGAACGCATCATCATGAAGCTGTGCGTTGAACAGTGCAAAATGCCGAAGAAAAACTTCGTCACCCTGTTCGCCGGCAACGAAACCAGCGATTCCTGGTTCGAAGCCGCGCTGGCGATGGCCAAGCCATGGTCGGAAAAGCTGAAAGACGTGGCCGAAGACGTGCAGCGCAGCCTGCAGAAACTGCGTCAGATCGAAGAAGAAACCGGCCTGACCATCGAGCAGGTCAAAGACATCAACCGTCGCATGTCGATCGGTGAAGCGAAAGCGCGCCGCGCGAAGAAAGAAATGGTTGAGGCCAACCTGCGTCTGGTTATTTCTATCGCCAAGAAATACACCAACCGCGGCCTGCAGTTCCTGGATCTAATCCAGGAAGGTAACATCGGCCTGATGAAAGCGGTAGACAAATTCGAATACCGCCGCGGCTACAAGTTCTCGACGTACGCCACCTGGTGGATCCGTCAGGCTATTACCCGCTCCATCGCCGACCAGGCGCGCACCATCCGTATTCCGGTGCATATGATTGAGACCATCAACAAGCTCAACCGTATTTCGCGCCAGATGCTGCAAGAGATGGGCCGCGAGCCGACGCCGGAAGAGCTGGCCGAGCGCATGCTGATGCCGGAAGACAAGATCCGCAAGGTGCTGAAGATCGCCAAAGAGCCAATCTCGATGGAAACGCCGATCGGCGACGACGAAGATTCGCATCTGGGCGACTTCATCGAGGATACCACCCTCGAGCTGCCGCTGGATTCCGCGACCTCGGAAAGCCTGCGTTCCGCCACCCACGACGTGCTGGCCGGCCTGACCGCGCGCGAAGCGAAAGTGCTGCGCATGCGTTTCGGTATCGACATGAATACCGACCACACGCTGGAAGAGGTAGGCAAGCAGTTTGACGTTACCCGTGAGCGTATCCGTCAGATCGAAGCCAAGGCGCTGCGCAAGCTGCGTCACCCAAGCCGCTCCGAAGTGCTGCGCAGCTTCCTGGACGACTAAGTCCGGCTGCCGCACCCAAAACAAAAACCCCGGCCTGCCGGGGTTTTTTTATGCCCTGAATCCCCCCCGCCGCATCATTGCAACGCCAGGAACAGCTCGCGATAGCTGGCGGTAAGCTGCTCCAGCGTGGCGCGGTTCAATCCACTGGGGTTGGGCAATACCCACACCTCGGTTTCCCCCAGCATCAGCGCCTGCTTGCCCCAGGGCGCGTTTTTCACCCCGAAGGCGGTGGTGAACGCCTGCTTGCCCAAAATCGCCAGCGCGCGCGGCTGGTAGCGCAGGATTTTCTCTTGCAGCACCTCACCGCCGCTGCGCAGCTCGTCGCGCGACAGCTCGCTGGCCGCCACCGTCGGGCGCGCCACCAGCGCAGTAATGCCGCAGCCGTTATCCTTCAGCTGCTGCCACTGCTCCGGCGCCAGCTGGCGCTCGGTAAAACCGGCCTGATGGATCACCTTCCAGAAGCGGTTGCTGCCGTTGGCAAAAGGATAGCCCTGATGGGCGGAAGAAAGGCCGGGGTTGATGCCGCAAAACACCACCCGCAGGTCAGGCGCCAGAAGTTCCATGAGTGTCGTGAGTCCATTACAGGGATTTACTGCGGTTATCGCAAAATCCGCCAGCAATTACAACAGGCTAGAACTGTGCAGAAAAGCAACATACGGGCGGGTAACAGTAGACCGCCGCTTAAGGATTCCCTATAATCTCGCGGCTTGGCCCCTTAGCTCAGTGGTTAGAGCAGGCGACTCATAATCGCTTGGTCGTTGGTTCAAACCCAACAGGGGCCACCAAATTTCAGCAGTAAATACATACAGTTAGGCCACTCTCGCGAGTGGCCTTTTTGTTGCCTCGTTTTCGAGTGGCGATAGAATGGCGGTGGATTTTTTACCGCCACTTTGTTGAGGGCATAAAAAACCCGCACGCGGCGGGCATTTAGCGGAAATTTATCAGAGCCACAATGGCCGCTGACCACCGACAGTCGGGTGCGGCGGTGCCGGGTCAATGGCTCCCGGAGTAACAATAAAGCGCTCTATCGTTTCCATTGTCATAAACAACGTGCAACTACAGTTGATGTTCTGGCACTGGTGGTAGCGCTCTTTCGTATTTTCGGTTAGATAGCGGCTTGTTCGCGCATGTGCGGGAGGCCGCGACGCTGTTCCGCCGCAAGTATTACCAGAACGGCGCGCACGCAGGCTACATCATGTATGTGACGACCCGGCGCAGAGTGCGACCGACGTCGAATCGCTGCGCGAAGCAATGCGTAACTCTAAGGGGCTCGGCAATTTTAAGAACCTGTTTTTTTATTCGCCAAACGGAAAACCGGACGGCATTAAAATCGTGCCACTGAGTGAGGTCGCCACAAAGGATGATTTTTTCAACATCAAGAAAGCCAGCGCCGCCGACCTGATGGGTGCACACCGCGTACCATTCCAGCTCATGGGCGGCAAGCCCGAGAATATCGGCTAACTCGGTGACGTTGAGAAGGTAGCAAAAGTATTCGTGCGTAACGAGCTGTCACCCCTGCAGGATAGGTTCAGGGAAGTAAACGACTGGCTCGGTATGGAGGTCATCAGGTTCAAAGAGTACACCCTCAACAACCCGGAATAACCATCACTAAGCCGCCATCAGGGCGGCTTTTTCATACCCATTACCATCACCCCTCAGACGCACCACGCGCGCACGACCACACAAGACCGCCAACGAGCCGACAACAACCACGACAGTGCCATCACGACGCGCTCGGACGATAATTTTTATTATTACGCACCACCGTTGGCGCGCAATGCTTTCCCCGCCTCGCCTGCCTGCTTTATGGGTCGGTTTTGATGCAGATGCATAACGACTCCAGACCTGCATAGGTTCTAGCATAGCATTAACAGAAGGTACAAGTTCAGCAAGTGCAAAATAATGCACCTTATAATGCAATGCCCTCCGCAGAGGGCATTGAACACTCAACATTCTATTTTGCCAATTTCACTGCATAATGAATACAAAAATAGTGTTGCCCTGCATATCTAAAATGCTGCTCAATTTTCTTCAAACCAATATATGCCGTTTCAACTTCTTTCAAATCAAGCATTTCATGCCCATCAAGCCCTAAATCTGCAGGTTGTAGTTCCTTTAGATATTCAACATATTTGTTGCACCAATCATCAAATCTAGCACCCACATAATAGGTAACTAAAAACAGTTTCTTTACATGTATTGGGTTATAATTTCTAATTAATTTCCCGTAATGCTTTAAGATATTTACTTTATCGACTGAACTTAAAATTAATGCCTCAATAATCGCAAACAAATCACCTCGATCTTCAATTATAAGATCTAACTCACCCGCTTGTTTACCTGATTGAGACTCACCCTCTCTGGTTTGATCTTTAATACTATAGTTTTTAGCCAAAAGCATATCACGAAGAAAATCATTAAAATCATCCTCACTATATCCTTTAGCTGAACGCCTTCCTAATCTCTGAATTACCCAAGATAAGTCACTATCAAATTTTATAAAACTCAAAGGTTGCTGCACTCTCTCCTCCTTTGATATTAACCCAACACTACTAAGGTTTAACAAACTAATTCGCTGCCTAATCAACTCAGATACAAATACAGCGTAACTGTTATTATCTGAGGTGAAAATATGTTTATCAAATGTGGTTGCGGCATTAATTACAGCCCCAACGATAACATCCTTGACATCGCCGGAGCTCGTCTGAACAGGAGTTCGCAATATTTTACCTGTGGGTGATTTAGAAAGTTCATCTTCCCATTTTTGCAACATATAAAAAGAATCTTTGTTAGTTTGACAAGAACGCAAGTAATCTAACTGTATTCTCCCATCAGCATCTAAGATTAACTGATTATGTCCCTCTATTATTGCCCCCACAAAAAAACCACTAAATAACTTGATGTCTGAAATATTGGCCGCAACAAACTCTGGGCATAAACAAACCGCACAAGACATATCAGTGAATTCCTTTTGAGTTCATTAACTTTTGAACTTTCAACTCCTGTATTCTTATAGTGTCTTGAATCTCGACATCCATAAATTCACCAGGCCAAGTAATATCCCCCTCAGAATTAACAGCCACTTTATTCAAAAGCGTTGAAGATCCACTTTCATCACGTTCAAGATGATAAATAGCGACTTGCTCTTCAGTAAGTTCGCTTGATTCATCAACGATCCTCAACCTTATTCGCCTCACCAAAGCATCGCTATGAGTCTCAATAATAAAAATTTTCTTTTCCTTCATTGAAATCTTTATCAGCGCATCAGTCAACCATGCTTGCATTTTAGGATGAAGATGAATTTCAGGCTGCTCAATTATCGTTATTGAACCTTCCGGCGACAAATAGGCTTGAACTAATACTGGCAGGACTTGAGATATTCCGAAACCAACATCAGTCAATTCTAGATTAACAGAACCTTGGTTAATTACTATTTTATGGATGATATCATTAACTTTTACAATATCGACAGCCAGATTAAACTCAGCAAGGAGAAGATTGATGCTATCTGTTATTTTTGTATTTTTCTTCAAAATTTCAGCTAGTTCTGATCCATCTGAAGAGTTTAATTGTGAGTGATTGACTGTCTTATCTAGTAAATAATAGCGCTGCGGGAAAGCTCTTAGTGGGCTAACATGATTAACATTTTCACCGTCAAACATATTGGACAACATCAATATAGAACAAGAAACTACCTGTGATAAAAACCCAACTACTGGGTTGTATGACTCCATGAAAAAAACATGAAAACTACGTCCACTAGTAGAGGTGAGCACATTCAATGAATAAGGATTAACTAATTCTAATATATCATTCTGGCATCCATAAAAAACCCCTTGAGGTATTACCTCTGAAGATACACTAACTTTATTTTTTCGTGGGGATATGTCAATTATTTTTTCATGATTCTTATTAAAAAGAACCAGTCTCACTACTTTCATTGTCCCGTTAAATTTATCATATTTAAAATCATAACTTATCCGGGACGCCGACAATTTATTCCCAGAAATTGCAAGCATCTTAACCAAACAATCCCGAACATGCTTTAAGGGACATTCGTAGATGAACTTTCGTAAGTTTGAAGGTACTGAGCGACTGAACACAATATCACGCCCATCATTTCTAAACATAGTGAGAACATGACACAATGTGGTAGAAATAGAATCCAATTTATCATCATCTATATCATCAAAGCTTACAAATACATCACTCACCTCATTTATTAAATCCGTCATTTTTTTGATAAGATCATCATTATTTTTGATAGTCTGGATTGTGAATCTTGTAAACATAAAAAGTGACTCTACAGTTTCTCTTCTCAGAGCATCAATCCTGCTTTTAACTACTGAGTTGTCAGAAAAATCAAAACTGAAGCTAAGCGTCTTAGAGTCATCTTTATTTTTTATTATATTTAAAGCTTCACCCATTCCAACTTTTGGACCATTTAACCTAAGTGCAGAATCGGAAACAGACATTGA
>NZ_JBJNLV010000025.1:0-22798 GCF_052168875.1 Serratia sp. CY38905 | reverse complement strand
CGTACGGCCCACAGAATGATGTCACGCTGAAAATGCCGGCCTTTGAATGGGTTCATGTGCAGCTCCATCAGCAAAAGGGGATGATAAGTTTATCACCACCGACTATTTGCAACAGTGCCGAAAAAGCTTGCCAGCTACCCCAAGCAAAACGGACTTGCCAAGGCATTGAGGGAAATTGGCCGTATTGAACGAACGCTGTTTATGCTCGACTGGTTCCGCGATCCGGCACTTCGTCGGCGGGTACAGGCGGGGCTGAATAAAGGAGAAGCCCGTAACGCGCTGGCGCGTGCGGTATTCCTGCATCGGCTGGGTGAAATCAGGGACCGAAAACCGGAAAATCATAGCTACCGCGCCAGTGGACTGACGCTGCTGACGGCGGCTATCTCGCTGTGGAATACCGTCTATATGGAAAGAGCGGTCGATGCCCTGAAGCGTAAAGGGGTGAAGATCAACGAACAACTGCTGTCGCATTTGTCTCCGTTAGGCTGGGAGCACATCAATCTGACAGGCGATTATATCTGGAAAAGCAACCGGATACCGGCTTCCGGTAAGTTTCGTCGGCTGAGACCAGCTAAAGTCGAAAGGTCAAAAAATAGCCTTAACGTACAATAATTTTCGATATCCAAACTGACCCCTTCTACGGTGTTATCGCGTAGCTGAGAACATTGGCGTTCGTGCGATAATGGTTCATGCGCTTACTGAAGAAGCCAAAGGTTTCTATGCTCACCATGGATTTAAGGCATCACAAACTCATGAGAGGACTCTGTTTCTAAAGCTTCCATGACTGGTTGCTGGAGTGGGAAAGTAGCAGGCCACAGCCTCAACATATTGATTTTTATTTCGTTTATTATTGGATTTAACATAATCTTTGTTATGCGCACCTGTATTGTAGGGGCTCAATGCTAATGTCTATTAGGGGGCTGCGGATGTTTTCCTGGACTGTTATGTTGTGATCCCAAGATGCTGCCGGTACTTCACAGGACTCATTGCACCTAATGATAGCTTGATACGTTTCTCGTTATACCAGCGTATGTACCTGTCCAGGAAGCAGATAAATTTTTCCAGCGTGATACCCGCCCAGTCTCTGCCATAGAACATTTCGTTTTTGATACGCCCGAAGAAGCCTTCACACGCAGCATTATCCGACGAGCATCCTTTGCGCGACATGGACCTTATAAGTCCGGAGGTGTTGATACGCTCGAGCCAGCCCGGCCACCGGTAATGGCCACCACGATCGCTGTGTATCACTGGTTTATCATGTTCGTTGAGCGTATCGAGTGCGTCATCGAGCATCGTATTCACCAGCGTCGCGTCCGGGCGTGTTCCTATCGACCAGCTTACAACCAGGCCATCAAAGCAGTCGATAACCGGCGACAGATAGACTTTTCCAGCCGGAAGCTGGAACTCCGTAATATCGGTCAGCCACTTCTCATTTGGCCTGCAGGAACTAAAATCCCGGGCGAGTAAATTTTCCGGTGCCGGGCCGATTTCGCCACAGTAAGAGTTGTATCGTCGTCGCCTGGTGCGCTTAACAACGAGCTGCTCTTCTGCCATCAGTCTGCGGACAACCTTTTCAGAAATAACCCTGTTGTTACCGCGAAGCATCGCGTGAAGGCGCCGATAGTCGTAACAGCGGTAATTCTCCTCAAAGATATCGGCCATGATCACGCGTATTTCCGCATACTTATCGTACAGACGTTTTGGTAAAAATAACAGCTGCGGGCAAGTTGCAGAACGCTTAGCAACTCAGCAACGGGGTACTTTTTCTTAAGGGCATCAACTATCAGGGTTTTCTCCCTGTTTTTCAGTTTCAGAAAGCTGACGCCCAGATCTTTTTTTATCAGTTCATTCGCCTTTGTCAGTATGTCACGTTCGAGCTGCAGCTGATGAACCTGCTTCCTGAGACGCTGGATTTCACCGAGTAAAGCATCCTGATTTTTATCCTGAGGGGCTGACTTTCGTTTGCGCATGGATTGATAAGCCTCGTCACTGATAAGGTCTTTCTTCCATTTGTACAGGACCGGGACGCTGACGCCTATGCTTTGTGCAACTTTACGCGCGGTTCCACGTCGGTTACAGAGCTCCCGGACGGCCTGAGACCTCTCTTCCGGGCTGAAGCATTTGTTTCGTGGGGACTGAACCAGGCTTCGATGGCGGGCAGGAACTGCCACAGCAGCATGAGTGCGGCGATGCAGCCAGTGATGACGAGCCAGCGCCGGATGAATCGATCCGGCTCCGGGCGGCTGTAGGGGTCGGGTAGGTCACGTCATTCTCCATGTTGAAATCAGCGCCAAAGGCCGCCAGTGCGCCAGCGTGGCGGACGTGGTGATACGGTCACTTCGGGGTCGAAACGGGCCGATGGAAACGGCGGCATCGCGGGCGGCGGAGCTAGTTCCAGCAAGCGCTCAATGCGTTCAGCCGTCGCTGGATGCGTGCGCAACCAGGAGGGTTCCGGATTGCCCCATCCGGGCAGCAGCCAGGCGCGCCAGGAGCGGCTCACCCGCTCGATCTTGGCGAGCGCTGAGGCCAGCCCGTGCGGGTCGCCGGTCAATTCGGCAGCGAGCCGGTCGGCGTCGAATTCGCGCACCCTGGACAAGCCCAACTGAGCCAGCAAGGCCAGCTGTGGCGCGACCGCAAGTAGAAGCAACGCGGGCCAATTGACTTCCGTGACTCCAAGCAATAGCGTTGGCAAACTGAGCACGATCGCAAGCTGCCCCAACAAGGCCAGAAGATGGGTGAGCCGGCTGATGGAATCGGCCAAGCCCATGACACGCAAATCCTCGTTCGCAATATGCGCGATTTCGTGGCCGAGCACGCCGGTCAACTCGCGGGGCGTGAGGCTACGCAGCAGGCCGTCGGTCAGCGCGATGGCCGCGTGATGCTTCGAACCGGTGGCGAAGGCGTTGACGACCCCGCTGGGCACGTAGTGCGGTACCGGCACGGTAGGCAGCCCGGCCCGCGCCGCCAGTTCGCGCAACACAGCCCAAAGATCGGGCGCTTCATCCGGGTGCAGGGGGCGTGCGCCATACAGCCGCAAGGTCAGCCCGGAGGCGGCCGCCGGTTCAAGCAGCAGGGTGAACCCCGCAGCCGCAAGCGCCAGCCAAAGCCCGCCGTCACCCAACAGCAGGCTGCCAGCGACGGCGGCAATTCCGAGCAGGGTCAGCACCAACAGCACGGTTTGCAGGCGATTGTGCCAGCGATGCCGCGCGCCGACATTCTGCGCGTGGCGCAGATCACGACTGATCATCTGAGCTTTCCCCGGCTGTCCGGTCATCGCGCTCGCGCAGCAGCCAGTAAGTCGCCCCGAGGGCCAGTGTCGCGCCTGCAAGCGCCGCGACCTTGGCGGGGCCGGTCTCCGGGTCGAGGATCACGAATTTACGCGCCAGGGCGATCAGCCCGATCAGGATCACCGTCTTGACCTGGATGATGCTGTCGCGCCGCAAGGCCACCCTCACGATGGAATGCTTGAACTCCATGGCAATGAGCAGCGTCATGATCATGCCGAACACGGTCTGGAAGACCTTGTGATCGAGCGGATTGAATGCATCAATGATCAGCAGGCTGAAGACGATCGAGATCAGCTGCAGCAGCGAGACCACGATGATAACGGCAATGATTGCGGACAGCGCGAGCGCGATCACCTGTTCAAAGCGCTCGTAGAACGTCATCACTGCCCATTGGGCGCGAAATGTTTTGATCGGGTCTGCTTGCTTTTCCTTCATCGCCACTCCTCTCAATTCTGAAATACTTGTGCGCCCACAACTTGGTTGCACCCTTGTCTTTTTTGCCTGGTAGAGCGCGCTGTCCGCCTGCAGCATCACCTGCTCGACAGAGTGCAAACGGGGGTCAAGGAGAGCCCCCCCCATGCTGGCGCTATAGCTGATCGACACCTCTCCACACACCACCGCTGTCGCCGCAGTGTCCTGACGAAATCGCTCCGCCCATACTTGGGCGCCTTCTATCGATGCCGCTTCCAACAACACAGCGAATTCCTCCCCCCAATCCGGGCAGCCATGTCGGTTGCGCGAACATGTTCCCTCAACCGTGAAGCAAAGGGGTCGGTGATCACCATACGCAGCAACTGCTGCTCTATTTCCTTGCGAGAAGAGATGTCGAACAGAGTACCGACTATCAGTTGCCTGCCCGCGTCACCCAGCCATGGGCCTTGTTCCTCGAAAGTCGAGTTGCCAGAGGATCAGGTGAACAGATGGGCCGCGCCGTCACGCGAACGGATGGCCAGCGAGCGGGAGGGCAGTGCCGCCGCTGATGAGCAGTCCCCACGGCGTGGCCGACTGCTCATCACGCTTGTAGACGCCCGCGTGACCTGCGGCCACGACCGCCACCGCGATCGAGGCCAGGGAGGCTGCCCATGCCAGTGCCAGGCCGATGGGGTCGGACACGGCAGCCTCGCCCGCCATCAAGATGCGTCGCTCGCCTTCGCGGCATCCGGCTGCTCCGGCTCGGCCGGGGTCTGCGGTGGCTCTTTGCGTTCGAACACCACGCGTTCGGCCTTGTCGTCCCAGCGTGCGCTGGCGTGATCGCCCTTGCCGATGCCGCCGCCGAGCATCTCGCGCGCCAGCGCAGTTTCCAGCTCGCTGCGGATCAGGCGCTTGAGTTCACGCGCACCGAACTCGGGCTTGTAGCCTTCTTCCGCGAAATGGTCGATCAGCGTCTGATCGAAAGTGAGCGTCACGCCCTGGCTGGCGGCGCTGCGCGCCACGCGATCGAGCTGCAGGCCGACGATGTGGCGGATCTCCTCCTTGCCCAGCGCATGGAAGACGATGATCTCGTCGATGCGGTTGAGGAACTCGGGCCGGAAATGGCCGCGCAGCACGTCCATGACTCCGGCCTTGGTCTTTTCGTACTCCTCGCCGGCCGCCCCGCGCGCCTTCAGCCGTCGCTGGATGATGTCCGAACCCAGGTTGGACGTGGCGATGATGATGGTGTTGGTGAAATCCACCACCCGGCCCTTGCCGTCGGTGAGGCGACCGTCGTCGAACACTTGCAGCAGGATGTTGTATACGTCAGGGTGTGCCTTCTCGATCTCGTCGAGCAGCAGCACGCTGTAGGGCTTGCGCCGCACCTTCTCGGTGAGCTGACCGCCTTCGTCGTAACCGACATAGCCCGGAGGCGCGCCCACCAATCGCGCCACGGTATGGCGTTCGCCATATTCCGACATGTCGATGCGCAACAGGGCGTGCTCATCGCCGTAGATCGATTCGGCCAATGCCTTGGCGAGCTCGGTCTTGCCCACCCCGGTCGGGCCCAGAAACAGGAAGGTAGCCACCGGTTTGCTGCCTTCACGCAGGCCGGCGCGGGACAGCCGCACGGCATCGGCCACGGCACGGACCGCCTCGTCTTGTCCCACCAGGCGCTCGTGCAGCCGTTGTTCCAAGTGCAGCAGCTTTTCGCGCTCTTCCACCGTCAACTCGTTGACCGGGATGCCGGTCAGGCGCGAGACGATCTGCGCCACGTGTTCCGCCTTGACCTCGGCACTGCCGGAGGCCCGCTCCCGCTCCCAGTCCTCGACGAGCTTCTTGAGCTCGGCCTCCTTGGCTTCGATGCGCTTCCCGAGCTCGGCGGCCTGGTCGTACTGCTTGCGCGCGGCCACGTAATCCTGTTCACGCCGCAGCTGGTGCAGTTCGGACTCCAGCTCCTGCACGGCCACCGGCCGGGCCGTGGCCGACAGCTTCACGCGCGCGGCCGCCTGGTCGAGCAAGTCGATTGCCTTGTCCGGCAGGAAGCGCGCCGTGATGTAGCGGTCGGACAACTCGGCCGCCGCGATGATCGCGTCCTCGGAGATGCTGACCTTGTGGTGCGCCTCGAAGGTGTCGCGCAGGCCGCGCAGAATCATGATGGCCTGGGCCACCGTCGGCTCGGGTACCGTCACCGGCTGGAAGCGCCGCTCCAGTGCGGCATCCTTCTCGATGTATTTCTGGTACTCGTTCAGCGTCGTGGCGCCGATCAGGTTGAGTTCACCGCGCGCCATCATCGGTTTGAACACGTTGGCCACGTCCAGCCCGCCTTCGCCACCGCCCTGGCCGGCACCGACGATGGTGTGCACCTCGTCGATGAATAAAATCAGCTCGCCCTGGTGCTCGGTCACCTCCTTCAGCACCTTCTGCACGCGCTCCTCGAACTCGCCGCGATATTTGGCGCCGGCCACCATGGCGTTGATGTTGAGTTCCACCAGTCGCTTGTCGCGCAAGGTCTCGGGCACTTCGCCCGCCACCATGCGCTGCGCCAGCCCTTCGACGATGGCGGTCTTGCCCACACCCGGCTCGCCGATCAGCACCGGGTTGTTCTTCTTGCGCCGGGCCAGCACCTCGATGGTGGTTTCGATCTCCTGTGCGCGGCCGATCACCGGATCGAGCTTGCCGTCGCGCGCCATCTTGGTCAGGTCGCGCGAGTACTTGTCGAGTTCTGGCGTGTTGGTCGGCGTCTGAGCGCGGCCATCCTCGGCGCCCTTGCCCACCACCTTGCTGACCTGTTGGCGCAGCGCCTGCGGCGTCAGGCCGTAGCGGCGTAGCAGGTTGGCGGCCAGCCCTTCGCCTTCCTCAGCCAGACCGATCAGGAAATGCTCTGGACCGACATAAGAATGGCCGAGTTCATTGGAGGCCACAAAGGCGCGGCTGAGCGCATCCTTCACGCGTGGCGACACGCCGATCTCGCCCTCGAAGGGCTTGTCCCCGCGCTTGGCCTCAGACTCGATCTGCCGCTTGAGGTCATCGACCTTGATCTTGAACTGACCCAGGATGGTCTTGACCACGTCGCTGTCGGCCAGTGCCAGCAGCAGATGTTCGGTATCCACCTCGGAGCGGCCAAATTCGGCAGCGTGTTTGGCGGCCTCCTGCAGCAAGGTTTCCGACTGTTCGCTGATGCGGCTGGCCAGCCCACTGCCGCGACGGCGCGGCACACCTGAACCTGCGGCGGCGGGCTCACTTAACGAGGCATCGACCACATCATCGGTATCGGCGGCAACGGGCGTCGTGTCGTCGCCGATGCGGAAGAAGTCACTGCCGAGGAAGTCCTCGAACAGGCCGCTGCGCGAGCTGAACAAGGCTTCCAGCGGCGAAACGGTGCGTTTTTGCTGGCGCACTAATTGGCGGTAATGGTCGTCGCACAACAGCATGGTGCTGTGACGCCCGTTGAGACTGGCTTCCACCCGCACGGTGGCGGGTTGGCCGCAGACCTGGCATTGTTTTCTGGCCATGCTGATGCTCCTGAGAAGGTTGACAAGGTTGACAAGGTTGACAAGGTTGAGGCGACGAGGCATCGCGAACCGCGACGCCTCGTCTCGTGCCGGGTTTTTCTTGTGACGAACGAGCCGGCGACGTCAGCCGTTGATCGGGATCGAGCGTCCCTGCTTCGGCGCGCTGACCTCGCGCTTGTCGATCGTGACCGTGAGCACCCCGTTCTTGAACGATGCTTTGATCGAATCCTGGTTGGCGTCGTCAGGCAGGTTCAAGGCACGCTGAAAGCTGCCGTAGGAGCGCTCCACACGGTGGAAGCCACCTTCCTTCTTCTCCTGTTCCTGGCGCTTCTCGCCACGCACCATCAGCACGTCGTTGTCGAGAGTGATCTGGATGTCCTTCTCCTCGACACCGGGCACTTCCAGGGCAATCTTGTACTGCTTGTCGGTTTCCTGGATGTCCAGGGCCGGCTTCAGCATGCCCGACCAATCGGATGGCCACTGCGGCATGTTCAACGCCGGAAAACCGAAGCCCCGGAATGCGTCATCGAACAGCCGGTCGATTTCCCGATGCAGTTGCAGGATCGGGCTGACTGGCCCGCTCGCCGCTGGCAGGTCATTGCGCTGCACCGGCAGGGAAGAGACGGTCTGCTGCTCTTGCTGCTCGTTCTTGAACCAGTTCCAGGGAGCCAACTTCTTGAAATCGATGTCCATGTCATACCTCCAGAAAAATTGGAAAACGAGTTACTCAAGCCCTTTGCCTGCTGTGACGGGCAGTGCGCCCAGGCGACACGGGCTGCTCGGATGACTTCTGCTGTTCACGCTTGCGCATCACCTCCTTCTTTGCTGCGGCTCGGGTCTGATCATTGATCCACTGATCGATTTCACTTTGAGGAAACCGCCACGTCCCGCCCACCTTGAAAGCCGGAATTTCCCCGTGCGCGGCGAGCCGATAAAGCGTCCGCTTGCCGACTTTCAAGTACGCAGCCAATTCATCGAGCGTGAAAATCACCTGTAGGTGCGCTTTCATCCCTGTAGGTGCGCTTTCATCTCACCCTCTCCAATCGCGTCGCTTTGCGGTTCCGGCCAAGGAAATCCTTGTAATACTTTGTAAGATATTACGCTTACCATGACAGCCTTCAAGAGTCAATGTACAGCGTTCTCCCGCCCCATTGATGCAGGTCAACTGCTCAGGCAAGGCGCAGCGGGGCGGTCTGATCAGGCAATGGACAGCGCCTGGCTCGTCAGCCTGCGTGTACCACAGGCGCCTCGATCAAACACCGATCCTCACGTTGTAGCCGAGTGCCCGCAGCCCCTTGCTCGTCTGCATGTTCCTTGGCGGAAACTCGTCTGGGCGCGCCCAGACGACGATTTCCCCGAGGCTGCTCAGGCTAACGTGCGGAATTGCCCAGTCGTCGCTGCGGATCGCGTTCCAGAGTCGGGCCGAAACACTTCCGTTGCCCCAGACAACGTAGTTCAACAGTATCCGTCCGGCCAACACACCTTCCCGACACCGCCGCCGAAGGCCATGGCCCATCAAGCGGATTTTCCATGCGCCCTCAGCGCCGTACCTACAGCAAATCTTTCAAGGCTCAGGTCATTCAGGAGTGTTCTGAACCCGGTGCCTCCATCGCAAACATCGCCTTGGGCTACAGCCTCAATGCCAACCTCGACCACAAATGGATTCGGCTGCCTACCCAGAAAACCACGGCTATCCAGCCAGCGTTCATCCCGTTGCCTTCTCAAATGCTCGGCGTGGGTTCGCATACTCAAGCGCGCTGCTGCGATCATGAGTTTGATCCAGTCGGCCCGTAATAATGGGCACGATCCGTATGCCTATCTCAAGGATGTGCTGACACGGTTGCCGTCCCTGTAACAGCCTGAAGTTGACCTGGGTAATCAAATACCGGTGTAGTGATTAGGAAACAGGGCTCGGATAACATCATGGCGCAGGTCACCCTGATCTTGACCCTCCATCTCCGAACAGCTTTTGTATCTTAAGTTAACGATGTCCGCTGCCGGTATTCCCTCGGGGAGTGATATCCCAGCGCGCTGTGCGGGTGGCTTCCATTTCCATCAGATGTCCTTCCTGCTCCGCTACTGAAGGCGTGGTGCGTAACGGCAAAAGCACTGCCGGACATCAGCGCTATCTCTGCTCTCACTGCCGTAAAACATGGCAACTACAGTTCACTTACACCGCCTCTCAGCCCGGTACGCACCAGAAAATCATTGATATGGCCATGAATGGCGTTGGATGCCGGGCAACCGCCCGCATTATGGGCGTTGGCCTCAACACGATTTTACGTCACTTAAAAAACTCAGACCGCAGTCGGTAACCTCACGCATACAACCGGGCAGTGACGTCATTGTTTGCGCGGAAATGGACGAACAGTGGGGTTACGTCGGTGCTAAATCACGCCAGCGCTGGTTGTTTTACGCGTATGACAGGATACGGAGGACGGTTGTGGCGCACGTATTCGGTGAACGCACGTTGTCCACGCTGGAGCGTCTTCTGGGCCTGCTGTCGGCCTTTGAGGTCGTGGTATGGATGACGGATGGCTGGCCGCTTTATGAATCACGCCTGAAGGGAGAACTGCACGTTATCAGCAAGCGATATACGCAGCGCATTGAGCGGCATAACCTGAATCTGAGGCAGCATCTGGCAAGGCTGGGCAGGAAGTCACTGTCGTTCTCAAAATCGGTGGAGCTGCATGACAAAGTCATCGGGCATTATCTGAACATAAAACACTATCAGTAAGTTGGAGTCATTACCTTCTTTGCCGCCGGACATTGTCCGACGCAACACCAAACGGGTCTGGCGGGCTGAGCCAATCCCGCAGGCAAATTCAGCCCTTACCGGATGGCTCAGCCCCCTACTCATTGGAATTGGATATTCAACTTTCAGGGGCTACTGCGCCAGACTTCAGTCTTTAAAGTGATTGACTTAGCGCCTGGCACACTCAATTTATTTAGGTAGCGGGCCTAATTGCACCCCATCAGGATAATACTTCCAGCCATCGCGAATTTTGACATTTTCATCCCACGGAAGTTTGTATTCGCCATTGGCAAGATCGCGCACCCAGGTCAGGTAATTCTCGCGTTCGCCTCCCGGTTTGCCGACATAGCCCCGGCAGCCAAGGTTGAAAATATTGTTTTCCAACGCCCAGTTTTCACGCGCTTTATCCACCAGGCGCGGGAACAGCTCTGCGGTAACAATTTCCCATGGGTTGCGGTGCCCCTGCTGAATGACGTTACCGTCATAATTGCAGACCGTACCCTCGCCGAAGTAATAAAAGACATCGTCATAACCGGCCAGATTCACCGAAACGGTATACATCAGGTTTTGCCAGGCATTCGTCCGGTTGGTCCAGATCCACTGATCGTTCACCTGCGTGGAATAGCCCGAAATACGGATATAGACATTGCAGCCTTTATAAGCAGCCTCACGCGCCAGTTCCGGGAACATGCCGTCATGGCATATGCAGACGGCGAGTTTAGAACCTTTAGGCCCATCGCATACCGGCATTCCCATATTTCCCGGCATCCAGGGCTCAATCGGAACCCATGGTTGCAGCTTGCGGTAATGCAGAGCGATATCGCCCCGATCGTTAATGATAATAGCGGTGTTGTACGGTGGAAGAGACGGGTCTTCATTGCGCTCCATTAAGGAAAATACCCCCCAGATGCCGTTGCGGATACAGGCCTCTTTGAACTGACCAATCTCCGGGCTATCGAGAGTGAGTAACATCTCGTCATAGGTCCAGATTTTAGTATTCAGTCCCTGGGTTGAATATTCCGGGAAGACGATAACATCAAGTCCCGGATATCCGGCTTTGGTGGAGTCAACGGCCTTACAAATCTTATCGACCTGTATCTGGATATCCTCCGGTCCTTTAATAACGGGAACGGGGTATTGGATGGCGGCAATTAATAACGCTTCATCCCAGGAGCTTACACTTCCGGTGCTACCCATAGCAGACCTCTCGTAGTTAAGTTGGTGATATAAATTTAAACCGACAGATATGACGCAATTTGTTCTTCATCAGCACCAGAACGCGCCTGTTGATGAACAATATTGCCTTTCTCAATAACAACAATTTTATCTGACACATCGAGTACAAAGCTTAAAACCTGCTCGGAAACTAATATGGTCAACCCTTCTGCATCACGAATCTTACGTAATATTTTTGCCATTTCTTTAATAATTGACGGTTGAATTCCCTCCGTTGGTTCATCCAGCAAAAGTAATTTGGGTTTACCGGCGAGAGCTCTGGCCATAACGAGCTGCTGCTGCTGACCACCGGAAAGATTTCCCGCCATCCGTTTGCGCATTTCTTTCAGCACAGGGAAATAGTCATACAGGTATTCAGGAACCTGTAACGAACGGGATTGGCGAATCCCCGTTTTTATATTTTCTTCAACCGTCATGGTTGAAAATACCATTCGCCCCTGCGGGACAAAGCCAATGCCATGCTGAACACGCTGGTAACTAAGCAAGCCGGTAATATTTGTACCGGCAAACTCTAACTCACCGGCACAGGACGGTATCATACCAATCAGTGATTTCATCAGCGTGGTTTTACCCATACCATTGCGCCCTACCAGAGCGACGATTTCACCCTCTGCTAACGTCAGATTCAGTCCACTGATGACCTGGCTCTGACCATATGCGACAGCATAATCAGAAATTTTCAGCATCCGTGTCTCCTTAATGACCAAGATAAACGTCAATAACCCGAGGGTCGTTTTTGACTTTATTGATGCTACCTTCCGACAATACTTTTCCCTGGTGCATGACGGTGACATGATCGGCAATGTCTTCGACGAACTGCATGTCGTGTTCAATCACCAGTACAGAACGTCCCCCGGCAATTTTGCGCAGGAGCTGCGCGGTTTTTTGGCGTTCGGCGACAGACATGCCTGCCACGGGTTCGTCCAGCATCATGAGCTTAGGATCTTGTATTAGTAGCATCCCTATTTCTAACCACTGCTTTTGCCCATGGCTGAGAAGGTCAGCCTGCGTATGTAGGTAATCGGCAAGGAAAATTTCGCCAGCAACCTGTTCGACCGCAGCGATTATTTCTGGCGTGCGACGAAAGAACATGGCGCCCAACGCGGTTCTGGCTTTGGGATAAGATAACTCGAGATTTTCAAATACCGTTAAGTTCTCATAGATTGATGGATTCTGGAATTTACGCCCAACCCCTTCATGAACAATTTTATTTTCCCGAAGTTTACTCAGTTCCTTATTGCGAAATTTGATGCTGCCGCTGGTTAGCTTTGTTTTCCCGCAAATGAGATCAAGCACTGTTGTCTTACCCGCGCCATTTGGGCCAATAATAACGTAAATCTGCCCCTCATCGATGTACATTGAAAAATCATCGACGGCTTTGAAGCCATTAAATGAAACGGTTAATCCCTCTACCGCTAAAATTATTTCTTTTATCGGATTTTTCATTTCAGCACTCCGGTGTTTACTCTGGGTTTGGTCATACTCTTTTTGCGCAGCAGCGACATCACGATCGGGTGAATATATTGCTGATAAAGCCCTGCCAGTCCTTTCGGGAAAATCAGCACGACGGCAATAAAGAGCAGGCCCATGGCAATCGTCCAGAGTTCAGGAAAAGACTCGGAAATACTGCTCTTGGCGGCATTGACGATAAGGGCGCCATATACTGCCCCCAGCAAAGAACCTCGCCCGCCCACGGCACAGAAAACGACCATTTCAATTGAAGCAACAGTGCCAATAAACCCTGGCGACATGAACCCTACTTGCAGAGTGAACATCGCGCCACCGATCGCCGAAAACAGAGCGCTAATGCAGAAAACCACCGTTTTGATATTCGCGACATCATAACCAGAGAAACGAACGCGGTCTTCCTTATCGCGAATGGCAACCATCAGTCGGCCGAGCTTGCTATTCACAATAAAATAGCCCGCGCTCACAACCAGCATCAGTAAAACAGCATTAATAAAGTAGAGGATATAGCGTGCAGAATCAGTACGGATATCCCAACCTAAAAGCGTGCGTAAATCCGTGATGCCGTTAATTCCCCCGGTGTAACCCTGTTGTCCGATAATAAGAATCGTCAGGATCGCGGAGATAGCCTGGGTGATAATAGCGAAGTACACCCCGCCAACGCGGCGTTTAAACATTGCGCTGCCGAGAATCCATGCGCAAATAGTGGGCACGATTAAAATAGCCAGAATTGTCAGACTAAAAGAATGGAATGGCTGCCAGAACGAGGGCAAAGCGGTTAGCTGATTCCAGTCCATAAAATCCGGGATGCCCGGGGTGGTTTGCATTTTTGTTTCCGCTGGCGAGGAAGCTTCCAGCTTGAGAAACATGGCCATACAATAACCGCCGAGGCCAAAAAAGATGCCCTGCCCCAGGCTCAGAATACCGCTGTAGCCCCAACAAAGTACCAGCCCGACGGCAACAAATGCATAAGTCAGGTATTTACCGATCAGGTTTAAACGGAAAAGATCCAGGGTTAGCGGCATGACGATAAAAATAAGGCCTATCACCAGGGCAATACCCAGTAGCGGATAATTTTGCATGCGTTTCATCATAAACTCCTAGCGGCGGACCCGGTTGGCGAAAAGACCTTGCGGACGCAATAGCAGAATGCCGACCACGATCAGTAGCGTAATCACCTTCGCCATTGAACCGCTCAGGAAAAACTCCAGCGTGGATTGCGATTGTGAAATGGCAAATGCGGAGGCGAGCGTGCCGAGCAAACTTTGCGCGCCGCCAAACACCACCACCAGGAAGGTGTCAACGATATACTGCTGGCCAGCCGTTGGACCTGTTGAGCCGATCATGGTAAAGGCGCTTCCGGCGATCCCGGCGATGCCGCACCCAAGTGCGAAGGTTCGACTATCGACCTGAGCCGTATTAATACCCACCGCGCTGGCCATCTGGCGGTTAAGTACCACCGCGCGGACTTTTATTCCCCAGGCGGAGAAATAAATCAGCCAGGCCGTAAAAGCGGTAATAACTACGGTCAGCAGCAGAACAAATACCCCATTAACAGGAATATCAATATTGTCGGCAAACTGATACGACCCCATTAGCCATGAAGGTAAGTCAACGCCGACTTCGCGGGGACCAAATAGCGAACGATAGCACTGCTGTAGAATCAGGCTCAGACCCCATGTCGCCAGCAGCGTGTCGAGGGGGCGTTTATACAGATGCCGTATCAGGATTTTCTCAACGAGCGTACCCAGCAAGGCGGTACACAGGAAAGCAAGGGCAATGGCAACAAAGAAGTAGATGCCGAAGATTGAAGGCAGATAAGCGCTGAAAAACTTACCGGTCAACCATGTGACATAAGCACCCAGGATCATGAACTCGCCATGAGCCATATTAATCACGCCCATCTGGCCAAAAATAATAGCGAGTCCAAGCGACATCAGAACAAACACGGCGAACAGGCTGAGCCCCGAAAACCCCTGCATGACAAAAATGGAAGCCAAATCGGCGAAGTTATAATCGCTGAACATGGAAGTATCCTCGGTGAAGTCAAAGCCCCCCCACGCTATATGGGGGGAAGCGTCGGTTAGTCTTTCGGGAATGGGTTCGGTTCGATAAGTTCTGGCGTCTGATAAATCACGTCGTACTGCCCATCCGCACGAGCGCGACCGATAACCGTTTTGGACCACAGATGATGGTTATCATGGATGCGTACATACCCTTCCGGCGCATCTTTGAACTCAATACCGGGCGAGGCCTTACGAATTTTGTCCACGTCGAACGAGCCAGCTTTCTCAACCGCCGCTTTCCATAACCATGGGCCAAGATAGGCCGCCTGAGTGACATCGCCGATAACCATGTCATTACCCCAGCGCTTTTTAAATGCGGCGACAAAGCTTTTATTTTCCGGATTATCCATACTCTGGAAATACTTCATCGAGGCATAGGCGCCGACGATATTTTCGCCGCCAATACCGCGGATCTCATCTTCCGTGACGGAGATGGTCAGCAGCAGCGGTTTCTCCTGCGTCATATCGATCCCCGCCGCCTTCAATTGCTTATAGAAGGCCACATTCGAACCGCCGACAACAATGGCATAGATAACATCAGGCTTTTTGAGTTTTATTTTGTTAATAACCGAATTGAACTGCGTATTACCGAGTGGGTAATAATCTTCGCCAACGACTTTCAGCCCCAGCTTTTCAATATGGTGACGGGCGATTTTGTTTGCAGTACGCGGCCAAATATAATCAGAGCCAAGCAGGTAGAAGGTTTTTGCATGTTTATTTTTAACTACCCAATCAATGCCGGAGATTATCTGTTGAGTAGCTTCCTGTCCGGTATAAATAACGTTTGGCGATTGCTCAAGCCCTTCGTAAAAGGTTGGGTAATAGAGCATGCCGTTATATTGCTCAAGTACCGGCAGCATGGCTTTGCGGGAAGCCGAAGTCCAGCCGCCGAAGATAGCGGCGACCTTATCACTGACCAGTAACTTACGCGCTTTTTCTGCAAAGGTCGGCCAGTCGCTGGCCCCGTCTTCCTGTACATATTCAATTTTTCTCCCCAGTACCCCTCCGGCAGCGTTAATCTGCTCAATAGCCAGCTTTTCAGCCTGAATCGAGCCGGTTTCACTGATGGCCATCGTGCCTGTGGATGAATGCAGTATCCCGACCTTGACGCTATTGTCGGTGACCGCCAGGCCCGTGGTATTAACCACTGACGTCGCCGGGGCGGCGATGGCCGTATTAGCTGCCATCATCAGGCCGGCAATCGCCAAAAGTTTCGCTTTGAGGCACGCCTGGTGAAACCGGCCTGGGCTCGGTATTTTCATATTGCTATGTGGCTGGGGTAAATCACGAATGTTCATGGTAGCCCTCATAATCGTTATGGTTCATCTCAACTGGGGCTATCATGCGAGAGAGTCCATCAATCCAACAATGCGCGAGGTAACGCAGCGGCTACGTCATTTAACGTATTGGTTAATTCTCATAATCAAGACATGCTCACGTGCGCGATAACAAGAAAATACTAAGACGCGCCTGTGGTTAAGTTCAGCATTTTTATCATTTCAGGAGCAGTGAATGACCGTTCAGCAAAAGGCGTTTAAATCGCGCAGACGCTACAACCAGTGGGTGACCAATCAGACTCTCGAGGATTTTGCGCTCCGCTATACGCCGGTCTCGGCACGACGCTGGAGCGCAAAGCGAGTTGTTATGACAGCGCTCAGCGCAATTACCTTTTTGGCGCTTGAAGCCATTGGCGGCGCGCTGACGTTAACCTATGGATTTAATTATGTGGTGGTGGCGGTTATCTTAGTTAGCATTATTATCTTTGCGCTATCAATGCCGATTGCCATTAATGCCGCAAAAAACGGCCTGGATATTGATTTGCTGACCCGCGGCGCCGGATTTGGCTACCTTGGTTCCACGGTGACCTCGTTAATCTATGCTTCTTTCACCTTTATATTTTTCGCCCTGGAAGCCGCTATTATGGCGATGGCGCTTAATATGCTGTTTGGCCTGCCATTGCACTTTGGTTATCTGATTGGTTCCGTTGTTGTTATTCCCCTCGTCACCTGGGGGTTCACTTTTATTTCCCGTTTTCAGCAGTTCACCCAGTTTTGCTGGCTGGCGCTACAGCTATTACCCTTTATTTTCATTTTAATACGTGAACATCATGTGCTGCAAAACTGGATCGACTTCCCTGGTTTTATTACAGCCCGCGATGGTTCTTTCGATTTCCTTCAGCTCGGCGCCGTCTGTTCCGTACTGCTCTCACTGGTAAGTCAAGTGGGAGAGCAGGTCGATCAGGTTCGTTTTTTACCAAAGCCACAACATCCGGCCCGCTGGAGATGGTATGGCGCAGTAATTGCCGCAGGTCCGGGGTGGGTTGTCATCGGCGCCATCAAGATCCTGCTCGGCTCCTTCCTCGCCGTGCTGGCGTTTAATTACGGACTCGGCGCGGAACTGGCCAGCGAACCCACCCATATGTATCTGGTGGCATTTAGCTATGTCACCCATTCATCATCAACGCTACTGGCATTAACCGGTATTTTTGTGGTGCTCTCCCAGCTCAAAATTAACGTCACCAATGCATATGCCGGCTCGATCGCATGGTCTAATTTTTTCCTGCGCCTGACCCATCGTCATCCAGGGCGCGTCGTGTGGCTGTTTTTTAATGTCGGTATTGCTCTGTTATTGATGGAACTTGGCGTTTATCGCGTATTTGAGGATATCCTGGGCATTTATGCGGTGGCGGCCACATCCTGGCTTGGCAGCGTGGTTGCCGATATCACCTTAAATAAGTGGCTTAAATTACGACCAGCGGAAATAGAGTTTCGCCGGGCCTATCTCTACGATATCAATCCTGTCGGCATCGGTTCGATGACGCTCGCCATGCTCTGCGGTCTCTCAGCCTGGATGGGATGGCTTGGTCATCCTCTACAGGTTTTTGCCTCAATGTTATCGTTGTGTCTGACGTTTATCACCGCCCCCTTCATCGCCTGGCTGACTCGCGGACGTTACTATTTTTCCCGGACGCCGGTGCAGGTCACGGCAACGGAATGCTGTGTCTGCGGTAATTATTTTGAAAAACCAGAGATGAGCTATTGTCCTTTTTATCAGGGCAGTATTTGCTCACTATGTTGTTCTCTCGATGTCCAGTGCAACGATACTTGCAAACCTCATGCGCGCTATACGGAACAGGCTTCAAAGCTTATCGGGATATTTATTAAAGAAAAATCATTACGCAAAATTGATCCCAGAGTGTGGAGTTTTATCAGCATTTTGCTGTTATTCAGTTCCGTCATCGGTCTGCTTTTGATGCTGGTTTTCGCTCAGATGCGCGATGAATTCGGCAGCGAGCAGGACCTTCTCGCCGCGGCGTTATGGAAAGTTTTTTTTATCCTGCTTATCGTAACCGGCGTCACCACCTGGCTATTTGTCCTGACAAATAAAAGTCGCCAGATTGCGCAAGAGGAATTGCGCCTGCAAAGCGACCGTCTGATGAAAGAAATTATTGCCCATGAAGCGACGGACCGGCAATTGCAGCAGGCAAAGGAAGATGCCGACGATGCTAATCAGGCCAAAAGCCGCTATCTCACCGGGATTACTCATGAACTCAGAACGCCGCTCAATGCGATGCTGGGTTATGCGCAATTACTCGAACGTGCTGATGATATCCCTCCAGCCCGGCAGCGCGGTATCGGTATTATGCGCAGAAGCGGCGAGCATCTGGCTAATCTAATTGAGGGATTACTGGATATTTCGAAAATTGAAGCGGGAAAATTAGAAATATATCGTGAAGAAGTGCGCATTGGCGATTTGGTGCAGCAACTGGTCGCCATGTTTGAACAACAGGCCAGCGATAAAGGACTGACATTTCACTACAACGCCCCACACTGGCTGCCCGAGGCGGTGATGACGGATGAGAAACGCCTCCGGCAAATTCTTATCAATCTGCTTTCTAATGCGGTTAAATTCACGGACAGAGGCAGTGTAACCCTCGATTTCCAGTATCGTAGCGAGGTGGCGTTTTTCTCGGTTCACGATACCGGCATCGGCATCGCCCCTGAGAACCTGGAACGCATCTTTAAGCCTTTCGAACGCGTATCCGGCGATAGTCGTCGGATCGGGACGGGCCTTGGGCTGACGATTACCCGGCTTCTGACTTATATCATGGGTGGCGATCTCCAGGTGGAAAGCATCCGTGGCGAAGGCACAACGTTTAAACTCACCCTGATGCTGCCAAGCTATAGCGGGGATGCCTACCAACCCGCCGAGCCTGCGGTAATCACCGGATATCCAGGCAAGCGACACACCCTGCTGGTAGTTGACGATGATGAATCCCATCGGCAGCTGATGATGGATTTACTCACGCCCATAGGCTTCACGCTGCTAACAGCCGAAAATGGTCATGTCGCGCTACATTTAGCCCGGCAAAATCATATCGACCTTCTTCTTCTGGATGTTGCAATGCCTGAAATGTCGGGGTGGGAACTGCTACGTCAGTTACGTAATAAGGGACAATTAGCGCCGGTAATTATGATTTCTGCGGAAGCGGATGAGGGTAAATGCCGCCACTTCACTGGCGAAGGGGAAGTTCGCTACCTGGTTAAACCGCTGCGTTTCCCTTTACTACTGGAGAACATCGGTGAAATATTGCATCTCCAGTGGCGCACGGAATGTCAGCCGCCAAAGCAGCCGGAAATACATGAACCACGCTCGCAGCTTACCCGTGTCCAGATTGAGTCGTTAAAAGAGATGGCCAGATTGGGTTATGTGAGAGGGTTTCGTGAACTGCTGGACAAACATATTTCCGCTAACCAGATCAGCAAAGCCGAGGGCGAAAAATTTGCCGAGTTGCTGAGGCGCTTTCGATTCAAAGAGATAGTCGAGAGTCTTGAACGCCCGGAGGGAGAGAAAAATGGCAATAGCAAAGCCGACGGTACTTATCGTCGATGATGATATCAACACGGTAAGTATGTTGAATGACACGCTTGATGAAGCCGGTTTTACCGTTCTGGTCGCTCTGGAGGGTAATCAAGCCCTTTCGATAACCAGCCAGATAACCCCGGATATCATTCTGCTTGATGCCGTAATGCCGCATCTGGATGGGTTTTCAACCAGTAAGCGCCTGCGGCAAAATCCGGGGCTGCGGCATACCCCGATTATTTTCATGACAGGCCTGAGTGATACGCAGAATATCGTTGATGCATTTGATGCCGGGGTGGTCGATTACGTAATTAAGCCGATACGCACGGAAGAGCTGGTTGTCAGAATGCGTACCCACTTGCGGAACTCAAAATTAACGGTCAGTGCCTATAGCGCGATGGATTCCGTTGGCCAGACCTTATGTGTTTTTAGCAAAGAGGGGCAACTACGCTGGGCCACGCCCAATGCATGGCAACTGATGAAAAACTTCAGCGATACCGGGTATGAACCCAATAAAAAAATAGTAAACCGGATCATCGGTTGGCTGAACAATACGGAAGGTTTAAAAATACCCTTAGATCTTTCATCGCAAGGCATCGCTCTGAAATTCTATCTTTCACGCCGGACCGCTGAAGGAGAAAGTTTGCTACGTATTGAAGAGATCAAAGGACATGAAGAAGTCGAAGCGGTGAAACGCCTGAAAAACAACCTAGGGCTGACGCAACGAGAAGCCGAAGTCCTCCTGTGGATTGCCAGGGGAAAAACAAACCGCGAAATTGGCGATATTTTAAACCTTAGCCCCAGAACCGTGAATAAACACCTTGAAATTGTATTTCCA
Organism: Serratia sp. CY38905; assembly: GCF_052168875.1. NCBI lineage: Bacteria > Pseudomonadati > Pseudomonadota > Gammaproteobacteria > Enterobacterales > Yersiniaceae > Serratia > Serratia sp. CY38905. The sequence goes on along the minus strand of NZ_JBJNLV010000025.1, from coordinate 2,360 downwards.
AAGCTGAGTGTGGACAATCGCACCGCAGCGGCAGCGTTGGCAATAAATTCGCTATATGCCAGGGAGAAAATGTAGCGACAATGAGGCGTATTCGCGCAGACCTGCCCTGACATTTTTATCAGGCAGAACTGGCACCCTCATGTCCACGTCTCCGTCACCTGTGGCGGTATCGATGAGCACGGGAAGTGGAAGAAAATCAGCTTCCGTAAGGATGCCATGCGCGCCCGCTGGATGTGGAATATCCGCCAGCTTCTGCTGAGCGTCTGGTTCGAAGGCGTGGCCCTGCCGCTGTCCCTGTCACATATCACCACCGAATCACAATGGCGCAGTCTGATACTGACGGCCGGAGGCGACTACTGGCACGTCTACATGTCAAAAAAGACGGACGGTGGCAAAAACACCGTGAAATACCTGGGGCGTTACCTGAAAAAGCCGCCGATAGCGGGCTCCCGGCTGGCGCACTACGCCGGAAGTGCCACGCTGAGCTTTCGCTACCACGACCACAACACGGGCGAGCTGGCCACAGAGACGCTGACGCAGAGGGACATCGTGGCGCGCCTGAAACAGCACATCCCGGAGAAGTTCTTCCGTAAGCGTACAGCGAGTGACCTGCCCCCAGGATTAGATACAACCGTCAGTTAGTAAGGTCGGTTTGTTTACCTTCACATTTTCCATTTCGCCACCGTGCTGCAAACTCTGATGGCGTCTGATAATTCAGTGCTGAATGTGGACGACACTCGTTATAATCCTGCCGCCAGTCATTAATGATTTTCCTTGCGTGAACGATATCGCTGAACCAGTGCTCATTCAGGCATTCATCGCGAAATCGTCCGTTAAAGCTCTCAATAAATCCGTTCTGCGTTGGCTTCCCGGCTGGATTAAGCGCAACTCAACACCATGCTCAAAAGCCCATTGATCCAGTGCGCGGCAAGTGAACTCCGGCCCCTGGTCAGTTCTTATCGTCGCCGGATAGCCTCGGAACAGTGCAATGCTGTCCAGAATACGCGTGATCTGAGGCTTTGTTGAATAAATCAGCTTCAGGACGAGTGACTCTGTAACTGACCGGGTTTTCAGGCAATACGCACGCTTTCTGGCATACCAGCCTTCGTTATTTTATTCAGCGCACGCACCATGCCCAAAGCCTCTACTACCTGACCATCGTAATCACACAGCGTCAGTGAACCTCCGAACAGTTGCTTTACCCTGTACATGGCCGTCTCCGCTATCGAGCGACGGTTGTAATCTGTTGTCCATTTCCACCGGGCATTACTCCCGGTCAGCCGCTGATTCGCTACTGCACGGTTACGGTCTGCGTACTCTACGGGCCAGTAACCCGCTCCTTTTCGGGGCGGGATGAGGGCACTGATTTTCTTGCGCCGCAGTTCATCGTGACAGAGTCGGGTGTCGTAAGCGCCGTCTGCTGCGGCTGCCCTGATTTTTCTGTGTGTCTGCCGGATAAGACCCGGGAAAGCTTCTGAGTCCGTGACGTTGTTCAGAGACAGGTCCGCGCAGATGACTTCATGTGTTCTGCTGTCAACGGCCAGATGCAGCTTCCGCCAGGTACGACGGCGCTCTTTGCCGTGATTTTTGACTTTCCATTTGCCTTCACCAAAAACCTTCAGCCCGGTGGAATCAATCACCAGGTGTGCGATTTCACCCCGGGTGGGTGTTTTGAAACAGACATTAACCGACTTTGCCCGCTTGCTGACACTGCTGTAATCCGGGCAGCGCAACGGAACGTTCATCAGGGCAAAAATGGAATCAATAAAACCCTGCGCAGCCCGCAGGGTCAGCCGGAACAGGCGTTTAATCATCAGGACGGTGGTGATGGCAAGGTCAGAATAGCGCTGAGGTCTTCCCCGTGATGAAGGCGTTGCCGACTCATACCAGGCATGAATCGCTTCATCGTCCAGCCAGAAAGTGAGGGAGCCACGGTTGATGAGGGCTTTGTTGTAGGTGGGCCAGTTGGTGATTTTGAACTTTTGCTTTGCCACGGAACGGTCTGTGTTGTCGGGAGGATGCGTGATCTGATCCTTCAACTCAGCAAAAGTTCGATTTATTCAACAAAGCCGTTTGACCGTATCATTCTTAGCCAAATGCGCTAAGGCTAAAATTTAGTATGAGTAGTGATAAGCACTTTTCCTCAACAGGAAAATATCAACCTCCGTTTGCTTAATGAAGGTCTGCTTATCGCTCACAACTGCCCGTCATGCCAGCTCAAAAAACAGGCTTAACGTAGGATATTTAATGAGATGGTCACTCCCTCCTTCCCAGTACTATGCTGAGGACAGGCTTTCATTCGGAGAACCATCATGGAAAACATTGCGCTTATTGGTATCGATCTGGGTAAGAACTCTTTC
>NZ_JBJNLV010000024.1:0-23606 GCF_052168875.1 Serratia sp. CY38905 | reverse complement strand
CTGGTACGAGCGCTGAACAAAATGACGAAAGCAGGTATGCCTGAAAGCGTGCGTATTGCCTGAAAACACAACCCGCTACGGGGGAGACTTACCCGAAATCTGATTTATTCAACAAAGCCGTTAAAGACTTCAGAGAGTCTTCTGATTACTTCATCAACCAGAAATCAAGCCAGTCTGGAAACATCACTGATAACAATGCATCTTCTCGGGTTGATCAATTTTCTGCCTCTTTGGCCAGTGCGAAAAATAGCTATGACCAGTACACGACGAGCAAAACACGTAGCCATGAGTATAGTGAGATGGCCTCACGAACAGAAAGCATGAGCGGCCAGATGAACGAAAACCTGACTCAACAATTTGCTAATTTCGTACAGAAAAATGCCCCACAAAATGCTGAAGCTATTCTTACTGACACGTCTTCACCTGAAATCGCTGCCCAAAGGGAGCAACTGGCTCGTGAATTTGTGAAACAACAGGTTGAACCAAAAGTCGATGAGGCGTACCAGGAGGGCAGAAGAAACATTGGCGCAAATATGCCATCAGTTTCTGAAGGTAAAGGAAGCGGTACAGTATATGCGGACTACAACTCTCACGGTGATAGTATCGATGAGATGACCAAAAATGCAGGTATCAAAAATGATGTTCACCAATCGGTTGAACACATGGTTAGCGAAAACCAGCAAGCTCATAAGGATAGGCAAGATAGCATACATAAGCAGGAGGATGATGTTCAGAATGAACACACTCGTCTGAAAAACCACCATAATTTGGAAGGAAATAAATTTGAGAAAGAATACAATGACAAAAAGGCTGAACAGAGAGCACTTCCTGGAGCGGATACAAGAGACGAACTCCTAGCTAAGGCCCAGGAATTTGAGCGGAAGCATAAACCCTAACTAAGGGGGAGGAAAGTAAAATATGAAAACGATTGCTTTGCTACTTATTCAGTGTATATCGTGCCTATTAGCAGGATGGCGAGTATCAGAAACTATTTTTATAGTATTAGCATCCGCGATGTGGTTGTTGGTGTTCAAATATGTTTTCATTAAAGTTGGTGCGAAAACAAAACGCCCAGTAGCTGATGTTAGTAATCTTTATCTTGTTCTGGCCGGGGTCTGTTGTATTGTTAATCCCATTGCCTGTTTGATGAGTATTGTTTTATACCCACTTTGGGTTATGAATAAAGCACTAAAGTTTGCATCTGTGAAATTTAGTAATGATAATGAAAGTGCATTCGAAAATGGGACCGGCAGGAATTATGTCGGGAGAACGCAATCGTTGACGACCTTACCATACAAGGAAATGTTCTCCGAGCGAGAGTTTATGAGTTATCAGCTTGAGCATTGTTCTGACGGTTCAGTCAACCTCGACCAACCTAATAGTACATGTAGCAGTGCTATGGGGTCATATGGAAATGAGATATCTATAAGTACCCATGATATTAATCCTGCGAGTGGGCTTCCTATGATTGAAAATGTAGACGTTGCAGGAAACGTGTATGGTATAGATCGGAATCATTAACAAATGATAAAGCTAATTTGACTACTAAAACTCAGCAGGGAGAGTGGCTGGTTTTAAAAAATGCCCCCTCAAATTTGGCCTATCAATTATGGTGGTTAGTTGGTAGGCTAAAAATACACATACGAAATTATTAGTGTATTAATTTTAATAAATTTCCACTCAAATAAAAAGTTGGATATAGTAACTGCGCATTCTGGATGCAGAAATGGAATGTGTATGTCTCATAATGATTATGGCACAAGGAATTTGTATGCAATTAAATAAATTGATGACTGTTATGGTCGTCAGCTCTGCGCTGGTGTTATCTGGATGTAGTGCAATGGGAACCGCCATTAAAAAGAGAAATCTGGAAGTAAAAACCCAGATGAGCGAAACAATCTGGCTGGAACCTTCAAATAATAAGACGGTTTATCTGCAAATCAAAAATACCTCCGATAAGGATATGAGTGGCCTGCAGGCAAAAATTGCCAGCGCTGTCACTTCAAAGGGATATCAGGTCGTCAGTAACCCCGATACGGCGGGCTACTGGATCCAGGCGAATGTGCTCAAGGCCGATAAAATGGACCTTCGTGAGTCTCAGGGCTGGTTAAGCCGGGGTTATGAGGGCGCTGTGACTGGCGCCGCTCTTGGGGCGGGGATTACCGCTTACAACTCCAGTTCCGCGGGAGCAACCCTGGGAGTAGGGCTTGCAGCCGGTCTGGTCGGAATGGCGGCTGACGCGATGGTGGAAGATGTGAACTACACCATGATCACCGATGTTCAGATCGCGGAAAGAACCAAAACACAGGTTCAGACTGATAACGTGGCCGTATTACGTCAGGGAACATCCGGAGCAAAAGTGCAGACAAGTACTGAAACGGGTAATCAGCATAAATACCAGACTCGCGTCGTCTCTAACGCGAATAAAGTTAACCTCAAGTTCCCTGAAGCCCAGCCTGTTCTTGAAGACCAGCTGGCAAAATCGATCGCTAATATCCTGTAAGCGTTCTATTCCACGGCCCGGGTACTCCGGGCCAGACTGGCATCACCTTTCCGGCGTGTCAGAATTCATTCGTCAAATAATCAGTTAATTCCACATCTAAACGGTGAACAGTTGCGCAATTTATTTGTGCATCTGTGAGGCGCTGCCGCCTTCGGCGGAGTCTTTTCGTCTTTATTTGAACAGAGGTTATTTATGACAATATCTGTGCCTGTCAGGTCTCTTGATACACATGAACTGATGCCTGGCGATATTTACCCACATCCTGCAGCGGGGGGAATTTATTCCCTGTCACATCGCGAGGTCTGTTCTCTCTTCAGTGACCACATCATGTATATCTGCAGCGCGTTAGTTATTCTTCTGCTTGTTTTCATCGCAGGTGTCTTTTTCCGAAAAATAATGACGTCTTCCGTGGAGCGTAAGCGAAACACGGCGTCAGTTATTTCCGATGCAAAGCCAGAAGTACAGAGCAAACCGGAATACTTCCATCTTTCCATATGTGTGGAAGGCCCGGCCAGCATGGATGACTCCGCCTTGTCCTCTCTTGCCTCCCGTGTTGTCCGCGAAGCAGAAAATCTGTATATCCCCGGCGTCAATCGCCGCGACAGCGCTGACGACGTGTTTGCCTGGTCCGTGCAGACTCAGTTTCCTTCTGACAGGCTCTTCGGCACACGGATTTTCCCGTCAACCGGCTGGTTTGAACGTCCGGATATGATTAAACATCCGGTGAAATGCTACTGCGTCTGCCTGCAGTACACGACTGAAACATTGCCATCCACATTGTATGCCCTGGTCGATGAGGCCGGACGGCAGGTGGCGAAGTCGTATATTAAAGGCGGGCACTGCCCTGGCTCAGAGGGCTATACCTTCTGCATAACCTCTTAATAGAAGTCAGTATCCGGCCTGGCCATCAATGGATCCGGGCATGACTGTAATCCTGTTTTGTGCCGGTGTATTTCCGCTGATTAATTTGTCCTTCCGACCCTAATACTTTACTGACGGATTAGTGCCATGAGTTTCAATGCCAAAGATATGACGCAGGGCGGTCAGATCGCCAATATGCGCTTTCGCATGTTTGGTCAGATTGCCAATATTATTTTCTACGTGCTGTTTATTTTATTCTGGGTGCTGTGCGGGCTGATGCTGATGTACCGGCTCAGCTGGCAAACCTTTGTGAACGGCTGCGTATACTGGTGGTGTACGACGCTGGGTCCGATGCGCGATATTATTCGTTCCCAGCCGGTATACACCATTCAGTATTACGGCCAGTCGCTGGAATATACCTCAGAACAAATCCTGGCCGATAAATATACTATCTGGTGCGGAGAGCAGCTGTGGACCAGTTTCGTCTTTGCAGCCGTGGTTTCTCTTGTTATCTGTATCGTGACGTTCTTCATCGCCAGTTGGGTGCTGGGCCGCCAGGGGAAACAGCAGAGTGAGGATGAGAATACCGGCGGGCGCCAGCTTTCCGATAAGCCCAAAGAAGTGGCCCGCCAGATGAAGCGTGATGGTATGGCCTCCGATATTAAAATTGGCGATCTGCCTATTCTTAAAAACTCCGAAATCCAGAACTTCTGCCTCCACGGTACCGTAGGTTCCGGTAAATCAGAAGTGATCCGCCGGCTACTGAACTACGTGCGTGCACGTGGCGATATGGCCATCATTTATGATCGCTCCTGTGAGTTCGTCAAAAGCTATTACGACCCGTCACTGGATAAAATCCTCAACCCGCTGGATTCGCGCTGCGCGGCCTGGGATTTGTGGAAAGAGTGCCTGACGCTGCCGGACTTCGACAACATCTCCAACACCCTTATCCCGATGGGTACCAAAGAAGACCCGTTCTGGCAGGGTTCCGGTCGCACTATCTTTGCCGAAGGCGCGTACCTGATGCGTGAAGACAAGGATCGCAGCTACGAGAAACTGGTCGATACCATGCTGTCCATTAAAATCGACAAGCTGCGCGCCTATCTGCAGAACACGCCGGCAGCGAACCTGGTTGAAGAGAAAATTGAGAAAACGGCCATCTCCATTCGTGCCGTGCTGACCAACTACGTCAAGGCTATTCGCTACCTGCAGGGCATTGAGAAGAACGGCGAGCCATTCACTATCCGGGACTGGATGCGGGGTGTCCGTGAGGACCGACCCAATGGCTGGTTGTTTATCTCCTCCAACGCTGACACCCATGCCTCCCTGAAGCCGGTTATCTCAATGTGGCTGTCGATTGCTATCCGCGGCCTGCTGGCGATGGGGGAGAACCGTAACCGGCGTGTTTGGATTTTCGCTGACGAGCTCCCGACGCTGCACAAGCTGCCGGACCTGGTCGAAATCCTCCCGGAGGCGCGTAAATTTGGTGGTTGTTATGTGTTCGGTATTCAGTCCTATGCCCAGCTGGAAGACATCTATGGTGTTAAGCCTGCCGCCACGCTCTTTGACGTAATGAACACCCGGGCCTTCTTCCGTTCACCCAGCAGGGAGATCGCGGAGTTTGCTGCCGGTGAAATTGGCGAAAAGGAAATCCTCAAGGCCAGCGAGCAGTACTCCTACGGTGCTGACCCGGTGCGTGATGGTGTATCGACCGGGAAAGAAAAAGAGCGGGAAACGCTGGTCAGTTACTCCGATATTCAGACGCTGCCTGACCTGTCCTGTTACGTCACGCTGCCCGGGCCGTATCCGGCCGTGAAACTGGCCCTCAAATACAAGCCGCGTCCGAAAATTGCCGAGGGATTTATTCCTCGCACTCTCGATGCGCGGGTGGATGCACGGCTCAGTGCTCTGCTTGAGGCCCGGGAAGCTGAAGGCAGCCTTGCCCGGGCGCTTTTCACGCCGGATGCGCCGGAACCCGGGCCAGCTGATACAGACAGTCACGCCGGTGAACAACCTGAGCCGGTCAGCCCGCCTGCGCCAGCTGAAATGACGGTATCTCCTGCACCGGTAAAAGCGCCGCCGACAACAAAGCGTCCGGCAGCGGAGCCTCCCGTCCTGCCGGTCACGCCCATACCGTTGCTCAAACCAAAAGCAGCCGCTGCTGCCGCAACAGCATCATCTGCCGGTACCCCTGCTGCAGCTGCAGGCGGGACAGAACAGGAACTGGCGCAGCAGTCCGCGGAACAGGGACAGGACATGCTGCCGGCCGGCATGAACGAGGACGGTGTCATTGAGGACATGCAGGCGTATGCCGCCTGGCTGGCAGATGATCAGACACAGCGGGATATGCAGCGGCGTGAGGAAGTCAATATCAACCACAACCACCGGCACGATGAGCAGGATGATGTCGAGATTGGAGGGAATATCTGATGCTCAGTTTCAGCCAGGTTAAATCGGCGGGCAGTGCCGGTAACTACTACACAGAGAAAGACAATTACTACGTCATCGGGAGCATGGAGGAGCGCTGGCAGGGTAAAGGCGCAGAATTGCTGGGACTTGAAGGAAAGGTAGACAAGCAGGTCTTCACGGAGCTTCTGCAGGGAAAACTACCTGATGGCAGCGACCTGACCCGGATACAGGATGGCGTGAATAAGCACCGGCCCGGTTATGACCTGACGTTCTCGGCACCGAAAAGTGTATCGATGCTGGCTATGTTGGGCGGCGATAAGCGTCTCATCGATGCTCATAATCGCGCGGTAACAGTAGCTCTTAACCAGGTGGAGTCCCTTGCTTCCACACGGGTAAAGAAAGATGGCGTGTCTGAAACAGTCCTGACCGGGAATCTGATTATTGCCCGCTTTAACCATGATACATCGCGCGCTCAGGATCCACAGATACACACACACAGCGTGGTTATCAACGCGACACAGAACGGCGATAAATGGCAGACGCTGGCCAGCGATACCGTCGGTAAAACCGGGTTCTCCGAAACCATACTGGCCAACCGCATCGCTTTCGGAAAGATATACCAGAACTCTCTCAGGGCCGATGTTGAGTCTATGGGTTACAAGACAGTCGATGCGGGTCGGAATGGCATGTGGGAGATGGAGGGCGTGCCGGTTGAGTCGTTTTCCACGCGCAGTCAGGAACTCCTGGAGGCTGCAGGACCCGATGCCTCCCTGAAGTCACGGGATGTGGCCGCGCTCGATACCCGCAAGTCGAAAGAAGCCATCGATCCGGCAGAAAATATGGTGGAGTGGATGAACACGCTGAAGGAGACCGGGTTTGACATCCGGGGGTACCGTGAGGCCGCCGATGCGCGAGCCGCAGAGCTGGCCCGTGCACCTGCCGCGCCGGTGAACACTGACGGTCCGGATATCACGGATGTGGTGACGAAAGCGATTGCCGGTCTCAGCGACCGCAAAGTGCAATTCACGTATGCCGACCTGCTGGCACGCACGGTCGGCCAGCTGGAGGCGAAGGACGGTGTGTTTGATCTGGCGAGAAAGGGCATCGATGCCGCCATTGAACGGGAGCAGCTTATCCCTCTCGATCGCGAGAAAGGCCTGTTCACCTCAAACATCCACGTTCTCGATGAACTCGCCGTCAAAGCCCTGAGTCAGGAGGTGCAGCGCCAGAATCATGTCTCCGTCACGCCCGATGCGTCTGTGGTGCGCCAGGTCCCTTTCAGCGATGCCGTCAGCGTGCTGGCGCAGGATCGCCCGGTAATGGGTATCGTTTCCGGTCAGGGCGGTGCAACCGGCCAGCGGGAGCGGGTGGCCGAGTTAACCCTGATGGCCCGGGAGCAGGGGCGTGACGTCCATATCCTGGCGGCCGATAACCGCTCACGTGATTTTCTCGCCGGTGATGTGCGTCTGGCCGGGGAAACGGTGACCGGTAAATCCGCCCTGCAGGACGGGACGGCGTTTATTCCGGGCGGAACACTCATCGTGGATCAGCCGGAGAAGCTGAGCCTGAAGGAAACGATTTCCCTGCTCGATGGCGCGATGCGCCATAACGTGCAGGTCCTGCTCTCCGACAGCGGGAAGCGCAGCGGGACCGGCAGCGCGCTGACGGTGCTGAAGGACAGCGGCGTGAATACGTATCGCTGGCAGGGGGGCCATCAGACCACAGCCGACATCATCAGTGAACCGGATAAAGGAGCACGCTACAGCCGGCTGGCACAGGAGTTTGCCGTCAGCGTACGTGAAGGGCAGGAAAGCGTGGCCCAAATCAGCGGGACGCGTGAACAGAGCGTACTCAACGGCCTTATCCGTGACTCCCTCAGACATGAGGGGGTGCTGGGTGAGAAAGACACGACCATTACAGCCCTGACGCCGGTGTGGCTGGACAGCAAAAGCCGGGGCGTGCGGGATTATTACCGGGAGGGGATGGTGATGGAACGCTGGGATCCGGAGAACCGGACGCACGATCGCTTTGTCATTGACCGGGTGACCGCGAGCAGCAATATGCTGACCCTGAAAGACCGGGATGGGGTCCGTCTGGATCTGAAGGTTTCCGCGGTCGACAGCCAGTGGACGCTGTTCCGGGCAGATACACTGCCGGTGGCAGAGGGGGAACGTCTGGCGGTGCTCGGGAAGATACCGGACACACGCCTGAAGGGCGGGGAAAGCATCACGGTGATGAAAGTGGAGGAAGGGCAGCTGACGGTACAGCGGCCGGGGCAGAAAACCACGCAGACCCTGGCCGTGGGCGCGGGCGTGTTTGACGGTATTAAAATCGGCCACGGCTGGGTGGAAAGTCCCGGCAGGTCGGTTAGCGAGACGGCAATGGTCTTTGCGTCGGTGACGCAGCGTGAGCTGGATAACGCCACCCTCAACCAGCTGGCGCAGAGCGGAAGTCATCTCCGGCTGTACTCGGCGCAGGATGCGGCGCGCACGACGGAGAAGCTGTCGCGGCATACCGCCTTCAGCGTGGTCTCAGAGCAGCTGAAGACCCGATCCGGCGAGACGGACCTGGATGCGGCCATTGCGCAGCAGAAGGCCGGACTGCGTACCCCGGCAGAACAGGCCATTCACCTGGCCATCCCGCTGCTTGAAAGTGAGAAACTGACCTTCTCCCGGCCCCAGCTGCTGGCGACGGCGCTGGAAACCGGGGGCGGGAAGGTTCCGATGGCGGACATCGACACGACCATTCAGGCACAAATCAGGTCGGGGCAGTTGCTGAATGTACCGGTGGCGCACGGCTACGGCAATGACCTGCTGATTTCCCGTCAGACCTGGGACGCCGAAAAAAGCATCCTGACCCACGTGCTGGAAGGTAAAGACGCGGTGGCCCCCCTGATGGACCGCGTGCCGGCCAGTCTGATGACGGACCTGACCGCCGGACAGCGGGCGGCGACCCGGATGATTCTGGAAAGCACGGACCGGTTCACGGTGGTTCAGGGGTATGCCGGGGTGGGGAAAACCACCCAGTTCCGGGCAGTCATGAGTGCCATCAGTCTGCTGCCGGAAGAGACCCGTCCGCGCGTCATCGGTCTGGCGCCGACGCATCGCGCGGTCGGGGAAATGCAGAGTGCTGGCGTGGATGCGCGCACGACGGCATCGTTCCTCCACGACACGCAGCTGCTGCAGCGCAATGGCCAGACACCCGATTTCAGCAACACCCTGTTCCTGCTCGACGAGAGCTCAATGGTGGGGCTGGCCGATATGGCAAAAGCCCACTCCCTCATCGTCGCCGGCGGTGGACGGGCGGTGTCCAGTGGGGATAACGACCAGCTGCAGCCCATCGCGCCGGGCCAGCCGTTCAGGCTGATGCAGCAGCGCAGCGCCGCCGACGTTGCCATCATGAAAGAGATTGTACGCCAGATGCCTGAGCTGCGACCGGCGGTCTACAGCCTGATTGAGCGGGATGTGCACCGCGCCCTGACCACCATCGAGCAGGTCACGCCGGAGCAGGTGCCGAGAAAAGAAGGCGCATGGGCGCCGGGCAGTTCTGTGGTGGAATTCACGCCAAAGCAGGAAAAGGCGATAGAAAAGGCGCTGAGCGAGGGGAAAACCCTGCTGGAAGGTCAGCCCGCGACGCTCTACGAGGCGCTGGTGAAGGACTATACCGGACGGACCCCGGAGGCACAGTCGCAGACGCTGGTGATCACCCATCTGAATAAGGACCGGCGGGCGCTGAACAGTCTGATCCATGACGCACGGCGGGAGAACGGGGAAACCGGCAAAGAGGAAATCACACTGCCGGTGCTGGTCACGAGTAACATCCGTGACGGTGAACTGCGCAAACTGTCGACCTGGACGGCTCACAAGGAGGCGGTGGCGCTGGTTGATAACGTATACCACCGTATCAGCAAGGTGGATAAGGATAATCAGCTGATCACCCTGACAGACAGTGAAGGAAAGGAGCGATATATCTCACCCCGGGAGGCATCGGCAGAAGGCGTCACGCTCTATCGTCAGGAAAAGATAACCGTGTCTCAGGGGGACCGAATGCGCTTCAGCAAAAGTGACCTGGAGCGCGGCTATGTGGCCAACAGTATCTGGGAGGTGCAGTCTGTTTCGGGTGACAGTGTCACGCTATCTGATGGCAAACTCACCCGTACGCTGACCCCGAAGGCGGATCAGGCGCAGCAGCATATCGACCTCGCCTACGCCATTACGGCTCACGGCGCCCAGGGGGCCAGCGAACCGTATGCCATCGCGCTGGAAGGGGTGGCCGGTGGTCGGGAACAGATGGCCAGCTTTGAGTCTGCCTATGTGGCTTTATCCCGCATGAAACAGCATGTGCAGGTATACACCGACAGCCGTGAGGGCTGGATAAAGGCCATCAAGCATTCACCTGAGAAAGCGACGGCGCACGATATTCTGGAACCCCGTAACGACCGGGCGGTGAAAAGCGCCGATCTGCTGTTCGGGCGGGCAAGGCCACTGGATGAAACCGCTGCTGGCCGGGCAGCCCTGCAGCAGTCCGGTCTGGCACAGGGAAATTCACCGGGAAAATTCATTTCTCCGGGGAAAAAGTACCCTCAGCCGCATGTGGCGCTGCCGGCATTTGATAAAAACGGGAAAGCCGCCGGTATCTGGCTCAGCCCGCTGACCGATCGGGACGGACGGCTGGAGGCTATAGGCGGAGAGGGAAGGATTATGGGCAATGAAGACGCGCGGTTCGTGGCGCTGCAGAACAGCCGCAATGGTGAAAGCCTGCTGGCCGGGAATATGGGAGAGGGGGTCAGAATGGCCCGCGACAATCCCGATACCGGGGTGGTGGTGCGGCTGGCCGGTGATGACCGTCCCTGGAACCCCGGGGCCATTACCGGCGGACGGATATGGGCTGAACCGGCGCCGGTGGCTCCGGTACCGCAGACCGGGGCTGACATTATCCTCCCGCCAGAGGTTCTGGCGCAGCGGGCGGCAGAAGAACAGCAGCGCCGGGAAATGGAAAAACAGGCGGAACAGACTGCCCGGGAAGTGGCCGGGGAGGCGCGTAAAGCCGGCGAGCCGGCGGACCGGGTGAAAGAGGTTATCGGGGACGTCATTCGCGGACTGGAGCGTGACCGGCCGGGTACGGAGAAAACGACGCTACCGGATGATCCTCAGTTCCGGCGCCAGGAGGAGGCGATTCAGCAGGTGGCCTCAGAACGTCTGCAGCGTGAGCGTCTGCAGGCTGTGGAGCGTGACATGGTTCGTGACCTTAACCGCGAGAAAACCCTCGGGGGCGACTGACGCGCCTGCGGCTTGTCTGCTCCGGCAGCCTCCCCGATTAAAATCGGGCAGTCTGCCGGAGCGCTAAAAGGAAAAAAAACATGAGAGCACAACACACATTTCCAGGCGCGACAGACAGCTGGCTTCAGCGCCTGCTGACCTGGACACCGGGACAAACGGATATGATTAAAACGGTCGCACTGGTACTGATGGTGACTGACCACACCGGCTTACTGCTGGCCGGAAACAATGAAGTGATGCGCCTGCTGGGACGTGGTTGTTTTCCGCTGTTCGGTCTGGCATGGGGAATGAATCTGGCACGGCACGCGGAAATACGCCAGTCTCAACTGAACAACCTGTGGGGCTGGGCGCTGGTCGCCCAGGTGGCGTTTATGCTCATCGGGTACCCGTGGTATACCGGGAATATTCTGTTTGCCTTTGCCGTTACGGGCCAGGTCCTGCGGTGGGTCAGCCAGCCGTCCTGGTATTACACCCTCCTGGCGGCTGGACTGCTGGTCACCTGGATACCCCTGTCAACCGGCAGCTACGGCATGGCAGGAGTGGGCATGCTCACCGCCAGCTGGCTGCTTTGTCGCGCACAGCATGCACCGGAACGGCTGGGATACGGGGTGTTGTGGGCCCTCATGGTGTTGCTGATGAATATGCATGACGTGAGTGAATCAGTGGCCGGGCTGGCGATTGCGCTGCTGACGCTGATGGTGTGCTCATCTGCCGGAGAACGTGTGAAACGCTTCTGGCCGCGGCAGTTCTTCGTGATGTTCTATGCCGTGCACCTGGCGGTACTGGGTATTGTCGTCTCAATGTGAACGCAGGAGCAGGAAAGGGCGATGTCGTTCAGGTATAGTAGCTTTTATTAACTGAACGATAGGCAATTGTTATGGCAGAAGAAAAACGCCCTGTACTGAGCCTGAAACGAAAACCGGCGGAGAACAGCACGGCCCCCGCAGAGGCAACCCCTGCTCCTGGTGTGGTGCGCCGAAAGAAGGTCGTGGTGGTCTCGTCCCCGCCGGCCTGGAAGGCAAAGAAAGCGAAACTTGAGAAGGCTAAACAAGCGGCCGAAGCCGACGCGCGCAACGCTGCGCCGGCGCCGGATAAAGCGGTAAAGACGCCACCTCCGGTGCGTTATCTTCGCCTGCTGCCGCCGGAACAGGCCATCATGACCCTGAAGGCATTCTGGCCACAGCTGTTCGACGGAAACTCACCCCGTCTGCTGGCGACGGGAATGCGCGAGCAGCTGTTTGCCGACATTGTGAACCGCGACCTGCCGCTGTCGCATAAACAGGTCATTAAGTGCCTGAAGAGTCTGACCCGGTCTGCGGGCTATCTGTCCCGGATGAAGGTGGGGGCCTCCCGCTATGATCTGCAGGGGAATGCCGTTGCGACCGTCACTGCAGAGGAAGCGCAGTACGCCAGTGAGCGCATGATGAAAGAACTCCTGCGAACTGAGCGTATGCGGAGCCAGTCTGCTGAGTAAATACAATCGAGGTGAGGATATGGATTTTGAAGCGCGGAAACAAAAGGCGCTGGCGATAATGGCCAGCCGTAAGATGTGGAAAAGCAATTATGCACCGCCTCTGATACGACTGATGTGGCGGCTGGGGATAAACATTCCCCCGCCGCCGTTTGCTCCGTTCTGGCAGGTTTTTTGCGTGATGACAAGCTCTTTCTCCGTCGGATATGGGCTGTGGATGTACTGGATGGTGTGGCGGACCTAGGGGATGCCCCCCTTGTTCGCTTGCAAAATAAATTTTATCTCGGGTGTGTTATTTGGCCTGACGATGGCACTGTTTCATCTGTGGCGACGAAAGGTGAATAAATTACCTGACTGGAAAGATTTATAACGGAATAAATATAGGCTGTCAGGTGTGGGATATTCCCGATCTGACAGAACCCACATCCTCTTAAATAACATTAACCCTGTATGGTGCGGTTATTATATGTGACTGCGTCAGTAGTGGTATTACTCCTGCCCGGAAAGGTCTTTTGTGTTTCTTATTGTCTCATAGTCAGAAAAGCATATTCAAACGAAAGAGAGGTAAAAGGGTGAAAGGCTTTGTGGCTGAGGCGTGTGTGTTGACCGGGTATGGCAGACGAGAAGAGTGACAAGCCGTTCGGTACAGTGAATGGCCGCTTCGGGACTGCCTCGTCACGGTGGTATGTGACGCTTATAAGTGCTCAGTTTTCAATTTAAACCATCCACTTTCAGCATTTAACTGATTTCAATATTTTCATTACATCACGACGTGCGATTTATGAAATGCACGGGCTTTAATATCGTGCGTTAATCATCAAATAAAAAGGAATATTACTATGTTTAAATATTTTATTCTGCGCACACAGCAGCAGCTGTTCTGTTATTTCTGCGGCATCGTGCTTGCGATGGTTCTTATGCTCCTGTTCCCTTCTGTTTTCCGGGGGAGTGGGTTTTATCTGCTTTTATCGTCTGTTGTGCTGTTCTGGGCAGGTCTTGTCCTTTATACCCGTCACATCGACCGGATGAGAAAGCCAATCAGAAGAGGGACAGAAAGATGAGGAAGACGACAGGAAAACGCATCGGGAAAGAAAGGAACATCAGGGAATAAAATACATGGCAAAGATATTAATGATGGCAGGCAGCATTATTGTTGTGCTGAGTCTGCTGGGGTTTCTGGTGCTGCTTCTGAAAGGACGCGCAGTAACGCAGACTTCCCCGGTTCTGATGTCACTGAAAGCCCTGGGTATTCGCCCCTCAGAGGCTGAGCAACGGTTGTGTCGCCAGCGGGTCTGGGTGGGTAATGACACACTGTTGACGCCACGGGAACAACATTTTTTCAGGGCATTACTGAGGCATACCAGCCGAAAGCGCTGGCTGTTGTGTCCTCAGGTCCGGGTGGCAGATATTGCCACACTCTCTCCCCATATCAGGCCACGTTCCCGGACCTGGTGGCAACTCTTCCGGATGGCATCACAGTGGCACTGCGATGTGGTCATCGTTGACATCCATACCTTCGCTATCATCGGCGCAGTTGAACTGGAAGATGCCTCACACCTGAAAAAACACCGTATCCGGCGCGATATTCTGCTGGAAGAGGTTCTGAGGCAGGCCGGTATTCCACTACTACGCGATCGGGATTCAGAGAGGCTGGTAAGAAGGGTCGGAGAGTTTCTGAAATACCGGGAAGCCGGTGCTGAAGAAAAATCCATAACCGTTATGAAATCAACGACAAAGCATAGCGAACACAAGGAGAAAGAAAAATGATTATCGCCGCCGAAGTGAAACGTGATGAACAGGGGTACTGGACACATCCTGCGCTGGTACGAAGTGGCTGTGAAACTTCCGCAGAATTAAGTTACTGGCTCAGAACCCATAAACTCCAGTGCTTTGTGATGACAATGCGCGATGAAGCGCCTGAAGCTTTCGCTGCCGGATTTACGGATGAAGCCCCGGATGCCCGTGGCTGGATACCGGAGCCACCGGATGATGATGGCTGGTTTCTGGGATCTGTCCACGATACCGGCGACGGACCCGTCTGCTACAGGTTTCGTCATACCACAAAATCCTGACGCCTCCGCATCGCGTCGTTGTCCAACCCCGGGAACGGGGAAAAGCCAGTTTCCCCGCTCCCGGCGTTTCTTAAACACCCGTTAAGGAAATACTGTGAAAAAAATGAACCGTACGCTCCGCAGATGTTGTCTGTCCGGGCTTATCAGCCTGTCTTTGTTTGCACCAGTTCCGGCCGTGTATGCCGCCAGCATCGAGACGGGGTATTCGCCGGAAGGAACGGCTCTGCAGCTGGTCCTGAAGACTATTAATTCTGCACAGCAGGAAATCCGGCTGATGGGCTATTCCTTCACCTCACCCGAAGTCGCCGGCGCGCTTGTCAGGGCAAAACAGCGTGGTCTCGATGTGAAAGTGGTTCTGGACTGGAAAGCCAATACAGGCAAGCAAAACAAGGCGAGTCTGGCGGCCATGAATCTTCTGGTCAATGCCGGTATCCCGGTTCGCACAGTGTCGCAGTACAAAATCATGCACGATAAAGTCATTATTGCTGACGGCCGTAATGTTGAAGTGGGGTCTTTTAACTACACTCGAGCCGCTGATCGGTTCAATTCAGAGAATGTGCTAGTCGTGTGGGATGAACCAGTCGTTGCTCAACGCTATCTGCAGCACTGGCAAACTCGTTGGGAGATGGGAAAAGACTGGAGTTCCTCGTATTAACCTCCTCGCTCAATAGCCTGCTCATTGCGCCAACAAGGGCAGGTTATATAACAAAAAATAACGTAACTCTCGCTGCATCCAGCGACGTGTAGTATCTTTGTTCAAGTATTCAGTTATATGCTTGAGGAGGCAGAGATGTCACAGGTCGTTAAAGGAGTTACTTCCTCATCTAAACGTCCCTATAGGAAGGGCAACCCTGTTTCTGCGGCAGAACGTCAGCAGAAAGCTGTTGCCCGAAAAAAAGCGACGCACAAAGAGGTGAGAGTATTTGTGCGGGACAAGCTTAAAAACCAGCTTCAAATCATGTGTGAGAATGAAGGAATTACTCAGGCAGCAATGATTGAGAGGCTGATTGAAAGGGAATCTGCGAAACTAGGAATCGACGTAACGACGTCACATTCTTGATCATGCCTGCTATGAGTGCTAGATTACTGAACGTTTAGAATTCTTGGCTGGCCACACCATAAGGTGGCAGGGAGCTGGTTTTGTGGATGTTTACCCGGAACCAGAAAGTAAAAACCCCGATAATCTTCTTCAATCTTGGCGGACAGAAAAGATTAACGGGGCCCTCATAAACTGCATAGAACGTGTTGCTCTATGCAGGGAGTATAGATTTATGCTCAGAAAAGTTCAAGACCTTCTGTGCTCACTCCTTCCGCGCAACATAAGCGCAGGAAGCGGTGACTGATCATAACCAACAAAGCTCACGCAAGTATGTTCAGGTAAACAATCCTGCACCTGTTTTCACGGTTCCCCTGGACTACACTCCCTGGCCTTTCTCGCTGAAACTGAGCGAAGCCAGACTGAAGTGTCTGGCCGCCAAAAACAGCGGCAGGGAGAGTGCAGATGAGTAATGCGCACAATCCGCAACACTGGAGTCAGCTGGATACGGAAGAACAGATCCGTTTCTGGCAGGGGGTAGAGGACGGCCATGTGGCATCTTTTCTGGTTTCCCCGGAGAAGAAATCTACCCGTCGCCGGCGCGGCGAGCACTCCACAAAACCCAAATGTGAAAACCCGACCTGGTTTCGACCGGAGCATTACAAAAAACTGGGTGGCCAGCTGGGGCACGCCTATAACCGTCTTGTTCAAAAAGATCGCACCACTGGTGAGGTGCGACTGCGTATGCACGTATCGCTTCATCCGCTGTACGTCAGGGAACGCCGTCGGGCTGGCCGCCGGTATGGCTTCCGGCCGGAAAAGCAACGTCTGCTGGATGCTATCTGGCCAGTGCTGATCAGTTTCTGTGATGCCGGCAAGCTGACGGTCGGTATGTGTATTTCTCGTCTGGCAAAAGAACTCAGCCAGAAAGACAGTCATGGAAAAGTTATTCCGGAAACAGAGGTAACAGTCTCACGTCTGTCCCGGTTGATTGACGAACAGGTCCGTTTTGGTGTCCTGGCTGTATCTGAAGAAAATAGCTGGGACAGGGAATCCCGTACCTGGCTTCCTAAATACGTCTATATCACCGCGTTAGGGTTTCAGATGCTGGGAGTGGATCTGGAAAAACTTGATGCGGAACAACAAAAAAAGCTCCGGCAAAGCGAAGAGCATCGTCGTCTTATCGAGGAGGGGATTCTGCGTGAAGATGAGGAGATCTCCCCGCGTGCAGCACGTGAGCGCTGGTACCGTCAAAAAACTCTCGATGCACTGAAGTTCCGTCGGCAGCGTGGCGCCGAACGTAAACGAGCTAACCGCCTGGCCAGATATTCTCGTGAGCGCCAGATTCACGAAATGTCGCTTCATATCCTGAAGACAATGCCGGCAGACGAGGCTTACTGGTGTACAACGGAGCGGCTGCAGCAGCTGGCCATTCAGAACCTGTATCAGCTGGAGCTGGCCCTGGCTCCGCCGTCCTGACGGATATCATTTAGCTATTTTTTCTATGCCCCTGCCCGGGGCTTTTGGCGTTTGTCCGGATTCATGAAATTGCCTGGTTTTTATCCATCTGACGTTCCGGCCGTCGGACCATCGCTGGTTTTAGCACGTATACCCTGTGACGTTCGCACCAGGTTTTCACTTATCCACAAAAACCCGCAAATGAATAAACAGGGAATTTAGCAAAAGGGTAACAGCAAACCTGCAAAATAGTCTTACCCCCCCTTTTTTAATCCCCTGCATTGCAAGCAGCAGGGAGATCTTTTGTCTTTGCCGGCTCTGTGAATAACTCAGTGAGGCCTTCGCTTACAGCGGCCGCAAGCGTCCGCGTCGCTCAGATAAAAGTAGCTCCCATCGCTTCGCGACGGGCCCCGGCCGGAGAAGCGCATTAGTTACAGCATTCAAAAGGAAATCCATCATAAAACCGGCGCCGGTTTGCCGGCCAGGTGCCCCTCCCCACCACTGAAAAGCGCCGCCGCCCCCGGCCGAAGGCCGGGAGTAGTGTCGCTTTTAATGATGGGTGTTGTAACTATTCTTCTTCATCGCTGTGGGTGGAGCTGCGGTCGGTTGTCTGGTACACGCTCGTAAGCGGCCCTCCGGCCCGCTAACGCGGAGATACGCCCCGACTGCGGCTGTCGCCTTGTCGGGACCACTCCGACCGCGTACAGAGGCGTCTGTGATGTTTTAAGCGGGTATGGCTTATCAGGGCGGGGGAAGGGATTGGCAGAACCTGTCAAAACAGCAGCCG
This sequence comes from Serratia sp. CY38905, assembly GCF_052168875.1. Lineage (NCBI taxonomy): Bacteria > Pseudomonadati > Pseudomonadota > Gammaproteobacteria > Enterobacterales > Yersiniaceae > Serratia > Serratia sp. CY38905. The sequence continues at coordinate 5,730 of NZ_JBJNLV010000024.1, read as the reverse complement.
GCTGCGCCGGGTAACGGCGCCATTTACCCGCGGTACTCCATTCAACTTCAGCTGGCGCCTCCATGCCGCTGACGCGGCATCCGGAAGTTTCCCATGCTGTAGACTTTAACGTCTGCTTTGTGCCAAGAACGGAAGTAGCCCACAGCACTTAGTGTTAACTAACGGGGTGCAGGTCACAGTATGTGATTATATCCAGCATGACTTGAAAAAAGGTTGAAATCACTATATATAGTAATTAACCCATTTCTACTTTGGCATATATAGTGCAAATGAACCCATTTCGTGTTTTGTGCTTAGACGGTGGTGGAATGCGTGGTGTTTATCAGGCCACGTACTTACAGACTTTTTCTCAAAGGCTAAGTCAGACAGGTTTTAAACAGTCTGACCCAGGTTCTGCCTTCGATCTACTGGTAGGTACCAGTACAGGAGGGATCGTTGCCTGCGCATTAGCCTCTGGTATTCATCTTGAGAAGGTTCTTGAGCTTTACCAGACTTACGGTAAAGATATTTTCCCACGGCAGCGACTTCGTGCCCTTCCTTTTGTAGGTAAATACGTTCGCGGGTTATGCTCAGGACTAGCTTCAGGTGACTTTGCCTTACGCAAAGTTCTTAAAGATACCTTTGGTGAAGAAACTATCGGCAAAGTTTATGAACGCCGCGGGATCGGTTTAGCCATCACTACTTTAGATTTAAATCGTCACTCCTCAACTGTATTTAAAACACCGCATATGGCTCGCCTAAATGGACGAGACAATGATCGACTACTGGTTGATGTATGTATGGCAACTAGTGCTGCACCTATCCTCCGATCAATTGCACGCCTTGAGGAGCCAGGCTCTGGCGGAGCAATCGTCGATTACATTGACGGTGGGCTCTGGGCTAATAATCCAGGTGCTGTAGGTATGATAGAAGCCCATGAAATTCTCCAGTGCAGGGGCGAGACTGAACGCCCTGTGCATTTATTCATGCTGGGCACTCTTCCTGTCCAGGGAGGTGAGGAACTTGCCAGTAGCAGTATGCTGCACCGTGGTGCTTTGGGATGGTCTGCCGGCCTCAAAGCAATCACTGCGAGTATGAATGCCCAGGCGGTTGCTTGCGATTATATGGCTCGGAAAATTGCCGAGTTGAGAGGCAATGGCAGTTTTGCATACAGAATGCCAGCTCAGTGCCCCTCTGGGGAGCTACACAAATACCTCGAAAATATGGATGACGCACGCCCAAGAGTACTAAATGCATTAGCCCGGCAGGCAGTGTCCGACGTTGATCACGCATGGGCTCTGGCCGAATCGAATAATCACATGAAAGAATTTCGAACCGCCCTGTCGATTAAATCTAAATCTCTGGGAGATCAGCATGACGTTAATTAACTGCAATAAAGAAATGAAAGGGTATCATTCAGAAAAAGTAACTCTGTCAAATACCGACCAGTCTGAAATGCGTGACCGTCGTGATAATGGAAGAAAACGGCTCGAAAATGGCCTGATTCGCTTATCCCATCCATTGCCAAAAGACTTTAGCTCTCAAGGTTCTTATGCAATGCGCACCATGGTGCAGGACGATTTATGTGATTACGACATCGATGACGGAATTTATTTCAACAAAGAAGACCTTAAAGATGGAGACGGTAATTATCTTGGTGCGCAGGATGCACGAAAGCTAGTTCGAAAAGCGTTGAAAGACGACAGGCTGGCCTATGATGCCGTTGTCAAGACAAATTGCGTCCGCCAACTCTACCCTGATGGTTATCACATCGATATCCCAGTATACCGTTCATTTATCACAAAGGACTTTTGGGGTAACGAAACAACTGAATATGAGCTCGCCAGTGGCGATGAGTGGACTAAATCTGATGCCCGTAAGGTTACACGGTGGTATAACAATGCTGTTGCTTCAGAGCTTAAAACTGGTCAGGCTGATACCAGCCAACTTCGCCGTGTTACAAAGCTGACCAAGAAAATGGCTCGCTCCCGTACCTCATGGAAAAAGAAAACCACAAGCGGTATTTGTATTTCGAAATTAGTTGTAGATCATTTTGTTTGTCAGGCTGGCCGAGATGATGATGCTTTACGTGAAACGTGGAAGGTCATCAAATCTCGGCTGACATATAGCCAGCGCATAGAGCATCCAGTGTTTGCAGATAAGAATCTTGCAGAAGAAAATGATGAGGCCGTTATTTTCTTTCAAGAATGCCTAACTGAGGCGCTAAATGCACTTGAAGTGCTTGAAGAGTATAATTGCACTCGTGAAAAAGCCGCGCTTGCCTGGGATAATGTTTTCAACACTGATTATTTCAGTACAGAAATCGCTCAGGACACCAACATGTCCAAATCTCTCATGCGCCCAGCTGTCAGCGCATCGGCATATCTATCCTTCCCCGCTCACCCCGTCACACCTAATAAATCAGCGGGGTTTGCATGATGAGTTGGTTACTGGAGAATCCTGCGCGCTTTTTGCATGAGCAGAAGGAGCTCAAACGCCTTGAGAGTGAGCATGAATGGCTAAATATGGCTCTGCGCTTTCAAAGTGATGGTAAGTTGTCAGTGGAAATAAATATGACTATTCATGGTCGTATTTATGAAGGGAAGATGACTTATCCTGATTCGTTTCCAGATTCTCCACCCTATATTCGTCCCAGAGACCGTTCCGAAAGGTGGTCAAACCACCAATATGGTGAAGGGGGGTCACTGTGTCTGCAATGGCGAGCTGATAACTGGCAGCCTGACATAACCGGGGCGGATATGGTACTCAGTGCATTTGAGTTACTGAATACAGAGCAGCATCCCGAACTACCAAATTCAGTCCCTTCAGCACATCGTTTAACAGAAGGCCAGATTTTGCGGGGTTCGATCCGGCGCTTAATACTAACCACCGATATCATGGAAGCTTGGAATAATCTCCCCCCTCTATCCAGCGCCAGTTTAAAAACAGCTACCCTGTTCAGTTCTGACAAGGCTGTAACATTCATCACTCAGATTTCCGATGTAGATAATAATTTAAAAAACGTCGAAGACGTTCCACAAAGTCTTGGATCACTCACTTACTTACTTTCACTATCCGGAGAAGGATGGGTGTTCAAAAGTGAAGGATTTGACTTGAAATTGAAAATTAAATCTGCAGAAGATTTAATTCAGGCGATAACAAATGAGGGCTTTGATACAGTAGACATTCTGGTTCAGGAAGATAATAAGTACAAGGCCAGAACGATAGTGTTACTAGGTCGAGATGGCTTGTCATTGAGAACTTTTTACCTTAACCCTGGTGATGAACCCACCATACACGAATTCAGTATTATTTGGCCTTCATCCACAGAGCTTAGGTTATCAAAGGAATCACAACGGCTGACGAAGATCAGAATCGGAATAATTGGCCTAGGCTCAATGGGTAGTAAAATCGCAACATCGCTTGCCCGGTCAGGAATAAAGCGATTTTTGTTAGTTGATGATGATTACCTAGCTACCAGCAATATAGTGCGTCACGAGCTGTACTGGAATCATGTTGGCAAACATAAAGTTGAGGGCGTAAAAAGTGCACTTTCACTGATTTCTGCGGGTATTGAAGTAGATGAAAGTATTATTCGTCTGGCGGGACAAGAATCCTCGGTATTTATGGCTTCTATCCTTAATGACCTTTCAAAATGCGATCTGCTTATTGACGCAACAGCAAACCCCGAGGTTTTTCTTCAGTTATCCGCTCTTGCGAAACGCTATAAGATACCGCTGTGTTGGGGGGAAATCTTTGCAGGAGGGTACGGGGGAATGATTGCTCGTTCCCGCCCGGGTTATGACCCAAACCCTTTGGCCGTTCGCGACGCATTTTATAGTCATCTTTCAACTCTTCCTAAAGCGCCTTTTGATAGCGCCCAAAATTACGATGGCAGTGAAGAACAGCCTCTGACCGCATATGACAGTGATGTTGGATTTATCGCTACAGCACTAACCAGGCTTGCTATTGATACAGCATTATCAAGAGATCCCAGCGTATTCCCTTACTCTCTATATTTACTCGGCATGCGTTGTGAGTGGATTTTTGAGCAACCTTTTGACACGCATCCAGTCCATGTGTCTGGAGCTGGATGGGATACCGATGACACAAGCGTCAGTGAGGAGGATCGTTTAGCTGCCCTACAAGCGATACTGCAAATTTATGAAGGAGAGGAACGTGCTGAACCTGATACTTCCGGCTGAACAACAGGCAGTTATAATGGACGCTCTATCTAAAGCCGGGCGCCGCGAAATTGGTGGGGTTTTAATGGGGGAACATATTGGACCTAATGAATTTATAGTACGTGAAATGACAGTACATCGTTGTGGTGCATTTGCCTACTTTGTCAGACGGCTTGATGAAGCAATCAGTGGGTTCAGTAAATTTTTTAACGAAACAGGCCATAATTATCAGATATTTAACTATATCGGTGAATGGCACTCCCACCCGTCTTTTGAACCGTACCCCAGCAGTAAGGACGACAGATCCATGCTTCAAATTGTTCAGGATAAAAAAGTTGGGGCAAACTTCGCGGTCCTTGTTATTGTCAAATCAGGTTCGAAAGGTGAGCTAATTATAACTGCTCACACCTATCTCCCAAATGGAACGAAAAGCGAATCAGAAATAACTTTGTTATGACCCTAGCCCCGAATATACTCCAGTCATAATCAGGAATAACCGGCTTCTGACCCTGGCCTAAATTCAGTGCAGTGCTAAATCAGAGATCTTCGTCTTTCCGGAGAGTTCGGATGAATTCAGCCGGAGTCATGTCATTTAATGATGAATGCGTTCTCTCATGATTATATTCCCTGCGCCAGTTGTCGAGTTTGTCATGCGCATCTTCCAGTGACAGGAACCAGTGAATGTTCAGACATTCGTCCCGCAGGCTGCCGTTAAATGACTCAATAAACGGGTTATCGGTCAGTTTCCCGGGACGGGAGAAGTCCATCGTGACACCTTGCTCATACGCTCATTTATCCAGGCTTTTCGAGATGAACTCGCTGCCGTTATCCGTCTGGATACGTACCGGCAGGCGTTTATCCAGCACCCGTAATGCTTCCACTATGCTGACCACATCCTCGCCTTTCAGCGATTTTCCAACATGGATTGCCACACACTCCCGACTAAAATTATCCACTACAGTCAGCGCCCGGAAACGTCGTCCATTAAACAGATTATCCGACACGAAATCCATACTCCAGCACTGATCGACACCGGTCAGGACCGGACGTTGCTGACGATGTGCTGCACTGACATGCCCGCAGGGGCGCTTTTTTGCGCAGGTTGAGGCCTTCCAGACAGTAAATCCGGTGTGTTTTCTTGTGGTTAACAGGTCAGCCTTCCCGCCGCAGCTGAATATGAATACGCGGGCAACCTTAGCGGATCCGGGTTTCCGCTATTTCCCGGATACGCAGGGTTATCGCCCGATCATCCCACCAGCTCTGCCAGTGGTAAACGGTTCTTAGCTTTTGGTTAAAATCACAAGAAGAGTTTATGAAAACATACCATTGAAATGACTGTTTTTTTTTAGGATAATAAATAAAAAATGGTGAATTTATGGACATAATTCAAGAGTTAACGAAAGCTGGTATTACAGTTGCCACAACTCAATTGTTCAACAGAGTGTTTGCACTCTGGGACAGAACAAATCTGAACGCTCGCAGATTAGTAAGAGAGTTAAATAGTAGAGCATATATTAACTATCTTGAAAAACATGTTTCACGGGTAGTTAGTTTAAGAACTATTCAC
>NZ_JBJNLV010000023.1:0-25900 GCF_052168875.1 Serratia sp. CY38905 | reverse complement strand
TGAATTTTACTTCAGTTAGTCACTCTTCAAGACTTGATATTTTTTTGCATCCGAAGATGCTGGATATCGTCTTGTGGAGTGCCCACACAGATTGTCTGATAAATTGTTAAAGAGCAGTGAGTTAGGCGCTTTCGCTTGCTAACTCGAGGTGGCGTATATTACGCTTTCCTCTTTCAGAGTCAACCCTAATTTTCAGGATTTTTTCTCTTTCTTCCCGGCCGCTGTGTGAAGTGAATCACTTGCGCCGTGTCGATGGAGGCGCATTATAGGGATCCGAGTTTTTTGCACAACCCCTTTTTTGATCTTTTCTTTCTGTTTGCACACTTTTCAGCCCTTCCGTGTGGATCTTGTGCGATCAGGGCCATTTTCAGCAGGATCCGGCGCTGCCGTTGGTTGTAATTCCATCGCCAGGGTCTAGTATTGCCGGTAAATATGATCCCGACGTGAGGCAGCACTATGTCCGATGCAGTACGTTCTTATCTTCAATACACCCCTAAACTCGGTCAGCGCGTCTTGATCGATCCTTCCAGCGTCGTGATCGGCGATGTCGATCTGGCGGATGACGTCAGTATCTGGCCGCTGGTCGCTATCCGCGGTGACGTCAATGCGGTAAAGATCGGCGCGCGCAGCAATATTCAGGACGGCAGCGTACTGCATGTGACTCACCGTTCCGAACACAACCCCGACGGTTATCCCCTGCTGATTGGGGAAGACGTGACCGTGGGCCATAAAGCGATGCTGCACGGCTGCGCCATCGGCAACCGGGTGCTGGTCGGTATGGGATCGATCCTGTTGGACGGTGTAGTAGTAGAAGACGACGTAATGATTGGCGCCGGCAGTTTGGTGGCGCCGGGCAAACGGCTGGCCAGCGGCTATCTCTATATGGGGAGCCCGGCACGCCAGGTTCGGCCGTTGACCGCCGCCGAGTTGGAAGGATTGCTTTATTCTTCTAACAACTATGTGCGTTGGAAAGATGAATATCTGTCGGAAGACATCTGACGGCCACCCCGTTCCCTATATAGAGAACGGGGTGGGAATTATGCCGCCAGTTCGCTGCGCAGCTGGCGCAATACCGGCTCGATCTCTGGCATCACTCCGTGCCAAAGCAGGAAAGCATGCGCCGCCTGCCCCACCAGCATGCCCAGCCCATCGGCATATTCCGTTGCCCCTTGCTGCTGCGCCCAGGCCAGGAACGGTGTGACGCCCTGCTGATAGAACATGTCATAGCAACGGGTTTGCGCGTTCACCACACCTGCGGGCAACGCCGGGATCTCCCCGCTGATGCCGGACGCCGTCGCGTTGATCACCAGATCGAACGCTTGCTGATTCAGTTGATCCATCGGCGCCGCCGAGATCTCTCCCAGATGCCGGAAAGCGTCGGCCAACTCCTCGGCGCGGCTGAAGGTGCGGTTGGTGATCGTGAGCCGGCAGCCGAAAGACAGCAGCGGCAGGATCACGCCGCGCGCCGCGCCGCCGGCCCCCACCAGCAAGATGCGATCCTGCGGCCGAATCAATTGCTGACGCTGCAGATCGGTCAGCAAACCGATGCCGTCGGTGTTGTCCCCCAGCAGACCGCCATTCGCCAATACCTTCAGGGTATTGACCGCGCCGGCCATCGCTGCGCGCTCGCTCAGCTCGGAAGCGGCCTCATAAGCGCGCTCTTTGAAAGGCACCGTGACGTTCGCCCCCAGCCCTCCGGCGTGGATAAACGCCTGCAGGCTGGTTTCAAAACCGTCCAACGGCGCCAACACCGCTCCATAAGGATGCTCAATGCCAGTCTGGGCAGCGAACAGCGCATGAATTCGCGGCGACTTGCTGTGACCAATAGGGTTGCCAAATACCGCAAACTTCTCCATGCCCATTACCTCTAGCCCTGACGGATCTGTTCGCCGGTCAGAGCATCTCTGATTTCGGAAGGGTTAAGACGGCCGCCGACCTTGCCGGCCAATACCGGGAAAGCCTCGCCGAATTGCCGCGCGACTTCATCCGCACTGCGGCACGGCTCCTGCCCACTGAGATTGGCACTGGTCGATACCAGTGGCTTGCCGTACTGCCGGCACAGTTGCTGCACCAACGGGTGATCGCTAACGCGCACCGCCAGCGAGCTGAAACGCCCGGTCAACAAGCGCGGCGTCTCCAGCCGGGCAGGCAACACCCAGGTTACCGGCCCAGGCCAGCTGGCGAACATCGTCACGCGCTGCTGTTCGCTGAGCGCGCTGTCGTCGATATAGGGCTTAAGCTGCGTATAGTCGGCGGCGATCAGAATCAGCCCCTTTTCCCACGGCCGCTGTTTCAATGCCAGCAAAGCATTGACCGCCTGTTCGCTGTCGGGATCGCACCCCAGGCCGAATACCGCTTCGGTGGGATAGGCAATCACCTGCTGTTGATGCAAAGCATCGATGATAGATAAAAGGTTCGGGCTTAATTCTGAGTTCATGATGTGATTATTCTGTAGTCGCCACGGGTTTTCCGCACAGCTTGCTGGCACAGCACAGGACGGGGCCTTTTGCCGTACGTTTTTCCATCAGCAGCGGGTAATGGCAATAGGCGCATTCACCGGCGACGGGTTTAACATTGAGGGCGAATTGGCATTCCGGATAACGATCGCAGGAATGAAAAACCTTGCCGTAGCGCGATTTACGCTGCAACAGCTTGCCCTGACCGCACTGCGGACAGGTAATGGCGGTTTCATCAGGCTTATCGATCACTTCAGTGTGATCGCACTGCGGATAATCGCTGCAACCGATAAACATGCCATAGCGCCCCTGGCGCAGCACCAACGTCGCCTGACACTTCGGGCACTGCTGCCCATCCAGCACCTTGACGACATGCCCGTCGGCCTGCGCTTTCAGCGGCCGAATATATTGGCATTCAGGGTACTGGGAACAGCCGAGGAAGGGGCCGTGGCGACCGCTACGGATCACCAGCTCGGCCCCGCATTCCGGACAGGGTTCATTTTGCCTGGCGGCAAAAATCGCGTTTTTTGTCATAACGTCTTCTATGCGCGTTATCGGCTCAATGCAGATAACCTTCGTTCACTTCAAACAACAGTTCTTCCATTTGCTGATAGGCGCTTTCATATCCGGGAATATTAAACAGCACCATCAACACGACCCATTTCAGATCTTCGAGATCGAATTCCGCATTATCCAAAGCCATAACACGGTCGATAACCATTTCACGGGTTTCGAGGTTCAATACCTGAATCTGTTCCAGGAACAGGAGAAAACCACGGCAGCCGGCGTCCAAACGCGCGCTTTCCTCTTCGGTGTAGATCCGCATTGCCAGCGGATCGGCATCCATAAAGTAAGGCGCATTTTGACCTTCTTGCAGGTCAGCCAGCTTCTCAAGCCAATTCAACGCGTTGTAGATATCATCCCGATGAAACCCCGCCTGGGCGAGATCATCGGTCAGTTGATCCTGATCGACGCGCATCTCTGGTTCATTGTGGATATAAGTTTCAAACAAGTACATGAGTACGTCGAACATGGCTTGCCCTCCTTATTCGGACATAGCCGCCGGGTACAGCTGCGATCCACCCTGCTAACTCCAGTTCGAGTAACTTGATTACCACCACTGGCACAGGTTGGCCGGCACGTTCAGCGACGACGTCAACAGGTGTCACCTCATCTCCTACGTTAGCCAACACATCGGCAAATGGCAATTCAACTTCAGCCTGCGACGCACAAATAGTTGTATTTTCGTTCAGTGGCAGCCATTGAAGGCCGCTTCCCAGCAATTCTGCGATATCTTTCGGCCCGGTAACCAGATGCGCGCCCTGCTGAATTAGCCAGTGCGTGCCTTCGCTCATCGGGTTCCCTAACGGCCCCGGCAAGGCGAATACCTCACGCCCCTGCTCCAGCGCATAGCGGGCCGTCACCAGGGTACCGCTGCGCAACGAGGCTTCTATGACCAGAACGCCCTGGCTCAGCCCGCTGATAATGCGGTTGCGGCGCGGAAAATGGTCGGCAAGAGGCAAATCGGTGACCAAATGATCCGAAATCACCGCGCCGCCCTGCTCGACAATCTGCTCCGCGAGCCTGCGGTGCCGGCGTGGATAAACATTAGCCAACCCGCTGCCCAATACCGCTACCGTGCAACCGCCGGCCGCCAGCGCTGCGCGATGGCAAATGCCGTCGATGCCGATCGCCAAACCGCTGGTGATGGTGAAACCGCAACGCGCCAATTCCGCGGCGAAATGATTGGCCCAACGCTCGCCGTAGTGGCTGAACTGCCGGCTGCCAACCATGGCGAGCTGCGGACGCAGCAACGCTTGAGGATCGCCCTCGATCAGCAAAAACAGCGGCGCATCGTCGATCTGGGCCAGGCGTTCCGGATAGCCGGCCGCCCCATAGTTCAGCATACGGTGCGCCGGCAGTTCCAGCCAACGCAGGCTGGCCGCCAGATAAGCGGGATCCGCTTGGTTGAACTGCGCCCGCTGCCGCTCGTTCAACCCCAGTTCACGCAACGCGCTGCGAGGCTCGCGCCCCATTTGCGATAGCTGCCGCACGATCCGGCTGGCCACGACGGTCTGCAGCCCCGTTACCCCTCGCATCCGTAAAGCGATCTCTTCCGGCCGCATCGTCTGTTCCCTCAGCAAAAACGGTGGTATTACCAATCTGAGCAATTGGTGCGCAATGCTGTCAATCAGGCCGGGAAATGTCTAGAATAGAGGTTAAACCTCGTTCATTACTCGGATACAGATCTAAAGATATATGTCAGTCTTGCAGGTATTACATTTCCCAGACGAGCGTCTGCGCAAAATCGCAGCGCCGGTAAAAGAAGTCAATGCAGATATCCAGCGCATCGTGGATGATATGTTTGAAACCATGTACGCAGAGGAAGGCATTGGCCTGGCTGCGACTCAGGTGGATATCCATCAGCGCATTATCGTGATCGACGTCTCCGAGAATCGCGATCAGCGCCTGGTGCTGATCAACCCGGAGCTGCTGGAAAAGAGCGGCGAAACCGGCATCGAGGAAGGCTGTCTTTCCATTCCCGAGCAGCGTGCGTTGGTACCACGTGCCGCGCAGGTGAAGATCCGCGCGCTGGATCGCGAAGGCAAACCTTTCGAACTGGAAGCAGACGATCTGCTGGCGATCTGCATCCAGCACGAGATGGATCACCTGATGGGTAAACTGTTCGTCGATTACCTGTCGCCGCTCAAGCGTCAGCGCATTCGTCAGAAACTGGAAAAAATGGCCAAGCTTCAAGCCCGCGCCTAACCGATCAGGAAATCAACGTGTCTGACTCTTTACGGATTATTTTCGCCGGAACACCAGACTTCGCAGCGCGTCATCTTGACGCGCTGTTGTCATCTGAGCACCAGATTGTCGGCGTTTTTACCCAGCCCGACCGCCCGGCAGGCCGCGGCAACAAGCTGACGCCAAGCCCGGTAAAAGTGCTGGCTGAGCAACACCAACTGCCGGTATTTCAGCCCAAATCGCTGCGCCCCGAAGAGAACCAGCGCCTGGTGGCCGATCTTAACGCCGACGTGATGGTGGTGGTTGCCTACGGGCTGATCCTGCCGCAGGCGGTGCTGGATATGCCGCGTCTCGGTTGCATCAACGTACATGGCTCACTGCTGCCTCGCTGGCGCGGTGCGGCGCCGATCCAGCGCTCGCTCTGGGCCGGCGACAGCGAAACCGGCGTGACCATCATGCAGATGGACGTCGGTCTCGATACCGGCGACATGATGCACAAGATTGCCTGCCCGATTGAGAACAGCGATACCAGCGCCAGTCTCTACGACAAGCTGGCGCAGCTCGGCCCGCAGGGCATGCTGACGACGCTGCGCCAAATGGCCGACGGCAGCGCCACCCGCGAAGTGCAGGACGAAGCGCTGGTGACCTACGCCGAGAAACTGAGCAAAGAAGAAGCTCGCCTGGACTGGACGCTGTCCGCCGAACAACTGGAGCGCTGCATCCGCGCCTTCAACCCTTGGCCGATCAGCTACTTCACCATCGACGAGCAACCGGTGAAAGTCTGGCAAGCCAGCGTACTGGCGCAAAGCGCCAATGCGGAGCCGGGCACCGTTGTCCATGCCGACAAGCACGGCATTCAGGTGGCGACCGCCGACGGCATCCTCAATCTGATCCAACTGCAGCCCGCCGGCAAGAAACCAATGTCGGCGCAGGACCTGTTAAATTCACGCCGTGAATGGTTTACCCCGGGTAACCGGCTGTAAGTCACCCCACTGCCCGGCCGTTCATCGCCGGGCCGTTATTTTCTTAATGCCGATCGTTATCAGCTTCAGCCTATGAAAAATAATTACAATCTCCGCAGCATCGCTGCCAAAGCCATCGGCCAGGTGCTGGATCAAGGGCAGTCGCTCAGCACTGTCCTGCCAACACTCCAAACCGCCATCAGCGATAAGGACCGCGGGTTGCTGCAGGAACTGTGCTTCGGCACGTTGCGCGTGCTGCCGCAGCTCGAATGGTGCATTCAACAATTGATGGCCAAGCCGCTGACCGGCAAACAGCGTACGCTGCACTATCTGCTGATGGTCGGCCTGTATCAGCTGCTGTATACCCGTATCCCGCCGCACGCCGTATTGGCCGAAACCGTGGAAGGCGCGGTGGCGCTGAAACGCCCACAGTTGAAAGGCCTGATTAACGGCGTCTTGCGGCAATTCCAGCGCCAGCAGGAAGAGCTGCTGCAGCGCGCCGCCAACAATGACAGCCGCTATCTGCACCCGAGCTGGTTGCTGAAACGCATTCAACAAGCCTATCCCGCCAACTGGGAACAGATCGTCGACGCCAATAACCAGAAGCCACCAATGTGGCTGCGCGTCAACCGCCTGCATCACACCCGCGAAGCTTATCTGCAGTTGTTGACCGACGCAGGCATCGCCGCGGAGCCTCATTCAGACTATGCCGACGCGGTGCGTTTGCTGGCGCCTTGCGCCGTGACCGATCTGCCTGGGTTCGCCGACGGCTGGGTCACCGTGCAAGATGCCTCAGCCCAGGGCTGTGTCGATCTATTGGATCCGCAAGACGGTGAACAGATCCTCGATTTGTGCGCCGCGCCTGGCGGCAAAACCACGCATATTCTGGAAGCGGCGCCGAAAGCGCACGTCATGGCGATCGATATCGACGAACAGCGCCTGGCACGGGTGAAGGAAAACCTGCAGCGCCTGCGTTTGCACGCAGAGGTTAAGCTGGGCGATGGCCGCACCCCGCAGCAATGGTGCGGTGACAAGCTGTTCGACCGGATCCTGCTGGACGCGCCTTGTTCCGCCACCGGCGTGATCCGCCGTCACCCCGACATCAAATGGCTGCGCCGCGATCGCGACATCGCCGAACTCGCCGCGCTGCAGGCCGACATCCTGGAAGCCGTCTGGCCCCATCTGAAATCGGGCGGCGTGATGGTTTACGCTACCTGCTCTATCCTGCCAGATGAAAACAGCAGCCAGATCGCCGCGTTCTTGCAGCGCCACGCCGATGCCAAGCTGGTTGAAACCGGCGATGCGCAGCGGCCGGGGCGGCAGAATATCCCGCATCCCGAGGACGGCGATGGCTTCTTTTACGCTAAGCTGATTAAAATGTAATGCTTCGGGGCGTGCGTGCGCGCCCTAAGTCTTTCAGTGTGAAGCAGAGAACACGATGAAAATAATTATTCTTGGTGCCGGTCAGGTTGGCGGGACGCTGGCGGAAAACCTGGTGGGTGAAAACAACGATATCACCGTCGTCGATACCGATTCCGGCCGGCTGCGTCAGCTGCAGGATAAATTCGATCTGCGGGTGGTTCAGGGACACGGCTCTCACCCTCGGGTGCTGCGCGAAGCCGGCGCGGAAGACGCTGACATGCTGGTCGCCGTCACCAACTCCGACGAAACCAACATGGTTGCCTGCCAGATCGCCTATTCTCTGTTCAATACCCCCAACCGCATCGCCCGTATCCGCGCGCCGGAATATATCCGCGAGTCGGAGAAACTGTTCCTGCCGGAAGCGGTGCCGATCGACCATCTGATTTCACCGGAGCAGCTGGTCATCGACTATATCTACAAGCTGATTGAATACCCGGGCGCGCTGCAGGTGGTCAACTTCGCCGAAGGCAAGGTCAGCATCGCTGCGGTTAAAGCCTATTACGGCGGCCCGCTGGTCGGCAATGCGCTCTCTTCGATGCGCGAACACATGCCGCATATCGACACCCGCGTCGCCGCTATTTTCCGCCAGGACAGACCAATACGTCCGCAAGGCTCGACCATTATCGAAGCCGGTGATGAAGTCTTCTTCGTCGCCGCATCACAGCACATCCGCGCGGTGATGAGCGAACTGCAGCGGCTGGAAAAACCCTATAAGCGCATCATGATCGTCGGCGGCGGCAACGTCGGCGCCGGCCTGGCCGCCAAGCTGGAAAAAGACTACAACGTCAAACTGATCGAGCGGAACCAGCAACGCGCCGCCGAACTGGCCGAGCAGCTGCACGATACCATCGTGTTCTACGGCGATGCCTCCGACCAGGAGCTGCTGGCCGAAGAGCACGTCGAACAGGTGGATGTCTTCATCGCCATCACCAACGACGATGAGGCCAACATCATGTCCGCCATGCTGGCCAAGCGCATGGGCGCCAAGAAGGTGATGGTCTTGATCCAGCGCCGCGCCTATGTCGATCTGGTGCAGGGCAGCGTGATCGATATCGCCATTTCGCCGCAGCAGGCGACCATCTCCGCCCTGTTGGGGCACGTGCGCAAAGCGGATATCGTCAGCGTCTCGTCGCTGCGCCGCGGCGTGGCGGAAGCGATCGAAGCGATTGCCCACGGCGATGAAAGCACGTCCAAAGTGGTCGGCCGCATCGTCGAAGACATCAAGCTGCCACCGGGTACCACCATCGGCGCGATCGTACGTGGCGACGACGTGATCATCGCCAACGGCAACAGCAAAATCGAACAGGGCGATCACGTCATCATGTTTATTACCGACAAGAAATTCGTGCCGGACGTTGAACGCTTGTTCCAACCGAGCCCGTTCTTCTTGTAGAACGAATTTATTAGGCGGTGGTCTATAATCGCGTAGTTGTTCTCTGCCTTGGGAGGAGATAAAACTTCTCTCCTTTTGTGGCAAAGGGAAATTGCTTTGTTAAACTTGAGTTATTAATTCTGCAAGGGGTGCGTTCTATGAGTATGTTGAAAGAGTTTCGCGAATTTGCCATGCGTGGCAACGTGGTCGATCTGGCCGTCGGTGTGATTATCGGTGCCGCATTCGGCAAGATTGTTTCGTCCTTCGTGGCCGATATCATCATGCCACCACTGGGGTTACTGATCGGCGGCGTCGACTTTAAACAATTCCATCTGGTATTACGTGAAGCTCAGGGCGCCGTACCGGCGGTGGTAATGAACTACGGTTCATTCATTCAAACCGTATTCGACTTCGTGATTGTCGCCTTCGCCATCTTCCTGGCAATTAAATTGATGAACAAAATGCGCCGCAAGCAGGAAGAAGCGCCGGCAGCGCCGCCAGCACCTACCGCAGAAGAGAAACTGCTGACGGAAATCCGTGACCTGCTGAGCCAGCAACAGCAGCCAAAACTGTAAAACAGCGTTTGGTTATGCCAATAAAAAGCCACCTGACGAAGGTGGCTTTTTAATGCCTTAAAACCAGAAGGCCAGTGGTAAATTATCGCTTGATAGTTTACCACTGGCCTCCCAGTTACCGCCTTTGTTGTGTTTTTCTTTACGCCGATAGCTGCCTTTGCCTTTCACATTCTTTTCCACTCGTTGACGGAATAGCGGATCATGCAGCAGCGCCTCAATGGCGTTATCTTGAATCTGACCTTTAGTGTGACGATATTTCGTCATGATAATGCTCCTGTAAAAGGTGTGGTGATAAAACGGGGCGATAATACTGCCGGCGGTATAAAAATTAAAGTGCCGTCAGCAACCTTTTTTGCCTTTTTCGTCGCTGGCGCCCTGTTCCAAGGCTTCCAGAATAGAACAATAATTGCTGGTATGGGCAGTACCGCAGCAGGCATCACTCAGCCGCTTCAGCGATTCGCGCATGCGAGTCAACTCCGCCAACTTGCTTTCCACTTCGCTCAGGCGCGCATCGACGATCGACTTCGACTCCTGGCAGGTATGATGCTCAGGATCGACGCGGATCGACAGCAGCTCGGCGATCGTTTCCAGAGTAAATCCCAGCTGCTTGGCATAGCGAATGAAGCGCAGCCGCTGCAGATCCTGCTCGGTGTAGAGCCGATAACCGCCTTCGGTGCGGACATTGTGATCCATCATGCCCTGCTTTTCATAGTAACGCACGGTATCCGGCGTCACTTCGGCAAGCTTGGCCAACTGACCTATCCTGAACATTACTTCTCCTCCCGGGTGAATTTGCCGTCCAATGCACGCTGATATTCACTATGCAAGAAATCCGTACTCATCCCAGCCTGACGCAACCGATGCTCCAGCAGCGCCATGCGTTTGCTGAGTTCGACATAGTCCGGATGCTCACTGTTAATCCCTTGCAGCAAACGAGCAACGGTCAACGCCTCTTTGCGATCTTCCAGCGCCGGCGGCAGGTAACCGGCATTTTTCAGCAAACGGTAACCGGCGCGCAGTTCAGCCGGCACCGCGCTGTCATCTTCCAGCGCCAACGGTTGACCCTGGCCGGGCAGATTGTCAAACTCGCCTTTATCCTGGGCATCAAGGATATGGCGTTCCGCCCATTGATCGAGCAGCCCCATGAAAGACAGCCTCGGTTAGCCTAATGATTAAGCCTTAGCATAGCGGATAGGGGCGGGGATCTTAAGCGCAGCGGGGGAATTACGCACATTTGGCTGGGTTTGGACGTAAAAAAACCGGGCAAGCCCGGTTTTTTTACGCGTCTACAGATTACTCTGCAGTTGCTACTTCTGCTTGAGACTCAGCACGATCAACCAGCTCGATGTATGCCATCGGCGCGTTGTCGCCTGCGCGGAAGCCACACTTCAGAATGCGAGTGTAACCACCGGCACGGCTCGCGAAACGCGGGCCCAGCTCGTTAAACAGTTTTGCCACGATCTCGTTATCACGAGTACGGGCGAATGCCAGACGACGATTAGCTACGCTGTCGGTCTTGGCAAGAGTAATCAGCGGCTCAACAACGCGACGCAGCTCTTTTGCTTTTGGCAGGGTCGTCTTGATGATCTCATGACGAACCAAAGAGCCGGCCATGTTACGGAACATAGCCTGGCGATGGCTGCTGTTACGGTTCAGTTGACGACCACTCTTACGATGGCGCATGACCTTATCCTTCTCAGTAAAACCTTAACCTGTGATCCGGTTACTCGTCAGCAATGCTTGCCGGCGGCCAGTTTTCCAGGCGCATGCCCAGAGACAGACCACGTGAGGCCAGCACGTCTTTAATCTCGGTAAGAGATTTTTTACCCAGGTTTGGCGTTTTCAGCAACTCAACCTCGGTACGCTGTACCAGATCACCGATGTAGTGGATAGCTTCTGCCTTGAGGCAGTTAGCAGAGCGGACAGTCAATTCCAGATCGTCAACAGGGCGCAGCAAGATCGGATCGAATTCCGGTTTCTCTTCTTTAACTTCCGGCTGACGTACATCACGCAGGTCAACGAAAGCTTCAAGTTGTTCAGCCAGAATGGTGGCCGCACGGCGGATCGCCTCTTCAGGATCGATCGTGCCATTGGTCTCCATCTCGATGACCAGCTTATCCAAGTCAGTACGCTGTTCTACACGCGCAGCTTCAACATTGTAGGCGATACGCTCTACAGGGCTGTAGCAGGCGTCAACCAACAGACGACCGATTGGGCGCTCATCTTCTTCCGAATGAATTCGGGCAGAAGCCGGCACATAACCGCGACCGCGCTGAACTTTGATACGCATGCTGATAGCCGCGTTCTCATCAGTCAGGTGGCAGATCACGTGCTGAGGCTTGACGATTTCGACATCACCATCATGGGTGATGTCGGCAGCGGTCACAGGGCCAATGCCAGATTTATTCAGGGTAAGAATAACTTCGTCTTTGCCTTGAACTCTCACCGCCAGCCCTTTCAGGTTGAGCAGGATCTCCAGGATATCTTCCTGTACGCCTTCTTTGGTGCTGTACTCATGCAGTACACCATCAATCTCAACCTCGGTCACCGCGCAACCCGGCATAGATGAAAGCAGAATACGGCGCAGTGCGTTGCCAAGAGTATGGCCAAAGCCACGCTCTAAAGGCTCAAGGGTCACCTTGGCGTGCGTCGAACTGACTTGCTCGATATCTACCAGGCGCGGTTTTAGAAACTCTGTCACAGAACCCTGCATTGTGTCCTCTCTTTGGTACTAAGCTTTACTTGGAGTAAAGCTCGACGATCAGGTGTTCGTTAATGTCCGCAGACAGATCGGTACGTTCAGGCATACGCTTGAACACGCCTTCCATCTTAGCAGCATCAACTTCCAGCCAAGTCGGCTTTTCACGCTGCTCAGCCAGCTCCAGAGAAGCTTTAACACGAGACTGCTTTTTAGCTTTCTCGCGGATGCTGACTACGTCATTCGGAGATACCTGATAAGAAGCGATGTTAACAACGCGACCGTTTACCATAACTGCTTTGTGGCTAACCAGCTGACGTGACTCTGCACGAGTAGCGCCGAAGCCCATACGGTAAACAACGTTGTCCAGACGACCTTCCAGCAGCTGCAACAGGTTTTCACCGGTGTTGCCCTTCAGGCGGGTTGCTTCTTTGTAATAGTTACGGAATTGACGCTCCAGAATGCCGTACATACGGCGAACTTTCTGCTTCTCACGCAACTGAACACCGTAATCAGACAGACGCGGTTTACGCGCACCGTGCTGACCAGGTGCTTGTTCAATTTTACACTTGGAATCGATCGCGCGAACGCCAGACTTAAGGAACAGGTCTGTGCCCTCACGACGGCTCAGCTTGAGCTTAGGACCCAAATATCTTGCCATTTTCTTTCTCCAACAATCCTAAAAGCTGCGTTACACGCGGCGCTTTTTCGGCGGACGACAACCGTTATGAGGGATCGGAGTCACATCAGTAATGTTAGTGATGCGGAAACCAGCCGCGTTCAGAGCGCGGATAGTAGACTCACGACCAGGACCAGGTCCTTTAACCATAACTTCCAGGTTCTTGATACCGTATTCTTTTACTGCGTCAGCACAACGTTCTGCTGCAACCTGTGCTGCGAACGGAGTGGACTTACGAGAACCACGGAAACCGGAACCACCGGCTGTTGCCCAACCCAAAGCATTACCCTGACGATCAGTGATGGTAACGATGGTGTTGTTGAAAGAAGCATGGATATGAGCCACGCCGTCAGAGACTTGCTTTCTTACACGCTTACGTGTACGAACAGGTGCCTTTGCCATTATTCAATAACCCCGATTATTTCTTGATCGGCTTGCGCGGACCCTTACGGGTACGAGCGTTGGTCTTGGTGCGCTGACCGCGTACCGGCAGACCACGACGATGACGCAAACCACGATAGCAACCAAGGTCCATAAGACGCTTGATGCTCAGGGTAATTTCACGACGCAAATCACCCTCAACGGTGTATTTGGCAACTGCATCACGAAGCTTTTCGATTTGCTCTTCAGACAGCTCACTGATCTTAACATTTTCAGCAATACCCGTGGATGCACAGATAGCCTGTGAACGGGTTTTACCGATACCGAAGATCGACGTTAAGGCGATAACGGTATGTTTATGATCAGGAATGTTAATGCCTGCTATACGGGCCACTATGCACTCCTACTATTTTATACAGCAACACCATTCTGAAAAGCCCGTTTTCAGGATACTCAAATAGTGTTGCAGTGCGACATACAAAAGATTGGCTGGCTAATCTAGCCAGCTCAACCCAACTTTGCAAGAAAAATATGCGAGATAATCAGCCTTGACGCTGTTTATGCTTCGGCTCGGCGCTGCAAATCACACGAACGACACCGTTACGCTTAACGATTTTGCAGTTACGACATAATTTCTTGACGGAAGCACGAACTTTCATTTTTACTCTCCGTAACTTCTCAAACGAATCTGACTAGCGGTTATAGCCTTTCAGATTTGCTTTCTTCAATGCAGACTCGTACTGACTTGACATCATCAGAGTTTGCACTTGAGCCATAAAGTCCATGATGACGACAACCACGATCAGTAGCGAGGTACCACCAAAGTAGAATGGTACTTTCATTGCATCACGCATGAACTCCGGGATCAGGCAGATGAAAGTAATGTACATCGCGCCCACCAGGGTTAAACGCGTCATTACTTTATCGATATACTTCGCCGTTTGCTCTCCCGGACGAATTCCTGGTACGAAGGCACCGGACTTCTTCAGGTTATCTGCTGTCTCACGCGGGTTGAAGACCAACGCCGTGTAGAAGAAACAGAAGAAGATGATTGCAGACGCATAGAGTAACACATAAAGCGGTTGCCCTGGCTGCAAATACAGCGAAATCGTAGTCAGCCAGTTCCAACCGGTACCGCCCCCAAACCATGATGCAATCGTGGCCGGGAACAGAATAATGCTGGAAGCGAAAATCGCCGGGATAACACCCGCCATGTTCACTTTCAACGGTAAATGTGTGCTCTGTGCTGCATAAACACGACGACCTTGTTGACGCTTCGCATAGTTAACGACGATACGACGTTGACCACGCTCGATGAAAACAACGAAGAAGGTTACTGCAAACACCAATACTGCAACCAACAGCAGCAGGAGGAAGTGCAGGTCGCCTTGCCGCGCTTGCTCGATAGTATGGGCCACTGCCGGCGGGAGCCCCGCTACAATACCCGCGAAGATAATGATCGAGATACCGTTGCCGATACCGCGTTCAGTAATCTGCTCACCCAGCCACATCAGGAACATTGTCCCGGTTACCAGGCTCACAACCGCAGTAAAGTAGAATGCAAAGCCTGGATTTAACACCAGGCCCTGCATACCAGGCATATTCGGCAGACCGGTAGCAATACCGATCGACTGGAATATGGCCAATACCAGCGTACCGTAACGGGTGTACTGGCTAATCTTGCGACGGCCAGCCTCCCCTTCTTTCTTGATTTCCGCCAACGCTGGATGAACCACCGTCAGCAGCTGGATAATGATCGACGCCGAGATATACGGCATGATCCCCAGAGCAAAGATAGAAGCACGGCTGAGGGCACCACCAGAGAACATGTTAAACATTTCAATGATAGTGCCTCTCTGCTGCTCAAGCAATTTGGCAAGCACAGTGGCATCGATACCAGGAATCGGAATGAAAGAGCCGATGCGGAAGACAATCAGCGCGCCGATGACAAACAAAAGTCTGCGCTTCAGCTCGCCGAGCCCGCCTTTAGCACTTTGAAAATCTAATCCTGGTTGCTTAGCCATCTGCTACTTATTCCTCAATTTTACCGCCAGCAGCCTCGATAGCAGCACGAGCGCCTTTGGTGACACGCAGACCACGCAGGGTTACCGGACGAGCGACTTCGCCAGAAAGTACAACTTTCGCGAATTCGATCTGGACACCAACTACGTTAGCGGCTTTCAGCGCGTTCAGGTCGATAACATCGCCTTCAACCAGAGCCAGTTCAGACAGACGAACTTCTGCCGTGATCATCGCTTTGCGTGAAGTGAAGCCGAATTTCGGCAGACGACGGTACAGAGGCATCTGACCACCTTCGAAACCACGACGTACGCCACCGCCAGAACGAGACTTCTGACCTTTGTGACCACGGCCGCCGGTTTTACCCAGGCCAGAACCAATACCACGACCTACACGCTTAGGCGCATGCTTGGCACCTTCAGCCGGAGACAGAGTATTTAAACGCATCTGTTACTCCTCAACTTTAACCATGTAGGAAACCAGGTTGACCATACCGCGAACAGCAGGAGTATCCTCGCGCTCTACGGTGTGACCAATACGACGCAGACCCAGACCGAGCAGAGTAGCTTTATGCTTCGGCAGACGGCCAATTGAGCTGCGAGTTTGTGTAACTTTAATAGTCTTAGCCATGGTCAATTACCCCAGAATGTCGGCAACGGATTTACCACGCTTAGCAGCGACCATTTCAGGAGACTTCATATTCGCCAGAGCGTCGATAGTTGCACGAACCACGTTGATCGGGTTGGTGGAACCATAAGCTTTAGCCAATACGTTGTGCACCCCAGCAACTTCGAGAACGGCGCGCATTGCACCGCCCGCGATGATACCGGTACCTTCATGAGCAGGCTGCATGAACACGCGAGAACCCGTGTGAGCGCCCTTAACAGGGTGCTGCAGGGTGCCGCTGTTCAGCGCGACGTTCATCATGTTGCGACGGGCTTTTTCCATCGCTTTCTGGATCGCTGCTGGAACTTCGCGTGCTTTGCCGTAGCCAAAACCAACGCGACCGTTACCATCACCAACTACAGTCAGTGCGGTAAAGCTGAAAATACGGCCACCTTTTACGGTTTTAGATACGCGGTTTACCGCGATCAGCTTTTCCTGCAGTTCGCCAGCTTGTTTTTCGATGTGAGCCATCTTAAACCTCTTCCTTAGAACTGAAGGCCAGCTTCACGGGCAGCATCTGCCAGTGCCTGGACTCGACCATGATATTGGAAACCGGAACGGTCAAAGGATACTTTCGCAATCCCTTTTTCCAACGCGCGCTCAGCCAGAGCTTTACCTACGGCTGCTGCTGCGTCTTTGTTACCGGAATACTTCAGTTGCTCCGCGATAGCTTTTTCTAAAGTAGAAGCGGCTACCAGTACTTCAGAACCGTTTGGAGCAATCACCTGTGCGTAAATGTGACGCGGGGTACGATGTACCACCAGGCGGGTTGCACCCAGCTCTTGGAGCTTGCGGCGTGCGCGGGTCGCACGACGGATACGAGCAGATTTCTTATCCATAGTGTTACCTTACTTCTTCTTAGCCTCTTTGGTACGCACGACTTCGTCGGCGTAACGAACACCTTTGCCTTTGTAAGGCTCAGGACGACGGTAAGCACGCAGATCTGCTGCTACCTGGCCAATTACCTGCTTATCAGCGCCTTTCAGCACGATTTCAGTTTGGCTTGGGCATTCAGCAGTGATACCTGCCGGCAGCTGGTGATCGATAGGGTGAGAGAAGCCCAGGGCCAAATTCACCACGTTGCCTTTAACGGCAGCACGATAACCAACACCTACCAGTTGAAGCTTTTTGGTGAAGCCTTCGGTAACACCAACAACCATTGCGTTCAGCAGAGCGCGCGTGGTACCCGCTTGAGCCCATGCGTTAGCAAAACCTTCGCGCGGAGCGAAAGTCAGTGCGTTAGCTTCTTGCTTCACTTCAACGGCGTCGTGGATAGTACGAGTCAACTCGCCGTTTTTACCCTTAATCGAAATAACCTGACCGTTGAGTTTTACCTCTACGCCGGCAGGAATGACGACGGGTGCTTTTGCAACACGAGACATTCTTTCCTCCCGAATTAAGCTACGTAGCAGATAATCTCGCCACCAAGACCAGCCTGGCGAGCTGCACGATCGGTCATAACACCTTTAGAGGTAGAAACAACAGCGATACCCAAACCGGCCATAACTTTTGGCAGCTCATCTTTTTTCTTGTAGATGCGCAGACCTGGACGGCTGATACGTTGAATGCTTTCTACCACAGCTTTGCCCTGGAAGTACTTCAGTACCAGTTCCAGAACAGGCTTGGCGTCGCCTTCGATTTTGAAATCTTCAATAAAACCTTCTTCCTTCAGCACGTTGGCAATTGCCACTTTCAGCTTGGAGGAAGGCATGGTGACCGCAACTTTGTTCGCGGCTTGACCGTTACGGATACGGGTCAGCATATCCGCGATCGGATCTTGCATGCTCATCTGTCTTTACTCCCGTGATTCAATTGGTAATTACCAGCTAGCCTTTTTCAAGCCTGGTACTTCACCGCGCATAGCGGCTTCACGAAGCTTAATACGGCTCAACCCGAATTTGCCCACATAACCATGTGGACGGCCAGTTTGGCGGCAGCGTTTACGCTGACGAGACGGGCTGGAATCACGCGGCAGAGTTTGCAGCTTGAGAACGGCATTCCAACGATCTTCATCGGATGCGTTCACATCAGAGATAATAGCTTTCAGTTCAGCGCGTTTTGCAAAGAACTTGTCAGCTAATTTCACGCGCTTGACTTCGCGTGCTTTCATTGATTGCTTAGCCATCAGTAACCCTGCCTTACTTGCGGAACGGGAAGTTAAAAGCAGCCAGCAGCGCGCGGCCTTCATCATCAGATTTCGCAGTAGTGGTAATGGTAATATCCAAACCACGAACGCGATCGACTTTGTCGTAGTCGATTTCTGGGAAGATGATTTGCTCACGCACGCCCATGCTGTAGTTGCCACGGCCATCGAATGACTTGGCGGACAGGCCACGGAAGTCACGGATACGTGGAACAGCAATGGAGATCAGGCGCTCAAGGAACTCCCACATGCGTTCGCCACGCAGAGTTACTTTACAGCCGATCGGATAGCCCTGACGGATTTTGAAGCCTGCAACAGATTTGCGGGCTTTGGTGATCAACGGTTTTTGACCGGAGATAGCTGTCAGGTCCGCTGCGGCGTTATCCAGCAGTTTCTTGTCAGCAATCGCTTCACCAACACCCATGTTCAGGGTGATCTTCTCGACCCGAGGGACTTGCATGACAGAGTTGTAATCAAACTGAGACATCAGTTGTTTGACTACCTCGTCTTTGTAGTAATCATGCAGTTTCGCCATCGTATTACTCCAAATTACTTGATAGTTTCGCTGTTAGATTTGAAGAAACGGACTTTTTTGCCGTCTTCGAATCTAAAGCCTACACGGTCAGCCTTGCCGGTAGCCGCGTTGAAGATAGCAATGTTAGAAACCTGAATTGCAGCTTCTTTTTCAACAATGCCGCCTGGTTGGTTCAGAGCCGGAACCGGCTTCTGGTGTTTCTTAACCAGGTTGATGCCTTCAACAATGACCTTGCCAGCAGACAGGACATTTTTTACTTTACCGCGCTTACCTTTGTCTTTCCCGGTAATCACGATAACTTCGTCATCACGACGGATCTTCGCTGCCATGTTCGCTCCTTAGAGTACTTCTGGTGCCAGAGAGATAATTTTCATGAACTTCTCATTACGCAGTTCACGAGTTACCGGCCCAAAAATACGCGTACCGATTGGCTGCTCGCTGTTATTGTTCAAAATAACGCATGCATTGCCATCGAAGCGAATGACAGAACCGTCCGGGCGACGTACACCCTTCTTGGTGCGCACCACTACCGCCTTCAGAACATCGCCTTTCTTCACCTTACCGCGAGGAATTGCTTCCTTGATGGTAATTTTGATGATGTCGCCGACGCCTGCGTAGCGACGGTGCGAGCCACCTAGAACCTTGATACACATTACGCGACGTGCACCGGAGTTGTCGGCGACGTTCAGCATAGTCTGTTCTTGGATCATTTTAGTGCTCCGCTAATGTCAACTACTACTTTAAAGACCCAAGTAAAAATTAGGCCGTTGAAAAGCCCCATAACCGAGGGCGCAGCATTATAACACCGCTTACTTGGTATGGGTAGAAAAAATAAACGGCTCATTTTCTGAGCCGTTTATTAAGTTAGAGCCAGCTACTCTATTACAGAATCGCTTTCTCTACAACGCGAACCAGCGTCCAGGACTTGGTCTTGGACAGTGGGCGGCATTCGCGGATTTCCACCACGTCGCCGGTACCACATTCGTTGTTCTCGTCATGTACGTGCAGTTTGGTCGTACGTTTGATGAATTTCCCGTAGATCGGGTGCTTCACAGTACGTTCGATAGCAACAACGATGGATTTCTCCATTTTATCGCTAACAACACGACCCTGCAGGGTACGGATAACTTCAGTCATTTACACACCCGCCTTTTGAGTCAGTAAAGTCTTAACGCGTGCGACGTCACGACGCACTTGTTTCAACAGGTGAGTTTGTTGCAGCTGGCCACTGGCCGCCTGCATGCGCAAGTTGAATTGCTCACGCAGCAGGTTGAGCAGCTCGGCATTCAGCTCTTCAACGCTTTTTTCACGCAGCTCTTGTGCTTTCATTACATCACCGTCTTAGTTACAAAGGTGGTTTTGATCGGCAGTTTCGCTGCTGCCAGTTTGAATGCCTCGCGGGCAACCTCTTCTGGCACGCCGTCCATTTCGTACAGGACCTTACCAGGCTGGATCAGGGCAACCCAATACTCCACGTTACCCTTACCTTTACCCATACGCACTTCCAGCGGCTTCTCGGTGATCGGTTTGTCCGGGAATACACGGATCCAGATCTTGCCTTGACGCTTAACTGCACGAGTCATTGCACGACGAGCTGCTTCGATTTGACGAGCAGTCAGACGGCCACGGCCAACAGCTTTCAGACCGAAAGTGCCGAAGCTAACATCCGTACCTTGCGCCAGACCACGGTTGCGGCCCTTGTGCACCTTACGGAATTTTGTACGCTTTGGTTGTAACATCAGCGACTCTCCTTACTTGCGGCCTTTACGCTGCTGCTTTTTAGGTTGAGCAGCCGGTTCCGGTTGTTCAACTGCAGCCATACCACCCAGGATCTCACCTTTGAAGATCCATACCTTAACGCCGATTACACCATAAGTGGTGTGCGCTTCAGATGTGTTGTAGTCGATGTCCGCACGCAGAGTGTGCAATGGAACACGACCTTCGCGGTACCATTCGGTACGTGCGATTTCAGCGCCGCCAAGACGGCCGCTTACTTCAACTTTGATACCTTTAGCGCCAAGACGCATTGCGTTCTGTACTGCACGCTTCATAGCACGACGGAACATCACGCGACGTTCCAGCTGAGAAGTGATGCTGTCAGCAACCAATTTAGCGTCGAGTTCCGGTTTACGGACTTCGGCGATGTTGATCTGTGCAGGAACGCCAGCGATGTCCGCTACGACCTTGCGCAGTTTTTCGACGTCTTCACCTTTCTTACCGATAACGATGCCTGGGCGAGCAGTGTGAATGGTCACACGGATGCTCTTCGCAGGACGCTCGATAACGATGCGAGAAACGGAAGCTTTCGACAGTTCCTTAGTCAGGAATTGACGAACTTTAAAGTCGCTGTCCAGGTTGTCAGCGAATTCTTTGGTATTCGCATACCAAGTAGAGTTCCAAGGTTTGACAATACCCAGGCGAATACCATTAGGATGTACTTTCTGACCCATTGCTAGTCTCCAGAGTCTCAGCGATCGGACACAACCACAGTAATGTGGCTGGTGCGCTTCAGGATGCGATCTGCACGACCTTTTGCACGCGGCATAATGCGCTTCATGCTTGGGCCTTCGTCTACGAAGATTTTCGTAACTTTCAGATCATCGATGTCAGCGCCATCGTTGTGTTCTGCGTTAGCAATGGCAGACTCCAGCACTTTCTTAACCAGACCAGCAGCTTTCTTGTTGGTGTAGGTCAGAGTTTCCAGAGCTTGCGACACTTTCTTACCGCGAATCAGGTCAGCAACAAGGCGAACCTTCTGAGCAGAAGAACGAGCGTGGCGATGTTTAGCGATAGTTTCCATCTCTTCCTCCTACCTTAGCGCTTTTTAGCTTTTTTATCAGCCGCATGGCCGCGATAAGTACGAGTCGGCGCGAATTCACCCAGTTTGTGACCGACCATTTCATCGGAAACGAACACTGGTACGTGCTGACGACCATTATGGACAGCGATGGTCAAACCGATCATGTTAGGAAAGATCGTTGAACGACGGGACCAAGTGCGCAAAGGCTTCTTGTCACCGCTTTCCACCGCTTTCTCTACCTTCTTCAGCAAGTGCAGGTCAATAAAAGGACCTTTCTTGAGAGAACGTGGCATGGCTTATCCTCTAATTATTTTTTGCTACGGCGACGTACGATGAACTTATCAGTACGCTTGTTGCTACGGGTCTTCTTACCTTTGGTCTGAACGCCCCACGGAGTTACCGGGTGCTTACCAAAGTTACGACCTTCACCACCACCGTGCGGGTGATCTACCGGGTTCATCGCCGTACCGCGAACGGTAGGACGAACACCACGCCAACGTGCAGCACCTGCTTTACCCAGAACGCGAAGCATGTGTTCAGCGTTACCGACTTCACCCAGGGTGGCGCGGCAATCAGCTGGAACTTTACGCATTTCGCCGGAGCGCAGACGCAGAGTTACGTAGGAACCATCACGAGCAACGATCTGAACGTAGGCACCAGCGGAGCGAGCCATCTGACCGCCTTTACCTGGTTTCATTTCTACGTTGTGAACCGTTGAACCAACTGGAATGTTGCGCATCGGCAGGGTGTTACCCGCTTTGATTGCAGCATCAACGCCAGATTGAATCTGGTCACCAGCTTTCAGGCCTTTCGGCGCCAGGATGTAACGGCGTTCGCCGTCTTTGTACAGAACCAGCGCGATGTTCGCGGAACGGTTCGGATCGTACTCCAGACGCTCAACCACAGCAGGGATACCGTCTTTGTTGCGCTTGAAGTCAACCAGACGATAATGTTGCTTGTGGCCACCACCGATATGACGGGTGGTGATACGGCCATTGTTGTTACGACCACCGCTTTTGCTCAGTTTTTCCAGCAGCGGGGCATAAGGTTTACCCTTGTGCAGCTCAGGGTTAACCACTTTAACAACGTGGCGACGACCCGGAGATGTAGGTTTACATTTAACAATTGCCATTGTTCTTACTCCTCCGACTTACTCTGCGCCGCCGATGAAGTCCAGATTCTGGCCTTCTTTCAGGGTGACGTAAGCTTTTTTCCAGTCGCTACGACGACCAACACGCTGACCGTGACGCTTCACTTTCCCTTTAACTACCAGGGTGTTCACGTCTTCGACTTCGACTTCAAACAGTTTCTGCACTGCAGCTTTGATTTCTGCTTTGGTCGCGTCTTTGGCAACTTTGAGAACGATGGTGTTGCTTTTTTCCATCGCAGCGGATGCTTTTTCAGATACGTGCGGTGCACGCAGCACTTTCAGCAAACGTTCTTCACGGATCATGCCAGCATCTCCTCAACTTGCTTCACAGCATCAGCAGTCATAACCACTTTGTCGAAGGCGATCAGGCTAACCGGATCGATACCTGCTACATCGCGCACGTCAACCTTGTACAGGTTGCGAGCTGCCAGGAACAGATTCTCATCCAGTTCACCGGTCACGATCAGCACGTCTTCCAGAGCCATATCTTTCAGTTTCTGTGCCAGCAGCTTAGTTTTAGGCGCTTCTACAGAGAACTTCTCGACAACGATCAGACGATCTTGACGTACCAGTTCGGACAGGATGCTTTTCAGCGCGCCGCGGTACATCTTTTTGTTTACTTTCTGACTGTGGTCCTGTGGCTTAGCAGCAAAGGTCACGCCGCCTGAACGCCAGATCGGGCTCTTTACAGAACCTGAGCGCGCACGGCCGGTGCCTTTCTGACGCCATGGCTTTTTGCCGGAACCAGTTACTTCAGCACGGGTCTTCTGAGCACGGGTACCTTGACGGGCACCTGCTGCATAAGCAACAACAACCTGGTGTACCAGCGCTTCGTTGAAATCACGACCGAAGGTAGTTTCGGAAACAGTCAGCGCGCTTTGCGCGTCTTTCAATACTAATTCCATTGCTATCCCCTTACGCCTTCACAGCTGGTTTAACGATCAGGTTGCCACCGGTTGCGCCCGGTACAGCACCCTTAACCAGCAGCAGGTTGCGCTCAGCGTCAACACGTACTACGTCCAGGCTCTGAACGGTTACGCGCTCATCACCCAGGTGGCCAGCCATTTTCTTGCCTTTGAACACTTTGCCCGGAGTCTGGTTCTGACCGATAGAACCCGGAACGCGGTGAGACAAGGAGTTACCGTGGGTAGCGTCTTGGGTACGGAAGTTCCAGCGCTTAACAGTGCCAGCAAAACCTTTACCTTTAGAAGTACCGGTAACATCGACTTTTTTAACGTCAGCGAAGATTTCTACGCTAATTTCCTGACCTGCAGCGAATTCTTGACCTTCTTCCAGGCGGAATTCCCACAGACCACGGCCAGCTTCAACGCCAGCTTTAGCGAAATGACCCGCTTCCGGCTTGGTTACTCGGTTAGCTTTTTTGCTACCGGTGGTAACCTGAACGGCACGGTAACCGTCGGTGTCCAGGCTTTTAACCTGAGTCACGCGGTTCGCTTCAATTTCAATTACGGTTACTGGGATAGAAACGCCATCTTCAGTGAAGATACGGGTCATACCCACTTTTTTACCGACTAAACCAATCATTGTTTCAACCTCTCAATCGCTCAATGACCTGATTAACCCAGGCTGATCTGCACGTCTACACCGGCAGCCAGATCCAGACGCATCAGAGCATCAACGGTTTTCTCGGTTGGCTCAACGATGTCAACCAGACGCTTGTGAGTGCGAATCTCGTACTGATCGCGCGCGTCTTTGTTGACGTGCGGAGAAATCAGAACGGTAAAGCGCTCTTTGCGAGTTGGCAGCGGGATCGGACCACGGACTTGCGCACCAGTGCGCTTTGCAGTCTCGACGATTTCCGCGGTTGATTGATCGATCAGACGATGATCAAACGCTTTCAGGCGGATACGGATTCTTTGGTTCTGCATGAGACCAGAGCTCCAATTATTTATAAACGTAAATAATTACTCCTCACACCCATTTCGATTGATGGGGGAGTGTAATCGTCAACATATAACCCCCATATCGGGAGTATTGTTCGAGAGGCAAAAAAGGCCTGCCAATCGACTGATTCGCTAAAATCAGGCTTACCAAGATTAGGTAAGCCCGCGCATTATACGCAAAATGGCCGAGGAAGCAAGCCACAGTTGGAAATATGCTCAGGAAATCGTCATTCTTGCGCGCTCAGATGCAGTCGCGAGATGAAGGCGGCAAACAGGGTATGAATTATGCTTGGCAGGGACGCTCCCCTGCCCCACCGTAAAAACGGTTGCCGGCAGGAGAAACGATGACGAACAGAAGGCAGGTTTACTCTTTGCGCTCTAGAACCTGGGCCTGGGCATAGTTTTGAATACCGAGGCGAGCGATCAGATCCAGCTCGGTTTCCAGCCAGTCGATATGCTCTTCTTCATCGGCCAGGATGTCGATCATCAAATCGCGGCTGACGTAATCGTGGATCGAGTCGGCATAGGCGATACCTTCGCGCAGGTTTTTGGCCCCCGCCAGCTCCAGCGCCAAATCGGAACGCAGCATCTCTTCAATGTCTTCGCCGATGTTCAGCTTGCCGAGATCTTGCAGGTTCGGGATCCCTTCCAGGAACAGGATACGCTCGATGTAGCGATCGGCATGTTTCATTTCGTCGATCGACTCGTGGTACTCCTTGTCGTTGAGGCGCATTAACCCCCAATTCTTGAACATGCGGGCGTGCAGGAAATATTGATTGATGGCAACCAGCTCGTTACCGAGCAGCTTGTTGAGGTGAGCAATGATCTTTTTATCGCCTTTCATAGGTAATTCCTCCTGGCCAGTTCTAAAAGTGTAGAACCTGTAAGCCAAGAGTCAAAAATAACCTTACCCTTTGTTAGGCAACTTCATGCATTGGGATGATAGTTCCGCGTTCCTCCACCATAATCTGTCTTGCCTGACGAATGCACTTTCCACAATCGGTACCAATCGGCACAAGTTCACGCAGCTGCTTCATGGTATGGGGATTGTGCTGACGCACCGCATTACGGATGGCTTTGTCAGTCACCGCATTACACAGACATACATACATAGAGAGACTCACTTCTTAACCAATGCACTGAGTCTAAATGGGAATGGTTTTTATTTCAATTAAGATTTAAACAAATTGCATAAAAAAAGGGCACCGAAGTGCCCTTTTTTGTGTCGAAAAATTATTCGCGATTAAGCGATAACTTTAGCAACAACGCCCGCGCCAACGGTACGGCCGCCTTCACGGATTGCGAAACGCAGACCGTCGTCCATCGCGATTGGGTGAATCAGGGTTACAACCATGTTCACGTTGTCGCCTGGCATTACCATCTCTACGCC
>NZ_JBJNLV010000022.1:0-25910 GCF_052168875.1 Serratia sp. CY38905 | reverse complement strand
ATTGTAGGTGGGCCAGTTGGTGATTTTGAACTTTTGCTTTGCCACGGAACGGTCTGCGTTGTCGGGAAGATACGTGATCTGATCCTTCAACTCAGCAAAAGTTCGATTTATTCAACAAAGCCATTTTGGGACTGGATATTCCTCTCTCAACTATCTAAGAGAATTTCCATTTGATGCGATTAAGTTAGACAGAACATTCATTAGTGGTATTGCCCACGTTGCACGGGACTTATCTATTGTAAGAAGCATAGTGTCTCTTGGAAAAGCTTTCAGTTTAGGTATAGTCGCAGAAGGTGTGGAAAATAATGAACAGTTTGAATTGCTAAAAAATATGAATTGCGATGAATTTCAAGGTTATTATTATTCGAAGCCTTTGTCAGGTGATCAACTGATTGATTTTTTGAGGGGCCAAAAAAAATAGGGCTGTATGTCCTATTTTTTCATATACTATCGTTTTCCCTTTTTAATTTCATACATTCTTTCGTCTGCATCCTGCATGATAGCAGAGCATTCAGTATGAATTTCCTCATCATATTCAATAATCCCTGCAGAAAAATCTATGTTGTATTTTTTTTGAGAATTAAGATTGTAGCTGGTAATCCCGGCCCTCAATTTATGAAGGAATTCTTCTGCTTCTTTATAGGTTGACTCGGGTAATAGAACACCAAATTCATCACCTCCTAATCTTGCAACAACGCTTTTTGAACTACTAAGATCTTCCAGCATATCTGCAAAATTGCAAAGTACTTCATTACCTTCTGAATGACCGAAGTTATCATTGATTGGTTTAAAATTATCGAGATCTATGATCAGAACACAGAATGTTTTTTTCTTTTTTTTGGCTTTTCTTAACGATTCATCCGTCATTAGGGCGAAAGAACGCCGGTTACATATACCTGTCAAAGGATCAGTAGTTGCTTCGTTTATTATTCTAAACTCATCCTCTACGATTTCTGCTAAATCTTTAAGCAATAAGAAGTCATCTCTGGTTAATACTCTTGGTTCTGTATCAATAATACATATTGTTCCAGCTATCTCACCATCTGGCAGTCTTACGGGATGCCCTGCATAAAACCGGATATAAGGATCATTTTTAACTAATTTATTTTCTTTGAATCTTGGATCAAGGCTTGCATCGGGCACTATTAATGGTTCACTAAGATCTACTGCTATTGTACAAAATGAATCACTTCTATCTGTCTCTTTTATCTTCAGCCCATAACATGACTTAAACCATTGCCTGTCTCTATCAATTAATGAAACAAGTGCTATTGGTACATCAAAGAGTTTGGTGGCAATCCTCGTCAATCTGTCAAATCGTTCTTCATATTTTGTATCAAGGATCCCCATAGAATATAATGATAATAACCTGTTCTCTTCTTTATGGTTTGTCATAATTTTCATCTTGAGTGGTTATTGCAGGGTAGTGTTGGTTATCGCTATCTTATCAGAATTGTCCTGGAACTCAATAATCCCAATATCTCATAATCATATAAAACTTAACAAGTTTCCAATAAATCATGATGAATAGTGAACTGTTACATCTAATCATCTGTGACCTGAAGCGCTCATTATACACTTCCATGTATTCAGAATGCATAATGATTTGTATATTAAAAATCGCCATAACTTACAATGACTTATTTTTTGTGGCACAATTAAAGCGCATCTGTTCAAATAAATGTAAAGACATTAATGCTTGATCTTCATGGTTTCTTATGAAAACCAGTGGCTGAAGAAACGTATGGCAGTTCTGAATCTGAACAAGACGAGACGGCATGAAAGGTTCAAGAAAATTGTCCAGGAAGGTACATAGTTTCCTTATCCAATATTTTCTACTGAGGGTATATTGTATCAGCTTAAGACAGGAACTGTTGATACAGAACAGAAAAGTTCAACACAGCCTGAATCTGCGCGACGCTAAATTTTTTCCTTCTGGCGAACCAACAAACAGCCCGTTTATAGAGAGATTCTGCAGACGACAAAAGGATTAATCCCTGAAATTGCACTGAATTGTCACCTGAAGATGTGCAGGACAAGCCAGATTACTCTTACAAGGGATACCATCGTAATTTAGCAAAAACACCTAAGACCTAAACGACAGCTAAGTACATAGTGCCGGACGGATCATGATTTTTTATTTAACTTACGGACTTCATTTTTCAGCAATTATCTTTTCTCTTCTGTTGTAAACTTATGAAAGCGTTACGCGAAATCCCGCAAGGTTACAGGGGTGTACCAGGCCGGAAATCGCGTAGCGCTCTCTTCTCTTCTGTTTCCTGCCTAACATGTACATCCTGGCATTACTCCAATTCTCCCAAAAACCGTAAAACAGCCATCAACCCGCGTCATTACTGGCTTCATGGAGGATCTGAGCAGAAAAAGGATCCTTTACGTATTTGGTTTTACCCGCAATAATGCGGGATAAGACAACAAAAGGATCCGCGCGCTGCGATTTATTGTCATGGCAGGATCGGCCCGTCAGGTGCAAAATACCTGTATCCATAAACAGTGCGTGCGCTACG
Source organism: Serratia sp. CY38905 (assembly GCF_052168875.1). Lineage (NCBI taxonomy): Bacteria > Pseudomonadati > Pseudomonadota > Gammaproteobacteria > Enterobacterales > Yersiniaceae > Serratia > Serratia sp. CY38905. The sequence goes on along the minus strand of NZ_JBJNLV010000022.1, from coordinate 23,385 downwards.
TGAAAAATAACTCATGAACAGCATCATTCCCCTGCAGAATTCACCAGAACGCGTCTCCCTGCTGCCGATCGCCCCGGGCGTTGATTTTGCGACCGCGGTGGCACTCCGGCGGATGGCCACCTCAACAGGTGCCACGCCGGCTTACCTCCTGGCGCCGGAAGTGAGCGCCCTCCTCTGGTATATGCCTGACCAGCGTCACCACATGTTGTTCGCCACCATGTGGAATACCGGGATCCGTATCGGTGAAGCCCGGACGCTCACCCCGGAATCGTTCGACCTGGATGGTCTGCGCCCTTTTGTTCGGGTGCTGTCGGAAAAAGTGCGGGCACGTCGTGGCCGGCCGCCAAAAGATGAAGTGCGTCTGGTACCGCTGACGGATGCCAGTTTTGTGCGTCAGATGGAAAGCTGGATGGTCACCACCCGCCCCCGCCGGCGTGAGCCGTTATGGCCGGTCACGGATGAGACAATGCGCAACTGGCTGAAACAGGCGGTGAAGCGGGCTGAAGCTGACGGCGTGCATTTTTCGATTCCGGTAACGCCGCATACTTTCCGGCACAGCTATATCATGCACATGCTTTATCACCGTCAGCCCAGGAAGGTCATCCAGGCGCTGGCCGGGCATAAGGATCCGCGCTCGATGGAAGTCTATACCCGGGTATTTGCGCTGGACATGGCTGCCACCCTGGCCGTTCCCTTTACCGGTGACGGTCGCGATGCCGCGGAGATCCTTCGCTCCCTGCCCCCGGCCGGCTGAGATTGGCACGCCTGGCATGACGTCCTGTATTCCGCTAATACGGAATACAGGAGCAGAGCGCATTCAGCCCCCTCCCTGCTCCAGCACACCAGTCCATCATGCTGATGACTGAACCGCCGTGGTCTTACCCGGTGACCTGCAATCCTGCAGGCATCAACATACCGCAGACAAGACAGGGCACAATGCAGGCATTCTGGCCGTGCATCCCACGGTGCGTTATTTCCTGAAAGCTCAGCGAATCATCCCGTTAACTGCGACAGTCATTGACCATCTGTGGCCCACATTTTTCTGCCATCCGGCTCCCGTTTCCTGATCGCATTTAGCAGCGTGAAGCTGGCGCCGGGTTATACAAACAGCTGCAGTCTCATCCTGCCGGGCTAAATCTGCAGTACACAGGGGAACGGATACCATCAGGTAACATGACCGTCTCAGCATCCGATTGAGATCTTCGTAAGGGGTATAGAGCTTTACTGAAAAATTGACTGTGGCATGTTATCACCCATGAAATAGTGAACAGACCAGGGAATACCCCCGTTAAACCCGCATGCCGTAGTCAATATCTGCGTATCAAGACCCGAAATCACATATTACAGTCAATATTGTTCGATCCGGGCAGACATGATAGAGAATAAATATTGACTGCGGTATGCGTGATGCATATCACAGTCAATGGAATGTCCTTAGCGGCATACGGCAGTCATGATATGCATATCGCAGTCAATTTTCTGGCTTCATCGCTGAGAGGGCTTCAGCCAGTTTAAGAGGATCGATGCCCGCAGCCTTCAGCGCCTTAATGACTTCGTCATAATTTTGCTCTGGCGCCTTCTCTTCTTCCTCATTGCGCGGAACCTTCACAGGGCCACTGATGAGTTTGGGGTTGCGATAATGCACGCTGAAATAGGTGGCTCGGCCACGTTTAAACTCGGTGTAATCCAGATAACCAATATCCCGCAGCTGCTCCATCGCCTTACGCACCGTGTGGTTCTGCGTATAGACATTTGAGGTGAGATTCAGCCGGTCACGCATCCGTTTCATGGAAATAGGTGCAGGATTCTGGGGAAGACTTTCGATGTAGGTATAAAGCGCCTGGGCTGATTCCTTGCGCTGCAGGGCGTCAATGGCTTTCAGCCGCAGCAGTACCCTTCTGTCCATGTGGTAAAGCTCAAACAGCTTAGGTTCAGCCTTGATCTCAACGATATCCTCGTTGATGTCATAATAGGCTGACTGCACCAGATGGGTGGTCCATCCTTTGGTCTCGCTCTGGAACTTCAACGTAACCGAGGCGAGTTTAAACAGGGAATTACTGATGCGATCGCGCATTTTTTTGTTTGAACGACGGGAGTCAAATCCGCACATCTTAACGAATTCGACGAACGACAGTTCCAGGGTGTCACTTTTTACCCCATACTCCGACATGGAGCGAATTATCCCCAGCCAGACTTTAAAATCCGTGTCCATATCAAGACGCGAACCGGTGATCTTAACGTCAGTGTATCCTTCGCTTTTGGCAATGGACAGCTGTACAAGCTCCTCAGTCGCGTCTGTAACGTTTTTCCGGTTCGCCTTGCTCTTCCCTGTTGATTTCAGAGTTGGGACGAAGAGACCGAGTCTCATGAGCGCTACTGGCTGCACGGTACTGGTGCTGTTGACATCCAGCTTAACAACTTCACCGGTTGTCTTATCAACCTCCTGAAGGTTCAGAAGTAAGCTGTTATTTTCGCTCGTCATCTTGATCCTCAACGGTTATCCACAAAAGGATGTAGTAATACGTATCGCAGTCAACGGATATACATACCTCAGTAAATACCGTTGCATATCACAGTATTAGATTATGCATATAACAGTCAACATTTTACATTCCACAGTCGATCCAGACAGACGTTAAAGCCAGTTACAGCGCATGCTGGAGCGATCCGGGGATCTCTTTTGGATCTCACTATGATCTCCTTGGGATCAATTATTGGATCGAGACCATGAATAACCCAGATACAAGCCCGGAAGCGCCACGCCAGATATCCAGAACCCTGGCCTTATTTTCCTGAATACGCTCTGGAAGATTGAGATCTACAAGTACAACAATGAAACATTGACTGCGGTATGCTGAGTCGTCTTTCCTCTTTCTCGACACAGATGCGGTAAGCATCATACCATAGTCAATATATTACATACCGCAGTCAATTTCATTATAACTGGCTTATCCAGAGCCATCTTTAGCAACCCGACGTACGTGCAATCTGTGAATTCTGTGATTTTCCGCTTCCTCGCCGCTTTCTCACTGTGTGAGATCGCTTACTGCGGCGAGCGGCAGTGATTAATATTGACTGCGGTATGTACTCTTTTGTAATCCCCTGCGTTCTTTCATTACCCAATGTGGTTCACTTTGCACTTTTTCGTGCACTTTGCGATTTTATTGTTGCTTTGCAATAAATTCCAAGATTTAATAAAATAATGCAAAGTGATGATTAAAGGATGTTCAGTATGGGACTCATGGATACACTCAACCAGTGCATAAGTGCTGGTCATGAAATGACGAAAGCAATCGCCATTGCACAGTTTAATGATGACAGTCCGGAAGCCCGGAAAATAACCCGGCGCTGGAGGATTGGTGAAGCGGCAGATTTAGTTGGCGTGTCATCTCAGGCTATCAGGGATGCCGAGAAAGCTGGCCGGCTGCCGCACCCTGATATGGAAACCCGTGGGAGAGTTGAGCAACGCGTTGGTTATACCATCGAACAAATCAATCACATGCGGGATGTATTTGGTACACGACTGCGCCGTGCTGAAGATGCGTTTCCGCCGGTGATTGGCGTTGCAGCTCACAAAGGTGGTGTTTACAAAACCTCAGTATCCGTTCACCTGGCTCAGGATCTTGCTCTGAAAGGACTCCGTGTTCTGCTTGTTGAAGGCAATGACCCACAGGGAACTGCTTCTATGTATCACGGATGGGTGCCCGATCTTCATATTCATGCTGAGGACACTCTCCTGCCCTTTTATCTTGGGGAAAAGGATGACGCCAGCTACGCTATAAAGCCCACCTGCTGGCCTGGCCTTGATATCATCCCGTCCTGTCTGGCACTGCACCGCATTGAAACCGAGCTGATGGGGAAATTTGACGAAGGCAAATTACCTGCTGACCCGCACCTGATGCTCCGTCTGGCCATTGAAACTGTCGCTCATGATTATGACGTGATAGTTATCGACAGCGCACCCAACCTTGGTATCGGTACGATAAATGTTGTATGCGCTGCTGATGTTCTGATTGTCCCTACTCCGGCAGAGCTGTTCGACTACACCTCCGCACTGCAGTTTTTCGATATGCTTCGTGACCTGCTTAAGAACGTGGATCTTAAAGGCTTCGAGCCAGATGTCCGTATTCTGCTTACCAAATACAGTAATAATAATGGCTCGCAGTCCCCGTGGATGGAAGAACAAATTCGGGATGCCTGGGGAAGCATGGTCCTTAAAAATGTTGTGCGCGAAACGGATGAAGTCGGCAAAGGTCAGATCCGTATGAGAACCGTTTTTGAACAGGCTATTGATCAACGTTCTTCAACCGGTGCCTGGCGTAATGCCCTCTCTATCTGGGAGCCTGTTTGCAATGAGATTTTTGATCGTCTGATTAAACCACGCTGGGAGATTAGATAATGAAGCGTGCTCCTGTCATTCCAAGACATACCACACATACTCAATCGACTGAAGATACTTCATCACCGGCGCCGGCCGCGCCGATGGTGGATTCATTAATTGCGCGCGTGGGTGCTATGGCCCGCGGTAATGCAATCTCTCTTCCGGTAAGTGGGCGGGAAGTAAAATTTACCCTTGAGGTGCTCCGGGGAGACTCTGTTGAGAGCGCTTCACGCGTATGGTCAGGCAATGAGCGCGATCAGGAACTACTTACCGAAGATGCTCTGGATGATCTCATTCCTTCATTTTTACTGACCGGTCAGCAGACTCCAGCTTTCGGCCGCCGGGTTTCTGATGTCATAGAAATTGCAGACGGCAGCCGTCGCCGTAAAGCCGCAATCCTGACGGAAAGTGATTATCGCGTTCTGGTTGGTGAACTGGACGATGAGCAGATGGCTGCATTGTCCCGACTGGGTAACGATTATCGGCCGACGAGTGCTTATGAACGTGGCCTGCGTTATACAAGCCGGCTGCAGAATGAGTTTGCAGGAAATATTTCTGCGCTTGCCGATGCGGAAAACATCTCTCGTAAGATCATTACCCGCTGTATTAATACGGCCAAACTGCCTAAATCCGTTGTTGCCCTGTTTGCACATCCTGGAGAACTGTCTGCCCGGTCAGGTGAAGCCCTTCAGAAGGCTTTTGCAGATAAAGAAGAATTACTGAAGCAGCAGGCTGAGACTCTCCACGATCAGAAGAAAGCGGGACTAATCTTTGAAGCTGAAGAGGTCATTAGTCTTTTAACATCCGTACTGAAACAATCTCCTTCTCCAAGGGTTAATCTGAGCTCACGTCATCAGTTTGCTCCAGGGGCAACAGCATTGTATAAGGGCGATAAAATGGTGCTTAATCTGGATAGGTCCCGCATTCCTGTGGAGTGTATAGAGAAAATAGAAGCCATTCTTAAGGAGCTTGAGAAACCAGGAGTCTGATGCGGACACGCTTTAGTCTACGGTTATCTCCCTTTACTTCATTTCCTTTCTCACAGGCCAGAAAACATAACTGGCCTAAATATTCTCTCTGAGACCACGGTCCCACCTGCATCGTCGGTCAGGTTATCTTTCTGGGACCACGGTCCCACCTGCGTCGTCGGTCAGCTTAGCTGCCTGGGACCACGGTCCCACCTGCGTCGTCGGTCAGCTTAGCTGCCTGGGACCACGGTCCCACCTGCGTCGTCGGTCAGGTTATCTTTCTGGGACCACGGTCCCACCTGCATCGTCGGTCAGGTTATCTTTCTGGGACCACGGTCCCACCTGCATCGTCGGTCAGCTTAGCTGCCTGGGACCACGGTCCCACCTGCATCGTCGGTCAGGTTATCTTTCTGGGACCACGGTCCCACCTGCGTCGTCGGTCAGCTTAGCTGCCTGGGACCACGGTCCCACCTGCATCATTGTTTAGGTTTCCAGCCTGGGACCACGGTCCCACCTGCATCGTTGGTCAGGTTATCAGCCTGGGACCATGGTTGCATTGATGTCAATGACGAACTGATTTTTGACATGATTGCATCACGAAGAGCGGAATAATCTTGCAGCAGAACTGAAATATCTGGCGATTGAATAGTAATGGATCGGGATTAGAGCCGAGTATACTGAGTACAATTTGTCAAATTTCGCAGTGTATTCGGTTTAATCTCCTACAGTTTTTAAAGGTCAATTGCTGCCGCTACGCGCTGTTCAGACCTTCGTCCGGCAAGTAACCAATCCAGGCTATTTTCACAACCCAGAGTGAATAACATCATTCCGTCATCAGCATAGCCACATCATGCATTTCGTCACACTGTATGATCTGGGGATTTCAGAGACATTACTTATCACAGGTTATGCAGATGAATAAGACTCAATAGATTGTTTATCCACAGTGACGGGGATATACATGTGGGTAGCTTCTTGAAAGACTTATGATGTAAATCCAGCCTCTTGACTCTCACATTGCCAATATATAGCTCGTGACCTGCTCCCCGTTGATTAGTACACCCCGATGTTAGTAATGTCTTCATAAGCCACATGAGGACATCCCCATGAAGAAGCGTTTTTCCGACGAACAGATCATCAGTATTCTCCGCGAAGCCGAAGCTGGGGTACCCGCCCGTGAACTCTGCCGCAAGCATGCCATTTCCGATGCCACGTTTTACACCTGGCGTAAGAAGTATGGCGGTATGGAGGTGCCTGAAGTTAAGCGCCTGAAGTCGCTTGAGGAAGAGAACGCCAGACTCAAGAAGCTGCTTGCCGAAGCCATGCTGGATAAAGAGGCGCTTCAGGTGGCTCTTGGGCGAAAGTACTGACGACAGACCAGAAGCGGGAAGCCGTGATGCTGATGTGTGATGCGACCGGTATGTCGCAACGTCGTGCCTGCAGGCTTACAGGTTTATCCCTGTCGACCTGCCGCTATGAGGCTCACCGTCCGGCTGCTGATGCGCATTTATCAGGGCGCATCACTGAGCTGGCACTGGAGCGCAGGCGTTTTGGCTACCGTCGTATTTGGCAGTTGCTGCGCCGTGAAGGGCTTCATGTTAATCATAAGCGCGTGTACCGGCTTTATCACCTCAGTGGCCTGGGCGTAAAACGCAGAAGACGTCGTAAAGTGCTGGCAACAGAACGTCTGCCGCTGCTCCGTCCGGCGGCGCCCAATCTGACCTGGTCGATGGATTTCGTCATGGACGCACTTTCCACCGGTCGCAGGATCAAGTGTCTTACCTGCGTCGATGATTTCACAAAGGAATGCCTGACGGTCACTGTTGCCTTTGGGATTTCAGGCGTTCAGGTCTCGCGTATTCTGGACAGCATTGCACTGTTTCGAGGCTATCCGGCGACGATAAGAACTGACCAGGGGCCGGAGTTCACTTGCCGTGCACTGGATCAATGGGCCTTTGAGCATGGTGTTGAGTTGCGCTTAATCCAGCCGGGAAGCCAACGCAGAACGGATTTATTGAGAGCTTTAACGGACGATTTCGCGATGAATGCCTGAATGAGCACTGGTTCAGCGATATCGTTCACGCAAGGAAAATCATTAATGACTGGCGGCAGGATTATAACGAGTGTCGTCCACATTCAGCACTGAATTATCAGACGCCATCAGAGTTTGCAGCACGGTGGCGAAATGGAAAATGTGAAGGTAAACAAACCGACCTTACTAACTCACGGTTGTATCTAATCCTGGGGGCAGGTCACTCGACTAACTTCATAATGGCGCGCCAAAAATTAGTAAAAAATTACCATATGGCTGTCATTGAATTTGTGAAGGTGAGTACCATGCCGACATCGGCAAAGGTACAAAAGAGTAGTATTGTTCCAATGTTAGAGCTAAAGCATGTCTAAAGTAGCAATTGCTGGGATAATGCTAAGGCAGCATCGTTTCTTGTTTACTCATATAAGTGCGTGTAAGGAAGTGAATATATCAAGCCCGGGCCATGGCCCGGCAGGATATATTTGATTACATTGAAGTGCCCTGCAATCATATCTGACGCCACAACTTCCTCTATGGATTAAGCCCGAAGACTTTCTAATAGGCCTCTCTGCGAGGATGAAATTTGTCTACGGATGAGGGGACAGTACAACAAGCAAACAGGACCTCATATTACTGGCTGGAAGCCAAGCTTTCTTTTACCGGGTATTGAATTTTGTTTTACAGTATATGCAAGCGCTTTAACGGGATATCGTCCGCTTTGTGAAAAAAGCGGAAGTAGCTAATCACAGTTTGAGTGGAGCAACTGAATGAAGGTCCTGTTTGTTCTGCGTACCAGACACAATCACTCAGACAGTGGCTTATTTAAAATATGTTAATGAAACCTAAGCAAGAGAACTGAAATGGACAAATTGTTAAATATGCTGCGTTATAAGAGTGAGGGGTCTGATATTGACTTCAAATCTACCCAGTACCGCTTTAACAATGGTTCTGAGGGTAATGACTCCAACTTATTGATAGTGTTTTATGTTCAGATAATGCCCGATGACTTTGTCATGCAGCTCCACCGATTTTGAGAACGACAGCGACTTCCGTCCCAGCCGTGCCAGGTGCTGCCTCAGATTCAGGTTATGCCGCTCAATTCGCTGCGTATATCGCTTGCTGATTACGTGCAGCTTTCCCTTCAGGCGGGATTCATACAGCGGCCAGCCATCCGTCATCCATATCACCACGTCAAAGGGTGACAGCAGGCTCATAAAACGCCCCAGCGTCGGCATAGTGCGTTCACCGAATACGTGCGCAAACCGTCTTCCGGAGCCTGTCATACGCGTAAAACAGCCAGCGCTGGCGCGATTTAGCCCCGACATAGCCCCACTGTTCGTCCATTTCCGCGCAGACGATGACGTCACTGCCCGGCTGTATGCGCGAGGTTACCGACTGCGGCCTGAGTTTTTTAAGTGACGTAAAATCGTGTTGAGGCCAACGCCCATAATGCGGGCGGTTGCCCGGCATCCAACACCATTCATGGCCATATCAATGATTTTCTGGTGCGTACCGGGTTGAGAAGCGGTGTAAGTGAACTGCAGTTGCCATGTTTTACGGCAGTGAGAGCAGAGATAGCGCTGATGTCCGGCGGTGCTTTTGCCGTTACGCACCACCCCGTCAGTAGCTGAACAGGAGGGACAGCTGATTGAAACAGAAGCCACTGGAGCACCTCAAAAACACCATCATACACTAAATCAGTAAGTTGGCAGCATCACCGAAGATCGCGGGCGGAAACATCCAGATCACCGTCACCTCAGTTCGCAATGGAAACGTGAAATTCCAGCACGTTCAGGTGCATTATGAGCCGAACACGATCTATGGCCATGCAGACTTTACTGCGAACCTCTCTAAAGCCCAGCAAACGACGCTGCGGCAGCTCTATGACGGCTGCAACCCGCGCCCGATGCGCGACCTACTGCGTGGTGGAGCCGATCGCCTGCAAGTCGGGGCGATGGAGTTTCAGTGCTCCCCTGAAGAGCTATTGTCGGGATTGATTGAAACGATCTACGCTATGCGAAACGCCCTACTACACGGCGAAGTAGACCCCGACCCGAGGGTACTGTCTTGCTATGAGCCAGCTTATCGGATCGTAATGCTGTTTCTAGGCTGCGTGAGATAAGCAGGAGATGTACCCTGTGTTCATATTTTTTAGATATGGCATTAGTCATGGCATTGATATTTTATTTGATATTTAATCTAAGTAAATTAATATGATATATAGGCAGTTGATAATAGAGTGGGAGTGAGGCTATTATTTAGCCTATTGTTTTATTTGATTTAGTGAGTGCCATTGATGATATGACTGCATTATCAATGGCATTTTTTATGGTTTAAGGCCGACGCTGAATCGAAGATATAGCAAATACCATGTGACCGTATCAGCAAATGCCATGGTATCGACAACCGGGTGCATTGCAGCGCTGTGCTGATGCCATCGATGCTCGCTTTGATCAGAACCGCTCTCTCGACCCATGCCCCAGATCGTTAAATATGCGCCAGAGGAGCACCTCGTGATAGAAATTGTGAACAAGACAGCCGCCACTCGGAATCGAAGTATCCATATAGGTGAATAAAGTTTGCGGAAAATACGCTGAGAAAATAGAAAAGCGTCAATGAAGGGACATAGGAATGGCGATTAACGGAGAGAACGGTGTTAGTGCAGTCACCGTGGATGAACTACTCAAGCAAGGCCTTCGGATACCGAACTATCAACGCCCATACAGTTGGGATGTATCGACTGCTCTACAACTGGTGGATGATATCAGCGAAGCTCTTCGAGATACCGAACGAAAAGATATTCCCTATGTTTTGGGTGCAATCATTCTTCACGATGATGGTGAGTATCTCAATGTAGTCGACGGGCAGCAGCGCCTGCTGACTTTGCGAATGATTCTTGCGGCCTTAGATCCGATAAATCATCAAATTTCGATGTCTGGTAACAGCGAAACTCCTGTCTCCCTAGTTTGGATAGAGCTTCAAAGGCGCCTGTCGCAGTTGGAAGATAAAAAAGAGTTTTTGGATTTTATCTGTCACAAATGTCAGTTGGTGCGTATTGTGACGGACGATATTGATGAGGCATTTCGTGTCTTTGATTCCCAGAACTATCGCGGCAAACCGCTTGCCCCTCACGACTTGCTCAAAGCACACCACCTGCGCGAAATGCACGATGAGTCCGCTGCTATGAAAGTGGCTGTCGTTGAGGCTTGGGAAGCCGTAAACGATGAGGATCTGGACAGGCTTTTTTCTACTTTTCTATACCGGATATCCAAGTGGTCACGAGGCGAAAGCTCGCTCGAATTTACTATTCGGGACATCGGCATGTTCAAGGGCATTTCATCACGATCCCACAGGTCATTTTCGCCAAATCTGCGATATCACCTTGCAGCACAAGCCGCTATGCCACTTCTAAGTGCATGGTCGGTATCCTCTACACATGATGCACGAAATGCCGGGCGCAGCCGCTTTCAGCTTGATGCCCCGATAATCGCAGGACGCTCATTTTTCGAGATGGTGACATTCATGCTTGACGAATTGAAGATACTGGAACAAGAGGTTATTGACAGAGGTTTCAAAAACTTTGGCCCATCTCAAAGTCGCTACCGCTACGTGTACGAATTGTTCATTGCCGCGCTGCTTTGCTATACAAACAAGTTTGGCGATGAAGATGTAGATGAAGTGCGAAATAGGTTATTCGCATGGGCATATGCCTTGCGGGTCGAGTTACTTCGTGTGCAATTTGTATCTGCTGACAACCGAGCGCGAGGTAAAAACGATGCAAATAAATCGCCTTTTGTTTTGCTACGTAATGCGATGACTGGAAGTGTTGTCCGCAAACTTCCAATAACAAGTAAGCCATACAGCGATAACCACGAAAAGGAACTCGTTGCTTTTATCAAGGGGCTGCAATGAGCAAGAAGGAGTTGAAACCTGAACTGTTAACAGTAGGCAAGTTATTCACTGACAATTATCTGATTCCTATTTATCAACGGAACTATGCTTGGCGGGCCGAACAGATTGAGCAACTTATTAGCGATATTCAAGACTCGGTGGTAGGGGGCCAGGACAACTATTTTCTTGGGAACCTTGTTGTAATCAAGCGGGGTAGAGAGGATGAGTTCGAGGTCATAGATGGACAACAACGACTTACAACCCTCTATCTGCTTCTTACCTTCCTGGAGCAAGACGGTGAGGGTGAGAAGCCGTCGGTTGGCCATGCAGGCCACTTGCAATATGAGTCGCGCGCACGGGCAACTGAGGCCCTGCTGCGAGTAGCACAGGAGGCGGCTAAGGAGCACGTTCGACCGCAGGGCTCCACGAGTAATGCAGATGCTGGCATTCATGAAGGCTACAGCATCATCAATCAGTTCTTCAAACAAAATGAAAACCTTAATCGCTCACGCGAAAAATTCTCCGATTTCTTGCTAACGAAGGTGACTGTCGTCCGTGCCTCGCTGCCACCCAATACCGACCTCAATCGCTACTTCGAGATCATGAACACTCGTGGGCAGCAACTCAAGCAGGTTGATATTGTTAAGGCTCGCCTGATGAGCAAACTGCCCAATCAATATGAACGCGAATGCTTTGCGTGGGTTTGGGATTCCTGTGCTGACATGGATTCTTATGTCCAGATGTCTCTGACCCGTGGTGACACAAGTTTGCGAAACAAAGTATTTGGTGATGAATGGTCCTGGCTGGAGGTGACCAGCTTCTCTTCGCTAATGGAAAGTCGTCCGCAATCCGGCATCAATTCATCAAGGCAATCCTCCGAAGGGGTATCGTTGTCCTTGGATGAGGCGTTGTCAAAATACGCTAAAGAGCTCGAGTCAAATTCCACTGAAGACGAGGGCAACGAGCGGTTTCGTTCGACTATTGAGTTTCCGGCCTTTCTGCTACACGTTCTAAGAATTATGAAAGGCGATGAGGTCGAAGACGAAGGCCTGCTTGACGACAAGCGCCTCATCAAGTCATTTGACGACGCCGTAAATAATGTACCCGATGCTAAAGCCGATTGGGTGCGTAGTTTTGCATTTATGCTTCTCAAGTGCCGCAACCTCTTCGATGGCTTCATCTTGAAGCGTCAATTCACGGCAAACATCGGTGACGATGGCGATTGGTCTCTCCAGCGACTGAAAAAAGGAGGCGGGGACAAGAAGCCAACCCCGACGTACATCCATGTTTTCTCGGCCAGCAATGGAAGCTTAGAGGAGGACGGGAGTGCTGACCCACATACCCGAGATGTATTGCTGCTTCAGTCCATGCTTCGGATTACCTACACTTCTCCGCGAACGATGCACTGGATTACCAAAGTTCTTCGCTGGCTCTCCGTTAAAGCCCCTCGAGACGTGAAACATGCGGATCTTGCCGATTTGTTGAAGGGATATGCCCGCAGCAAGGTTAAAGAGACATTCTCCTTTGAGAAAGATCAGCAACCACAAGGGTTTGGTATCAGCCGTATCGTCTTTTCGTATCTCGACTATCTTCTGTTGAGTGACTCCTCAAAACGAGATTTCAAATTTCAGTTCAGAACTTCCATTGAGCACTTCTATCCACAGCATCCTGACAAAGAACAGTCGGGCGCGGTTGTTTCAGGTTCTAGCCTTAACCTGCTTGGCAACCTCGCGCTCGTAAGCGTCAGCGCGAACTCAAAATTCAGCAATAGCCTCCCCAGAGCAAAGGCCGAAAACTTCAAGGATACAATTGAACTTCAAAGTCCCAAGCTCAAGAGAATGGCGGAAATCACCCGAAATACAAACTGGGACGATCAGCAGATAACAGCACATCATGAAGCGATGGTGACATTGCTTCGTGATGATGTAAGTCTGGTGGAGGCAAGCGGAAGATCCAACCCAGGGCGTTGACTTCTTTGAATAACTGCTTTTGGATGAATATCCTTTGTGGTGTGCAAGTTGTCAGTCTAAAAGCGTTTTGCGTCGGGCGACACGATCAGTACAGTCTCCAAGTTTTCTTACCATGGTATTTTGTATGGTATCGACATGCAGATATAATTCTATTTTATTGATTTTATAGTGTTTTAAGACAGCATTGATCATCGAGTGGGTAACATAGGCTTAATACATTCCTTGCTCCTCGCACCGGAGCACATCACAGATACTGATTGAGATCCACTTCACGCAGCGGCTGGTTTTGACGTTCTGTTATCATTTGCACTAGGTCTTTTTCGTCCAGCTCATCGAGCATTTGTTCATACAGAGCCGCGGGCACACAATAAAAAACAGGGCGGTTGCGGTCAATAATCGCGACCGGGTAGCCGCCGCCGGCACTGGCGGTGGCCACCGGATCGTTTTTAAGTTCGCTGATGCTGGCAGTCACATCACACAGAATGATATTTGTCATGGTCCCCCCCTGAGACAAGTCATCTGTATGATCGGTAAAGTAAGCTCTTGCGGCAAGTCCCGTCTGTCATTTCGACGGTCAGAAACGGGCAACCGGCAGCTCCTTCCAGCAGGTGGTATATGCCGGTGACAGCATCTCCCGTTTCATCTGCCAGTCCGGCGCAATACCCCGTCCGGCAAACCAGACTTTCCCGAGTCCGGAATGATTAATGCCGTCGAGTACCTTCATCAGCGCATCGCTGTGCGGCCGTGGCTGCACGTCATCGAACAGATTCAGCTGCGCGACGCCGTTCGGACTGAAATCATTGAGCATTATCCCCGCTTTTGCGTAGCGGTGGCCATCGAGCCAGATCCTGTCCAGAGACCTGACCGCAGCCGCGATAATGTCCCGGGTGTCACGGGTAGGGGTGTGCAGTTTTTCCGTGGCCACGTTACCGTAATACGGCTCATTAACCGCAAAAGGGGATGTCTTGATGAAGGTGCTGATATGCCGGCAGTACTGTCGCTCACCGCGCAACTTTTCCGCCGCGCGCTCGGCATACTGGCAGACGGCCTGGCGCATTTCTTCGTAGGTGGTGATCCGCTGCCCGAAGCTGCGACTGCAGACAATCTGCTGTTTAGGCGGCGGCGCTTCCTCCAGTGAAATGCAACTCTCGCCGTTCAGCTCACGTACCGTGCGCTCCAGCACTACGTTGAAGTTTTTCCGGATAAATGTAGGGTTCGTCAGCGACAGCTGTAGGGCGGTGGTGATCCCCATAACGTGCAGCTTTTTCGCTATCCGGTTCCCCACGCCCCAGATTTCTTCCACCGGCTGCAGGCTGAGTAATTTTGCCGTTCTGCGTGGATTATCGGGCGACAGCGCCAGCACCCCCCTGAATTGTGGCCATTCCTTTGACGCCCACTGCGCCGATTTGGCCAGTGTTTTTGTGGCGCCGAAGCCGACACCGATCGTCAGTCCGGTTCCACTGAGAACATGCCCACGCAGCTGCCTGCCAAAATCCTCCAGATCCATACAGTGGCCAATTCCCCGGGCATCCAGGAAACATTCGTCAATTGAGTATTGTTCGACGCGGGGCGACAGCTCTTCCAGCAGGGCGACCACACGGTTACTCAGGCTCGCGTAGAGCTCGTAGTTGCTGGAAAAAACGTACAATTTTTCAGGAAACTGCGCCTCTTTGAGCTGGAACCAGGGGGTTCCCATCTTTATACCCAGCAGTTTGGCTTCAGCACTCCGGGCAATAACGCAGCCATCGTTGTTACTGAGAACGACGACAGGTTTGCCGCGCAAATCCGGCCTGAAAACCTTCTCGCAACTGGCGTAGAAGGAGTTGACGTCAGCCAGGGCGAACATCAGTCTGCCCTCCGGGTTTTATGAATGAAGGCTGTCACCACGCCGAAAATTTGCAGCGTTTCCGGATCCGGGTACAGGGAAGGGAAGTCCGGGTTCATCGCCTGCAGGGCTGGCCGCGGCGTCAGAAGCAGGCGTTTTACCGTAAATTCACCCTCAATTTCCGCGATAACAATATCCCCGTGCCGCGGCTGTTCTGCTTTATCCACGACCAACAGATCGCCGGAATAGAGGCCAATATCAGTCATTGAGTTGCCAATCGCCCTGACAAAATAGGTGGAGTGGCGCCGGTGAATGCAGTACTCATTCAGATCCAGTTCAGACTCAGTGTAGTCTGCTGCCGGTGACGGAAAACCCGCAGGGCATCGCTCTGTGAACAAAGGAATTTTTACTATGCTGGCTTCTGATACTGCAGGAATGAACTTCATCGTTTTTTCCCTCGCTTAAGGCTGTATATATATACAGTGTGCGCCGGGAGACCGGTAAAGATCAAGGGGTGAAAGTCCCCGACCATTGAAGGACCAGCAATCCACAGGGTCCCCGAGTCATGCGTTGTATACCGTGAGGTATGGGGCGAAGCGTTGACAGGGGTGTTGACAGGCCAGCCATTGAGCCACGAAATGTATATTAAATTCCCGGGTGCCGACGTTGTACTGTTTACGGAAGGCAACATCATAGGGTGCGTTACTGCGAGTGCCATATGGACCCGGCGGGTTCTGAGACCCTGGCATGTCAATACGATCTTTACGCGGGAACCGGGAGATCTCCCCTCTGACCATCTGCCAGTGCCGGAGATGGCCCGCACCGGGAAGGCGAGGAGCCGAAGCCGGTGATGTACGGAGAGGAGAAGTCGGACTCGCTCATAGTAGCTGCGAATCTGGCGAACAATCCGCAAGGAGCGGAGTCAGTGGAGCGAAGGAGCGGGGCCAAGGGAAACGCGGAACAGCCACACATGCGCCGGACGCAGAGCCGGGAAAGTATGTCACAGAGGCTGTCACGCGTGCGGGAAGCTGCGAAGCAGCGGAAGAAAGAACGGTTTACCGCATTGTTCCACCTCCTGACAGCAGAGGCACTGGAGAACGCATTCCTCTCCCTGAGCAGGAAAGCGGCTGCCGGAGTTGATGGTGTCAGGTGGAAGGACTACGCCGAAAACCTGAAGGTCAACATAGCAGATCTGCACCGGAGGCTTCATCAGGGTAGTTACAGGGCTCAGCCCGGCAGGCGGCACTACATCCCGAAAGCGGATGGAAAACAGCGCCCGCTCGGCATCGCCTCACTGGAGGACAAAATCGTCCAGTATGCGCTGGTTAAGATCCTGAATGCAGTCTACGAAAATGACTTTATGGGGTTTTCATACGGGTTCAGACCCGGGCGAAGCCAGCACAATGCGCTGGACGCACTGGCCACAGGGCTGGTTCGGACCAATGTAAACTGGGTACTGGATGCCGATATCAGTCAGTTCTTCGACAAGGTAAGCCATGAATGGCTAATCAGGTTCATAGAACACAGAATCGGCGACCAGAGGGTAATCAGGCTCATACGAAAGTGGCTCACAGCCGGGACCTCAGAGGAAGGAGAATGGCGGGCATCGGAGGAAGGAGAATGGCGGGCATCGGAGGAAGGCACCCCACAGGGTGCGGTTATCTCGCCGCTGCTGGCAAACATCTACCTCCACTATGTCTTCGATCTGTGGGCGCATCAGTGGCGACGCCGCCATGCCACAGGCAATGTGGTCATGGTCAGATACGCAGATGACATAGTCATCGGGTTCGACAAGCGAATCGACGCTCAATGCTTTCGTATAGCCATGCAGCGCAGACTGAAGGAGTTCGGACTCACGGTACATCCGAAGAAAACCCGACTGACGGAGTTCGGCCGCTTCGCAGCCGAAAACCGCGCCAGCAGGGGAAAAGGTAAACCAGAAACGTTCAACTTCCTCGGGTTCACGCATATCAGTGGGAAAGATCGTAGTGGCAGGTTCATGCTGATACGAAAGACACGCCGGGACAGGATGACGGCGACACTGAAAGCGATCAAGGACGGACTACGAAAGCGCTGGCATTACTCAATCCACGAACAGGGAAAATGGCTCAGGAGAGTGGTTCAGGGATACCTGAACTACCACTCAGTCCCGGGCAACTATCCCATGATGCGGAAGTTCAGGATATACGTAACAGACCTCTGGCGACGGGCGCTGAGGCGCAGGAGCCAGCAGGATGATACGACATGGACGAAAGCAAACAGACTGGCAGCCGTATGGCTGCCGAAGGTTCGGGTTCTGCATCCATGGCCTGTGGAGCGGTTCACCGCCAGACACCCAAGGCAGGAGCCCGGTGCGTGAATAGCGCACGCCGGGATCTGTGCGGGGGGTACCCGGTAACGGGTATCCCTACCGCGACATTATTTTGCGGAGGCCGTTTTTTTTCAAGTCATCTTGTTGCCGTTGTCTGTAACCATTTGCTGTTCCTGCAAAAACAGGGAAATTTCAGAAGGATCGCTGCCAGTCCGGAGAATCGTTATCTAATAAAATGTAATATACTGACGTACAGTGCATTTATTCTGAGTGGAGTGATTATGAATACGGGTTTAAGGCAGGTTCTGCGATATGCAGGCGTCCCGGTTGACGCCGCTGAACCGGTGCGCCGGCAATTCGGTAGCCGCCTGATTTTAATCGTGACGGTTGCTCTTCTTCCGCTGTTGATTGTTGACGTCCCTCAGTGGCTATTTGTGCTCTCTCAGATTATCTGGGGAAGCGGTATGTACATTGGTATCTCCGTGGCCAGTGATAAACCAGATCGCCGATAAGCTCAGAACGAGAGGTCTCCCGGGCCGCCTGGTGACGGGCAGCTGATAAACTGGCGCCATGCCATCAACACCGGATAAGGACGTCGCCGGCTTGTCTTTGCCGCCGGCTCCGCTTTGTCCGGCCCCCTCCCTCCGGTCTGCGGCCTTTATACGCAGCCATCGCGTCGCGATGCCAGCTTCTGCTTTTCTCCCTGCGCTCGTAAACCGCGACAGGGGACCTCATGTTGTATCTCCTGCATCGCTTCGGGTAGTGCCGTGCCTTCACTTTAGCCCGGCCGCTGCAGATGCAAGGGTTCGCTGGCGCCGCCATCCTCGCCCGGTCGCAGTTTTTTTAGGAAGCTCGCCGTTCTTCCCGTCGTTTTCTCGCTCAGGTTCGCTCTAAAACCGTCCAGACCAGCTTCGTGCTTTATCTGCGCTGCGGCCTCCGGTGTCGCCCTTGCATCTTCCGCTTTCCGCCGGGCTGTCGTGTCGGCACGGCACAACCCGGTGCCGCAATCTTATGAACCTGTGGAGGTTGCTATGTATCATGCCCGTCAAACCATGCTGAATGTAGAGGAGTCCGACCGTCTCTCGTTCCTGCCGGATCTGTTTGGTAACGATTTTCTGGCCGGAGAGATGCAGGTCTATGCGCTCGCTGAGAAACACATCACCGATTACTGCGGAGGCTTCTGGCATTTCATCCGTATTCCGGAGGGCGGCGGCTACATGATGCCTGACGGTGACCGTTTCCATCTGACTAACCCGGATAACTGGTTTGATCGGTCCGTCAGCGCGGATGCGGCCGGAGTTATCATTACGGCGCTGGCGATCAACCGCCGTATCTGGCTGCACCATGAACGCGGTGATGCTGCCCTGACACGCCACCTGATGCTGCGGGAATCGCAGCTGTGGAATTTCATTGACTCTCATGACGAATGCGCTGCTATTTACGCGGCTCTGGACTGATACTATATCGGGGCGCCCGACGCCCCGTTTAAGGTCAGAGACGGCACGATCTGTGAGGAGCTTACCCGGCTTCGCAGATCGGTGCGGCCGCGCGAAAATCCTGGCAGGCTTCGCCTGCCAGTGAGGCGGTTCGCCACACCTGCGGCGCTGCGTACTGGCCTCACCTCAACAGGTCGCCAGTTAAGGATTAAGAGCGTAATATCTGCGTACCTTTTCTTCTTTTGCTGATTTTGCGTATGTCGCAGTGGAATATTGCCTCTTTTTCAAAGGAGGAGCAGGACAAAGTTGCCGTCGATAAGGTGGCTGCTGATGTTGCCTGGCAGGAGCGCATGAACAAGCCCGTCATGCCGGAACTTGTTGAACGGGAACAGCCTGAACACCTGCGCGAATATTTCCATGAACGGTTCCGCGTACATCGACTGAACAGTCAGCAGCTGCCGCGCGCAAATGCACCCGAATATAATAAACCGGGCGATGATCAGCAGAATTGATTTTCTTACTCAGTGTGTCCAGGGAGGGTAATCTGTGCGTATGTCTCTGATGTTTGCTGCCGTGACGCTTTTAACCGGTATTAACCTGTTTTTTATTCCGTTTCAGCCTGTTCCGGCTCTGTGGGGGGCTATCCTGGCCGTTGCTTTTGTTCTGATTAATGTCGTGGCGGATAAGCTGCGCCTCTGGAGTGGTATTGCGTGGATTATCGTTGCCGGCATCATCATAACGCTGATGCTGAAGGGGAAAGAGCCGGGTGACGAATTTCGTGTCCTGATCACCGTTTTCGCTTTCCTGGCTTCAATCTGGTATAGCGTTGCGCAGTTCAGGAAGGAAAATAAGCTCCGTTCCTGACGCCCCGTCTGGTATGCCGCCGGTTTATCATGGCTTCTTTCCGGCGGCATGAAAAACATATTCTCTCCAGCCTGCATCTTTACGTTTCCGGCTTGCTCCCTGCTGTCTGTCTGCTTTCTCTTCTTCTTCCTGCTGTGATGTCTCTTTTTAACCCTTAAAGGCTTTAAAAGCACACCCGCACTGGACACCTTCGGCTCCCGGCCAGCTGCGCTGTCCAGTCGTCGAGCCACACTCCGCTAACCGCGAAAAGACGCGGTAAACTCCGCCGAACCCGCTACGCGGTTTCGGGCCTGGCGGCTAGTGTCTGATGTCTGAAGTCAAGGTCAACGGCAGCGCTTGCTGCGACCGTTCCGGCCGCGCCGCTTTCACCGTGCCGGCGATAAAGCTGCCGGCACTCTGCAGGGCAACGCCGTTTCGCGCCCGCGCTCTTCGTCGTTGCGGCGGGTGCCTGCTCCTTCCCCCTGGCGCCGTATCACCCGTTTGAGTCCATTCGCCGGGGCTGAGACAAGCACAGTCGCCATCATCCGTCCAGGGTAAATGGCACGCGGTAAACCGCGCCCTGGACAGCTGCCGTCGCCCGTGCTCGTTTACGCCCTTGCGGCGAACGGCTCTCAAACGGGTGAAGTTAATACCAGGGGGCAGGTTCAGCAGGTCCCCGCACAAAGTCAAAACCGCGGCCCCGGCAACTCAACGGGTGATGTTCTTTAAAAATCAGGAAAAAGAAAAATGCAGGATCCTTCATTGCGAACGTATCGGATCGCATTTCTGGGAAGCAATGCCAGCGGCAATCTGCCGATGTTTA
Source organism: Serratia sp. CY38905 (assembly GCF_052168875.1). Classification (NCBI taxonomy): domain Bacteria; kingdom Pseudomonadati; phylum Pseudomonadota; class Gammaproteobacteria; order Enterobacterales; family Yersiniaceae; genus Serratia; species Serratia sp. CY38905. Next base: position 2,905 of record NZ_JBJNLV010000022.1, on the reverse strand, counting down.
CCCGGGTGCAGGCCACGACCGGAAAACGGGCGATAAAAGCGTTTATTGAACGCTGTGAACCCGTCAAAGGCTGGTTTCTGGGCGCACCGGAAGACATTACCGATCAGGTTCAGAAGGAGGAAGAAGAGGCGGGAAGCAAACCGCAGGTATGAAAAAAGCAGGGTAAACCCTGCTTCTCCCACGCCGTAAAAATCGCACGAACGGTTTTTCCGGCTTCGTTAACTACCATAAGGAGTCAACTTTATGATCGTTTCTATTTTTTCACCTTCCGCAGGCGCTGTAAAGCCCCGTCGTCATTCGCGCAATCTGCGCGCAGATATCACCGCACCGGAGATTGATCCCGCTCTCAGAGCTTTCGGGCGTCATATCGCCAGAAGTCACCGCAAAGGGCGCGGTGTCCACATCCCCGCGATGAAAAATACCGCCCTCGGGCAGGTACTCCGCACGCTGGAACTGAAACGCGCATTTAACTGATGAGGTGAGCCGCCCCGCGAGGGGCGGCAACTGCAGGAAGGAGAAAACACAATGACACCGACTACCGCACAGATCATGACGGAAAATACCGTCAGCCAGACTTACCGGGCAACCTATTCACCCGATGATAATAAATTGCGACTTTACGCATCATTACGGCTCGATGAAGAAACGTATTCCCTGATCAACAAAGCAGGCTTTCGCTGGGCGCCCAAACAGAAACTCTTTGTGGCGCCAGCCTGGACGCCGGGGCGGGAGGATGTCCTGCTTTCGCTCGCCGGTGATATCGAGGACGAGGACAGCACCCTGTTTGATCGCCAGGAGCAGCGCGCCGGGCGGTTCAGTGACTACAGTGACCGGCGGGCGGTTGAATCGGAGCAGGCGCTTGCGCATGTTGATTCGCTGGCATCGGCTGTCCCGCTGGGACAGCCGATCCTGGTAGGCCACCACAGCGAGCGCCGCGCGCGCCGGCATGCGCAGAAAATTGAGAGCGGCATGAAACGTGCCGTGATGCTGTTCGAGCGTGCGGAATACTGGGAACAGCGCGCGCAGGCCTCTCTGCGGCACGCAAAATACAAGGAGCGTCCGGATGTGCGTTACCGCCGTATCAAAAAAATCGAGGCGGAATTACGCAAGTCCCAAAAGCACATTGCCCGGTCTGAAAAGTATATGACGATGTGGCGTGCGCAGACGCTCGATCTGAAAATGGCGTTACTGGTCAGTAATTATGATCATATTCATGCCTGCTTCACGCTCGACAAATACCCCCGCCCGGCAGAGAAAAGCCAGTATGAGGGCTCGATGTCTCTCCATTCTGCCCTGTCGGAGGAGATCATTACTTTTGAACAGGCGCGTGATATTGCGATCCGCTGTCATGAGCGCACGATTAACCACCAACAGCGCTGGGTTAATCATTACCAGAACCGCCTGGCCTACGAACGCGCGATGCTCAATGAAAACGGTGGCGTTGTCACCCGAACACAGGAATTTGAACCAGGCGGGCAGGTACTGAGCCGGGGAGAATGGTTAACCATTCTCCGGGTTAACCGGAGTAAGGGGGAGGTGAGTTCAGTCGAAACGCCCGGTTATCGCTTTCTGGGCTACAGCGGCACGATGAAACTCACGCCCGACCGTATCACGGACTACAAAGCCCCGACAGCGGAGGAAGCCAGCGACGCGAAGAAAGCGGCGAAGCGCCCACCGATCGTCAATTATCCGGGGGAAGGGTTCCGGGAAATGACAAAAGCCGAGTGGGCGAAATTACCCGCTGATTATAAAGGCGTGCGGGGTGCTGCAGAAACCGAAACACACGGCGCCTACCGCTTCCGCCGGTGCATGACGCACGGTTGTACGCTCGTGAATGTGTATATCACAGACATGAAAACCGTTGAAATTCCGAAAAAATAGCAGGAAGGCTCCCCGGCATCTTGCCGGGGAGGTCAGGGAGTACATTCATGCATCATGACCTTAAACACCGTATTCAGGCGATGCGGGTCAAACTGGAAGGGCGCGCCCCTGTCGCTGAAATTCGGGGTAGCTCGCAACTTTTTGTCACCCCCTCCCCGGAATGTCGCCGGTTGGTTGAGCTGGCTGATGTCCGGGAAACCGATCGCATTCTGGAACCCAGTGCCGGAACGGGCGCCATACTGCAGGCGATCAGGGATGCAGTCCCCCGGGCGAAGTGTGACGCCGTGGAGCTGCACGCCGGGTTAGCCCGTCACCTGCAGGCTCATTTCCCGGAGGTCCGGATCTGGTGCGGAGATTTTCTCGAATATCATCCGGAGCGCCGGTATACACGAATTATCATGAATCCGCCGTTTAATCGCGGTGATGATATCCGGCATATCCGGCGGGCATTAACTCTGCTTGAGCCTGGCGGGATTCTGACGGGCATATGTCTGGACGGGCCGCGTCAGCAAAAGGCGCTGGAGTCCCTGGCGGACGTCTGGGAGCCGTTGCCACGGGGAACATTCACGTATACCCAGGTAGCGACCGCCATTCTCAGAATAACCGTCTGATGACACGTTAAGCCGGCGGGGCACCTGTCCCCGTCTGGCCGCGCCTCGAAAGACCGCGCGCCTGCGGCGCCGGGAAAACCGGGCCGCGCTGACGCGCCGCCCGCATTTCCTTTCCGCGTCTTCCCTGTTTGCTGCCTGCTGTTTGCCTGCTTCCTCTCCTTCTCCCTGCTGTGATGCCTCTTTTTAAACCTTAAAGGCTTTAAAAGCATACCCACACTGGACACCTTCGGCTCCCGGCCAGCTGCGCTGTCCGGTCGTCGAGCCACACTCCGCCAGGGCAGCTGCTTCGCACCCGCCGGGCTCCGCCGAACCCGCTACGCGCTTTCGGGCCTGACGGCTAGTGTCTGATGTCTGAGGTCAAAGTCAACGGCAGCGCTTGCTGCGGCCGTTCCGGCCGCGCCGCTTTCACCGTG
>NZ_JBJNLV010000021.1:0-26167 GCF_052168875.1 Serratia sp. CY38905 | reverse complement strand
GCGGAACTCATCGAGGCGCGGGAATAAAATCCCATTCAGACGCCGGATAGATTCAAGCAAGCCAACTTGTCGTCAAAATCGGTGTTGCAAAAACGGGAGTGACCATAGATTCCGTTTTCCAAGCGGACCCCTATCAAAGGATTAATCTGTCGACCATCGTCATCAAAAGCAGCATCGAGACTGGAGCGTGAAAGATAAATGCCGTTTATGCTGTCATTCAGGGTAACTGCATAGTCGGTAGTTCCAGCACATATCTTTCGCCGTTTCCAGAGCATGGGTCAACCGGAACAGGTCATTCTGCGCAGACAACTCCCCGGAGCTGGAACGCCAGAGGTAGTTCAGCTTACGGGCCAGTTTAGCATTGACGCCCAGCTGTCGGCCCTGTTTCAGAAGCCACTCGATGTCAGGGGCCACGTCACGCGAAAAACGACGTTGCTTCAGTGCTGTCGCCAGCCAGCGGGTGAGAAAGAGATTTTCCTGTACCGGTGACACAACGTCACCGTTTTGCCTGGCTAACGCCAGCGCCACCAAGGCGCACCACGCCAAATGTGCTGATTTTTCTGTCAGATTCACTGGGGAGTTTTTTCCTTTGTTTTGGGAGCTGAATATATCTTAACCGGAAGCGGGTTTCATCCGGAACCGTAGCCCCTGAACTGAACATCAGGTCCGGACTGGCGAGCAGTGCGCAGCCAGTCTTCTGAATGCCGCTTTGCGGCATGGAGGCGCCAGATGAGGTTACATGCGTCTGTGGAGTCAAATGGCGCCGAAAGCCCGACGTAGCCGGTTACCGGACTATAAATTCTGCCCGTTTGCCCCCTGTCCTGGTTAGCTCTACCCCGCTATCTCGCCCTTTCGGGCGAGGTGTAGTCAAGGACACTCCGGTCCGGCGCTGGTTTGATCGCCGGGTTTTAAGGGATGTGGTGATATACGGATCCGTCTCCTATCTTCCGAATCTCGCGTAAGCGTTAACGTCAACCAACGCATCACTAGGGCTACGTCACTTGTGGCTCGTTGATGTTATGAGGTTGCCGTGTCTTCTGCGCTTTCCCCCTCCAACCCCACTAGGACAACTTCCCGCTGGGGCTTGTACGTCAGCATTGTGCTGATTGGCGCGAATCTGCGCGCCCCCATTACGAGCCTCGGGCCGGTTCTTCCCGATATTCAACGCGCCTTACACCTCGGAGGTCTTGGGGCGGAGGCAGCTGGCACCGACGGCAAACATCTCCAATTCAATGCGCAGCTGGCGACAAACCATTTCCATCAATTAGGGCTGGCCGCCTTGTGAATTCCAGAAAACGATCTTGCGAATACCTGTGCGCCAGGCGCTTTTAGCCATTTCAAAACACACTTTCCCCAGAACATCATATGGCAACGAAAGTGTGTCAGGGTAAGCTAGGTGTTCGTCAGATTTACCTACAGGCAAAGTGGCCAACACCAGCATGGTAAATTGGCAGGCAGTAATTCTGCAGCTCGCTCAATAATGCTGGCATTAATGGCAGCAAACACCCGAACCAGCAGATGAGGTCCGTGTTGTTCTACGGCGCAAATAGGTAGTACTGCGACGATATTCGCCATATCCAGTTTACTGAATTCCCGCGTGGTGAGATCACACCACTAGGGAGAAGACGGTTTAAGCATGTTTACCTCCGGTTTTGTCTAACAATAAAAGATACGGTACGTTGCATTTAGGGCATTTTAGACCGGCTCTATGTCCTGCTATGTGCTACGGATAAACTGCGCCGCCAGCGCCACGACTTTTTGCAGCGCCTCGGCATTGACCTCTATTTTTCGATCGCGGGCGGCATCTTCGCGCACCTGCTTTGCCAGGCTCCAGACGGTATCTTTTCCGACGCCATAACGGCTGTGTGAACTGCATTCCGCGATTTCTGCCAGAACGGCTTCGGCCTCATCGTCAGTGAGGTTCATATCACTGGTGCAGTCATGGACATCTTCAGCAGTCCAGATCAGCAGGCTGATCCGCTGCTGTGGATCAAAACTGTCGAGAAGCCTTGCGCAAATTTCATTTACGTTACCGTGCATTGTAAAACTCCTGCGCCAGACGGGGCGCTGCCGCGAAAGACCGGATGCCTTTCGATGTAATTATTGTACGTCTAATGAGCCATGTTAATCAAGCGATTTTTCACGCTCATAGCCGCTACAGGCAACGCTGTAGCCGTTTGCATCCAGTTCTGAAGGCCAGTCGTCACGCCCGCAACCTGACAGCAGGCAGGCGCTGAGGTGCCCAGGGCGATAGTCGAGATGCTGGCATGAGGCGCAAAGGTCATCATCTGAGATTGAGCGGCCTGCACAAACAGGCGGCGCGCCATCAGTGGGAATGTCTTGAATATGCAGCGTTGTCACTTTTTTTTACTCCTGCGCCAGTCGGGGCGCTGCCGGTTAGGGATGCAGGGGGCTGTCGCCCCCTGCGGCGGTTCAGTCCTTACCCTTATCCTTCATGACTTTAATCAGCCCGGTAATGGCAGTAATGAGGGCGGCCACGGCCGTGATAATCTGAGGGAGGTTATGGAGGATTTCAGAAGAGGTCATAATGCACCTGTAAGGCTATTTAGGAAGGTACTGATTTGAATCAGTAAAAACATTATACGTCTAATGAGCCATATGCGCAAGCAAAAAAACGCCCCTCGTGGGGGCGCTGTGATTATTTTACATACTGCCAGACATGCGGCGGGATCTTATCCCAGATGCGTCCCGATGCCAGCTCTGCGCGGCGATGGTCGGCGGCAGCCTCAAAAGCCGCGGTGTCCTCCTCCGGCACCTGTCCACGATCCCGCATGGATTCGTACATTTTTTCCAGTGTGTCCGGGTTACGACTGCGCCGAAAACGGAGAAGGTAAAAACGCCTCCGCGCCTGATAAACTGTTTCCGCCATGTATCTGCGTCCTGAGCGCCTTGTTATTTCGCATAGTATTCACGTTTTGGTTGAATAAGTCTTCGACTATACGCCCCTTGCGGGGCGTGGCAGGCGGTCAGCCCCAGGTGCTGTAAAAATGGCTTTCGTTAGGATCGGTCTTATAAGCCTGTTCGTACTCGTCAATGCTGACAGACGGATGCTCATGGTTTTCACAGATGCGACGGGTCACGGGTTCGCCTTTAAAGTCGTTCAATACCGGCTTTAACTCGCCAGACATTGCACTGTCTGCTTTCACCTGCTGCGCAGCGATGCGGCGCAGTACAGCGGTTTTCTTACCGCGCAGGGCGATCACCTGATAAAAACAGGTATTTGTCTGCTCATAACCCCAGCTGGAAACAAAAACATCACCAAGAGAAACGGAGCCGTTACGGAACTGAAGGGATTGAATAGCCATGTTTATTACTCCTGCGCCAGTCGGGGCGGTACCGCGAAAAGCCTCATTGCCTTTCGATGTGATCATTATACGTCTAATGAGCCATATTATTCAAGCAATAAATACATGCCCGGCATGATTTTCTCAGGCCGGGGAATACTTCCTTTCCCTGTTTATATTTCAGGCCGCAAATGCGGCCTGCCGTCTGCATTACACGCGAGGGGGTAACATTCCGGGATAGTGACTGGCAACCAGATTATTGATCTTCTCAACCAGCTCCGGGCGTTTAAACGTAATGTGGGCGCTGCCCTTTTTGTAATATCGCACGCTGAAGTAATCACACTCGAACACCTTACCGTTGAACTGGTTTTCACTGAAAAAGGCATCCAGTCTGGCACCGTCAGAAACGCGGTAATCAGGCACGTTACGCCCGTCCAGCACGTAGAACGGCCGCGCCAGATCGTCAATTTTGGTGTGCCCGTCTGAGCTGAAGCGCACCCAGCCACTGCGCCAGACATCGAGCAACGGCGCGATGATGATACGCTTGCCAAACATGCAGGGGTTATTGGTTTTATAATCCCACGACAGGGATTTAAAGATATCAATCAGCCCTTGCGTGAAGGTATCAGCCTTGCTTGCGTTCAGGTGCCGGAACGTACTCATAACGTTATCCAGCGTTATCGGCGGCATTTCTTTGCCTGCCACCTGCCGATCCCATTCCTGACGTTGCTTGTTGCTCATCAGCGTATACATACCGGTTTCCGTCATCAGCCGATCCCAGATTTTTCCGTCGATAACGCGGGAAATAGCCGTTTCGGCCTGATCTGGCGTGGTGTCGCTCCATTTGATGGCGCTCTCTACGGCTTTGTCGTAGTCATAGAGGTACTGGCAGCCTCCGGCCTGCTGCATCAGATCGCGCGCTTTTCGCAGCTTGTCTATGCCGTCGAGATAGACGCGGATACCTTCATCCCGCAACGAGATGATGCGCTCAATAGCAATGGACGGGATCACTTCACCGCCATGCTGGCAGTACATCAGATCGACTGACGGGAGAGTATTTTTAGATGACATTTCAGACTCCTGCGCCATGCGGGGCGCTACCGTAAGGGTTGAACAGGGCTGGTAATGCCAGCCCTTCAATGATTATTTGCAGCTCTGGAGCAGTTTACTGACCTGCGCGGCCAGCGCATACGTGGATGAATATGGACCACTTAAACGGCGGTTAGGGATTTCGTTGAGGGCATACAGGCACGCCTTCAGCAGCGCATCTTTCTGCGTGTCCAGTTCAGCTTTAAGCTGGGAAGGGGTCAGTGCTTTACTCATAATTTTTTACTCCTGCGCCAGTCGGGGCGCTACCGCGAAAAGCCTCATTGCCTTTCGATGTGATTATTATACGTCTAATGAGCCATATAAAGCAAGCATTATATGATTACTTTTCTTTGTTTTTCCCTTGACGCCTGTCCCTGTAAATATTGCTTTTAGATCCAGATGGCGGCACTTTGCCGGCATGGTGCAGAGGTCCAGGCATCAGACACCCGCGATAGCCTGAACCCGCTGAGGGAACGGTGGAGCCACCAGGGAATGACGGCAACTGACCTGAAATGAACAGGAAGGAAACGCTCTGCGGATATCTAAAGTAGGCTCACTGGCAAATACCAGGCCGAAATCAAATCAGAATGGGGCTGAATGCGCGCCTGGACACGTCAAAGCGATTAATGCGAGAAGGTTGCAGCTTTTTTAAAGAAGCACTCAGAGAGGCGTACAGCGCGTTTCAGAGCAATACAGGTTTAATGCCCGTACAGCCCCTGCAGGAGGCGGCCACCTTCTCAGTTTTCAGCCCCGGCCAGATAGCGGCTCAGCCCCTCACTGGATTCCAGTACCGATGTTCGGTACTGCGGTTCGCAGTTGCACAAGCCCTTCAGCTTCTCTTCAGGAAGCACATTTTCGCGCCGGTGTTTTGCGCTGCTATTTCCAGATCGGCGGTAAGCCGGCATCGATGCAAAGGATGCACCAGACGGAATACGCGATGTCGCTTTCTCCGTTCACCCAGCGGCGCACCGTTCTGCCGTTAACGCCAACATGTCGCGCAAGCCCCTCCTGACTCAGGTTGAGCACATTTTCCAGCAAATAGCGGAGTTCATCCCCCGTCGGCGGGGTCCATTTGTCAGCGGGACGGAAACAGCTTTCGCGGATTGCGCCCACGTTCAGTGGCACGGTATATTTATTGCCCATAGCAAGCCTCCAGAGCCGGCCGCACCACTGTGCGGCCGCGGTTGTCAAATCAGACCATGTTCAGCAAAAGAGAAAATATCGCAGCCGCCCACAATCAGGTGATCGAGGACTTTGACGTCAACCATCCCCAGCACCTGCGCCAGACGCTCGGTGATCAGCTTGTCAGCCTGACTGGGTTCAGTGAAAGCGGAAGGATGGTTATGCGCCAGTACCACGGCGGCGGCATTATGATGCAGGGCGCGTTGCAGGACGATACGCGGATGAACGGTGACACTGTTGATAGTTCCCTGAAACAGTTCTTCAAAGGCGATCACGCCATTCTGACTGTTGAGAAAGAACGCGCAGAATGATTCGCGTGGTTCTGCAGCAAGACGAAACCGCAGCAAGGAACGCGCGGCGTCTGCACCGGTAATAAAATCCGTGGTGGTAATTTTGCTGGCAATAATGGCATCCGCCTGGCGGATAATGTTGAGTTCTTCTGCTGAAAATTTCATATATTTCCCTCGGTAGGGGACCTGAGCACCTTGCCCGGCCACAAATATATATTAGGACATTTTGTCCTATATGTAAATACAGTATTTTATAAAAAAACCAGAATTAACGGGCTTTTATCAGGTCGGCAGCTGATCTTGTTTCACTTTTTCAACCAGCTGCAGTGACGGATGCTCACCGGCCAGCAGTAACAGGAAGTTGAATTCCCCGGTCTTGAGCTTCACGCCACGCTGTGCGGCCTTCTCTTTGGTCTGCCATGACGCCGGCTTATAGCCAAACAGCGCTGCAATTTCTGCGTGTTTCAGCCCCAGCGCCAGACGCAGGCGGCGAACGTCTTCGGCCGTGGCAGGCTCTTTAACCATATCATCCGGGCTGAATGTCCTGTTCAGGCGGTAATCAGGATGCACGCCGGCGATCAGCATCAGCATGTTATATTCGCCCGGCCGAAGACTGGTCTTGTTGTACTGACTGAGGTCGTCGCTGATGGCTTCCTTACGCTGCCAGGCGCGCAGTTCATACCCCATGACGGCCCCTAATGCGGTTTCAGTCATGCCCATTTTTCCCCGGAGCATCTTCACCGTTTCCGGCTGCGGAACGACGCTAACCATCTTAATCATCACCCTTCTCCCAGAAGTCAGAATTCAGAAATATTTTCACCTGGCGCGTGCGGGGATAGTCCTGGAGTTTCAGTCCCTCTCGCGTGTCAGACAGGTACTGTGTTTCCTGCTGCACCTTATTGATTTTGCCATTCCATTTGCGGACCAGCGCCCGGTAACTCCCGTTCTCCAGCTGATAAACTTCAAACGTATACTTGCTCGAACCGCTCCAGCCTTCGTTGTAGTAGACCTGTTTCATAGGATCTGCCTCATCGATATGCCCCGTAAACATGACATCCCGGCCACAGTGACTGAACCAGTAACCGCGGGGCTTAGCCGGTTGCCGGTCGCTTATTTCCCGCCTGGATAGCGTGCAGAAAGGCCATGAGCGCAGGTGACTTCCTGAACTCAGGTTAATCTGGCATGACGTGTGGTGCAGGGAGCTGCGCTGCTGCCGCAGGCAATGGTCACTGATGATCACCGGTACAGCACGGGAAACGAACAGGGGGAATGATTGCATGGTTTTACTCCTTCGCCAGGCGGGGCGCTACCGAAAAATGAGCCTTAACAATACGGCGAATGAGCCATATAATCAAGTTAAATTGCCGGCGGCAGAGTGTCTGCCGCTGCTGCAGGCACACCGCTGATCAGCACCACATTTTCCACATTAGAGCTGTCAGCGATGGCGCGGAAGTTCACCTTAGTCATCATCCGGGAACAGATGCTGGACGTTCTTACGGGTTTCTTCCAGATTCTTATCCTCCGGTGCCGCCGGTTCGGGAGTCACGGCAGGGCTGTTTTCCGGCCTTGATCCGCCTGTCGGCGGTAACGTATTACTGGCGCCGCCGGTGGCCTGCAGAAACGCCTCAAACAGACGCGCCATCTCTCCTGTATCCTGCTGCGGCAGCGTACTGCTGATGATCCGCTGAATATCCTGCATCGAGGTGCCTTCCGTCAGAAATTCAGCGATCAGGAACGGTAGGCGTTCGTCCTGTTTCATCAGCGCGGCACCACAGAGCATCATGGCGCGCATCGCGCGGCCGCGCTCTTTCTGAGGCAGTTTCTCAAGAAATCCGTCGGCTACCCGGTCCGCCGCATTGCGATCCGGATAGATATAAAACGAGCACTTACGGTTATCAGTCATACTCAGCCCTTCATTGCCACCATGCCCAATACCAGATCGAACTGCGGGTTATCGCTGACGAAGAAGCGATCGTCACTCACCCCCGTGGCCTGCTTCACTGCGCTGGCGACCAGGCTGGCGCCGCCCCCGACAACCATGACGTGTGTGAAGCCGGCAAAGCGGCCAACTGAATCGGTGACGCGGTGCGTCAGGGCTTTTTCACGCTCGTGCAGCACCTTCATTACCTGGGCCCGCTGGTCAGCGTTCTGAAGATAACGGGAAAGAAAACTATCGTCATTTCGCGCCTGGATCAGACGGTCGGCAAAATATGAACTGGTACGGGTACTCACGCTGGTATCCAGTGCGTGTTTTACGGCCTCGGTGATGATGGATACGCCGGTTTTAGGATCGCAATGCGTCTTGGTGAACCCGGACATTTTGCTGCGAACGTGCGCGATATCCAGCGTCGTTCCACCGATATCGACAATCAGCAGGGAGTCCAGATCGTCCAGATCCTTCAGCACACTGAAGCCTGCAGGGACCGACTCTGGCAGCACACTGACTTTACGCACGGTAAAGCTCTCATGCCCCTGAACGGTCACCGCGCGTTTCACGTTCGCTTTTTTCCGCTCGATTTTGGCCATATCAGGCTGATCGTTCTCATCCAGATACTCGCCCAGCGGCAGCGTCACAACAATGTCAACCGGTTGCGGTTCAATGCCGGACTGCATCAGCGCGTGGTGGATAGCGACTACATTCACATCACTGTACTGATAGCGGGTTTCCGTGGTGCGCACGGCATCAGGGCTCAGCTGGTCAAAGCTGTACTTTTCCCCGTCAATTTCATAGTTGGCGGAAGCCGGCCCCGTTGAATCAGTCAGCAGCGTCATGGACCATTCTGGTTTAAAGCTGTTCGGACTGATCAACGTTTTCACTTCACCGTCTGCCACCCATGCCAGTTTGATATTGGTGGAACCGTCGTCAACAAAAATACGCATTTCAAACCTCACATTATTTAGAAAAAAACCGTATCCATCAGGAAAAATACAACATTCAAATGGATTATTACGTATCCGGGTTTGCGTGTAAAGACAAAAAGACGCACTAATGTAGAAAAATACAGAAAAATAACGAACAAAAACCAACAAACGAGGGCCAGACCGTCCTGCAAACGGCCTGATAAAGAAACATTAAGGATTAATTTAGATTTATATGGAAATATAAGGATGGAATGAGGATTATTCCGGAAGTGTTAAATGACTGTCAGGAAGGCTGAATCGGACGCCATACTGACGCCCGACATCGAGCGCAAACACGCGCGTGTAGGTTTCAGTGGTTTCCAGCCGGGAATGCCCGGCGTAGGCCTGCACAACTTTCAGAGGAACCCCATGCTGGATCAGGTGCATACAGAAGCTGTGCCGGAACGTGTGGCAGGTGACGGGGATACTAAAAGTGACAGAGTCACGTTTTGCGAGGTCCAGCGCTTTCCTGATCCAGTTACGCGGCGTGTTATCACTCTGCACCGGCCAGAGCAGCTGCTGTTTGCCAATACGCAGGGTGGTCAGAAACTCACGCACCTTTCTGACATATTGAGGATCGGTCAGAGGAACAATACGGAACACCGCCTCATCCTTCCCGGGTCTCCCACGCCCGCGCTGACGCTGTTTAAGCGTCTTCAGCCGGACAAACGGCCGGGAACCGTCAAGCTGAAAGCTGGCGCCGGTCAGCGCCAGCGCCTCATTAATGCGTGCGCCCGTGTTCCAGAGGGTGTCGAAAAGGACCTGCTGGCGCAGGTCAGGCACATATCGCAGAAATAACGACACCTCCGGGGCCAGCAGGTATTTGGGTAAATCAGCCTGGCTGGCCATCTCCCGCAGCGCCAGTGCATCGGCATAATCGAAGTAGACGTATGCCACGCGCCCGGTCTCGATGGCGTCGCTACGTGAATTCTGAGGAATTTGCAGGGGAAAAGTGTTCAATTTTTTAAAATCCGGTAATCAGCCGGCAGGAGGCTGAATTTTAAAGTGTTTTTTGCCGAAACCGGCTCATAGTAACCTGTAACTGAAGCCGGCACCGCGACTGTTATCGTAAATCTGCTGGCCGGACTGACCAGCATCTTCACTGTACACCTTCATACGCCGGCCGTTAGTCAGCGAATCCATTTTCCGCCGTGCGTTGTTGTCGTCATAACGCACGGGCAGGCACGCACCTTTACTCGCGCTCTCACTTTCGACTCGGAACACCCGTACCCTGACAGCCTTCTTCCGCGCCTGGTCAGGATCTTCACCACTGACCACACCCGTCAGTTTCTGAAGCGTATCTGCCGGGCTGCTGTACTCAGCCTGGCTGAGATAGCGGCCGTTCGGGGTTAACCAGAAATCCTGGCTGTCACTGACACGGTAGGTTTCACCGTGGCTGGCGATGCCTGATACGTTACAGAAGCGCCCATAATCGGTGGGTTGTCCGGGTAGCACAGCGCACCCTGTCAGCAGCAGCACCGGCAGAGCGGTGACGTATCCTTTTAGTTTCATATAATCTCCTGTTGAGGATGAACCATTTCTGCCGGCAGCCGGGATCCCGGATACGGGATAAAAGAGCCGATAACAGGGATGGACTCATTCATTACTGAGCCTCAGCACTTCGTTCTTCAGCTGCCGCAGCAGCCTGTCTTTGCTCATGGTCTTCATTGTTGGCCATTCCGCTTTCAGCGTGAGTGCAGCGGTGGCAAGTTGTATCGTCCGGGGCACAGCCTCACCGTCCTCATATTTTACCAGGCTGGTACGGCTGATGCCGAGCTCTGCCGCGGCGCGTTCCTGGGTCCAGTTCAGGCCCCGTCGCCAAAGGATCAAGTCAAATCCGGTCAATTCGCCGCACTCCCATGCTCTGTACGGGTGGATTAGTTTGTTATATTCCGCCTGTGTTTACAGTCTGAAAATGTTCATATTTGAACATTTTAATGCATATTAAAACACTAAATCCGCCGTAAACACAACAGGAGACGCGATGGATATCAAACATCAGGAAGCATTTGAGGCGGTTAAACAGGCACTGAAGGGCAAAATGGACTCGTCGTCTTTTTCACGCGCACTTCCTGTCTGATATCACGGCCCGTCAGGAACCCGGCGCACAGCTGCAGCACAAACAGCATGCCTGGCGTCTTCATGATGCTTCTCCCTGTCCCTTTTCACCTGCCCTGTATAACCCTGCCGGGCTTCACACATCAGGCCGGCTGATAATTTGCCCCCTTATTTTTTCACCCTGTGACTTTTACGCCCGCAACCACCGGAAAATACCTTTTGGCCGGTGCCACAATTGCGGAAAAAACGTAAATACCGTGAAAAGCGAAATCAACAGGGGAAGGAAGGCAGGGGAGCGGCCGCGCGGCTGCCGGCGCGGACACCATATCTTGTGCCGTTCTCAGCTGACGGAGCCACTACATATAGCGTTATCCACAGAAACGGTGGATAAGTGGCGGCGCTGCGGAGAATACCGCTAAACCGCAACGGACCGCAAAACGACACTCCCTGATAAAGATGACATCAAAATGATCACCATATGAAGACACCAAAAAACACCAAACGATCACATATTGACTCATTGCATTCTGACAGGCATAGTGACTGAAAATCAGTCAGCCAGGAGAACGCCATGCAGCGTCTGAACGTCCGCAACATCCCAGATGAAATCTACAGGCAGTTTGAGCAGGAAGCCGCCCGCCAGGAGCGCAGCACCGAGGCGCACGCCCGTTTTGTGATCGCACAGTCCGTGCAGCGTGAAGCAGCTCTTACCGGCGCCGATCGTTACCGCCGGGAGCTGAGCGCCCGCCTCAGGCACCTGTTACCCCTGGTCAACGAAGCGGCCTCCCGCCCCGGCCCCAATTACCAGCCGCCGATGGACGCGGCCGCCCTGGCGGAGCGCCTCGGTGAGGCCAACCCACTGGCGGTGATGAACTGGTTTTCCGGCCACGACGTCCCGGATTTTGAGCAGGCCGACCGTCTGGCCACTTACCTGGGCTGTTCCGCACGCTGGCTGAAATTCGGCGAGGGACGCCCGTTCGCGTTCGGTTCGCAGCGACGCCTTAACGGCCACGGCAGCGCGTATGACGATGCGCGCGCCCTGCTGACGCCAGACGCCGCCGGCAATCCGGTCTATAAGATCAGCCTCATCCGCGAAGACTCCCCGGAGGGGAGTATTCTCATCCTGCGTGAGTTCCGCAACAGCCTGCAGGCGGAGATCTTCTGGACTAACCTCCACCTGAGCGAACACGTCGGCAATACCGGTTTTCACGATCTGTGCGATTTTTTCGCCATGCTCGAGCAGCTGTATATTTTCTATACCATTAACGATGTGTTCGTGAAAAGTTACGATATCGCCCGGGGACGGCTGAAGTATGAATTTGAAGAGAACGACTGTCACCCGCTGCTGATCACAAAACGCTGCGGCCGGGAAAACATCTGGTGGGAGGATATCTGGCACGAAGAAATGCTGGGTAAGCGCAATCCGGAACGCAACGGCGGGTATTTCTGGCCGGACGATCGGGAGATTATCAATAGGGTCATGGCGCACCTGAAGGAGAAGCAACGTCTGATGGATAAGGACGACCTGGAGATGCTGACGCGCTACTCTTTCGGGATGGACGAACAACGTTCCCGTTACAGGCTCGCCACCCACACCGGTACGACAGAACAGGAGTCTGACGATGAATGATGAAATACGCCATGAAAAACCCGTTGAGGTGAATCTGCAGCTGACGCACAGGGAAGCACAGGCGCTCGCACAGCTGGTCAAGCGGCAGGGATTCAGTGACTGCCGCCGGCTGGCAACGTCTGATATTGAGGCATACCTGATGATGGATGGTATCAATCAGCTCATGAAAGCACTGGCGGAAGAGGGTTATGCACCACGGTAGGATGGTTGTCCGTCGTCAGAATCCCTCTATTATAGAGTCCTGTACTGCCTGACGAAGACAAAGGAAATCAGATGACCCAAGAAACTGATATTTTTAATTTATTCATTAAGCTCACGCCGCCGGGACTGGCATTACTGCTGTGGGCGTACGGGGTTTATAATCAGTCCTCACTGAAGAAACTGGAAACCATGCAGTTACAGAAAAGGTGGCCTGAACTGCCTGGCAGTTTAACCATACATGATAAAAAAGAAGCACTCCACGCGATGATTTCTGCGGAGGAAAGGAAAACCAGAGCATCGTTTAAAATGGCGATTTTCTTTACTGCCATCGCCATTTTCTGGACAGTTTATATCTGAGAATTAAAACAGGCCTCGTCAGAGCGGCAGGCCTGTTTTTTCAGAGGTGAACGTACCGTCCAGGCACTCACGGCCAGATAACCGCAAGTGCCTCATCTTCGCTAACTATCTCAAAACACGCCCTATCACTTAGGGTTAATCATTTACCAAATAACTTTTGATGTATCCATCCGTTATTAGTCAGGAGGAAAACATTGGTCACTTTCACACCATCATGTTCTGAGTTTACGTCTTTTTTTATCTGACGGTCGGCATTCAGAATCTCAGGTGATTTTGCCCAGTCAGGTATATCACTAACTTTATATGTAAAAGTCACTCGGGAAATTTTCTGCCCCATTGCATCAGATGGTTCAGTGAAATTACTGACGTCTGTTACTGTTGCTTTTCCAAAGCAGAATCCACCAAGATTCTCACCTCGCATATTTTTAGCCGCATCTTGCTTGTAGTATTTTTTCCCTTCTTCCGTCAGGTCATAACTGTTAACGACTATATCTCGTTCTTTAATCCCCCATGTGGCATCAATATGTTTACGCGATAATTCTGTTTCAGTTAACAACCCTTTTTCTGCCATTGCATGCAATATTTCTGGCATGTTGTTAATGTTGAAACCATCTGTTTTGTAAGGGAAATTAGCTTTGATATAACATGCCGGGTATACAGTATCCAGATACTGCTGTGCGGCTTCTTTGAAATTACTTTCGGAGGGTTTCTTTGGATCGTTACAACCGGTCAGCGCCAACACGCCAATACATAATAACGGTGCCAGATAATTCACTTTCATATAATTGTATCCTTGTCTCAAAATTATCCCTTCGTTCAGTACATAGAAAAAATGTTAAGGCACTGATGTAAAAAGGAACGTAAAAGTTAAAAAATACAATTTTAGAGCCTTTTGTCAATGCTGGGTCCGTGTCATAGCTGGTCGCATACCCCTCCCTAAAAATTAGCTTACAGGTTAATTTTCACCTTGCCTAACATTAGCCTATAGGTTAATATTAATGGAAATGGGAGGTCACATGTTTAGCGTTGTTTATCACCCGGAAGCCAGGGAAGAAGCCACAGCATTACCCGTAAAAATCAGGGTGAAGTTTGACCGTCTCATCGGCAAACTGGAGTATGATGCCCGATTACTGCGGGAGCCGGACACGAAGCCCCTGGGCGATGGACTTTTTGAGATCCGCACGATGGGGACGGACATAGCCAGGGGCATCTGGGTATACCACAAAGGCAATACCATCATCATGCTCCGGGTTTTCATCAAGAAGTCACAGAAAACGCCAGCGAAAGAAATCGATCTCGCCAAAAAGCGGTTAGCGGAGGTACTTAATGAAACTGGTAAGCCATAAAGAACTGCATAACGAGTGGATGCAGGACGACGAATATCGCGCTGCATGGCAGGAAGAAGAACGCAAGGAGAAGCTCAGAGAGCTACTTGCGGAATGGCGTAAACATGACAACCTGACAAAAGCGCAGGTTGCTGAACGCATGGGGGTTACACCTCCGGTTATTTCCCGCCTGGAAAACAACATCACCAAAGCCAGCATCGACACTCTGACCCGCTACGCTCACGCCTGCGGCATCAAAAAACCTGTCATTGCCCTGTACTGATGACATCCTACCCGGTTTTAGTTTTCGCCGGGTAGGTGTTGTCTCAACAGGAAAACGCGGTACAGGAGGTCTGAAGCCCAATGGGGAAGAACCATACGTTAATAATGTAACCATATGATTTTACATCTATAAAATCCAGATATCGCTTATCTCATGAAAGCACGCGGCAAGGCGTTCCAGTCTGTCGTGTATTCCGGACTCAGCATTTCCCTGCGCATCGCGAACCCCACATTGATCCCCTGGCCGGCAAAAAAAATGCGGCCCTTACCGGCGCGGTTAATCCGATCGACGGCATTCATCAGGGCTTCGCTGTCAGGACGGGGAGCACATTCATCAAACAGATTAAGTTGTGCCTCGCGGCCGGAAAAATCGGCCAGCATGATACCAGCCTTTGCGTACCGGTAGCCATCACGCCAGATGCGCGCAAGCGCACGCTGGGCAGCGGCAATGATGTCCCGGCTGTCCTGAGTGGCTACCAGTAGCGTCTCCGTCGCCTGGCTGGCACAGGGCGCATCCCGGGGTGAAAACGGGCTGGTTCGGATAAAGACACTGATCGCACGACAGTGCTGCTTTTCCTGACGCAGCTTTTCTCCTGCCCGCGCAGCAAAGCCGGTGATGGCCATCTGCATTTCCTGAAAGCTGGTTACACGCTCACCAAATGACCTGGAGACGACAATTTGGGGAGCCCGCAGAATTCGGAAAAAATCGTACGCTAAGGTTTTCCGGGCATCCGTAAGGGCCGAAACTTCCCGTCTTCCAGTCTGCGGCTCTGCCGCCAGACGTAATCGCCGGTTAGGTTGATGTGCTCCCAGCCCAGCGGCGACAGGAATTGCAGCAGCTCGCCGTCCACCGGCTTGCCGGCCTCGACCAACCCCTGGGTGGCGCGTTCCAGGTACACCGTGTTCCACAGCACGATAGCCGCCGTCACCAGGTTGAGGCCGCTGGCCCGGTAGCGCTGCTGCTCGAAGCTCCGATCCCTGATTTCCCCAAGGCGGTTGAAGAACACCGCCCTGGCCAGCGAGTTGCGCGCCTCACCTTTGTTCAGGCCGGCATGCACGCGGCGGCGCAGTTCAACACTTTGCAGCCAGTCCAGGATGAACAGCGTGCGCTCGATCCGGCCCAGCTCGCGCAGGGCCACGGCCAGTCCGTTCTGGCGCGGGTAGCTGCCGAGCTTGCGCAGCATCAGCGAGGCGGTGACGGTGCCCTGCTTGATCGAGCTGGCCAGGCGCAGGATGTCGTCCCAGTGGGCACGCACGTGCTTGATGTTCAGGGTGCCGCCGATCAGCGGGCGCAACGTCGGGTAGGCTTGCACGCCCTGCGGCACGTACAGCTTGGTTTCGCCGAGGTCGCGGATGCGCGGCGCGAAGCGGAAGCCTAGCAGGTGCATCAGGGCAAAGACGTGATCGGTGAAGCCGGCCGTGTCGGTGTAGTGCTCCTCGATCCGCAGGTCGGACTCGTGGTACAGCAGGCCGTCGAGCACATAGGTGGAATCGCGGACGCCGACATTCACCACGCGGGTGCTGAACGGCGCGTACTGGTCGGAGATATGGGTATAGAACAGCCGTCCCGGCTCGCTACCGTACTTCGGGTTGACGTGCCCGGTGCTCTCGCCCCGGCCACCCGCGCGGAAGCGCTGGCCATCGGAGGATGAGGTCGTGCCGTCGCCCCAGTGGGCGGCAAAGGCGTGGCGATACTGGTGGTTGACCAGCTCGGCCAAGGCCGCCGAATAGGTTTCGTCGCGGATGTGCCAGGCTTGCAGCCAGGACAGCTTGGCGTAGGTCAGGCCGGGGCTCGACTCGGCCATCTTGGTCAGCCCGAGGTTGATCGCATCACCGAGGATTGCGGACAGCAGCAACGTCCTGTCTTTGGCCTCGGCCCCGTCCTTCAAGTGGGTGAAGTGGCGGCTGAAGCCCGTCCAGTCGTCCACGTCCATCAGCAGTTCGGTGATCTTGATGCGCGGCAGTAACTGGCTGGTTTGGTCGATCAGCGCCTGCGCCCGATCCGGCACCGCCGCATCCAGCGGGGTGATTTTCAGCCCTGACTCGGTGAGGATGGCATCGGGCAGCTCGTTGTCCTTGGCCAGGCGGGTGACGGTGGCCAACTGCTCGTCCAGCAGCTGCAAACGCTCTTCCAGGTACTGGTCGCTGTTCGGGTTGATCGCCAGGGGCAGGGCCTGCTCGCGCTTGAGTGCGGCGAACTTCTCGGCCGGCAGCAGGTAGTCGTCGAAGTCGCGGAACTGCCGCGAGCCCTTGACCCAGATGTCGCCGGAGCGCAGGGCGTTCTTCAGCTCGGACAGGGCGCAGATTTCGTAGAATTTCCGGTCGAGGCCTTCCGGGGTGATCACCAGCGGCTTCCAGCGCGGCTTGATGAAGGCCGTGGGTGCATCGGCCGGCACCTTGCGCAGGTTGTCGGCGTTCATCTCACGCAGGGTCTGCACGGCTGCCAGCACGCCTTGCGCGGCCGGCCCGTGCTGTTCCCCAACTTTTCGCTCGGCGAAGAGTATGAACATGCGCCGCCGGCGACGAATCGCCAAATCTCACCGTATCTCCCGAGCGGACGATTTCGCACCGGTCTGCCCGTCGAAGGGCTTGCGATCGAACGGGGCGACCTTTTCTATGCATGTCCGCGAGCCAGCGTCTTTTATGGCACGGCGCTCGACGCCGACCTTCGGACGCGCGGCGTAAGCACGCTTGTCATGGCCGGGATAAGCACCACCGGCGTTGTTCTTTCAAGCGTCGCCTGGGCTAGTGATGCGGACTACGACGTGCGTTTGGTCCAGGACTGCTGCTACGACCCGGATCGGGATGCCCACGAAGCTCTGTTGCGTTCCGGGTTCGGCGGACGTGTACAGGTCGTGTAATTTTCGGGCCTCGCATGATCGCGGCCATAGCCGCAGGTGGATTGGTGCGAGGCAGGGCCAGTCCAAGTCAGGGTGCGGTCATCGCGGCGCCTGCAACTCTCAAAAACCCATCGCCGTAGCGGA
The DNA here is from genome assembly GCF_052168875.1 of Serratia sp. CY38905. Lineage (NCBI taxonomy): Bacteria > Pseudomonadati > Pseudomonadota > Gammaproteobacteria > Enterobacterales > Yersiniaceae > Serratia > Serratia sp. CY38905. The sequence goes on along the minus strand of NZ_JBJNLV010000021.1, from coordinate 8,563 downwards.
GGTCTTGTAATCGCATGTCATTACGCACGCCCGATTTATTGTTCACAGCGATAGCACCTGCCATTTGGGGCAGCACCTACATTGTCACCACCCAATACCTGCCGAACTTCTCACCGATGACGGTCGCGATGCTGCGGGCGTTGCCGGCGGGTTTATTGCTCGTGATGATCGTCCGACAGATTCCAACGGGAATCTGGTGGATGCGCATCTTCATCCTCGGCGCACTTAATATTTCGCTATTCTGGAGCTTGTTGTTTATTTCGGTCTACCGCCTGCCGGGCGGGGTCGCGGCGACGGTAGGCGCTGTGCAGCCGCTGATGGTCGTGTTCATCTCTGCCGCTCTGCTAGGTAGCCCGATACGATTGATGGCGGTCCTGGGGGCTATTTGCGGAACTGCGGGCGTGGCGCTGTTGGTGTTGACACCAAACGCAGCGCTAGATCCTGTCGGCGTCGCAGCGGGCCTGGCGGGGGCGGTTTCCATGGCGTTCGGAACCGTGCTGACCCGCAAGTGGCAACCTCCCGTGCCTCTGCTCACCTTTACCGCCTGGCAACTGGCGGCCGGAGGACTTCTGCTCGTTCCAGTAGCTTTAGTGTTTGATCCGCCAATCCCGATGCCTACAGGAACCAATGTTCTCGGCCTGGCGTGGCTCGGCCTGATCGGAGCGGGTTTAACCTACTTCCTTTGGTTCCGGGGGATCTCGCGACTCGAACCTACAGTTGTTTCCTTACTGGGCTTTCTCAGCCCGGGGACCGCCGTGTTGCTAGGATGGTTGTTCTTGGATCAGACGCTGAGTGCGCTTCAAATCATCGGCGTCCTGCTCGTGATCGGGAGTATCTGGCTGGGCCAACGTTCCAACCGCACTCCTAGGGCGCGTATAGCTTGCCGGAAGTCGCCTTGACCCGCATGGCATAGGCCTATCGTTTCCACGATCAGCGATCGGCTCGTTGCCCTGCGCCGCTCCAAAGCCCGCGACGCAGCGCCGGCAGGCAGAGCAAGTAGAGGGCAGCGCCTGCAATCCATGCCCACCCGTTCCACGTTGTTATAGAAGCCGCATAGATCGCCGTGAAGAGGAGGGGTCCGACGATCGAGGTCAGGCTGGTGAGCGCCGCCAGTGAGCCTTGCAGCTGCCCCTGACGTTCCTCATCCACCTGCCTGGACAACATTGCTTGCAGCGCCGGCATTCCGATGCCACCCGAAGCAAGCAGGACCATGATCGGGAACGCCATCCATCCCCGTGTCGCGAAGGCAAGCAGGATGTAGCCTGTGCCGTCGGCAATCATTCCGAGCATGAGTGCCCGCCTTTCGCCGAGCCGGGCGGCTACAGGGCCGGTGATCATTGCCTGGGCGAGTGAATGCAGAATGCCAAATGCGGCAAGCGAAATGCCGATCGTGGTCGCGTCCCAGTGAAAGCGATCCTCGCCGAAAATGACCCAAAGCGCGGCCGGCACCTGTCCGACAAGTTGCATGATGAAGAAGACCGCCATCAGGGCGGCGACGACGGTCATGCCCCGGGCCCACCGGAACGAAGCGAGCGGGTTGAGAGCCTCCCGGCGTAACGGCCGGCGTTCGCCTTTGTGCGACTCCGGCAAAAGGAAACAGCCCGTCAGGAAATTGAGGCCGTTCAAGGCTGCCGCGGCGAAGAACGGAGCGTGGGGGGAGAAACCGCCCATCAGCCCACCGAGCACAGGTCCCGCGACCATCCCGAACCCGAAACAGGCGCTCATGAAGCCGAAGTGCCGCGCGCGCTCATCGCCATCAGTGATATCGGCAATATAAGCGCCGGCTACCGCCCCAGTCGCCCCGGTGATGCCGGCCACGATCCGCCCGATATAGAGAACCCAAAGGAAAGGCGCCGTCGCCATGATGGCGTAGTCGACAGCAGCGCCGGCCAGCGAGACGAGCAAGACCGGCCGCCGCCCGAAACGATCCGACAGCGCGCCCAGCACAGGTGCGCAGGCAAATTGCATCAACGCATACAGCGCCAGCAGAATGCCATAGTGGGCGGTGACGTCGTTCGAGTGAACCAGATCGCGCAGGAGGCCCGGCAGCACCGGCATAATCAGGCCGATGCCGACAGCGTCGAGCGCGACAGTGCTCAGAATTACGATCAGGGGTCTGTTGGGTTTCACGTCTGGCCTCCGGACCAGCCTCCGCTGGTCCGATTGAACGCGCGGATTCTTTATCACTGATAAGTTGGTGGACATATTATGTTTATCAGTGATAAAGTGTCAAGCATGACAAAGTTGCAGCCGAATACAGTGATCCGTGCCGCCCTGGACCTGTTGAACGAGGTCGGCGTAGACGGTCTGACGACACGCAAACTGGCGGAACGGTTGGGGGTTCAGCAGCCGGCGCTTTACTGGCACTTCAGGAACAAGCGGGCGCTGCTCGACGCACTGGCCGAAGCCATGCTGGCGGAGAATCATACGCATTCGGTGCCGAGAGCCGACGACGACTGGCGCTCATTTCTGATCGGGAATGCCCGCAGCTTCAGGCAGGCGCTGCTCGCCTACCGCGATGGCGCGCGCATCCATGCCGGCACGCGACCGGGCGCACCGCAGATGGAAACGGCCGACGCGCAGCTTCGCTTCCTCTGCGAGGCGGGTTTTTCGGCCGGGGACGCCGTCAATGCGCTGATGACAATCAGCTACTTCACTGTTGGGGCCGTGCTTGAGGAGCAGGCCGGCGACAGCGATGCCGGCGAGCGCGGCGGCACCGTTGAACAGGCTCCGCTCTCGCCGCTGTTGCGGGCCGCGATAGACGCCTTCGACGAAGCCGGTCCGGACGCAGCGTTCGAGCAGGGACTCGCGGTGATTGTCGATGGATTGGCGAAAAGGAGGCTCGTTGTCAGGAACGTTGAAGGACCGAGAAAGGGTGACGATTGATCAGGACCGCTGCCGGAGCGCAACCCACTCACTACAGCAGAGCCATGTAGACAACATCCCCTCCCCCTTTCCACCGCGTCAGACGCCCGTAGCAGCCCGCTACGGGCTTTTTCATGCCCTGCCCTAGCGTCCAAGCCTCACGGCCGCGCTCGGCCTCTCTGGCGGCCTTCTGGCGCTCCTGCTGCGGCGTCCGCTCGTGGGCCGTGGCGCGGGTCCGCGCGCCGGCCTCGTGCGCCTGGCGCTCGCGGGCGAGGTCCAGGGCGGCCGTCTTCACGTTCTGCCTTGCGCAGATGAGATAGGGGCGCAGTGGCGGTTTTCATGGCTTGTTATGACTGTTTTTTTGTACAGTCTATGCCTCGGGCATCCAAGCAGCAAGCGCGTTACGCCGTGGGTCGATGTTTGATGTTATGGAGCAGCAACGATGTTACGCAGCAGGGCAGTCGCCCTAAAACAAAGTTAACCTCTGAGGAAGAATTGTGAAACTATCACTAATGGTAGCTATATCGAAGAATGGAGTTATCGGGAATGGCCCTGATATTCCATGGAGTGCCAAAGGTGAACAGCTCCTGTTTAAAGCTATTACCTATAACCAATGGCTGTTGGTTGGACGCAAGACTTTTGAATCAATGGGAGCATTACCCAACCGAAAGTATGCGGTCGTAACACGTTCAAGTTTTACATCTGACAATGAGAACGTATTGATCTTTCCATCAATTAAAGATGCTTTAACCAACCTAAAGAAAATAACGGATCATGTCATTGTTTCAGGTGGTGGGGAGATATACAAAAGCCTGATCGATCAAGTAGATACACTACATATATCTACAATAGACATCGAGCCGGAAGGTGATGTTTACTTTCCTGAAATCCCCAGCAATTTTAGGCCAGTTTTTACCCAAGACTTCGCCTCTAACATAAATTATAGTTACCAAATCTGGCAAAAGGGTTAACAAGTGGCAGCAACGGATTCGCAAACCTGTCACGCCTTTTGTACCAAAAGCCGCGCCAGGTTTGCGATCCGCTGTGCCAGGCGTTAAGGCTACATGAAAATCGTACATTACGAAGCGAATGCACCATGGATAGGAAGAATGAAATGCCCAAACCCAAAGTGTGGGAAGGAAACTCCTGCCTGGCAATCGAGCGGCATGAGCGACAGTTGCCCGCATTTTTTCTGTGATACTTGCTCGAATGTAATCCATAGAGAGCAGGACCATGCATTACTGTATGAAAATGAAATCAATCAAGAGCTCTTGGATCGAATAGCAGCAACTCTTCCAGATTGCCCTTGCGGGGGTAGGTTTGTTCCTGGTGCAAACCCAAAGTGTCCGAGTTGCAAGACCGAGTACGTGCACCAATGGGATGCAGTGAAAAGGTTGAATGTACCTTTTATGCCAATCTTGGATGGTTCCTGCTTGATTCGAGATAGGCTGTATTCGTATGAAGTATGCATTGGTTCTAAACCAAAATACTGGTGGCGTTTGTTCACAAATGCCTTAACAAGTTTAGGCAAGGGACGCTCCTGACGTCGCGCCCCTGCTAAAAGCGTTAGATGCACTAAGCACATAATTGCTCACAGCCAAACTATCAGGTCAAGTCTGCTTTTATTATTTTTAAGCGTGCATAATAAGCCCTACACAAATTGGGAGATATATCATGAAAGGCTGGCTTTTTCTTGTTATCGCAATAGTTGGCGAAGTAATCGCAACATCCGCATTAAAATCTAGCGAGGGCTTTACTAAGCTTGCCCCTTCCGCCGTTGTCATAATCGGTTATGGCATCGCATTTTATTTTCTTTCTCTGGTTCTGAAATCCATCCCTGTCGGTGTTGCTTATGCAGTCTGGTCGGGACTCGGCGTCGTCATAATTACAGCCATTGCCTGGTTGCTTCATGGGCAAAAGCTTGATGCGTGGGGCTTTGTAGGTATGGGGCTCATAATTGCTGCCTTTTTGCTCGCCCGATCCCCATCGTGGAAGTCGCTGCGGAGGCCGACGCCATGGTGACGGTGTTCGGCATTCTGAATCTCACCGAGGACTCCTTCTTCGATGAGAGCCGGCGGCTAGACCCCGCCGGCGCTGTCACCGCGGCGATCGAAATGCTGCGAGTCGGATCAGACGTCGTGGATGTCGGACCGGCCGCCAGCCATCCGGACGCGAGGCCTGTATCGCCGGCCGATGAGATCAGACGTATTGCGCCGCTCTTAGACGCCCTGTCCGATCAGATGCACCGTGTTTCAATCGACAGCTTCCAACCGGAAACCCAGCGCTATGCGCTCAAGCGCGGCGTGGGCTACCTGAACGATATCCAAGGATTTCCTGACCCTGCGCTCTATCCCGATATTGCTGAGGCGGACTGCAGGCTGGTGGTTATGCACTCAGCGCAGCGGGATGGCATCGCCACCCGCACCGGTCACCTTCGACCCGAAGACGCGCTCGACGAGATTGTGCGGTTCTTCGAGGCGCGGGTTTCCGCCTTGCGACGGAGCGGGGTCGCTGCCGACCGGCTCATCCTCGATCCGGGGATGGGATTTTTCTTGAGCCCCGCACCGGAAACATCGCTGCACGTGCTGTCGAACCTTCAAAAGCTGAAGTCGGCGTTGGGGCTTCCGCTATTGGTCTCGGTGTCGCGGAAATCCTTCTTGGGCGCCACCGTTGGCCTTCCTGTAAAGGATCTGGGTCCAGCGAGCCTTGCGGCGGAACTTCACGCGATCGGCAATGGCGCTGACTACGTCCGCACCCACGCGCCTGGAGATCTGCGAAGCGCAATCACCTTCTCGGAAACCCTCGCGAAATTTCGCAGTCGCGACGCCAGAGACCGAGGGTTAGATCATGCCTAGCATTCACCTTCCGGCCGCCCGCTAGCGGACCCTGGTCAGGTTCCGCGAAGGTGGGCGCAGACATGCTGGGCTCGTCAGGATCAAACTGCACTATGAGGCGGCGGTTCATACCGCGCCAGGGGAGCGAATGGACAGCGAGGAGCCTCCGAACGTTCGGGTCGCCTGCTCGGGTGATATCGACGAGGTTGTGCGGCTGATGCACGACGCTGCGGCGTGGATGTCCGCCAAGGGAACGCCCGCCTGGGACGTCGCGCGGATCGACCGGACATTCGCGGAGACCTTCGTCCTGAGATCCGAGCTCCTAGTCGCGAGTTGCAGCGACGGCATCGTCGGCTGTTGCACCTTGTCGGCCGAGGATCCCGAGTTCTGGCCCGACGCCCTCAAGGGGGAGGCCGCATATCTGCACAAGCTCGCGGTGCGACGGACACATGCGGGCCGGGGTGTCAGCTCCGCGCTGATCGAGGCTTGCCGCCATGCCGCGCGAACGCAGGGGTGCGCCAAGCTGCGGCTCGACTGCCACCCGAACCTGCGTGGCCTATACGAGCGGCTCGGATTCACCCACGTCGACACTTTCAATCCCGGCTGGGATCCAACCTTCATCGCAGAACGCCTAGAACTCGAAATCTAACGTCCGTTCGGGCATCGAGGTCCATGTCGGGGTGGGACGGGCCCGTGGCTTCAAGATCACTTGCAGTCCGACCGCGATGTCTTGGTTGCGCGAGAGGTTGTCGATATCCTCCACTTCCATCATCAACCCTGGATAATGCCGCCGCCGTCATCGCCGCCGACGCCCGTGCCGGGCTTTTCGGGCCTGTCAGGCTTGCTCGGCCTTCAGCCTGCCTGGGCGAGATCTCCGGCGGACGGATTAACGGCGGAGCTTCGCCGCCTTTCGTGCGTGTGAAGGCCGAAGATAGTTCTCTCAAAAACATCCGTTTATGAGAGATACCAAATGTCATTTTCAGAAGACGACTGCACCAGTTGATTGGGCGTAATGGCTGTTGTGCAGCCAGCTCCTGACAGTTCAATATCAGAAGTGATCTGCACCAATCTCGACTATGCTCAATACTCGTGTGGGCTCTGTTGCAAAAATCGTGAAGCTTGAGCATGCTTGGCGGAGATTGGACGGACGGAACGATGACGGATTTCAAGTGGCGCCATTTCCAGGGTGATGTGATCCTGTGGGCGGTGCGCTGGTATTGTCGCTATCCGATCAGCTATCGCGACCTTGAGGAAATGCTGGCGGAACGCGGCATTTCGGTCGACCATACGACGATCTATCGCTGGGTCCAGTGCTACGCCCCGGAGATGGAGAAGCGGCTGCGCTGGTTCTGGCGGCGTGGCTTTGATCCGAGCTGGCGCCTGGATGAAACCTACGTCAAGGTGCGGGGCAAGTGGACCTACCTGTACCGGGCAGTCGACAAGCGGGGCGACACGATCGATTTCTACCTGTCGCCGACCCGCAGCGCCAAGGCAGCGAAGCGGTTCCTGGGCAAGGCCCTGCGAGGCCTGAAGCACTGGGAAAAGCCTGCCACGCTCAATACCGACAAAGCGCCGAGCTATGGTGCAGCGATCACCGAATTGAAGCGCGAAGGAAAGCTGGACCGGGAGACGGCCCACCGGCAGGTGAAGTATCTCAATAACGTGATCGAGGCCGATCACGGAAAGCTCAAGATACTGATCAAGCCGGTGCGCGGTTTCAAATCGATCCCCACGGCCTATGCCACGATCAAGGGATTCGAAGTCATGCGAGCCCTGCGCAAAGGACAGGCTCGCCCCTGGTGCCTGCAGCCCGGCATCAGGGGCGAGGTGCGCCTTGTGGAGAGAGCTTTTGGCATTGGGCCCTCGGCGCTGACGGAGGCCATGGGCATGCTCAACCACCATTTCGCAGCAGCCGCCTGATCGGCGCAGAGCGACAGCCTACCTCTGACTGCCGCCAATCTTTGCAACAGAGCCTCCGTCGCCATGCTCACCTCGCTTTGGTGCACACGAGTATTGAGCATAGTCGAGATTGGTGCAGATCACTTCTGATATTGAACTGTCAGGAGCTGGCTGCACAACAGCCATTACGCCCAATCAACTGGTGCAGTCGTCTTCTGAAAATGACAATTCGGGCTATCTGTGGCGATGTTCAGAAAACGGTGGTTTTCTGGACAGGTCTGCAGGGTTTCGCTTTTTCATGGCCGGGCATACCCAAAACCGTTAAGATAACCGTCAATTTTTCTATGTTCAGGCACTGTCAATGAATCAACGCATTGGATACGCCCGCGTTTCGACGGACGACCAGCACCTAGACCTGCAGCGCGACGCGCTCCAGCAGGCCGGGTGCAGCGTGATCTATGAGGAAGCGGCCAGCGGCAAGAGCGCGGCACGCCCGGAGCTTGAGCAGTGCCGCAAGGCGTTACGGGCCGGGGATACCCTCGTGGTGTGGCGGCTTGATCGACTCGGGCGCAGCCTGCATGACTTGGTGCAGATCGTGGCCGAGCTTGAACAGCGCGGCGTGCATTTCGAGAGCCTGACCGAGAAGATCGAGACGGGCAGCGCATCGGGCAAGCTGCAATTCCATGTTTTCGCGGCGCTGGCCGAGTTCGAGCGCGGCTTGATCCGTGAGCGGACGCAGGCCGGGCTGGCAGCAGCCCGCGCCCGTGGCCGGGCCGGTGGCCGCAAGCCGAAGTTAGACGACCAGCAGGTGCGAGAGATCAAAGCCCTGTTGCGCGATCCAGATATGGCACTGTTGCAAATAGTCGGTGGTGATAAACTTATCATCCCCTTTTGCTGATGGAGCTGCACATGAACCCATTCAAAGGCCGGCATTTTCAGCGTGACATCATTCTGTGGGCCGTACG
>NZ_JBJNLV010000020.1:0-31299 GCF_052168875.1 Serratia sp. CY38905 | reverse complement strand
GTTCGCGAACTGCTGTCCGCTTACGACTTCCCAGGCGACGACCTGCCAGTAATCCGCGGTTCCGCGCTGAAAGCGCTGGAAGGCGAAGCTGAGTGGGAAGCGAAAATCATCGAACTGGCTGAAGCGCTGGACAGCTACATCCCAGAGCCAGAGCGTGCTATCGACAAGCCGTTCCTGCTGCCAATCGAAGACGTATTCTCCATCTCCGGTCGTGGTACCGTTGTTACCGGTCGTGTTGAGCGCGGTATCATCAAAGTTGGCGAAGAAGTTGAAATCGTTGGTATCAAAGACACCGTTAAGTCTACCTGTACTGGCGTTGAAATGTTCCGCAAACTGCTGGACGAAGGCCGTGCTGGTGAGAACGTAGGTGTTCTGCTGCGTGGTATCAAACGTGAAGAAATCGAACGTGGTCAGGTACTGGCGAAGCCAGGCTCTATCAAGCCACACACCCAGTTCGAATCTGAAGTGTACATCCTGAGCAAAGATGAAGGTGGTCGTCACACGCCATTCTTCAAAGGCTACCGTCCACAGTTCTACTTCCGTACAACTGACGTGACCGGTACCATCGAACTGCCAGAAGGCGTAGAGATGGTAATGCCAGGCGACAACGTGAACATGGTTGTAACCCTGATTCACCCAATCGCGATGGACGACGGTCTGCGTTTCGCAATCCGTGAAGGCGGCCGTACCGTTGGCGCAGGTGTTGTTGCTAAAGTTATCGCTTAATCGCTGATAAAGTTTGACGCGACACGCGGTAAAAGGGCATCATTTGATGCCCTTTTTCTACGCTGTGAACTAGAACCTATCTCATCAGCGATTTTGCAGTCATAATCATTGGTGAGATGGGCTCTTAAACCGTATTGACTGAAATACGTCATGGCGTAAAACACCGGGATAGCGCTGAAGCGGTATCCGATCGGTTTGGTTTGCCTCGCAATGCGAGGCAAAGTTGTTTGTTCTGAATCATCATTGTGACAGGTTGGTTTATGAGTGCGAATACCGAGGCTCAAGGGAGCGGACGCGGCCTGGAAGCGGCAAAGTGGCTGATCGTCGCCGTTCTGTTGGTTGTGGCTATTGTCGGTAACTATTACTACCGTGATTTAAGCCTGCCATTGCGCGCGCTGGCAGTTGTGCTGATCATCGCCGTTGCAGGTGCAGTGGCTCTGATGACCACCAAAGGCAAAGCCACCGTTGCGTTTGCCCGCGAAGCGCGTACCGAAGTACGTAAAGTGATTTGGCCAACTCGTCAGGAAACGCTACACACCACGTTGATCGTTGCCGCGGTAACCGCCGTGATGTCACTGATTCTGTGGGGGCTGGATGGTATTCTGGTCCGTCTGGTGTCGTTTATTACTGGCCTGAGGTTCTAAAATGTCTGAAGCTCCAAAAAAACGTTGGTACGTCGTTCAGGCGTTTTCCGGTTTTGAAGGTCGCGTAGCACAATCGCTGCGTGAACACATCAAACTGCACGATATGGAAGAGTTGTTCGGCGAAGTGATGGTGCCTACGGAAGAAGTGGTTGAAATCCGTGGCGGCCAACGTCGCAAGAGCGAGCGTAAATTCTTCCCTGGCTACGTGCTGGTGCAGATGGTGATGAATGACGCCAGCTGGCACCTGGTGCGCAGCGTACCGCGCGTCATGGGGTTCATCGGCGGTACGTCTGACCGTCCTGCGCCGATCAGCGATAAAGAAGTTGATGCGATCATGAACCGCCTGCAGCAGGTTGGTGACAAGCCGCGTCCGAAAACGCTGTTCGAACCGGGCGAGCTGGTGCGCGTCAACGACGGCCCGTTTGCCGATTTCAACGGCGTGGTCGAGGAAGTCGATTACGAGAAGAGCCGCCTGAAAGTTTCCGTTTCCATCTTTGGCCGTGCAACGCCGGTGGAACTGGACTTCAGCCAGGTTGAGAAAGGCTGATCGAATAATCAGCAACGAGTGGCCCGTAGCCGCTTGTCAAAGGCGCGAAATTGAACTACAATTTCGCGCCTTTTGTTTTTAGATGCCTTGCCTGATGCATGTTGGGCGGGGTGAAACACGGGGAGCCTCTTGCGAGGCGATACTACCCAAACCGAGGAAATTTAAATGGCTAAGAAAGTACAAGCCTACGTCAAGCTGCAAGTTGCAGCTGGTATGGCGAACCCGAGCCCACCAGTGGGTCCAGCTCTGGGTCAGCAGGGCGTTAACATCATGGAATTCTGTAAGGCATTCAACGCTAAGACTGACAGCGTTGAAAAAGGTCTGCCGATTCCGGTTGTTATCACCGTTTATTCTGATCGCTCCTTCACTTTCGTTACCAAAACCCCGCCAGCAGCAGTTCTGCTGAAAAAAGCGGCTGGTATCAAGTCTGGTTCCGGTAAGCCGAACAAAGACAAGGTAGGTAAAGTGACTCGTGCTCAGGTACGTGAAATCGCAGAAACCAAAGCTGCGGACATGACTGGTTCTGACGTTGAAGCGATGACTCGCTCCATCGAAGGTACCGCTCGTTCCATGGGCCTGGTAGTGGAGGATTAAGAGATGGCTAAGCTGACCAAGCGCATGCGCGTGATCCGTGACAAAGTTGATGCTACTAAACAGTATGACATCGCTGAAGCTGTTGCTCTGCTGAAAGAGCTGGCCACCGCTAAATTCGTAGAAAGCGTTGACGTTGCCGTTAACCTCGGCATCGACGCTCGTAAATCTGACCAAAACGTTCGTGGCGCTACCGTTCTGCCACACGGCACCGGTCGTTCCGTTCGCGTTGCCGTATTTGCCCAAGGCGCTAACGCTGAAGCAGCAAAAGCTGCCGGCGCAGAGCTGGTAGGTATGGACGATCTGGCTGACCAGATCAAGAAAGGCGAAATGAACTTCGACGTTGTTATTGCTTCCCCGGATGCAATGCGCGTTGTAGGTCAACTGGGCCAGATCCTGGGTCCACGCGGCCTGATGCCAAACCCGAAAGTGGGTACCGTTACTCCGAACGTTGCTGAAGCAGTGAAAAACGCTAAAGCAGGTCAGGTTCGCTACCGTAACGACAAAAACGGCATCATCCATACCACTATCGGTAAGGTTGATTTCGACGCAGACAAACTGAAAGAAAACCTGGAAGCCCTGCTGGTTGCGCTGAAAAAAGCAAAACCTTCTCAGGCGAAAGGCATGTACATCAAGAAAGTTAGCCTCTCCACCACCATGGGTGCTGGCGTTGCTATCGATCAGAGCGGTCTGTCTGCTGCAGCGAACTAATCGCATTTGCGATTATCGCTTTGACTTGGGGCCAAGATTTGTCTAGAATCTTATGCCCCAAGGTTTTGCTATTGGCTATGCCGTAGGCAAAACAAAGATTTTTCGGTTGGAGCCTGGCCTATCCAGGCCTCCGTCCAAGACCGCAGGTGTATCGCAAGATACTTAATCCTTCCTGCGTAGACGGTGACAGAGCCTAAGAAAATTTTTCTTTTTTATAAAAGAATGTCTTTGCTGGATTCTGCTCACCGTGTTAAGCCGCTCGGCGTGGCGTTTTACAAAGCGCCGAGTGAAGTGAGTTCCGGGGGATTTTCCCCGGCTAATCCAGGAGCAAAAAGCTAATGGCATTAAATCTTCAAGACAAACAAGCGATTGTTGCTGAAGTCAGCGAAGTAGCCAAAGGCGCGCTGTCTGCGGTTGTTGCGGATTCCCGCGGCGTTACCGTAGATAAAATGACTGAACTGCGTAAAGCAGGTCGTGAAGCTGGCGTTTACATGCGTGTTGTTCGCAACACCCTGATGCGTCGCGTAGTTGAAGGCACTCCATTCGAATGCCTGAAAGACACGTTTGTCGGTCCAACCTTGATTGCATTCTCTCACGAACACCCGGGCGCTGCTGCTCGTCTGTTCAAAGAGTTCGCGAAAGCGAATGCAAAATTCGAGGTTAAAGCTGCGGCCTTTGAAGGTGAGCTGATCCCAGCGGCGCAAATCGACCGCCTGGCGACGCTGCCAACTTACGAAGAAGCGATCGCACGCCTGATGGCAACCATGAAAGAAGCCGCTGCCGGCAAACTGGTTCGCACTCTGGCTGCAGTACGCGATCAGAAAGAAGCGGCGTAAGCCACTCTTTCTTAGCCTTTGCTAACGTATTTAAACTATTTCTGAATTTTAGGAACAATTGTTATGTCTATCACTAAAGACCAAATCCTGGAAGCAGTTGCCGCTATGTCCGTAATGGACGTTGTTGAACTGGTTTCCGCTATGGAAGAAAAATTCGGCGTTTCTGCTGCTGCTGCTGTAGCTGTAGCTGCTGGCCCGGCTGAAGCTGCTGAAGAGAAAACTGAATTCGACGTTATCCTGAAAGCTGCTGGCGCTAACAAAGTTGCTGTTATCAAAGCAGTACGTGGCGCTACCGGCCTGGGTCTGAAAGAAGCTAAAGACCTGGTTGAATCTGCTCCAGCCGCTCTGAAAGAAGGCGTGAGCAAAGATGACGCAGAAGCTCTGAAAAAATCTCTGGAAGAAGCTGGCGCTGAAGTTGAAGTTAAATAAGCCAACCTTTCCGGTTGCAGCCTAGTCTTTTAGGCTGATGGCTGGTGACTTTTTAGTCACCAGCCTTTTTGCGCTGTAGGGCGCCAGTAGCGTTTCACACTGTTTGGCTGCTGGTTTCGCCTCCCAATGTTTGTTTCTATTGACGACTTAATATACCGCGGTCTTTGCACTACCAGGAGTTCTGGGGGAAGACGCGATGAAATGGTTTAAGCGTGATAGCAAGAGACATTGCGGAAAGTGTTCCCGCTTTCCGGTCGACAAAACGGTGTTGCATGAACTGTCCCTAATCGGACGGACAGATTGGGTCACTGATCAGCGAGCTGAGGAACCCTATGGTTTACTCCTATACCGAGAAAAAACGTATTCGTAAGGATTTTGGTAAACGTCCACAAGTGCTGGACATACCATATCTCCTTTCTATCCAGCTTGACTCGTTCCAGAAGTTTATCGAGCAAGATCCAGAAGGGCAGTACGGCCTTGAAGCCGCATTCCGTTCTGTTTTCCCTATCCAGAGCTACAGTGGCAATTCGGAGCTGCAATACGTTAGCTACCGTCTTGGTGAGCCGGTCTTCGACGTCAAAGAGTGCCAGATCCGTGGTGTGACGTTCTCTGCACCGCTGCGCGTAAAACTGCGCCTGGTTATCTATGAGCGCGAAGCGCCTGAAGGTACGGTCAAAGACATCAAGGAACAAGAAGTCTACATGGGCGAAATTCCGCTCATGACCGAAAACGGCACCTTTGTGATCAACGGTACTGAGAGGGTTATCGTATCTCAGTTGCACCGTAGTCCTGGCGTATTCTTCGACAGCGATAAGGGTAAAACCCACTCCTCGGGTAAAGTGCTGTACAACGCACGCATCATCCCTTACCGCGGTTCATGGTTGGACTTCGAGTTCGATCCGAAGGACAACCTGTTCGTGCGTATTGACCGTCGCCGCAAACTGCCTGCGACCATCATTCTGCGCGCGCTGAACTACACCACTGAACAGATCCTCGACCTGTTCTTTGACAAGATCGTCTTCGAAATCCGTGACAACAAGCTGCAGATGGAGCTGGTGCCAGAGCGCCTGCGTGGTGAGACCGCTTCGTTCGACATCGAAGCCAACGGCAAGATCTACGTAGAGAAAGGCCGTCGCATCACCGCTCGTCATATCCGTCAGCTGGAAAAAGACGACATTCAGAGCATTGAAGTACCGGTAGAGTACATCGCGGGCAAAGTGGTCGCGAAAGACTATATCGATACCAATACCGGCGAACTGATCTGCGCAGCCAACATGGAGCTGTCGCTGGATCTGCTGGCCAAGCTGAGCCAGTCCGGCCACAAGCGCATCGAAACGCTGTTCACCAACGATCTGGATCACGGCGCGTATATCTCTGAAACGCTGCGCGTCGATCCGACCACCGATCGTCTGAGCTCGTTGGTAGAAATCTACCGCATGATGCGCCCTGGTGAGCCGCCAACGCGCGAAGCTGCCGAAAGCCTGTTCGAGAACCTGTTCTTCTCCGAAGACCGCTACGATCTGTCCGCGGTTGGTCGTATGAAGTTCAACCGTTCTCTGCTGCGCGACGAGATCGAAGGTTCGGGCATCCTGAGCAAAGACGACATCATCGAAGTGATGAAGAAGCTCATCGATATCCGTAACGGCAAGGGCGAAGTGGACGATATCGACCACTTGGGCAACCGTCGTATCCGTTCCGTCGGCGAGATGGCCGAGAACCAGTTCCGCGTAGGTCTGGTGCGTGTTGAGCGTGCGGTGAAAGAGCGTCTGTCTCTGGGCGATCTGGATACCCTGATGCCTCAGGACATGATCAACGCCAAGCCGATTTCGGCGGCGGTGAAAGAGTTCTTCGGCTCCAGCCAGCTGTCCCAGTTCATGGACCAGAACAACCCGCTGTCCGAGATCACGCACAAGCGCCGTATCTCCGCACTGGGCCCGGGCGGTCTGACCCGTGAGCGCGCCGGCTTTGAAGTTCGAGACGTACACCCGACCCACTACGGCCGCGTGTGCCCAATCGAAACGCCGGAAGGTCCAAACATCGGTCTGATCAACTCCCTGTCCGTGTACGCACAGACTAACGAGTATGGCTTCCTGGAAACCCCGTACCGCCGCGTGCGTGACGGCGTGGTGACCGATGAAATCAACTACCTGTCTGCTATTGAAGAAGGCAACTTCGTTATCGCCCAGGCGAACTCCAACCTGGATGAAGAAGGCCGCTTCGTAGAAGACCTGGTCACCTGCCGCAGCAAAGGCGAATCAAGCCTGTTCAGCCGCGACCAGGTTGACTACATGGACGTATCCACCCAGCAGGTTGTTTCCGTTGGTGCTTCACTGATTCCATTCCTGGAACACGATGACGCCAACCGTGCATTGATGGGTGCGAACATGCAACGTCAGGCCGTACCAACCCTGCGCGCTGACAAGCCGCTGGTTGGTACCGGTATGGAACGCGCCGTAGCGGTTGACTCCGGCGTAACCGCCGTTGCCAAACGCGGCGGTGTTATCCAGTACGTGGATGCTTCCCGTATCGTTATCAAAGTTAACGAAGACGAGATGTACCCGGGCGAAGCAGGTATCGATATTTACAACCTGACCAAGTACACCCGTTCTAACCAGAACACCTGCATCAACCAGATGCCGTGTGTGAATCTGGGTGAGCCAATCGAGCGCGGCGACGTGCTGGCGGATGGCCCATCGACAGACCTGGGCGAACTGGCACTGGGCCAGAACATGCGCGTAGCGTTCATGCCTTGGAACGGCTACAACTTCGAAGACTCCATCTTGGTCTCCGAGCGCGTGGTGCAGGAAGATCGCTTCACCACCATCCACATCCAGGAACTGGCGTGCGTGTCTCGCGACACCAAGCTGGGGCCTGAAGAGATCACCGCCGACATCCCTAACGTGGGTGAAGCTGCGCTCTCCAAGCTGGATGAATCCGGTATCGTGTATATCGGTGCTGAAGTGACCGGCGGTGACATTCTGGTCGGTAAGGTAACGCCTAAAGGCGAAACCCAGCTGACGCCGGAAGAGAAACTGCTGCGTGCGATCTTCGGTGAGAAAGCGTCTGACGTTAAAGACTCTTCTCTGCGTGTACCGAACGGCGTTTCCGGTACGGTTATCGACGTGCAGGTCTTCACCCGCGATGGCGTGGAAAAAGACAAGCGCGCGTTGGAAATCGAAGAGATGCAGCTGAAGCAGGCGAAGAAAGACCTGACTGAAGAACTGCAGATCCTGGAAGCCGGCCTGTTTGCGCGTATCCACGCGGTGCTGGTTGCCGGTGGCATCGAAGCCGACAAGCTGAGCAAGCTGCCGCGCGATCGCTGGCTGGAACTGGGCCTGACCGACGAAGAGAAGCAAAACCAGCTGGAGCAGCTGGCTGAGCAGTACGACGAACTGAAATCCGACTTCGAGAAGAAGCTGGAAGCCAAGCGTCGTAAGATCACTCAGGGCGACGATCTGGCGCCGGGCGTGCTGAAAATCGTCAAGGTTTATCTGGCCGTTAAACGTCAGATCCAACCAGGTGACAAGATGGCGGGCCGCCACGGTAACAAGGGTGTTATCTCCAAGATCAACCCGATCGAAGATATGCCTTACGATGAAAACGGCACGCCGGTAGACATCGTACTGAACCCGCTGGGCGTACCATCACGTATGAACATCGGTCAGATTCTGGAAACCCACCTGGGTATGGCTGCGAAAGGCATCGGTGAGAAGATCAACCAGATGCTGAAGCAGCAGCAGGAAGTGGCCAAGCTGCGTGAGTTCATCCAGAAGGCCTACGATTTGGGCGACGACGTTTGCCAGAAAGTTGACCTGAACACCTTCAGCGACGACGAAGTGCTGCGTCTGGCAGAGAACCTGAAAAAAGGTATGCCGATCGCAACGCCGGTGTTTGACGGTGCGAAAGAGACTGAAATCAAGCAACTGCTGGAAATGGGCGGTATCCCGACCTCCGGTCAGATCACGCTGTTCGATGGCCGTACCGGTGAGCAATTCGAGCGCCAGGTTACTGTCGGCTATATGTACATGCTGAAACTGAACCACTTGGTTGACGATAAAATGCACGCCCGTTCAACCGGTTCTTACAGCTTGGTGACTCAGCAACCTCTGGGTGGTAAAGCGCAGTTCGGTGGTCAACGCTTCGGTGAGATGGAAGTGTGGGCACTGGAAGCATACGGCGCGGCTTATACCCTGCAGGAAATGCTCACCGTTAAGTCGGATGACGTTAACGGCCGTACCAAGATGTACAAAAACATCGTGGATGGCGACCACCGGATGGAGCCAGGCATGCCGGAATCCTTCAACGTACTGTTGAAAGAAATCCGCTCGCTCGGCATCAACATCGAACTGGAAGACGAGTAATCGTCATGCCGGCTCAGGCTCCCCGCCTAAGGGAGCCTGAGGGTGGTTGTTCAGGTCACACGGGTACCTACTGCGGTTGTGGGTACCCAACAGGTTTAACTCCGACAGGAGCCAATCCGTGAAAGACTTATTGAAGTTTCTGAAAGCGCAAACTAAGACCGAAGAGTTTGATGCGATCAAGATTGCTCTGGCCTCGCCAGACATGATCCGTTCGTGGTCGTTCGGTGAAGTTAAGAAGCCGGAAACCATTAACTACCGTACGTTCAAACCAGAGCGTGACGGCCTTTTCTGCGCCCGTATCTTCGGGCCGGTAAAAGATTACGAGTGCCTGTGCGGTAAGTACAAGCGCTTGAAACACCGCGGCGTGATCTGTGAGAAGTGCGGCGTTGAAGTGACCCAGACCAAAGTGCGTCGTGAGCGCATGGGCCACATCGAGCTGGCTTCGCCGACCGCGCACATCTGGTTCCTGAAATCGCTGCCATCCCGCATCGGTTTGCTGCTGGATATGCCGCTGCGTGACATCGAACGCGTACTGTACTTCGAATCCTATGTGGTGGTCGAAGGCGGTATGACCAACCTCGAGCGTCGTCAGATCCTGACCGAAGAGCAGTATCTGGACGCGCTGGAAGAGTTCGGTGACGAATTCGACGCCAAGATGGGTGCGGAAGCTATTCAGGCCCTGTTGAAAAACATGGATCTGGAAGCCGAGTGCGAGCAGCTGCGTGAAGAGCTGAACGAAACCAACTCCGAAACCAAGCGCAAGAAGCTGACCAAGCGTATCAAGCTGCTGGAAGCGTTCGTGCAGTCCGGTAACAAACCGGAGTGGATGATCCTGACCGTGCTGCCGGTACTGCCGCCGGATCTGCGTCCTCTGGTTCCGCTGGATGGCGGTCGTTTCGCGACCTCGGATCTGAACGATCTGTATCGCCGCGTGATCAACCGTAACAACCGTCTGAAACGCCTGCTGGATCTGGCTGCGCCGGACATCATCGTGCGCAACGAAAAGCGTATGCTGCAAGAAGCGGTAGACGCCCTGCTGGATAACGGCCGTCGCGGTCGTGCCATCACCGGTTCCAACAAACGTCCTCTGAAATCTTTGGCCGACATGATCAAAGGTAAGCAGGGTCGTTTCCGTCAGAACCTGCTCGGTAAACGCGTTGACTACTCCGGCCGTTCCGTAATCACCGTAGGTCCATACCTGCGTCTGCATCAGTGCGGTCTGCCTAAAAAGATGGCGCTGGAGCTGTTCAAACCGTTCATCTACGGCAAGTTGGAGCTGCGTGGCCTGGCCACCACCATCAAAGCCGCCAAGAAAATGGTTGAGCGTGAAGAAGCCGTCGTTTGGGATATCCTGGACGAAGTGATCCGCGAACACCCGGTACTGCTGAACCGTGCACCAACCCTGCACCGTTTGGGTATCCAGGCGTTTGAACCGGTTCTGATCGAAGGTAAAGCGATCCAGCTGCACCCGCTGGTTTGTGCGGCCTATAACGCCGACTTCGATGGTGACCAGATGGCCGTTCACGTACCGCTGACGCTGGAAGCTCAGCTGGAAGCGCGTGCGCTGATGATGTCCACCAACAACATCCTGTCCCCTGCGAACGGCGAGCCAATCATCGTTCCTTCTCAGGACGTTGTACTGGGTCTGTACTACATGACCCGCGACTGTGTTAACGCCAAGGGCGAAGGCATGGTGCTGAACGGTTCCAAAGAAGCTGAGCGTGTTTACCGCGCCGGCCTGGCGTCTCTGCATGCGCGCGTTAAAGTGCGTATCACCGAAGACGTCAAAAACGCCGAAGGCGAATGGACTTCTCAGACCAGCATCATCGACACCACCATCGGCCGCGCCATCCTGTGGATGATCGTACCGAAAGGTCTGCCGTACGCGATCGTTAACCAGCCTTTGGGCAAGAAAGCGATCTCCAAGATGCTGAACACCTGTTACCGCATCCTGGGCCTGAAGCCGACCGTTATCTTTGCTGACCAGATCATGTACACCGGTTTTGCTTACGCAGCCCGTTCCGGCGCTTCCGTAGGTATCGACGACATGGTTATCCCGGCCAAGAAAGCGGAGATCATCGAAGAAGCGGAAACCGAAGTTGCCGAGATCCAGGAGCAGTTCCAGTCTGGTCTGGTTACCGCCGGCGAACGCTACAACAAAGTGATCGATATCTGGGCTGCAGCGAACGAACGCGTTGCGAAAGCGATGATGGAAAACCTGTCGGTAGAAGACGTGGTTAACCGTGACGGCGAAGTGGAACAGCAAGTTTCCTTCAACAGCATCTTTATGATGGCCGACTCCGGTGCGCGTGGTTCCGCCGCTCAGATTCGTCAGCTGGCCGGTATGCGTGGTCTGATGGCGAAGCCGGACGGCTCCATCATCGAAACGCCAATCACCGCGAACTTCCGTGAAGGTCTGAACGTACTCCAGTACTTCATCTCCACCCACGGTGCTCGTAAAGGTCTGGCGGATACCGCACTGAAAACCGCGAACTCCGGTTATCTGACCCGTCGTCTGGTTGACGTGGCGCAGGATCTGGTTGTGACCGAAGACGACTGTGGCACCCACGACGGCATCCTGATGACTCCGGTTATCGAAGGTGGCGACGTGAAAGAGCCGCTGCGTGAACGCGTTCTGGGCCGTGTGACGGCAGAAGACGTCCTCAAGCCGGGTACGGCGGACATTCTGGTGCCACGCAACACCCTGCTGAACGAGAAGGCGTGTGACCTGTTGGAAGAGAACTCTGTCGACAGCGTTAAAGTCCGTTCCGTGGTGAGCTGTGAAACCGACTTTGGTGTGTGCGCAAACTGCTACGGTCGCGACCTGGCACGTGGCCACATCATCAACAAAGGTGAAGCCATCGGCGTTATCGCGGCACAGTCCATCGGTGAGCCGGGTACACAGCTGACGATGCGTACGTTCCACATCGGTGGTGCGGCATCTCGTGCGGCTGCTGAATCCAGCATCCAGGTGAAAAACAAGGGTAGCATCAAGCTGAGCAACGCGAAGTTCGTTATGAACGCTGCGGGCAAGCTGGTGATCACCTCGCGTAACACCGAACTGAAACTGATCGACGAATTCGGCCGTACCAAAGAAAGCTACAAGGTGCCTTACGGTGCCGTGATGGGCAAAGGCGACGGTGAAGAAGTTAACGGCGGCGAAACCGTTGCTAACTGGGATCCGCACACCATGCCGGTCATCAGTGAAGTCAGCGGCTTCATTCGCTTCGCGGACATGGTTGACGGCCAGACCATTACTCGCCAGACCGACGAACTGACCGGTTTGTCCTCTCTGGTAGTTCTGGACAGCGCAGAGCGTACCGGTAGCGGTAAAGACCTGCGTCCGGCACTGAAAATCGTTGACGCTCAGGGCGAAGACGTATTGATCCCAGGTACTGATATGCCTGCTCAATACTTCCTGCCGGGCAAAGCGATCGTTCAGTTGGAAGACGGCATTCAGATTGGTGCGGGTGATACCCTGGCGCGTATTCCTCAGGAATCCGGCGGTACCAAGGATATTACCGGTGGTCTGCCGCGCGTTGCCGACCTGTTCGAAGCACGTCGTCCGAAAGAGCCGGCAATCCTGGCTGAAATCAGCGGGATTATCTCGTTCGGTAAAGAGACCAAAGGCAAACGTCGCCTGGTGATCTCTCCGCTGGACGGCAGCGACGCTTACGAAGAGATGATTCCGAAATGGCGTCAGCTTAACGTGTTCGAAGGCGAAGTGGTGGAACGTGGCGACGTCGTATCCGACGGCCCAGAGTCTCCGCACGACATTCTGCGTCTGCGTGGCGTGCATGCGGTTACCCGCTACATCACCAACGAAGTGCAGGAAGTTTACCGTCTGCAAGGCGTTAAGATTAACGATAAGCACATCGAAGTTATCGTTCGTCAGATGCTGCGTAAAGGCACTATCGTTAGCGCTGGTGGCTCCGAGTTCCTGGAAGGCGAGCAGGCTGAAGTGTCTCGCGTCAAGATTGCCAACCGTCAGCTGGAAGCTGAAGGTAAGATCCCGGCAACCTTCTCGCGCGATCTGCTGGGTATCACCAAGGCTTCCTTGGCGACCGAGTCCTTCATCTCCGCCGCATCGTTCCAGGAAACGACGCGCGTTCTGACCGAAGCTGCCGTAGCCGGCAAGCGTGATGAACTGCGTGGCCTGAAAGAGAACGTCATCGTGGGCCGTCTGATCCCAGCCGGTACCGGTTACGCTTATCATCAGGATCGCATGCGTCGCCGTGCTCAGGGTGAAGCGCCGGTTGTTCCGCAAGTCAGCGCGGAAGAAGCGACGGCTAACCTGGCCGAGCTGCTCAACGCAGGCCTGGGCGGCAGCGACGACGAGTAATCGTCATCCGCGCCGCGGGCCCGGCATGCCGGGCCCATTGCCAGATAAACCGCTCCCTCGGGGGCGGTTTTTTTTCGCCTCATGCCGGGGTAGAGCAAACTTTGCTACTATGGTTACAGCAGAAATTGACCGGCGCTTTTTACCTGACAACCAAGGACAGTGCGAACATGGACAGCCTCATTACCTTCGAAAAATTGACGGCGCAACACCTGCCTTACCTGTATGAGATCCGCTTTTCCGTTGAGGAAAACCTGCTGCATCCGCATCAGATCCAGTATCTGCAGCGCAAACAGGCGCTGGAGGACATCAACCAGGGCGGCGGCTGGATCTGCAAGCATGGCGACGACTATGCCGGCGTTGGCTTCGGGCTATTCATCCCTGAACCGCTGATCGGCGGCCTGTTCGTGAAGCCGGAATACCAGTCGAAGGGGATCGGCTCCGCCTTGCTGGCACGGATCACTCACTGGATGTTTGAACACGGCGCCGAAGCGATCCACTTAACCACCGATCCCGGCTCCAAAGCCGAAGGCTTTTATCAACATCACGGCTGGGCCGTGGTCGGGCAGGATGAATTCGGCCAGGTCGAACTGGTGAAACGCAAAGAGGGTGACTGATGAAAATCAACGGATTGATGACGTTACTGCTGCTTTCGCTGTTCAGCGCGCCGCTGTATGCGGCCGTTGACTATTTTTACCTGAGGCCGCTCGACGGCGAGAAGATCAAGATAACCCGGCAGATGCTGGAGGCGATGCCGTCGCACACGATTAAAACCTCGACCAATTTCACCCCGGAAGATACGTTCACCGGCGTTGAGCTTGCGGAGCTGGTGAAAGCCTATCATCTGAAAGGCCAGTCGGTGCGCGCTTTCGCCTGGGATGATTACTCCTATTCGATGCCGATTGACGAGATGACTAAATACCGCGTGATCGTCGCCTATCAGCGCGGCGGCAAGCCGATCGACGTGGGGGAACTGGGGCCGTTCGCCATTATTTATCCGCGCGATAGCTACGCCGAGCTGAATAATCTGGATGTGAACGCGAAAACCGTCTGGCAAGTTAAACGGTTGGAGCTGAAATAAGATGAGCAAAAAACTGATCGGTACTCTTATCGCGTTGGTTGCCATCTTCTCCTTATTGATTTTGTTGATTGCCATTAACTTCGGCGGCGTAAAAGAACGCTATAAGCAGATCGAGCCCAATCTGGACAACTACTCGGTGGCCGAGATCCTCTTTCTGGCGTTTGAAAGAACCAAAACCGCGTTGCTGCTCAGTGAAAATAACGACTACGACGCCTTCCAGATCAAAAAGAAAATCTTCTACTCGAAGATTCAGATCCTGGAGAGCCGTTCGACCTTCAGCGACTCTTTTTATTACGACGACGAGTTCATCAAGAATGTTGCGCTGCTGAAGCAGCAGTACCGCACGTTGGACGATCTCTCCGCCGGCTTGCTGGTGGGGCAGAAAAACAAGGCGGACATTCTCTCTTATATGGATGATATCGAGGGCACGCTGGTCGATATCCAGGAAATTATTTATCGGATACAGATTAAAAACTTTACCGAAGTGAAAGGCATCATCCAGGAGAATTCGAGTAAAGCCGAGATGTTCGCCCTCTTTTCGTTGATTTTGGTGTTTCTGATGATGTTCCTGGTGCTGAGAAATGCCTTCTCGTTAAAAGAGATCATCAAGAACAAGAACATCTTTATCTCTTCCATCTACCACGAGATCGCCGGCTCGACTCAGGCCATCGTCATTGCCGCGGATATCATGGAGCACGAGCTGGCGCAGGAAGAGTTGAAAAAAGAAGCCCGCCTGATCTCCTATCACGGCAATAAGATCGCCGAACAAACGCGCGAGGTGATGGATTATTCGCGGCTTGAGATGGGGGAAGTCAAAATCAATATTTCCACCTTCCGGCTGAATGAGGTGGTGGACGATGCCGTAACCGGCATCGGCGCCGGGCGCGGCAATCGTCTCGTGATTCACCGTTCGTCTTATGCCGGCCTGATTGGTTCTGATAAATACAAGCTCTACCGAATATTGGCCAACCTGCTCAGCAACGCGGACAAATTTACCCACCGCGGCGCGATAACCCTTAACGTGAAGGTATGTCACGGCAATCTGTATTTGCGGGTAAAAGACACTGGCATCGGGTTTAACGTCAAAAATCTGGATCGGTTGTATAAGGCGTTCAATCAGGGGGTGGAAAGGGAAACGCGGCAGGGGTTGGGGCTGGGGCTGACCATTATCAAAAATTACGTCACGACGATGAAAGGTACCATTAAAGCCAAATCCGTCGAAGGAGTGGGCTCATCGTTTTTGATCCGCATCCCGGTCAAACTAATTAAAGAATAGGTTCGACAGCAGCAGCGAGGAGATAATCAGCGGCTTGGTCGGTTTTTCCACCAGATGTACGTCATAGTGCAGGATCATATCGCCGATGTTTTTCTCGTAGTGATTCAGCTGGCCGGTCAGAATGATGATGCGGGCGTGCGGATCGAGGGCGTCTTTAATTTTCTTCACGACGCGTTCGGAGGTCTCGCCGAAATCCAACAGCCAGTCCAGAATAAACGCCTCAAAGGACTGCTGTTCCAGCGCGGCCAGCATGGCGTCCGCCGTCTGAAAGGTCTCAGTCTCGATGCCGTATCGGCTGGCGATCTTCTTCAACAGTTCGAGAATATCCCCATCATTGTCCAGGATCGCGATACGCGGGGCCGGCAGAAAGTCTATCTTGTTGACTTTGTACAGCGGAGCCTCGGCGGCATGTTCCCGATTGGTGTTGATGATGAAAAGATCGTCTTTTTTGCAGGCGTAGGTTTCGTCGTTGTCCGCTTGCGTGACCGGGCGCTCGTCAACCTCAATATTGCAGCGCTTGTGAATGCTGTTCATGATAAAGACGGCGTTATGCGTCCTTTGACCGGCAAACGGCTCGTTGAAGTACTGAAATACCTTTTTGACTTCATCGAGGGTGATGCCTCTTTTGCCATCCAGCTTCTGTTTGGCGCTGTTGTACTGAAGGTTCAGTATGTTGGCCATCGTGGAGGCATGCTTTCTGTCGCCAACTCCTTTCAGAGTGAGCAACGCGCTGATTGCATCGATGTAATTTGGCGTTTTCTTCATGACAACCTTGGCTTTTTTTGATGTTGACCGCGAGCGCTGAAAAACCTGCGCGAGGACCCGTGCTGGATTATAGATGATGACTGGGGGTTGCAGCGATATCAGTTTGATTTTGCTTGTCAAACTCAAAATACACTCGATGCTAAATAAAAAAACACTCAAAAGACATTCACATTTAATCGTTTGTATGGTTAATTAGCGCACATACTGTGTGATTCGCGTCCTGGGGGGGTGCCAGTCTCACAAAATAAACCGCCTGCTCTTGTCCGTAAGCAGGGAGCAGGCGGCAAAAAGATCCGCGGCCAACACCAGGGCCAATGGCAGCACCGGGGATGACCACTCGAATCTCTCTTCGTCGCTGTACCTTCTTATCCTCGTTCCCACTTTTCTGCCGCCACAGCGCTCTATGAGTATCACTCCTGAGTGAGTGCCGCACATCGTTATGCCATCTTTCTGACTGCCCATTAGCCGACAAGGCAATCTGCCCGTACGCCCTGACCGGCCGCGATACGCCATATGCGCGTTGCCGCGAACGAGGGCCCGGCGTCGCGCAAGAGAATCTCCGGCGCGATCCGGGATGGGATAAGGCGGGGCCATCGAGAGGGTGACGGCCCCGGCCGACGCCGGGTTTGGCGGTCGGCAAGGTCACTATAGCCGGGGAGGTTACCGGCGCCAGCGCCGGCGTTCGGCATTGCGCGGCCGCTCCCGCGTTTTCTTCACGCGGCGGTAAACGTTGCCGCTTATTGCGTGCTGCGTCCCAGATAACCG
Organism: Serratia sp. CY38905; assembly: GCF_052168875.1. Lineage (NCBI taxonomy): Bacteria > Pseudomonadati > Pseudomonadota > Gammaproteobacteria > Enterobacterales > Yersiniaceae > Serratia > Serratia sp. CY38905. Next base: position 14,228 of record NZ_JBJNLV010000020.1, on the reverse strand, counting down.
TCCCAGTCTTTCCACACCGGCTGCAGCCCGGCGTTGCTGATGGCCTCGGCGACCTGCTGTGGCGTGCGGCCGTCGTGCGGCTCGAACTGTTCCAACTCCGGCGGCACGTCGTCGGCATAGCCGCCGGGCTGCGTCTTGGATCCGGCGCTGACGCTGTTGATCGCCACCGGGATCATGTGATCGCGGAAGTACGGCGATTCACGCGTAGACAGCGACAGCTCAACGTCCGGTGCGAACAGCCGGAAGGCGCAGATCAGCTGCACCAACTGAGGCTCGCTCATGATCGACGCCGGCTCAATGCCGCCGGCGCAGGGGCGCAGACGCGGGAACGAGATCGAGTAGCGGCTCTGCCAGTAGGTTTGCTGCAGGTAGAACAGATGTTCCGCCAGCAGGTAGCAGTCGGTGCGCCAGCTGTTGGACAGGCCGATCAGCGCACCGAGGCCGATCTTGTCGATCCCGGCGCGCCCCAGGCGATCCGGCGTGGCCAGGCGCCAATGAAAATCCTGCTTCTGCCCGCGCAGATGGTGCTGCAGATAGGTGGCCGGATGGTAGGTTTCCTGATACACCAGCACGCCGTCTAGGCCCAGCGCTTTCAGTTCGGCGTACTCGTCCTGCGCCAGCGGCTGCACTTCCATCATCAGCGAGCTGAAGTGGCGGCGGATCGCCGGAATGTGCTGACGGAAATAGTCCATGCCAACCTTACTCTGATGTTCGCCGGTGACCAGCAACAGGTGCTCGAACCCCAGAGCCTTGATGGCTTCGCACTCGCGTGCGATCTCCGCCGCGTCCAGCGTTTTGCGCTTGATGCGGTTGCTCATCGAAAAGCCGCAGTAGGTGCAGTCGTTGGCGCACAGGTTAGAAAGGTACAGCGGCACATAGAAGCTGACGACGTTGCCGAAGCGCTGACGGGTCAGCTGCTGCGCGCGCTGCGCCAGCGGTTCCAGATACGGCGCGGCGGCGGGGGAGATCAGCGCCATAAAGTCGTCGCGCGTCAGCTTGTCGGCGGTCAACGCGCGTTCCACGTCGCGTGCGGTTTTGCCGTTGATGCGCAGCGTAATGTCGTCCCAATCCAGCTGTTGCCAGCGGCTACTGAAATCGTCGCCCATCACTGCGCCTCCTCTGGTTGGCTGAGGAAGGCGGTCAGCGGGCTGGAGGCGGCCGCACCGCGCTGGCTGGCACCCAATCCGGCGCTGTGCGCCAGCTCGCCGGCCTCCAGCGCCAGGCGAAACGCCCGTGCCATTTGCACCGGGTCGCGCGCCACGGCGATGGCGGTATTCACCAGCACCGCGTCGGCACCCAGCTCCATCGCTTCCAGCGCGTGGCTCGGCGCGCCGATGCCGGCGTCGATCACCACCGGCACCTTGGCCTGCTCGATGATGATCTCGAGGAAGTCACGGGTGCGCAGACCGCGGTTGGAGCCGATAGGGGCGCCGAGCGGCATCACCGCCGCACAACCCACCTCTTCCAGCCGTTTGCACAGCACCGGATCGGCACCGCAGTAGGGCAGCACCACAAAACCGTCTTTCACCAGCGTTTCCGCCGCCTTCAACGTTTCTATCGGATCCGGCAGCAGGTATTTCACATCGGGATGGATCTCCAGCTTCACCCAGTGGGTGCCGAGCGCTTCGCGCGCCAGCCGGGCGGCGAACACCGCTTCGGCGGCGGTTTTGGCGCCGGAGGTGTTGGGCAATAGCCTTACGCCCAGCTGCTGCAGCGGCGCCAAAATGGCGTCGTTGCCGCCGCGCAGATCGACGCGCTTCATGGCCATGGTCACCAGCTGTGAGCCGGAGGCCGCCAGCGCCTCCAGCATCAACGCCGGGGTGGCGAACTTGCCGGTGCCGGTGAACAGGCGCGAGGTAAAAGTGGTATCGGCGATTTTCAGCATGTCAGCCTCCGGCGATCGCTTGAAACAGCAAAATGTCGTCACCGTCCTGCACCTGATGGTCGGCCCAGTCGGCGCGCGGGATGATGGTTTGGTTGATCGCCAGCGCAGTGCCCGGCTGGTGGCGTTCCAGCTGGGTCAGCAGGGCGGCGACGCTGAGCGGCTGCGCCAGCTCCAGCGGTTGGTCGTTCAGACGGATCTTCATGCCGCGCCTCCGCATACCGGGCAGGCGCGGGCCTGGCTCAGTTGCAGCGTGCTCCAGCTCTGCTGCTTGCCGTCGAACAGTCGCAGCTTGCCGCTGAGGGAGGAAGGCATGCCGGCCAGCATCTTGATGGCTTCCAGCGCTTGCAGAGTGCCGATCACGCCCACCACCGGGCCGAGCACCCCGGCGGTGCGGCAGTTGCGCTGCGGCTCTTCCTGCTCCGGATACAGGCAGGCGTAGCAGCCGTGTGCATAGGGCGGCTCGAGCACCAGCAGTTGGCCGCTGAAACCGACCGCGCTGCCGCTGATCAGCGGCTTGGCGGCGGCGATGCAGGCGGCATTGACCTCATGACGGGTCGCCATATTGTCGCAGCAGTCCAGCACCAGATCGGCGCGGGCGACCGCGTCGCGCAGCGCTTGCCCCTGCAGCCGCTGCGCCAGCGGGATGGATTCCACCAACGGGTTCAGCGCCTGCAGGTGGCGTTGCGCCAGCGCCGCCTTGCCGGTGGCGGTATCGGCGCTGCGGTAGAGGATTTGCCGCTGCAGGTTGGTGACATGCAGCTGGTCGTCGTCGGCCAACAGCAGCGTGCCGACGCCGGCGGCGGCCAGATACAGCGAAGCCGGGGAACCGAGCCCGCCCAAACCGACGATCAGCACCGTGGCGCGCTTGAGTTTCTCCTGGCCTTCCGGGCCGACGTCCTCCAGCAGCAGCTGGCGGCTGTAGCGCAGGAATTCCTGATCGTTAAGCATCGTTCGGATCCTCGCCTTCGATCAGCCGCAATAGCTCGGCCGTCGCCGCGCGCCAGTCCGGCGCCTGGGTGATGGCGCTGACCACCGCCACGCTACCGACGCCGCACGCCAGCACTGCCGGTACGCGATCGATGCTGATCCCGCCGATCGCCACCGTCGGGTAATCCGCCAGGCCGGCGATGTGGCGTTTCAACTCCGCCAGCCCCTGCGGCGCCGAAGGCATGTCTTTGGTTTGGGTGGGGAAGATGTGCCCCAGCGCGATGTAGGAAGGTTTCACCGCCAGCGCGCGTGCCAACTCGGCGTCGTCATGGGTGGACACGCCCAGCCGCAGCCCGGCGCGGTGAATGGCCGCCAGATCGGTAGTATCGAGATCCTCCTGGCCCAGATGCACGCCGTAAGCGCCGTGCTTGATCGCCAGCCGCCAGTAGTCGTTGATGAACAGCCGCGCCTGATAACGCTGGCCTAGCGCGATGGCGGCGGCGATATCCGCTTCGACCTGCTCGTCAGGCAGGTCCTTGATGCGCAGCTGGATGGTGGTGACGCCGGCCTCCAGCAGGCGAGCGATCCATTCCACGCTGTCGACGACCGGGTAAAGCCCCAGTTTGTGGGGCGTAGCCGGGAAGGGGGTCGTGATATCAGTCATTGCTTGTCTCCTCTTGCAGGGTGCCGGCGCTGTGATACAGCTCGCTGCCGCGGGCGCGGAATTCGGCGGACATTTTCTCCATGCCGGTCAGCTGCACTTCGATCGGCTTGGCGGCCTCCTGGGCGGCGGCGTAGTCGCGCACCTCCTGCGAAATTTTCATCGAGCAGAATTTCGGCCCGCACATCGAGCAGAAGTGGGCGACCTTGCCGGACTCCTGCGGCAGGGTTTCGTCGTGATAGGCGCGGGCGGTGGCCGGATCGAGCGCCAGATTGAACTGATCTTCCCAGCGGAATTCGAAACGCGCCTTGGACATGGCGTTATCGCGGATCTGCGCGCCAGGATGGCCTTTGGCCAGATCGGCGGCGTGAGCGGCGATCTTGTAGGTGATCAGGCCCTGTTTAACGTCCTCTTTGTTCGGCAGGCCGAGGTGTTCTTTCGGCGTGACGTAACACAACATGGCGCAGCCGAACCAGCCGATCATTGCCGCGCCGATGCCGGAGGTGAAATGGTCATAGCCCGGGGCGATATCGGTAGTCAGCGGGCCGAGGGTGTAGAACGGCGCTTCGTGGCAGTGTTCCAGCTCTTCGGTCATGTTGCGACGGATCATCTGCATCGGCACGTGGCCCGGGCCTTCGATCATCACCTGCACGTCGTATTCCCAAGCGATTTTGGTCAGCTCGCCCAGCGTATGCAGCTCGGCGAACTGTGCTTCGTCGTTGGCGTCCTGAATCGAGCCGGGGCGCAGGCCGTCGCCGAGCGACAGCGAAACATCGTAGGCGGCGCAGATCTCACAGATTTCACGGAAATGCTGATAGAGGAAGTTTTCCTGATGGTGCGACAGACACCATTTGGCCATGATCGAGCCGCCGCGCGACACGATGCCGGTCAGGCGTTTAGCGGTCATTGGCACGTAGCGCAGCAGCACGCCGGCGTGGATGGTGAAGTAGTCGACCCCTTGCTCCGCCTGTTCCAGCAGCGTATCGCGGAACATCTCCCAGGTGAGGTTTTCCGCCACGCCGTTGACCTTCTCCAGCGCCTGGTAGATCGGCACGGTGCCGATGGGCACCGGGCTGTTGCGCAGGATCCACTCGCGGGTTTCGTGAATATAGCGGCCGGTAGAGAGATCCATCACGGTGTCCGCGCCCCAGCGGGTGGACCACACCAGCTTCTCCACCTCTTCTTCGATCGACGACGTGACCGCCGAGTTGCCGATATTGGCGTTCACCTTCACCAGGAAATTGCGGCCGATGATCATCGGTTCCGCCTCCGGGTGATTGATGTTGGCGGGAATGATCGCGCGGCCGGCGGCCACTTCCTGGCGCACGAACTCCGGCGTGATGTTGTCCGGCAGATTGGCGCCCCAGCTTTGACCCGGGTGCTGGTGGCGCAGCACCTCGCCGCGAATGCGCTCGCGCCCCATGTTTTCACGGATGGCGATGAACTCCATCTCCGGGGTGACGATACCGGCGCGGGCATAGTGCAGCTGGGTCACGCACTTGCCCGGCAGCGCCTTGCGCGGCAGCGGCAGATGTTCGAAGCGCAGGTGATCAAGCCCCTCGTCCGCCAGCCGCTGTTGGGTGAAGCCGGAACTGGTGCCGCTGAGGGTGGCGCTATCGCCGCGCGCGTCGATCCAGCCGGCGCGCAGTTTGGCGAGACCGGCGTGCACGTCGAGCTTGGCCTGCGGATCGCCGTAGGGGCCGGCGGTGTCATACACCGGGATCGCCTCGTTGGGTTCATACTGCGGGTTGTCTTTGCTGCCGCCGAGCAGGGTCGGGCTGAGCTGAATTTCGCGCATCGGCACCTGGATATCGCTGCGCGAGCCTTGCAGATAGATGCGGCGTGAGTTCGGGAAAGCCATGCCTTGCAGGGTGTCGATAAACTGCTGGGCGGCTTCGCGTTGCGCTTTACGGGCGCGCGGTGGATTAACGTTAGACATAGCAAGTTCCTACCAGTGTGTTGGGTTGGGAAAGTTGCTTGTCTGGAGCTCGGAGGGAGTAATGATGGTGGCCGATAAGGCAGGGCGCCCGCAAGGGGAAGGCCGTGCCTGTGGCGATAGATTACTCTTGTTCCCTTCGCGGGTATTAACCCGATCAGGTTCCGCGGATCCCGAATTAACGGTCTCAGCCTGGCTGATTCGATGAACAAATCAGGCGCTAGGCACTCCGACAAGATGCCCCCCAGTATAGGAGGGATAAGAAAAAAAACTATAAAATTTTAACGCGCCGGATCCAGCGCCTGGTCCGGCAGCGGTTGCTGCGCGGCTTCCGCCTCCAGCAGGATCAGCTTATCTTCCAGCGCAAAGCGCGCCGCCAGCGTTTCGCCGATATCCGACAAGGCCTGGTGGAATTCCAGACAAATCTCCTGATCGATATCCACTTCGGTATAGCGATCGTGGAACGCCATGATCTGTTCGGTATTGGCCCACAGCTTGGGGTAGATGTTCACCGCCAGCGACATTTTCGGACTGGCTGCGCCTTCCACTTGTTTGATAATTCTGTCATAGATATGAAAATGCCCTGCGGAGAGGTAATCCACCAGGTTGTGGCAAAAGTTCTCCAGCGCTTTTTCATTCAGCGGCGTATGCTTTTCTTTATTCGGTTTGAGGCCTACCAGCGTGCAGTAGGCGACCAGCAACTGCTTGCGGGCCTGAAGCCATTGATCAACTAATTCATTACTACCGCCAACGCGCTGAGTCAGCCTTTCCAAACGGTTGAGCATGTTTGACTCCGTGTAAGTAATAAAAGTAACCGGTAAGTTATTAAAATGTAACAAAGCCGATTCGTAGAGTGCCAGTGAAGCTGAGGTTGTGCAACAACGATATGGAACTTGCATTAACGGGCAATGAAAACGGCTGGTGGATCGTCAGCCATGAAAGCAAACTTTGGTTACCGAACGGTGAATTGCCGTCGGGGACGGCCGCCGCCCTCGGGCTGCAGGGCCACATGGCGCGCACCATCGGTGAGTGGGCGGGTGCGCCGGTTTGGCTGGTGCGCCAGGCGATGCCGCGGGAGATGGGCTCGGTGCGTCAGCTGTTGGATCTGGATCGCGGTCTGTTTCAGCTTGCCGGGCGCGGCGTGCAGCTGGCGGATTTCTACCGTTCACATCGCTATTGCGGCTACTGCGGCCATGAGATGCACCTCAGCCGCAGCGAGAGCGCCTGCCTGTGTGGCCACTGCAAAGAGCGCTACTATCCGCAGATTGCACCCTGCGTGATCGTCGCCATTCGGCGCGAGGATCAGATCCTGCTGGCGCAACACGTGCGCCATCGCGGCGGTATCCACACGGTGCTGGCCGGCTTCGTCGAAGTGGGCGAAACGCTGGAGCAGGCGGTAGCGCGCGAAGTGATGGAAGAGAGCAATATCGAAATCAAGAACCTGCGCTACGTCACTTCACAACCCTGGCCGTTCCCGCACTCGCTGATGATGGCCTTTATGGCCGATTACCATCAGGGGGAAATTCGTCACGATCCCAAGGAGCTGCTCAACGCTGGCTGGTATCGCTACGACCAATTGCCGCTGTTGCCGCCGCCCGGCACCGTGGCGCGCCGGTTGATTGAGGACACCGTGGCGCTGTGCCGGGCAGAATAATGTACAATGGCCGGCAGATTATTAAGGGAGCCCCATAAATGACTGAGTTGAAGAACGATCGCTACCTGCGCGCGCTGTTGCGCCAGCCGGTGGATGTGACCCCCGTATGGATGATGCGCCAGGCCGGTCGTTATTTACCGGAGTACAAGGCGACCCGCGCCCAGGCCGGTGATTTCATGTCGCTGTGCAAGAACGCGGAGCTGGCCTGCGAGGTCACGCTGCAGCCGCTGCGCCGCTATGCGCTGGACGCCGCCATCCTGTTCTCCGACATTCTCACCATTCCCGACGCCATGGGGCTCGGCCTGTACTTTGAAGCCGGCGAAGGCCCGCGTTTCAGCTCCCCCGTTACCTGCCGCGCCGACGTCGACAAGCTGCCGGTGTTCGATCCGGAAGTGGAGCTGGGCTATGTGATGAACGCGGTGCGCACCATTCGCCGCGAGCTGAAGGGCGAAGTGCCGCTGATCGGCTTCTCCGGCAGCCCGTGGACGCTGGCGACTTATATGGTCGAAGGCGGCAGCAGCAAAGCCTTCACCAAGCTGAAGAAGATGATGTATGCCGAACCGGCCACGCTGCATCTGTTGCTGGACAAGCTGGCGGACAGCGTGATCCTGTACCTCAATGCCCAGATCAAGGCCGGCGCGCAGTCGGTGATGGTGTTCGACACCTGGGGCGGCGTGCTGACCGGGCGCGACTACCGCGAGTTCTCTTTGCACTACATGCACAAGATCGTCGACGGGCTGCTGCGTGAAAACGACGGCCGCCGCGTGCCGGTGACGCTGTTCACCAAAGGCGGCGGGCAGTGGCTGGAGGCGATGGCCGCCACCGGCTGCGATGCGCTGGGGCTGGATTGGACCACCGACATCGCCGACGCGCGTCGGCGCGTCGGCGACAAAGTGGCGCTGCAGGGCAATATGGATCCGTCGATGCTTTATGCCTCTCCGGCGCGCATCGCGGAAGAAGTGGAGACCATTCTGGCCGGTTTCGGCCACGGCAACGGCCATGTGTTCAACCTGGGCCACGGCATCCATCAGGATGTGCCCCCGGAGCACGCCGGCGCCTTCGTCGAGGCGGTGCACGCGCACTCGGCGAAATATCACCGTTAAGGATTCGATGTGACCGATATGGCGGCCCTGCGCGCCGAACAGCTGCGGCGCGCGGCTGAAGTCATTCGCTACGACGATCTGCCGGCCGAACCGCCGGCCTTCATCGCCGGCGCCGACGTGGGCTTCGAGCAAGAAGGGGCGGTGACGCGCGCCGCCATCGCCATCCTGCGCTATCCGTCGCTGGAACTGGTGGAGTATCAGGTGGCGCGCATCGCCACCGTCATGCCCTACATCCCGGGCTTCCTGTCGTTTCGCGAATACCCGGCGCTGTTGGCCGCCTGGGGGCAGCTGCAGCAGAAACCGGGGCTGATCTTCGTCGATGGGCATGGCATTTCGCATCCGCGGCGTCTCGGCGTCGCCAGCCATTTCGGCCTGCTGGTCGATGTGCCGACCATCGGCGTGGCCAAGAAGCGCCTGTGCGGCAAATTCGCGCCGCTGGACGCCGCCGTCGGCGCGCTGGCGCCGCTGGAAGATAAGGGTGAACCGCTGGGCTGGGTGTGGCGCAGCAAGGCGCGTTGCAACCCGCTGTTCATCTCTACCGGGCATCGCGTGGGCGCCGACAGTGCGCTGGCGTGGGTGCAACGCTGTATGGCGGGCTACCGTTTACCGGAGCCGACCCGCTGGGCCGACGCCATCGCGTCGCGCCGTCCGGCGTTTCAGCGTTGGTTGCAGCAGCATCCGGAGGTGTCGCCATGAGCGATTTCGGGTACACTGCGCCGCAGATAACGCGTAAGAGAGTAAAGCATGCTACGTAACCCGATTCATTTACGTCTGGAACGGCTCGAGGCCTGGCAACATTTGACCTTTATGGCCAGTTTGTGCGAGCGTATGTACCCGAATTACCAGATGTTCTGCAAACAGACCGAGTTCGGCGATCCGGCGGTTTATCGCCGCATTCTGGATTTGGTGTGGGAAACGCTGGTGGTGAAGGACGCCAAGGTCAACTTCGACAGCCAGCTCGAGAAGTTGGAAGAGGCGATTCCGTCGGCGGAAGATTACGATCTTTACGGCGTTTACCCGGCAATTGATGCCTGTATCGCATTAGGGGAACTGATCCATTCGCGGCTCGGCGGGGAGACGCTGGAGCACGCCATCGCCATCAGCGAAACATCGATTCGCACCGTGGCGATGTTGGAAATGACCCAAGCCGGTAAGGAAATGACCGACGAAGAGTTGGAAAGTTTGCCTGCGGTAGAGGAAGAATGGGACATTCAATGGGAAATTTTCCGCCTGTTGGACGCCTGTGAAGAGCGCGATATAGACCTGATCAAGGGGCTGCGATCCGACCTGCGAGAGGCCGGTGTCAGCAACATCGGGATAAATTTAGCGCAATAAGGCAACAAAACGTGATTTAACGCCTGATTTGTCATGCCTTAAGGCTTCACATCCGCACCCTGTCTGGTCTACATTTGGGGGGCGTAAAAAAAGTGGCTATCGGTGCGTGTATGCAGGAGAGTGCTGTCAATCGGCATATCCGTCGCACTCGATGCTTTGCAAACGATAAACACACTGTAAGGATAACTTATGAACAAGACTCAACTGATTGATGTAATCGCGGACAAGGCTGACCTTTCCAAAGCACAAGCTAAACTGGCTCTGGAATCCACCCTGGCTGCTATTACTGAGTCTCTGAAAGAAGGTGATGCAGTACAATTGGTTGGCTTCGGTACTTTCAAAGTAAACCATCGTAGCGAGCGCACTGGCCGCAACCCACAGACTGGCAAAGAAATCAAAATCGCAGCAGCCAACGTGCCTGCGTTCGTTTCTGGCAAAGCACTGAAAGACGCTGTTAAATAAGACCGCGCCTCGGTGAAAAGAATAAACAGGGGGGCGATGGCGCCCCTTTTGTTTGCTCGTCGGGCGCTCATGGCCGTTGGCATCGCCGTCGGCCTGAGCGCCTGCAGTTTCCATTCCGATATCCCCAGCTTTACCGCCAGCGGCTTCGTGGCCGATCAGGGTGTGATACGCCTGTGGCGTAAAGACGATGAGCAACATCGTCCGCAGGTGTTGGTCAGCGTCTACAGCCCTTACCGTGGTCCGGGTACCATCACCACGCTGTACACCTATCAGGGCGACGTGCTGCGCCAAATCAAACGCAACGACGCCGACGGCGATCGAGATTCCATTCAACTGCGCTTTGCCGACGACGGCACGGTGAGCTTTATGCAGCGCCAGTTGGCGACACGCCGCGAACCGTTGACCAGCGATGAAATCGCTCTGTACCAATATCAGGCGCGGCGGATCCTTGAAGTGAGCAATGCGCTGCGCGCCGGCAAGGTGAAATTGCTGCAGGGGCGCTGGATGCAGGGCGAGGTGCAAACCTGCGACGGCCAACGCATGAAACCGGGGCTGGATGCCGCCTCCATCGTTTGGATCGAGAAACGCGCCCGCAGCAGTAGCCGGCCGGTGAGCGTCGCCTGGCTGGAAGCGCCCGAAGGCAGCGAACTGCTGCTGGTGGCGAACGACGACTTCTGCAGCTGGGAACCGAAAGAAGACCAGCTGTAAAAAAGGCCCCGCGCTGCGGAGCCTCCCATCATGACCTTAGACGGCCAAATCACTTGCCGCGCGCAATCGCGCGATAACCGATATCTTTGCGGCAGAAGCTGCCCGGCCACTGAATGCCTTCCGCCAGCTGGTAGGCGCGTTGCTGCGCCTGCGCCACGGTGTCGCCCAGCGCCGTTACGCACAGCACGCGGCCGCCGCTGGTGACGACGTCATCGCCCTGCAGGCGTGTACCGGCGTGGAAGACCTTGCCGTCGGCGCTTTCCTGCTGCGGCAACCCCTGGATCACTTCGCCGTTGCGATAGTCACCCGGATAACCGCCGGCCGCCAGCACCACGCCGAGCGCAGGGCGTTCGTCCCAGTCGGAGCTTTTCTCGTTCAGGCGGCCTTCGGCACCCGCCAGGCACAGTTCCACCAGATCGGAGCGCAGGCGCAGCATGATCGGCTGGGTTTCGGGATCGCCAAAACGACAGTTGAATTCGATCACCTTCGGCTGGCCATCGGCGGCGATCATCAGGCCGGCGTACAGGAAGCCGACGTAGGTGTTGCCTTCCGCCGCCATGCCGCGCACCGTCGGCCAGATCACCTGATCCATGGCGCGCCGGTGGATTTCGTCGGTCACGACCGGCGCCGGGGAGTAAGCCCCCATGCCGCCGGTGTTCGGGCCGGTGTCGCCGTCGCCGACGCGTTTGTGGTCCTGGCTGGTGGCCATTGGCACCACGTTCTCGCCGTCGACCATCACGATGAAGCTGGCTTCTTCGCCGTCGAGGAACTCTTCCACCACGATGCGATGACCGGCGTCGCCGAAGGCATTGCCGGCCAGCATGTCTCGCACCGCCTCTTCCGCTTCCTGCAGCGTCATCGCGACGATCACGCCTTTACCGGCCGCCAGGCCATCGGCCTTGATGACGATCGGTGCACCTTTGCGGCGCACATAGGCCAGCGCCGGCTCCACCTCGGTAAAGTTTTCATATTCGGCGGTCGGGATGCGGTGGCGCGCCAGGAAATCCTTGGTGAAGGCTTTGGAGCCTTCGAGCTGCGCGGCGGCCTGTGACGGGCCGAAGATTTTCAAACCGGCGGCCTGGAAGGCATCGACCACGCCGATCACCAGCGGCGCTTCCGGCCCGACGATAGTCAGACCGATGTCATGGCTCTGGGCGAAAGCGACCAGGGCAGGGATGTCGGTGGCGGCGATCGCCACGTTTTCCAGATTGGCTTCCAGCGCGGTGCCGGCATTGCCCGGCGCAACGTAGACTTTGTCCGCCAGCGGAGACTGGGCGGCTTTCCAGGCCAGCGCGTGCTCGCGCCCGCCGTTGCCGATAATCAAAATGTTCATCAGGGGCTCCACGAATGGCGTGCGCCGGAGCGCACGCGGCAAAAGGAATTAATGGCGGAAGTGACGCATGTCGGTAAAGATCATGGCGATGCCGTGTTCGTTGGCGGCGGCGATCACTTCGTCGTCGCGGATAGAGCCGCCCGGCTGGATCACGCAGGTAATGCCGACCGCCGCCGCGGCATCGATGCCGTCGCGGAACGGGAAGAAGGCATCTGAGGCCATGGCAGACCCTTTCACTTCCAGCCCTTCGTCGCCCGCTTTGATGCCGGCGATCTTGGCGGAGTAAACGCGGCTCATCTGGCCGGCGCCTATGCCGATGGTCATGTTGTCACGTGCATAAACGATGGCGTTGGATTTCACGAACTTGGCCACTTTCCAGCAGAACAGCGCGTCGCGCAGTTCCTGTTCGGTCGGCTGACGCTCGGATACCACACGCAGATCGGCGGCGGTTACCATGCCCAGATCGCGATCCTGCACCAGCAGGCCGCCGTTGACGCGCTTGAAGTCCAGCCCCGCCACGCGTTGCTGCCACTGGCCGCAGGCCAGCACGCGCACGTTCTGCTTGGCGGCCAGCAGGGAGCGCGCTTCCTGGGTGACGTTTGGCGCGATGATCACTTCCACGAACTGGCGGCTGATGATCGCCTGCGCGGTGGCGGCATCCAGCTCGCGGTTAAAGGCGATGATGCCGCCAAAGGCGGAGGTCGGGTCGGTTTGGTAAGCGCGCTCGTAGGCGGCCAGGATGTCGTCGCCGATCGCCACGCCGCAAGGGTTGGCGTGTTTGACGATCACGCAGGCCGGCTCGGCGAACTCTTTCACGCATTCCAGCGCGGCGTCGGTATCGGCGATGTTGTTATAAGACAGCGCCTTGCCCTGCAGCTGCTCGGCGGTCGCGACGGACGCTTCCTTTACCTCTTCTTCTATATAGAAGGCGGCCTGCTGGTGGCTGTTCTCACCGTAGCGCATATCCTGCTTCTTGATGTAGTTGAGGTTCAGGGTGCGCGGGAAGCGGCCGGACGGCTGCTCGGTCTCGCCGTGGTACGCCGGCACCAGCGCGCCGAAGTAGTTGGCGATCATGCTGTCGTAGGCGGCGGTGTGCTCGAAGGCCTTGATGGCGAGATCGAAGCGGGTGGCATAGCGCAGCGAGCCGTCGTTGTTGTCCATCTCGGTAATGATGGCGGCGTAGTCGCTGCTCTTCACCACGATGGCGACGTCTTTATGGTTCTTGGCGGCGGAGCGCACCATGGTCGGGCCGCCGATATCGATATTCTCGACCGCGTCTTCCAGCGAGCAATCCGGGCGCGCCACGGTTTGGGCGAACGGGTACAGATTGACGACCACCATGTCGATAGGCTGGATGTCATGCTGAGTCATGATGGCGTCGTCCTGCCCGCGGCGGCCGAGAATACCGCCGTGAACTTTCGGGTGCAGGGTCTTTACTCGTCCGTCCATCATCTCCGGGAAGCCGGTGTAGTCGGAAACTTCGGTAACGGGCAGACCGGCGTCTGCCAGCAGGCGAGCGGTGCCGCCGGTGGAGAGCAGTTCAACGCCGCGCTGGGAAAGCGCTTCGGCGAATTCAACGATACCGGCTTTGTCAGACACGCTGAGCAGGGCCCGGCGGATTGGACGAGGTTGTTGCATGGTTTTATCCCTTGGCTTTGAGTCGCAATTAAAGAGCGTTACGTGAATGTCCACCTCGTTTTCTCTATAAGGAAAGGTTTTTGCCTTATAAAGGGAGGGGCAGGCGCATATTCAGGTAACGCCCCCATAAAAAGGGGGATCGTTTCGTCGCGGGGAATTGTAGCGAAAACGTTTGCGTGGCGCTCGTAAATTTTCCGTGCAAATCGCATCTGTGGATAACACTGTGTGCAAGTGGGTATAAGGCGGGGTTTTGCTGTGGAATGCAGCGAACGATCGTTTTTGCGGAAAATACCTGTTGCGGCCTGCGAGGAACTCCCTATAATGCGCCTCCATCGACACGGAACATGTGAACAACTTCACAGAGTATCCGGGGGTCGCAGAGAAAAAATCCTGAAAATTAGGGTTGACTCTGAAAGAGGAAAGCGTAGTATACGCCACCTCGAGTTAGCAAGCGAAAGCGCCTAACTCACTGCTCTTTAACAATTTATCAGACAATCTGTGTGGGCACTCCACAAGACGATATCCAGCATCTTCGGGTGCAAAAAAATATCAAGTCTTGAAGAGTGACTAACTGAAGTAAAATTCA
>NZ_JBJNLV010000019.1:0-47499 GCF_052168875.1 Serratia sp. CY38905 | reverse complement strand
TTGATAATGCCAAGAGCCTGGGAAAGTTCCATTTTAAGGGTCCATGATGATGCCATGAACCCTTTTTACAGCAACTACCGGATCGGTCAATTGATCCTTAAACGATCGGCATTACGCGTAACGCGGCTTTTTTGTATCTACCGTTCTGACAGGCGTTCGCCGATGCGGCTGGCGTAATTCATCACGTGGAAGGTGTAGTTCTCTTCCACCGTACCCTGGAACAGATGGGCCCAGGGGCCGATGGCGTAGATGCCGAGATCTTCCCCGCCGTGGGTCTCGCTTTTCAGCGGCACCAGCGCCGGCTGAATAAAGTCGGGCGCGGTGGCCTGTTCCATGGTCAATGTCGGGCGTTCGGTCAGCGGGATCGTGCCGCCGGGGCCATTGGCGAAGCCGACGGTGGTGTAAGGCTTGCCGTCGCTACCCAGCCGCGGTTTGCCGTCGACGCCGACGGAAATGCCGAGGATAGGATTACCCCGCTTGGCATAGCCGGCGATGGTCAATGTGTGGCTGTGATCGCCGGTCACGATCACCAGGGTTTCGTCCAGGTTGACCTTGTCGACGATGGTTTTCACCGCCTCGTTCAGGGCGACCGCGTCGCTCAGCGTACGGTAGGCGTTACCGTTGTGGCTACCGTGATCGATGCGTCCGCCCTCCACCAACAGCAGGTAGCCTTCGGGATTCCTGGCCAGAATATCGATGGCCTTACCGGTCATTTCCGCCAGCGAGGGTTCTCCCGCTGCGTCTTGCCGCCGATCGTGCTCGAAGTTCATGTGCGACGGCTCGAACAGGGCCAGCAGATGATCGACCTTACCCGGTTCGATTTTGTCGAACTGCGCCTGATTCCAGACATATTGCCCACGCTCGCCATAGCGTTGTAGCCAGGCCTGCGTCAGATCGCGGCCATCCTTTCTGGCGCCTTTCTTGCCGGGGTATTCCGGATCGCTCACGCTATCGGGCAGGAAGTTGGCGCGCCCGCCGCCCATTGCCACGTTAAGGCCGTCGCCGTACTTCATTTCCACCAGCTGGCGCGCGATATCGCGGCAGCCTGCGGCCAGAGCCGCTGCCGGCATTTTGGCGTCGGATTCCCAATCGCGGTTGGCGATATGGGCATAGGTCGCGCCCGGCGTGGCGTGGGTGATGGTGGCGGTCGTCACGGCGCCGGTGGCCATGCCGAGCGCTGCGGCCATCTCCCACAGCGTGGTGACGGTCTTGGTTTGCTGATCCTCGCAATTGTTGAGGGTGGCCGTATGGTTGAGGCCCATCAGATCGTTGATGGTTTTGACGCCGGTGGTCATCGCCACCGCGCTGGGCGCGGAGTCGGTGATTTGGGCGTCGGCGGAGTAGGTTTTGGCTGCCGCCAGATAGGGGAAGGCCTCCCAAGCCAGCACGTTGGATTCGCCGTCCACGCCGCGCTGCTGCCCTTCAAAAATGCGGGCGGCGGTCACGGTGGAAAACCCCATGCCGTCGCCGACCACCAGAATGACGTTTTTGGCGCGGTTGGTGTTTGGCGTCTGTTTCAGCCGCTGTTGCAGCTGAGCTTGCGCCTGAAGGAAGTAAGGATCTTCGCGCTGCGTCAGCTGCGCGTTGTCCGCCGCGCCGGCGGTGGCCGTCCAGCCGGTGAGCAAGGATATGGAAAGCGCCAGGCGGGTTGCCAGTGTGAGTCTGAACATGAATTCCTCCTTGGTGAGACGTAATTCCCATCGCGCGGCGGGGTTGCCTGCTACCCGTCGGCAGAGGAGGAGTGTATAGATTGCGTTAACAAAAAATACATAAATTATTCACAAATTAGATCTGTGTGGCAGTAATGTCATGGCATTCACTGATCTTATTAATCTATTGAAATATATTAATTTTTTATCTTTCTGTCTGCCGGCGCATTCCTCCGCTTTTAATTCAAATTTATTGAATATCTTCATCACGGTTATCCGGCTGTGTTGGCGCGGCAAAGGGCGTAATGTAGCGGCATAGCACAATTTGAACTAAGGATCTCCCTATGAACACCTCTCGTATGCCGGCACTGTTTCTTGGCCACGGTAGCCCGATGAACGTGCTGGAAGACAACCGCTACACCCGGGCATGGCGTGCGTTGGGTGAGTCATTGCCGCGCCCGAAGGCGATCGTGGCGGTTTCCGCGCATTGGTATACCCGCGGCACTGCGGTTACCGCGATGGAAAACCCCAAAACCATTCACGACTTCGGCGGGTTCCCGCAGGCGCTGTTTGATACCCGTTATCCGGCGCCGGGCTCTCCCGCGCTGGCTGCGCAGCTGCAGCAAATGCTGGCGCCGGTGCCGGTGACGGCCGATCTCGGCGAGTGGGGGTTGGATCACGGAACCTGGGGCGTGTTGATCAAGATGTACCCCAATGCTGACATCCCGGTGGTGCAGCTCAGCGTCGACGGCACGCAGCCGGCGGCCTATCACTATGAGCTGGGGCGCAAACTGGCGGCGCTGCGCGATGAGGGGGTGATGATTGTCGCCAGCGGCAACGTGGTGCACAACCTGCGCATGGTGAAATGGCAGGGCGACACCAGCGCCTACCCGTGGGCGGAATCGTTCAATAACTTTGTCCGGGATAACCTGCGTTATCGGGGCGATAACCATCCGCTGGTGGATTTCATGCGCCACGAAGGCGCGGCGCTGTCGAATCCGACGCCGGAACACTATCTGCCGTTGCTGTACGTGCTTGGCAGTTGGGATGGCAAAGAGGCCATCAGCGTGCCGATCGACGGTATCGAAATGGGAGCGCTGAGCATGCTGTCGGTGCAGGTGGGCTAAAGAAAAACGCCAGTCAGAGACTGGCGTTTTGGTCTCGGCGGGGCTATCAGCCGAGGATGGTGTGCGGATAGAAGCGCGACAGATCCTGCGTGATCAGTTCGCGATCTTCGCGCAGGCCGATGCCGCAAGGCTGATCGTTCACCAGCCAGCTGCCGATCAACGTGTAGCTGTCTTCAAACTTCGGCAGCGGGTGGAACTGCTGCACGATCATGCCCTCTTCGCCGTACGGCCCATCGACGCGCGCCACTTCCTGACCGTTTTCGACGATCTGGATATTGGCGCCTTCGCGTGAGAACAGCGGCTTGGTGACGTAATGATCCATCGGCGGATGATCGTCTTGCGCGAAATAAGCCGGCAATAGATTCGGGTGGTTCGGGAACATTTCCCACAGCAGCGGCAGCAGCGCCTTGTTGGAGATGATGCTCTTCCAGGCCGGTTCCAGCCAGCGCACGCCGGCGTCTTCCAGCTTGGTGGAGAACATCTCGCGCAGCATGAATTCCCACGGGTAGAGCTTGAACAGGTTGCCAATCACCTGATCCTGCAGATCGGTAAACTGGCCTTTTTCGCCGAGGCCAATCTCTTCCATGAACAGGAACTCGGTCGGCAGACCGGCTTCCTGCGCGCAGTCCTGCAGATATTGCACCGTGCCGCGATCTTCTTCGCTGTCCTGGCAGCACGCCAGGTGCAACAGGCCGAAGCCGTGATGCGCTTTCAGTTCGGCGAAACGCTCGATCAGCTTCTCCTGCAGGCTGTTGTACTGATCCGATTCAGGATCCAACTTGCCGGCGTTGATCTGGTCTTCCAGCCACAGCCACTGGAAAAAGGCCGCCTCATACAGCGAGGTTGGCGTATCGGCGTTGTTCTCCAGCAGCTTCGGCGGGTTAACGCCGTCGTAGGCCAGATCGAGACGCGAATACAGCGACGGCTGATTGGTGCGCCACGAACTGCGCACGAACTCCCAGGTGTGTTTCGGGATGCAGAACTTGGCCATCAGCTCGTCGCTGCCGACCACTTTTTCCACCACCTGCAGACACATCTGGTGCAGCTCGGCGGTGGCGCTTTCGATCTCTTCAATCTGCGCCAGCGTGAACTGGTAATAGGCGTCTTCACACCAGTACGGCTCGCCGTACATGGTGTGGAAACGGAAACCGAACTCGGTCGCTTTTTCACGCCAGTCCGGGCGCTCGGTAATAGCAATACGTTTCATGCATCAACCGCCCATGCTGCGAGAGCCGGAGTTGGAGGTGGCGCTGCTGCGCTGCATGCTGGTCTGCTTGGCTACGGTCTCGCCGAAGCCGCCGCGGGTCACGGTGTTGGTGACCGCAGGCTTCGGCGCCATGGCGGTTTTCGGTACCGTCATGGTGCGGCCGCCGGCGGTGGCCGGGCCGTAGCTCTTGCCGCTGGCGTCGACAAACTTGCCGTTCGCCGGGCTGGCGGCGTTCTTGGAGGTGAACAGCGGCTGCTGCGCGAAGCCGGAACCGCCCATCAGGCGGCCCATCATGTAGCCCGCCATCAGCGGCATCCAGAAGCTGCCGCTGCTTTGCGATTCCGCCGCCATGCCGGCCTGTGCCGGCGCCTGGGTGCACTGCGCTTCGCCGAACTCGGCGACGCAGTCTTCGCGGGTGGCGTATTTCGGCGCGGTTTTCGCCGCTTCCTTCAGGGCATTGTTGTAGGAGGTGGTGCACTGCTCGCTCATCGAAGGATTGGCGCGCGAACAGTCATCGGCATTCTGATACAGGGAGACCGTTTCATCGCTCTTCTCGCAGCCGGCCAGCATAAAGACGGCGCTGATCGCCAAAGCCACGGGCGCGACACGGTAACTGCGCCAGGATTTGCGGAACGTCTCTTGGTTGATGTTTTTTGTCCGTTTCATCGTTATCAATCCCATCATGCGGGCTGTTTTCGCCCTTTCCCAGTAGTGGCGCTAAGGATAGGGGAAACATGGTCAAAATTAAAGCTGAAACGCCCGCAGAATCGACTCTTTACGCAGTTATACGTTGGGGTGTGCGCCAGTTCGCTTTCGCGGCGAAAAAACGCGCGTTGGCGTTTCATCATGAAACGTTGTCGCTATGATGATGTTCCATAATGGAACAAAAATCGCGAGGCTCGCCAGGCGGGTGGCGGGCGCTCATAGTCGAAGCACAACAACAAGCCGGCGGCGAAGTCGGCGCATCATCACCTGATATCTGAACGTTACCATCGCCAACTCCCTACAAGGATCCGGTTATGTTGAGAATCATCCAGTCACCAGGCAAATATATTCAGGGCGCCAATGCGCTGGCCGCCGTCGGCGAATACGCCAAATCCCTCGCCGATCACTATCTGGTGATCGCCGACGACTTCGTGATGCAGCTGGCGGGCGACACCCTAATGGGCAGCCTGCAGCAGCACGGCGTGAAACATCATGCGGCCCGCTTCAACGGCGAATGCTGCCGCAAGGAGATAGACCGGCTCGGGCATGAGCTGCAGGCTCACGGCTGCCGCGGCGTGATCGGCGTCGGCGGCGGCAAGACGCTCGACACCGCCAAGGCCGTGGCGCACTACCAACAGCTGCCGGTGGTGCTCATTCCCACCATCGCCTCCACCGATGCGCCGACCAGCGCGCTGTCGGTTCTCTACACCGAACAGGGCGAATTCGCCGAATACCTGATTTACCCGCGCAACCCGGACATGGTGGTGATGGACAGCGCCATCATCGCCAAGGCGCCGGTGCGCCTGCTGGTGGCCGGCATGGGCGACGCGCTCTCCACCTATTTCGAAGCCCAGGCCTGCTTCGACGCCCAGGCCACCAGCATGGCCGGCGGCAAATCGACGCTGGCGGCGCTCAGTTTGGCGCGGCTGTGCTATGACACGCTGCTGGCGGAAGGGGTGAAAGCCAAACTGGCGGTCGAGGCCGGCGTGGTGACGGAAGCGGTGGAACGCATCATTGAGGCCAATACCTATCTGAGCGGCATCGGCTTCGAGAGCAGTGGGCTGGCGGCGGCGCACGCCATTCACAACGGTTTTACCGTGCTCGAAGAGTGCCACCACCTGTATCACGGTGAGAAAGTGGCGTTCGGCACCCTGGCGCAGCTGGTGCTGCAGAACAGCCCGATGGCGCAGATTGAAACCGTGCTGGCGTTTTGTCATGGCATCGGCCTGCCGATCTCGCTGGCGCAGATGGGCGTCACCGGCGATGCGGCGGCGAAGATCA
Source organism: Serratia sp. CY38905 (assembly GCF_052168875.1). Lineage (NCBI taxonomy): Bacteria > Pseudomonadati > Pseudomonadota > Gammaproteobacteria > Enterobacterales > Yersiniaceae > Serratia > Serratia sp. CY38905. Next base: position 41,530 of record NZ_JBJNLV010000019.1, on the reverse strand, counting down.
TGGCGGTGGCCGAAGCCAGCTGCGCCGCCGGCGAAACCATTCACAACATGCCGTTCAAGGTTACTCCCGCGGGCGTGCAGGCGGCGATCCTGACGGCGGATCGGCTGGGCGCCGCCTGGCTGCAGCATCATTGATATCGTTGGGGCGCGGTGCGCCGCGCCCCTGTTCTTACAGAGGAAACCATCGTGAAAAAACTGATTAATCAGGTCGAGTCGGTGTTGGAAGAGCAGTTGCAGGGGCTGGCGGAGGCCCATCCCGAGTTGCTGGTGCACGCGGATCCGCTGTTCGTGACCCGCGCCGATGCGCCGGTGGCGGGCAAGGTGGCGATCCTGTCCGGCGGCGGCAGCGGCCATGAGCCGATGCACTGCGGTTTCGTCGGCGAAGGGATGCTCGATGGCGCCTGTCCGGGCGAGATTTTCACCTCGCCGACGCCGGATAAAATGTACGAGTGCGGCCAGGCGATCGACGGCGGCGCCGGGGTGCTGATGCTGATCAAGAACTACACCGGCGACGTGCTCAACTTCGAAACCGCCACCGAGCTGCTGCACGACAGCGGCGTCGCGGTGGCGACGGTGCTGGTGGATGACGACGTGGCGGTCAAAGACAGCCTGTTTACCGCCGGGCGGCGCGGGGTGGCCAACACCGTGCTGATGGAGAAACTGCTGGGCGCCGCCGCGGCGCGCGGCGACGATCTGGACAGCGTGGTGACGTTAGGGCATCGCATCAATAACCACGGGCATTCGATCGGCATCGCGCTGGGCGCTTGCACCGTGCCGGCCGCCGGCAAGCCGTCGTTTACCCTGGCGGAGAACGAAATGGAGTTCGGCGTCGGCATTCACGGCGAGCCGGGCATTGCGCGCCGTCCGTTCACCACGCTCAACGCGGCGGTGGACGACATGTTCCATACGCTGATCGACCACGGCCACTATCAGCGCACGATCCGCGTCTGGGATCGTCAGCAGGGCGAGTGGCGCGACGAGATGCAGACCAAGCAGCCGTTGACGCGCGGCGATCGAGCGATCGCGCTGGTCAACAACCTGGGCGCCACGCCGCTGTCTGAGCTGTACGGCGTATACCATCGGCTGGCGGAGCGCTGCGCCGAGGCGGGCATCATCATTGAGCGCAATCTGGTGGGCTCTTACTGCACTTCGCTCGATATGCAGGGCGTGTCCATCACGCTGTTGAACGTGGACGACGAGCTGTTGTCCTTGTGGGATGCGCCGGTGAAAACGCCTGCGCTGCGTTGGGGTTGCTGAGGAGGAATCATGGCGTTGACCAAACAACAGGTTGTCGATTGGCTGATGCGTTGCGGCGAGGTGTTCAGCCGGGAGCGAGATTTTCTGACCCGGCTGGACACCGAGATCGGCGATGCCGACCACGGTTTGAACATGAATCGCGGTTTCAACAAGGTGGTGGAAAAGCTGCCGTCGGTGGCGGACAAGGACATAGGCTTCATCCTGAAAAACACCGGCATGACGCTGCTGTCGAGCGTGGGCGGCGCCAGCGGCCCGCTGTTCGGCACCTTCTTCATCCGCGCGGCGCAGGCGGCGAACGCCAAGCAAAGCCTGGATCTGGCGGAGCTGCATCAAATGATGCAAGAGGGGGTTGAAGGCGTGGTGATGCGCGGTAAGGCGGAGCCGGGCGACAAGACCATGTGCGACGTCTGGTGGCCGGTGGTGGAAAGCCTCGGGCAGTCCGCGCAGCAGAACCTGAGCGTGGCGGAGGCGCTGCAGCGCGCCGCCGACAGCGCCGAGCGGGCGGTGGAGAGCACCATTACCATGCAGGCGCGCAAGGGGCGGGCCAGTTACCTGGGCGAGCGCAGCATCGGCCACCAGGATCCCGGCGCCACTTCGGTGATGTTGATGATGAAAACGCTGGCCGAGGTCGCCGGCAGCTAGCAGGAGGCGAGATGATTAATATCGTGGTGGTTTCGCACAGCGCGTTGCTGGCGCGCGGCGTTGAGCAACTGGCGCGGCAGATGATGCGCGGCGACGGCTGCAAACTGGCGCTGGCGGCGGGCGTGGATGACGAGGAACACCCGATCGGCACCGACGCGGTCAAAGTGATGGAGGCGATCGAAGCGGTCGCCGACGGTGACGGCGTTCTGGTGCTGATGGATTTGGGCAGCGCGCTGCTCAGCGCCGAAACCGCGCTCGATCTGCTGGATCCGGACGTGGCTGTCAAAGTGCGGCTGTGTGCGGCGCCGCTGGTCGAAGGCACGCTGGCGGCGGTGGTGGCCGCCAACTCTGGTGCCGCGCTGGAGCAGGTGGTGGCGGAGGCGCAGGGCGCGCTGCAGGCCAAACAGGCGCAGCTGGGCGAAGGCTCGCCGGCCGCAAAAAGCGCGGCCTTGCCGCTGGCGCAGGGCAAAAGCGCAACCTGGACGGTGCAAAACCCGCATGGGCTGCACGCGCGCCCGGCGGCGCGGTTGGTCGAGGCGCTGGCGCCGTACAAGGCTGAGCTGGTGCTGGAAAAGCAAGGGCAGTGCGTCGATCCGCGCAGCCTCAATCAGTTGGCGCTGCTGCAGGTGCGCCACGGCGACACTATTCGCCTGATCGCCGACGGCGCGCAGGCGGACGAAGCGCTGGCGGCGTTCAAAGCGCTGGCGGAACAGCATTTCGGCGAGACGGTTTCCGAGCGGCAGCAGCCTTCGCTGCATGGCATTCCGGTGGCGGAAAGCGTCACCAGCGGGCCGGTGTTCCAGGCCCACAGCTTCTGGCCGCCAACCGTCGATCGACGAATCGGCGCGGACGAGGTGTTGGGCGAACAGCAACGCCTGCGTGAGGCGCTGCAGCGCACGCTGAGCGATCTGAACCGGCTGGCAGAGCGCACCGGCACGCTGATCGGCAAGCCGCAGGCGGCGATCTTCGGCGCCCACAGCATGCTGCTGGACGATCCGGATCTGCAGCAGGCGGCGTACACCCGCATCGCGCAGCAGTTGTGCAGCGCCGAGCAGGCCTGGCGACAGGTGCTGGAGGCGATCGCCGAAGAGTACCGCGAGCTGGATGACGACTATATGCGGGCGCGCGAACTGGACGTGCGCGACATGCTGCGCCGCACGCTGTGCCATCTGCAGGGGCTGCCGTTACCGACGATTGCGCTGGCAGAGCCGTCGATACTGGTGATGGACGAACTGATGCCTTCGGAGGTGGTGATGCTCGACAGGCGGCTGGTGCTCGGCATCTGCCTGAGCGGCGGCAATGCCCTGTCGCACAGCGCCATTCTGGCGAAGGCGATGGGCATGCCGATGGTGGTCGGCATGCAGGATTGCCTGAGCAAAACCCGCAGCGGGCAGAAGGCGATGCTGGACGCCGCGCGCGGGGTACTGCAGCTCAGCCACTAGGCGTTCAGGCGCGCAGCTTGAACTGGCGGATGTCGATCCCGTGCTGTTTGATCTTCCGCCACAGGGTGGTGCGGCCGATGCCCAACAGCTGCGCCATTTCCGTCAGCTGGCCGCGGCTGACGGTCGCCGCGCGCAGGATCGCCTGGCGCTCCATGTCCGTCAGCGTCAGCAGCGGCGCGCCGGGCTGCGGATCGCTTTCCAGCAGCGACGGCTGGCCGAGCAGGTGCGCCGGCAGATCCGCCAATTGGATGTGGTGGCCGTGGCAGATCATTGCCGCGCGCTCCACCACCCCTTTCAGTTCCAAATCGTTGCCCGGCCACAGGTAGAGCGCCAGCTGGGCCATCACTTCGTCATCCACCCGAAAGCGACACTGAAAATGCTGCTCCAGCGTGCGCAGATGGTGTTTGACCAGCAGCGGAATATCGCTCAGCCGCTGGCGCAGCGGCGGGATCTGGATCTCGAACGCCTGCAGGCTGTAAAACAGCTGGCGGCGGAAGCGGTTTTGCTGCACCAGCAGCGGCAGATCGGCGGCGCTGCCGGCGATGACTCGGACATCGACCGGGATCACCCGGCTGGAATTGAGGCGGATCACCACGCCGGTTTTCAGCACCTGCAGCAACGCCGACTGCATCTCCGCCGGCAGGTATTCGATCTGTTCGAGGTACAGCGTGCCGCCGTTGGCCAATTCGAATTTACTCAGCTGGCCCGCCTCTTCTTCGTTGGCGTCGCTGCCCAGTAGTTCACGCAGCCCCTGCGCCTGCGGCAGCAGCTGGCAGTTGAGGGCGATATACGGCCCGGCGGCGCGTTCGCCGGCGTTGTGGATAGCCTGGCTGAGCCGCTCTTTGCCAACCCCTTCCTCCCCGCGCAGCAGGATTGGATGCTGGCCCTTGGCCGCCTGCTGCCCGTAACGGATCAGCCGCCGCATCTCCAGCGAGGCGGAGGGCATTTGCTCGAAGCTGTGGCTGACGTGCCCCAGCTGGCTGCTGACATACTGGCGCAGCCGCTCGAGCGGGTGCAGCAGGGCGATGAAACTGCAGCGATCGCCGTCGAAAATCGGCTTTAGCGTCAGCAGGGCGGCGATAAACTGCCGCTGGCTTTCGAAGGTGACTTCGACGTGTTGCAGCGGCTGCCGGTCGGCGATGGCGCGCTTGAGCAGGGCGGGCAGCGTCAGCAGCTGCGCCAGCGGTTTGCCCTGGCTCTGCTGCTCGTCCAGCTTCAGCAGGGCGGCGGCGCGCTGGTTGATGTATTGCAGGTAGCCACGGTGATCCCAAGCCATCACGCCGTCGTCCACGCCGTCCAGCAGGCCGTAAAGCTGATTCAGATGGCGGTTGGATTCCGCCAGCAGGCCGTCGGCGTTCAGCGAGTTGCCGATTTCGCGGGCGATGGCCAGCGTCAGCGACAGATCGCCGGCGGCGCAGTCGGCCAACAGACAGCCCAGCGCGATCGAACCGCGCTGGCGGCCGCTGTTGTCGTAGACCGGCGTAGCGCAGAACGACCAGCCGTGCAGCGCCCGGCGCACGTGCTCCCCGCCGCTCACCCGCACCGGGTGGCCTTCCGTTGCCGCCAGCGCCGGGGCGTTGGTGCCGATCTGCCCTTCGGCCCAGTAAGCGCCGGGGGCGAACCCCAGTTGCTGTAAATGTTCCCAGGTTTGGGCGTCGCCGCAGCGCCACAGCATGCAGCCGCTCTCGTCGAGGATCATCAACAGACAACGACGTGGCTCCATGTATTCGCAGGCGTCCTCCAGCGCCGCCTGGCCGAGCGTCAGCAGGTCGTTCTTGCGGCGGCAAATCGATTCGAAGGTGGCGCCCTGGGCGCGGTGCGGTGCTTGCCAGACGTCGGGCTGCATCAGGCTGCGGCAGCGCAGCCAGGAGGCGTAAACCGCCTGTGTCGGGCGCAGCGGCGGCGGCAGTTCGCCGTCGTTAATCAAGCGCTGCCAGCGTGAATCGTTGTCCATCGAACCTCACCAGACTGCGAAAACGAGAGTGACGATGATACCACCTGACGTGGCGGCGGCTGTGAGACGGCGGGCAGAAGTGGTGAAATCGAGGCAAAAAAAACGGGGCGCGGCGCAGGCCGAACCCCGTGTTTATCAATGTGCGCGCATCAGTTGCGGAATGGGTTGCCGCTGTTGCGAGCCGGTTGGCTGGTGGTAACGGCCGGCGCGGATGCGCGAGTGGCCGCCGGTACCGGCGCCGCGGTTTGCTGCATCGGCGCATTGTCCTGATAGCCGTCTGCATAGGCGTCCTGCGCGCGATTCTGCGGTGCGACGGCGTCAGGTGCGGTCGACACCGGTTTGCCCAACGCGCCGTTCAACAGCAGCAAATCGTTCTGGTTCAGCGTGCCGAGCGCCGACTTGATGTTCAGCTGGTTGATCAGATAGGTATAACGCGCGTCGGACAGCTGACGTTTGGCGTTATACAGCGTGGTGGTGGCGTCCAGCACGTCGACGATGGTGCGGGTACCGACCTGATAACCGGCTTCCATCGCGTCCAGGGAGCTTTGCGCGGAGATCACCGCCTGTTTGTAGGCGTTGATGCTGCTGATCGAGGCGTTAACGTTGTTGAACGACGAACGCACGGTCTGCACCACGCTGCGGTGTGAGCTTTCCAACTGCTCGCTGGCGCCGACGAAGCCGTACTGCGCTTGTTTGACCTGCGAGTTGGTCGCGCCGCCGCTGTACAGCGGCAGGTTGAAGCTGATGCCGACCTTATTTTGGCCCGCATCGGAGTCGCTGTAGCGTGCGGCATTCGCGCCGCCGGTGTTGGAGCCGTTGTATTTGGTATTGCTGATGCCGGTTGACGCGCTGACGTCAATTGTCGGCATATAGCCGGTTTGGGCTGCGCGGATTTGCTCGCGCGCCAGGTCCTGGCTCAGACGGGCGGACAGCAGGCTCAGGTTGCGCGCTTCCGCTTCTTTCAGCAGGTTGTTCACCGCTTCCGGGCGCTGGGTACTGAAGCGATCGGTATTCAACGAGGCCAGCTCCGGGTAGAAGGCCCCGGTCACCTGGCGCAGCGTTTCCAGCGCGTTATCCAGATCGTTGCGGGCGGAGACTTCCGCCGCCAGCACGGTGTCATAGTTCGAGCGGGCGTTCTGCACGTCGGTGATCGCCACCAGGCCCACGTTGAAGCGCTGGGTGGTTTGATCCAGCGTGCGGTATACCGCATCTTTCTGCGCCTGGGTATAGGACAGCGTGTCGATCGCCTTCAGCACATTGAAGTAGGCGGTGGCGGTGTTGAGAATCAGCTGCTGCTCAGCGGTCTGGAAGGTGACGTCGGAGATGCCGGCGGTCTTTTCCTGCAGCGTCAGCTGGCGCCATTTCGACATGTCGAAAATAGTTTGCGTCAGCGCCAACGAACCGCTGGTCACGTTGCTGTTAACGCCATTGCTGTCACGATAACCGTTGGTGTAATCGTAACCTGCGGTTAAACCGAGCTGCGGCAGCAACGGGCTGCGCGCTTCATTGATCTTTTCGAATGCGGCGTCGCGGTCAGCAGCACTTTTGCGCAGATCCGGGTTACTTTCCCTGGCCTGTTTGTAGACCTGCAGCAGGTTCTCTGCCTGGCTCATTGCACTGAAGCCGCCCAGGCTCAGTCCGATAAGAAGGGGGAGCAGTTTCTTCATTTGCATTCCTTGTTGTGCAGCAATATTGCTATGTTAGCGCTGACGATAGACGAAATAGTTGCCGATTCTAGCAGAGTCTGGGGTACGCATCAGGTGGCTGAATGTGCCATCTCACGTAACTTTTACCTTTCAGACCGCCCATTTACCTTGGCGTACTGCCCGGGTCGACTGCAGCTGATATTATGGCTGACAATCCGGATTGTTTCCCGCTATTACCTGCGAGCGCACAAACGTGCCGCATCCGGCGGCGGAAAACAGCCTAACATAAAGCCGCGGCGGAGAGTCCCGCTGTTTCTGTCATCAAAACCGATTATTTTATCGGCATACTCAAGCAGGAGAATTCGCGCATGAACCGTTCGCAGCCGTCGCCCGTTACTTTCGAGAAAAAAGATGTAGAAATTATTGCACGCGAGACGCTGTACCGTGGTTTTTTTTCACTCAATTTATACCGGTTTCGCCATCGGTTGTTCAATGGCGAAATGAGCCCTGAAATCACGCGTGAAATTTTTGAACGCGGCCATGCGGCGGTGCTGCTGCCCTACGATCCGGTGCGCGACGAGGTTGTGCTGATTGAACAACTGCGCATCGCCGCGGTTGATACCAGCCATTCGCCCTGGCTGCTGGAAATGGTGGCGGGTATGATCGAGACCGGCGAAAGCGTCGAGGACGTGTGCCGCCGCGAAGCGCAGGAGGAGGCCGGCGTGGTGGTCGGGCGCTGCAAGCCGGTGCTGAGCTACCTGGCCAGCCCCGGCGGCACCAGCGAACGTCTGTCGATCATGGTCGGTGAGGTGGACGCCGGTACCGCTGAGGGCATCCACGGCCTGGCGGAAGAACATGAAGATATCCGCGTCCACGTGGTCAGCCGCGAGCAGGCTTACCGCTGGGTTGAGGAGGGCGCGATCGATAACGCCGCATCAGTGATTGCATTGCAATGGCTGGCGTTGCACCATGAATCGTTGAGAAAAGAGTGGGCCAACTAATGAAACAGCGCTATACCCCTGATTTCCCCGAAATGATGAGATTGTGCGAAACCAACTTCGCGCAATTGCGCCGCTTGCTGCCGCGCAACGACGAAGCGGGCGAAACGGTGACTTATCAGGTGAACGGCGCCGGCTATCGTTTGACCATCGTTGAGTCCACGCGTTACACGTCGCTGGTGGAGATCGAGCAGATCTTTCCGGCGGTCAGCTACTGGAGCCTGCCCGCGATGACGGTGCGGCTATACCATGACGCCATGGTTGCGGAAGTGTGTTCCAGTCAGCAGATCTATCGCTTTAAAGCGCGTTATGATTATCCTAATAAAAAGTTGCATCAACGCGACGAAAAGCATCAAATTAACCAGTTTCTTGCTGATTGGCTGCGCTACTGTTTGGCGCATGGAGCGATGGCGGTTCCGGTTTGTTAGACAGACTGAAATAACAAAGGACACCATTTGGAAAGCCTGTTTAAACTGCCCGTGGCGAGTGGGGCCGCGGTCAGGATTCTACAAATAACAGATACCCACCTTTTTGCCGGCGAACACGAGACGTTGCTCGGCATCAATACCTATCGCAGCTATCACGCGGTGCTGGACGCCATCCAGGCGCAGCGCCGCGACGTCGATTTGATCGTCGCCACGGGAGATTTGGCGCAGGATCATTCGCAAGAGGCCTACCGCCACTTCGCCGCCGGCATTGCGCAATTGCCGGCTCCCTGCGTGTGGCTGCCGGGCAACCATGATTTTCAACCGGCGATGGTCGATGCGTTGGCCGCAGCCGGCATCGCGCCTTCCAAACAGGTGCTGCTGGGCGACAGCTGGCAGGTGCTGATGCTGGACAGCCAGGTGTTCGGCGTGCCGCACGGCGAATTGAGCGAATACCAGCTCGAGTGGATGGAGCGCTGCCTGCAGGCTCACCCCGAGCGCTATACGCTGTTGCTGCTGCACCATCATCCGCTGCCTTCCGGCTGCACCTGGCTCGATCAGCACAGCCTGCGCAACCCGCATATGCTGGGCGCGATCCTGCTGCGTTATCCGAAAGTGAATACCGTGGTGTGCGGGCACATTCACCAGGATCTGGATCTGGAATGGCAGGGCCGACGCCTGTTGGCGACGCCGTCCACCTGCGTGCAATTCAAGCCGCACTGCACGAACTTCACCATTGACGACGTCTCCCCCGGCTGGCGCTACCTCGATCTGCTGCCGGACGGCCGCGTCGAGACGCAGGTGTTCCGCCTGGAAAACGACGATTTCCGCCCCGATATGGACTCGGATGGATACTGATGCCTTCGACACTGCTCTACCTGCACGGTTTCAACAGTTCGCCGCAGTCGGCCAAGGCGGTGGCCTTCAAGGCCTGGCTGGCCGAGCACCATCCCGATATCGAGATGCTGGTGCCGCAGCTGCCGGCCTTTCCGGCGGAGGCCGCCGAGATGCTGGAGAATATGGTGCTGGAGCGCGCCGGCCAAACGCTCGGGCTGGTCGGTTCATCGCTGGGCGGCTATTACGCCACCTGGCTGTCGCAGTGTTTTTCGCTGCCGGCGGTGGTGGTCAACCCGGCGGTCAAGCCGTTTGAGCTGCTGGTCGACTATCTCGGCGCCAACGAGAACCCCTACACCGGCCAGCAATATGTGTTAGAGTCTCGGCACGTTTACGATCTGAAAGTGATGCAGATCGATCCCTTGGAGTCGCCGGATTTAATCTGGCTGCTGCAGCAAACGGGCGATGAAATTCTCGATTACGGCCAGGCAGTGGCGTATTACACTGCGTGTCGGCAAACGGTGGAGTCGGGTGGAAACCACGCCTTCGTCGGTTTCGAGCACTACTTCCCCCAGATTGTGGATTTTTTAGGGCTAAACGCGGTCTGACGGACCGTTCCGGCACCTCCCTTTAACCACGAAAAAATAATCAACGATGACTCAATCCAGCTATAACGCTGATGCCATTGAAGTACTCAGCGGTCTAGAACCAGTGCGCCGTCGTCCCGGCATGTATACCGACACGACGCGCCCAAATCACCTCGGCCAAGAGGTGATCGATAACAGCGTCGACGAAGCGTTGGCCGGTCACGCCAAGCGCATCGACGTGATTTTGCACGCCGATCAGTCGCTGGAAGTGATCGACGACGGCCGCGGCATGCCGGTGGACATCCACCCGGAAGAGGGCGTGCCGGCGGTTGAGTTGATCCTGTGCCGGCTGCACGCCGGCGGTAAATTCTCGAATAAAAACTACCAGTTCTCCGGCGGCCTGCACGGCGTTGGGATCTCGGTGGTCAACGCCCTGTCGAAGCGGGTGGAAGTCAACGTGCGCCGCGACGGCAACGTCTACGGCATCGCCTTCGAAAACGGCGACAAGGTGCAAGATCTGACGGTGACCGGCACCTGCGGCAAACGCAACACCGGCACCAGCGTGCACTTCTGGCCGGACGAGCAGTTCTTCGACAGCCCGCGCTTCTCGGTATCGCGCCTGACTCACCTGCTGAAAGCCAAAGCGGTGCTGTGCCCCGGCGTCGAGATCTATTTCATCGACAAGGTGAACAACACCGAACAGCGCTGGTGCTATCAGGACGGTCTGACCGACTACCTGATGGAAGCGGTCAACGGCCTGATCACCCTGCCGGAAGCGCCGTTCGTCGGCAATTTCGCCGGGGACACCGAAGCGGTGGACTGGGCGCTGCTGTGGCTGCCGGAAGGCGGCGAGCTGCTAACCGAAAGCTACGTCAACCTGATCCCGACCATGCAGGGCGGCACCCACGTCAACGGCCTGCGTCAGGGGCTGCTGGACGCGATGCGCGAGTTCTGCGAATTCCGCAATATTCTGCCGCGCGGCGTGAAGCTGTCGGCGGAGGATATCTGGGATCGCTGCGCCTACGTGCTGTCGGTGAAGATGCAGGATCCGCAGTTCGCCGGGCAAACCAAAGAGCGTCTCTCCTCGCGCCAGTGCGCTGCCTTCGTTTCCGGCGTGGTGAAAGACGCCTTCAGCCTGTGGCTGAACCAGAACGTTCAGGCGGCGGAACAGCTGGCCGAGCTGGCTATCTCCAGCGCCCAGCGCCGTCTGCGCGCCGCCAAGAAAGTGGTGCGCAAGAAGCTGACCAGCGGGCCGGCGCTGCCGGGCAAGCTGGCGGACTGCACCTCGCAGGATCTGGCCATGACAGAACTGTTCCTGGTGGAAGGGGACTCGGCGGGTGGATCGGCCAAGCAGGCGCGCGATCGCGAATATCAGGCGATCATGCCGCTCAAGGGCAAGATCCTGAACACCTGGGAAGTCTCCTCGGACGAAGTGCTGGCCTCGCAGGAAGTGCACGACATTTCCGTGGCGATCGGCATCGATCCGGACAGCGAAGATCTCAGCCAACTGCGCTACGGTAAAATCTGCATCCTGGCGGATGCGGACTCCGACGGCCTGCATATCGCCACGCTGCTGTGCGCGCTGTTCGTGCGCCACTTCCGCTCGCTGGTGAAAGGCGGCCACGTCTATGTCGCCATGCCGCCGCTGTACCGTATCGATCTCGGTAAAGAGGTGTTCTACGCGCTGGATGAAGAAGAGAAAGCCGGCGTGCTGGAACAGCTGAAGCGCAAGAAGGGCAAGCCGAACGTACAGCGCTTTAAAGGGCTGGGCGAGATGAACCCGCTGCAGCTGCGCGAAACCACCCTCGATCCGAACACCCGCCGTCTGGTGCAACTGACGGTGGCAGAGGATGACGTCGATCAGACGCTGGCGGTGATGGACATGCTGTTGGCCAAGAAGCGTTCGGAAGATCGCCGCAACTGGCTGCAAGACAAGGGCGACATGGCCGAATTGGCGGTCTGAGCCTGACCCTGGCCCGGTGAAATGCCGGGCCTGCTTTCCCGCAGGGCGTTGCATGCGGCGCCCGTCAACCTGGGGCGAACCGCGTGAAGATCACCCTCGAAGAGCTGCTGGCGTTCACGGCGGTGGTCGACAGCGGTTCGGTCACCGCCGCCGCCGATCGGCTCGGCCAAACCACCTCCGGCGTCAGCCGCGCACTCAGCCGCCTGGAAACGAAACTCGACGCTACGCTCTTGCGCCGCACCACGCGTCGCCTGAGCCTGACCGAAGAAGGGCAGAGCTTCCTGGCGCCTGCGCGCGAAATCCTGCGTTCGGTGGATCAGGCCGAAGAACTGATGGCGCTGCGGCGCCAGCTGCCCGCCGGTCGGCTGCGGGTCAACGCCGCCGCCCCGTTCATGGCGCACGTGCTGGTGCCGATGGTGGCGGAGTTCCGCCGCCGTTATCCGCAGATTGAGCTGGAGCTGGACACCGACGATCGCAATATCGACCTGCTGGAGAAACGCGCCGATATCGCGATCCGCATCGGCGCGCTGCGCGACTCCACGCTCCATGCGCGCCTGCTGGGGCATAGCCGGTTGCGCATCCTCGCCAGCCCGGATTACCTGCAACGGCATGGCGAACCGTGCGGTGTGGAAGATCTGCACCGCCATTGCCTGTTGGGATTCACCTACCCGGAATCGCTGAACCAGTGGCCGCTGCGTTACCGGCAGGCGCGGTATTTCGCCATCGAACCGACGATCTTGGCCTCCAGCGGGGAGACGCTGCGTGAGTTGGCGTTGCGCGGGGCGGGCATTGTCCAACTGGCGGACTTCATGACCCGCCGCGATCGGGAAGCGGGCCGGCTGGTACCGCTGCTGGTGCGGGAGACGCTGGACGTGCGCCAGCCGATCAACGCGGTGTATTACCACGACGCCCAGCTGGCGGCGCGCCTCACCTGTTTTCTCGACTACGTCAGCGCCCGCCTTGAGGGAGAGCCGCCAGAGGCCGCAGAGGGCCTCTGAAGGGATTACAGCGCGTTTTCCAGCACGTAGATCTCGGTGCCCAGCACGTAGTCCTTGATGGTTTCGCGGTGCTTGAGCATATGGTCGATCTGCAGGTGTTTTTCCAGATGCGTCTGGCTTTGCCATTTTTCCAGCATAAACACCGAATCCGGCGACAGTTTCTGCCAGGGAGCCTGCGTGTGGCTGTCTACCATCGGCGTGTATTCGCCGCAGCCTTCTTCCGCCAGCACCAGCGGCACCAGTTTTTCAATGGCTTGTAACACGGTGGCGCGGTGGCCGGGTTTGACTTTGATTTCTGCGATTACGGTGATCATCATTACCTCGTTGGTTAAGCCCTTCGCTGCCAGTTAAGCAAAAATTCCCGCCAGATGCTCGCGATAACGTGCGATGTCCGTTTCGATATCCGGTTGTTTTATCACGTCATTGCAGATAAAGGTCGGCAAGGCTTCCATCCCCAGGAACTGATTGGCCTTGTGGAAGTGCAGGTAAACGCCGTCGACGCCGACGCCGTGGAAGAACTGATCGGGATCGGTAAAAGCTTCCAGCGGGGCGTTCCAGGTCAGGCTCAGCAGGTATTTTTTCCCCTGTATCAGGCCGCCGGAGCCGTACTTCTTGCCGGCGTCGGAGCGGGTGCGGCCATCGCTGGCGTACAGGCTGCCGTGGCCGGCGGTGAACACTTCGTCGATGTATTTTTTCAGGATCCAGGGTTCGCCCATCCACCAACCCGGCATCTGATAGATAACCGCGTCGGCCCATAGGTATTTCTGCACCTCGGCGTCAATGTCATAACCGTCGTCGACCACCGTGACCTGAACCTCGTGCTGCAGATCGCGCAAGAAGCTTTCCGCCACGTCGCTCAGGGTTTGATTGAGTTCGCCGTTGGAATGGCCGAATTGCTTTTTAGCGTTGATAATCAGGATATTGCTCATCTTTTGCGGCTCCCGTCAGAGTTAAGATTGATGCCGTTTTCCGCTGCAGTGCGCAAAAACAGCTTGCTGAACGAGAGTGTAATCGCTGACTAAGCAAGTAAAAACGTGACGGCAGGCACAACAGTGTTGACTCCTAATCAACAATCTCGGTGGAATTTTGCCTAAACCCCCTGATGGCAGCGGCTTCGGTCGGCGATCCTTGCGCCAACTGTGACAGCTACCCCGCAGATGGGTTACTATCGCGGGCAGAATCGACAAGCGATGCCTTATTGTCGTCCAGGGATTGCCAAGCCACGGTCTGAGGATAATTGAGTAATGAGTGATCTGACTCATGATGGTGTAGAGCGTTTACCGCTGCACACATTCACTGAAAACGCCTATCTGAACTATTCCATGTACGTCATCATGGATCGGGCGTTGCCGTATATTGGCGACGGCTTGAAGCCGGTACAACGCCGTATCATCTACGCCATGTCTGAGCTGGGGCTGAACAACAGCGCCAAATTCAAGAAATCCGCCCGCACCGTGGGCGACGTGCTGGGTAAATACCACCCGCATGGCGACAGCGCGTGTTATGAAGCCATGGTGCTGATGGCGCAGCCGTTCTCGTATCGCTATCCGCTGGTGGACGGCCAGGGGAACTGGGGGGCGCCGGACGATCCCAAGTCGTTTGCGGCGATGCGTTATACCGAATCGCGCCTGTCCAAATATGCCGAAGTCTTGCTGGCCGAGCTGGGGCAGGGCACCGTCGACTGGATCCCGAACTTTGACGGCACGCTGCAAGAGCCGAAGATGTTGCCGGCGCGCTTGCCGAACATCCTGCTGAACGGCACCACCGGCATCGCCGTCGGCATGGCGACCGACATTCCGCCGCACAACGTGCGCGAAGTCGCCGCCGCTGCGGTGGCGCTGCTCGACAAGCCGGGCGCCTCGCTCGACGATCTGCTCGAATTCGTGCAGGGGCCGGACTTCCCGACCGAAGCCGAGATCATCACCCCGCGCGATGAAATCCGCAAAATTTACCAGAGCGGGCGCGGCTCGGTGCGCATGCGCGCCGTGTGGAAGAAAGAAGACGGCAGCGCGGTGATCACCGCCTTGCCGCACCAGGTGTCCGGCGCCAAGGTGCTGGAGCAGATCGCCAGCCAGATGCGCGCCAAGAAGCTGCCGATGGTCGAAGATCTGCGCGATGAGTCCGACCACGAAAACCCGACGCGTCTGGTGATCGTGCCGCGCTCCAACCGTATCGATCTGGAACAGGTGATGAACCACCTGTTCGCCACCACCGATCTGGAACGCAGCTACCGCATCAACATGAACATGATCGGTCTGGATAACCGCCCGCAGGTCAAAGGGCTGGTGGAGATCCTCACCGAATGGCTGGCCTACCGTCGCGACACGGTGCGCCGCCGCCTGAACTACCGCCTCGAGAAAGTGCTGAAACGCCTGCATATCCTCGAAGGTTTGCTGGTGGCGTTCCTCAATATCGACGAGGTGATCCACATCATCCGCAGCGAAGATGAGCCGAAGCCGGTGCTGATGCAGCGTTTCGGCATCTCCGATACCCAGGCGGAAGCGATCCTCGAGCTGAAACTGCGTCACCTGGCCAAGCTGGAAGAGGTCAAGATCCGCGGTGAGCAGGATGAGTTGGCGAAAGAGCGCGATCAGCTGCAGGCGCTGCTGGCGTCTGAGCGCAAGCTGAACACGCTGATCAAGAAAGAGATCCAGGCCGATGCGCAGACCTACGGCGACGATCGCCGTTCGCCGCTGACCGAGCGCGCGGAAGCCAAGGCGATGAGCGAGCACGACTTCGTGCCGTCCGAGCCGGTGACCATCGTGCTGTCTGAAATGGGCTGGGTGCGCAGCGCCAAGGGCCACGACATCGATCCGGCCGGCCTGAGCTACAAGGCCGGCGACAGCTTCCGCGGCGCGGCGCGCGGCAAGAGCAACCAGCCGGTGGTGTTCATCGACTCCACCGGGCGCAGCTATGCGCTCGATCCGATGACGCTGCCTTCAGCGCGCGGGCAGGGCGAGCCGCTGACCGGCAAGCTGACGCCGCCGCCGGGCGCCACCATTGAGCAAGTGCTGATGGCGGCCGACGATCAGAAGCTGCTGATGGCGTCCGATGCCGGTTACGGCTTCGTTTGCACCTTCAACGATTTGGTGGCGCGCAACCGCGCCGGCAAGGTGATGATCACGCTGCCGGACAACGCCAGGGCGCTGCCGCCGATGGAAATCCACGGCGCAGACGACATGCTGCTGTCGATCACCGCCGCCGGGCGCATGCTGATGTTCCCGGTCGCCGATCTGCCGCAGCTGTCGAAGGGCAAAGGCAACAAGATCGTCTCCATTCCGGCAGCCCAGGCGGCGGCCGGTGACGACAAGCTGGCTTGGCTGTTTGTGCTGCCGCCGCAGGCGTCCGTCACGCTGCACGTCGGCAAACGCAAGCTGACGCTGCGGCCGGAGGATCTGCAGAAATTCCGCGCCGAGCGCGGGCGCAAGGGCACCCAGCTGCCGCGCGGCCTGCAGCGCATCGATCGCGTCGAAGTGGATGCGCCGGTGCGGGCGTCGGGCGGCGACAGCGAAGAGTAAGCGTTGGCGCCAGCGTTAACGGGCGGTCGCAGCATGCTG
Source organism: Serratia sp. CY38905 (assembly GCF_052168875.1). Lineage (NCBI taxonomy): Bacteria > Pseudomonadati > Pseudomonadota > Gammaproteobacteria > Enterobacterales > Yersiniaceae > Serratia > Serratia sp. CY38905. The sequence continues at coordinate 25,228 of NZ_JBJNLV010000019.1, read as the reverse complement.
TGGCCGCCTTATTTATTTTTACTGGCGTTTATTTTCCAAATAGTTAACATTTCTGCGCATAAAATTATTGTGCGTATTGCCGGCTGGCGGGAAAATAGCGAGAAAGGCAGGCGACATCGGCGTGCTTATCGCCTGGCCGGCAAATAATGAGTAAAGGAATCTGCGCAGCGAAGTAAACTGCGTTGGCAGTGTGCTAATGAGGTTGTTATGTTATTGATTTTGCGTGCCGTTCTCGCCACTCTTTTCTGTATTCTGGTGTGTATTTTCGGTTCTGTTTATTGCTTGTTCAGCCCGCGCAATCCCCGCCACGTGGCGACCTTCGGCCACCTTTTCGGCCGCCTGTCGACGCTGTTCGGCATCAAGGTTGAAACCCGCGTGCCGGCCGATGCGGCCAACAACGGCAACTGCATCTATATCGCCAACCACCAAAATAACTACGACATGGTGACGGCCGCCAATATCGTGCAGCCGCGCACCGTGACCGTCGGTAAAAAAAGTCTGGTGTGGATCCCGTTTTTCGGCCCGCTGTATTGGCTGACCGGTAATCTGCTGATAGATCGTGATAATCGCGCCAAGGCGCACGGCACCATCGCCCAGGTGGCGGAGCAGTTCAAAAAGAAAGACATTTCGATCTGGATGTTCCCGGAAGGGACCCGCAGCCGCGGTCGCGGGCTGATGCCGTTTAAAACCGGCGCGTTCCACGCGGCCATCGCCGCCGGCGTGCCGATTGTGCCGATCTGCGTATCGACCACCAGCGGTAATATAAATCTTAATCGCTGGAATAACGGTCACGTGATCGTCGAGATGTTGGCGCCGGTGGATACCAGCAAATACGGCAAAGAAAACGTGCGCGAGCTGGCGGCGCATTGCCGCGAGCTGATGGAGGCGAAAATCGCCCAATTGGACGCCGAAGTCGCCCAGCGCAACGCCGCCAAAAAATAAGAGTCTACCGGCTTCAAAGAATACGTTTTTAATTGGCGTTCAGCGCCGTTAACGCCTGAGCGCCTGCTAATCTTGATTGGCGGGCGTTTGGGTTTTGCACACGGTTTAGTTATTGCTTTTCATGGAGAAAATATGTCACTCAGTCGACGTCAGTTTATACAGGCATCGGGCCTGGCGCTGTGCGCGAGCGCCGTGCCGCTGAGGGCAGAGGCGAGCGGAACGCAGACCCCATTACCCATCCCCCCGCTGCTGGAGTCTCGCCGCGGTCAGCCGCTGTTCCTGACCCTGCAGCGCGCCCACTGGGCGTTTATGGATAGCCGCAAGGCGGCGGTGTGGGGCATCAACGGCATGTATTTGGGACCGACGGTGCGGGTTTACAGCGGTGACGACGTCAAACTGATCTACAGCAACCGCCTGCAGGAGCCGGTGGCGATGACCGTCAGCGGTCTGCAGGTGCCGGGCACGCTGATGGGCGGCGCGCCGCGCATGATGTCGCCCAACGTCGACTGGTCGCCGGTGCTGCCCATCCGTCAGGCGGCGGCCACCTGTTGGTACCACGCCAATACGCCGAACCGCATGGCGCCGCACGTTTACAACGGGCTGGCCGGGCTGTGGCTGGTGGAGGATGCGGTCAGCAAAGCGCTGCCGCTGCCCAACCACTACGGCGTCGACGATTTCCCGCTGATCATTCAGGACAAGCGCTTCGATAACTTCGGCACGCCGCAATACGATGCGCCGTCGCAGGGCGGTTTCGTCGGCGATACGCTGTTGGTCAACGGCGTGCAAAATCCGTATGTCGAGGTGTCGCGCGGCTGGGTGCGTTTGCGCCTGCTCAACGCCTCCAACGCGCGCCGCTATACCCTGCAGCTCAGCGACGGGCGCCCATTCAACGTGATCGCCAGCGATCAGGGCTTCCTGCCCGCGCCGGTCGCGGTGCAGCAGCTGTCGCTGGCGCCGGGCGAACGCCGGGAAGTGCTGATCGACATGTCGAAGGGCGAGGAGGTGACCATCACCGCCGGTGAAGCGGCGGGCATCATGGATCGCCTGCGCGGCCTGTTCGAGCCGTCGAGCATTCTGGTGTCCACCCAGGTGCTGACGCTGCGCCCGACCGGCCTGCTGCCGCTGGTGACCGACAACCTGCCGATGCGCCTGCTAGCGGATCAGCTGTTGGACGGCAGCGCCAGCCGCACTCGCGATTTCCGCCTGGGCGACGGCGGCGTCGGCATCAACGGCGCGATTTGGGACATGAACCGCATCGACGTGCAGGCGCAGCAAGGCACCTGGGAACGCTGGAACATTCATGCGGATACGCCGCAGTCGTTCCATATTCAGGGCGTGCAGTTCCTGATCAAACGCGTCAACGGCGCGCAGCCGATGGCGGAAGATCGCGGCTGGAAGGACACCGTCTGGGTCGATGGCGACGTCGAGCTGCTGGTGTATTTCAACCAACCTACCTCCGAACACTTCCCGTTCCTGTATTACAGCCAGACGTTGGAGATGGCCGATCGCGGCACCGCCGGCCAGCTGATGGTGCAGCCGACGATGTAATCTGCGCTGCGGGCCGCTTACGGCGCCCGCAGCATCTCCAGAAAGGCCTCTACGACCGGCGTGACGCTGTCGGCGCGGTAAACCGCGTACAGATCCGCCGGCGGCGCCTGCTGCAGCGAGCAAAAACGGACGCCGGGCCACGGGATGCGGCCGTAGCTGTCCGGCAGCAGCGTAATGCCGCAGCCCTCCGCCACCAGCGCCAGCAGGGTTTGCGGTTCGTTGACCTGATAAGCGACGTCCGGCAAAAATCCCTGCTGCAGGCACAGATTGTGCAGATACAGCCCCAGGCTGGCCTCGTGCGGCGGCAGCACGATGAAACTGTCGTTCTGCAGCGCCGCCAGCGGGATGCTTTCCTGCTGCGCCAGCGGATGATCGAGCGGCAGCACCACGGCGATGCTCTCGCTCGCCAAGCGTTGGCAGGTCAACCCCGGCAGCGTCTGCTGCTGCGCCTCTCGCCAGACCCCGATATCGATATGCCGCTTTTGCAGCGCGGCGATTTGCTGGCTGGGCGTCAGCTCGTTCAACGACCAGGTGACGCCGGCGTTTTGCTCGCTGAACCGCCGCAGCGCCGCGATCAGGCCGCCCCAGGCCGAGGTACCGACCATGCCGACCACCATGTGGCCGCCTTCGCCGCGCCCCATCTGTTGCACCTGATGCAGCGCGCTGTCGGCCTGATCCAGCAGCCGCTCGACGTTGCGCAGCAGCGTGCGGCCGGCCGGCGTCAGCGTCATGGAGCGGGTGGTGCGTTTGAACAGCACCACGCCGAGCTGGCTTTCCAGCTCCTTGATGTGCTTGCTGAGCGGCGGCTGTGACATATTCAGCCGCCGCGCCGCCTGGGTGAAGTTCATCTCTTCCGCCACCACGCGGAAATAGTGCAGCAGGCGGAAGTTAATCCGGCCGGGATCGGGCAGGGCATGGGGCTGATTCATCCGGGGTATCGCCTCCTTGTGACGCAGCTCAACTTATAGGTAAATGGAATAAATCGGCCGCCAAGAATGTATTGGTCTCGGCCGCGCCTCGCTCTCTACTATGGGGATTATTATCCCCCGCTGAAAGAGAGAATACGATGTTTAATCAAGAAGATGCTTTTACCTGCGCCGATGCCGTCCGCGCACGCCTGCCGGGTTTCCAGCCGAAAGCGGCCTTGATTCTCGGCTCCGGGCTCGGCGCCCTGGCGGAGGTGATGACCGAAACCGTCACCATCGACTACGCGGAGCTGCCGGGCTTCCCGGTGAGCGGCGTCGCCGGCCATGCCGGGCAACTGGTCGCCGGCAAGCTGGAAGGCGTGCCGGTATTGTGCATGAAAGGGCGCGGTCATTTCTATGAAGGGCGCGGCATGCAGGTGATGACCACCGCGGTGCGCACCTTCAAACTGCTGGGCTGCGAATTCCTGCTGGCGACCAACGCCGCCGGTTCGCTGCGCCGCTCGGTGGCGCCGGGCAGCCTGGTGGCCATCACCGATCACATCAATTTCATGCCGGAATCGCCGCTGGTCGGCGCCAACGACGAGCGCTTCGGGCCGCGCTTCTTCAGCCTGGCGAACGCCTACGATCGCGATCTGCGCGCCCGGCTGGCGGCGGTGGCCGAAAGCGCGGGCATTCCGCTGGCGGAAGGGGTGTTCGCCGCCTACACCGGGCCGAATTTCGAAACGCCAGCGGAGATCCGCATGATGCAGACCCTGGGCTGCGACGTGGTGGGCATGTCGATCGTGCCGGAAGTCCTGACGGCGCGCCACTGCGGCCTCAAGGTGCTGGTGGTGTCCGCGATGACCAACTACGCCGAAGGGCTGTCGGATACGCCACTCTCCCATGAACAAACGCTCAGTTGCGCGGCGCTGGCGGCGGACGATTTCATGCGCCTGATCCGCGAGCTGTTCAAAACGCTGTAACACCGCAGGCAAACCGGCGGTGGGCTGCAGGGGCCCGCCGCACCAATCATCGTTGAAAGCATAATAACAAGGTGATGGCGATGGCGATAAAAGCACGATTGAAGGTCATGATTTTCCTGCAGTTCTTTATCTGGGGTGCCTGGTTGGTGACGCTGGGCTCCTACATGATCAACACGCTGCATTTCAGCGGCATGCAGGTGGGGATGGTTTACAGCGCCAAAGGCATCGCCGCGCTGATCATGCCGGGGCTGGCGGGCATCATCGCCGATCGGTGGATGAAGGCCAACTACCTGTATGCGCTTTGTCACCTGCTCGGGGCGCTGGCGCTGTACTGCGCGGCGCAGGTCGAGCAACCGATGCTGATGTTCTGGGTGATGCTGTTCAACGCCATGGTCTATATGCCGACCATCGCGCTCTCTAACGCCATTTCCTATTTTTGTCTCGAAAAGCACGGCTTTGACACGGTGAAGGACTTTCCGCCGGTGCGGGTGTACGGCACGGTGGGGTTCATTCTGGCGATGTGGCTGGTCGGCTTCAGCCGAATCGAGCTCAGCAATCTGCAGCTGTATCTGGCTTCTGCGGCGTCGCTGCTGCTGTCCGCTTATTCACTGACGCTGCCGCGCTGCCCGACCAACCGCGCGGCCGAGTCGAAGAGCTGGGTGAGCGTGCTGGGGCTGGATGCGCTGGTGCTGTTCCGCCAGCGGCGCATGGCGCTGTTTTTCCTGTTCGCCATGTTGCTTGGCGCGGCGCTGCAGATAACCAATACCTTCGGCAACCCGTTCCTGCACGATCTGTCGCTCAACCCGCTGTATCAGGACAGCCTTAGCGTCCGGTATCCGGCGGTGCTGCTGTCGCTGTCGCAGATCTCCGAAGTGTTCTTTATCCTCACCATTCCCTTCTTCCTGCGCCGTTACGGCATCAAGCAGGTGATGCTGATCAGCATGGCGGCCTGGACGCTGCGCTTCCTGTTCCTGGCCTATGGCACGCCGGTCGGCTTTGGTTTCGTTCTGCTGCTGCTGTCGATGATCGTCTACGGCTGTGCGTTCGACTTCTTCAATATCTCCGGCGCTATCTTCGTCGAGAAAGAGGCCGATCGCCGCATCCGCGCCAGCGCGCAGGGGCTGTTCATGACCATGGTGAACGGTTTGGGCGCCTATCTGGGGGCGCTCGCCAGCGGCGAGGTGGTGGACTTCTTCAGCCATGACGGCGTGAAAGACTGGCAGAGCATCTGGCTGGTGTTTGCGCTGTATACGCTGGTGCTGGGGATCGTGTTCGCGTTGAGCTTCAACTACCGCCACCCGCCGCAGGAGAGCGCGGCGGCGGCGCAGTAAGGCAGAAGGCGCCGCGTGACGGCGCCTTGAAACGTCAGGCCTGCGGGAAGCGCTGTTGCAACTGCTGCCGGTCCGGCGGATTGGCGGCGCCGAGGCTGGCCACCACGCAAGCGGCGACCCGGTTGGCCAGATCGACCGCCTGCGGCAGCGGCCAGCCGGCGGACAAGCCCGCCAGCAAACCGGCGCAGTGGGCATCGCCCGCGCCGATGGTGTCGACGACGTCTACCGGATAGGCGGGCACGTGCAGCGGCGGCGTGCGGCCGTCGCAGATCCACGCGCCGTCGCGATCCAGGCGGCAAATCAGCGTCAGGTTACGGGCGGCGGCATAGCGCTGCGCGGCCTCCACGGCGTCGCCGCCGCCGCACAGCGCGGCCACTTCGTCGCGGTTGAGCGTCAATAGGGTGTGGCTGTCGCTGAGCATGGCGAAGAAATCTTCGCTGAGCTGAGCGATGCGCGGGCCGGGATCGATCAGGCGCGGTTGGTCGAACGGCATGCGCGTCAGCCACTCGCGCAGCGCCTCGCCGCTTTCGCCCGCCAGCTCGTAGCCGCTGGCGTAGATCAGGGTGTGCTCCGTCAGCGGCAGCGTCGCCAGCTGCGCTTTATTCCATTGGCTTTCGCAGCCGGAAACCGTGATGAAGGTGCGTTCGCCGTTCGGCTCCACCAGCGCCAGGCACCAGCCGTTGTCCATCTGGCCGTGGCGTAACAGCACCTCCAGCCCCAGCTCGCCCATGGCGGCTTCGGCAGCCGCGCCCCATTCGCCGTTGCCAACCGGCATGCCGTTAATCACCGGCGTTTCCAGGCGCACCAGCGCGCGCGCCACGTTGAACGCGCAGCCGCCGATTTGCCGCGCCTGCGGCTGGGCTTCGATATCTTCGCCGCTGGTCGGCAGGCGCGGCAGCGTCATCACCAGATCGCCGACCGCGCCCCCAATCACCAGGACAGGTGTTACAGCTTCCCACTCACTCATTGATGTTCTCTGCGTTGGGTCAGGTACAGACCGTAAGCGATCAGACTCACCGCGAACGACACAAACAGCCCCAGGCTGGAATCGGCGAACAGGCCTTTGGCCAGCGGGCCGTCGATAAAACCGGTTTTGGTGACCAGCAGGCCGCACAGGGCGCCGAGGAACCAGCAGAACAGCGGGGCTTTGCGCACGCCGCGGTTCTGGCCATGCAGGCCGTACAAAGCGTTGCCATCATACCCGTGGCGGCGGCGCAGGCACAGGTAATCGAGCAGGAAAATCGCCTCCCAGGCCGCCAGGAAGACGCCGCAGAACACCAGGAAGGAGATGAACGGCCCCATGAAATCACCGGAGATGAACAGCACATACAGGGCGATGCCCAACACCACCACCGCGTCGATCGACACCGCCAGCCACTGCTTGACCTGCACGCCGATAGTCAGCAGGTTAAGGCTGGCGGAATACAGGCTGAGCACCGCGATGGTGACGATGCCGGCGGTGGCGGCCAGCAGATAAGGAATGGCCATCCAGGCGGGCAGCACCGAGCCTATCAGTGCGATGGGGTTGGCGGCGCTGGCCAGATCGGGCAGCTGCACGGAAAGCAGGATGCCGGCCAGCATCAGCAGCATCAGCGGCAAACAGGCGCCGCCCATTACCGCGGCGAAAATGCTTTTGCTCGACGAGCTCGGGCTTTGATAGCGGCTGTAATCGGCGCCGGCGATCGCCCAACTGATGCCGGTACCGGCGGCAATCACCGATACCGCCGGCAGGAAGCCGGTCAACCAGCTGCCGGAAGGCAGCGCCAGCACCTGGCTCCACTCGGTGTTGAACAGGATATAGAGCACCACGATCAGCGTCATGGTGCCGAAGATGCGGCTGAACCAGCTTTGCATCCAGACCACGGTATTTTGCCCCAGCAGGCTGACGATGACAGTGAGCCCGCCGAACAGCAGCAGGCTGAGCGCGGTCAGCAGGTGGCTGCTACCCAACCCGAAGGCCTCGAACAGCGCCGCCAGCGTCAGGGTGCCGGTGATCACGTTGACCGCTTCCCAGCCCATCAGGTTGATCCAACTGAACAGGGTGGGCGCCACGTTGCCCTTCAGGCCGAAAATCACCCGCGAGAGCGTCAGCGTAGAGGTGCGCCCGCGCTTGCCGGCGAAGCTGGTGAGACCGACCAGCACGAAGCTGGCGACGCCGACCAGCGCGGCGAGTACCGATTGCAGGAAGGATAAGCCGAAGCCGACGATAATGGCGCCGTACACCACGCCGAGAATGCCGATATTGGCCGCCGACCAGATCCAAAACAGCTCGATGGGCTTGCCGGTCTGTTCCGCGTCCGGCACCCGATCGATACCGGTGCTTTCTACCTTCCATGCTTCATTGCGATTGATATCGGTCATAGCAAATGATCCCTGTAGCGCAGGGCCGCGAGGGCCGCCGCAGTTGACTGAAAATCGATTCCGTTGGCGCGGTTGACGCCGGCTATTCCGTTGTCGGTGAAGACGCCGATTCCGCGCAGTGTGTAGCGGCTGAGACCGCCGGGTCTGTCAAAGTGAGGGCGGTATCCGCCTTATCGGGTGAGGCACGTCGGCCGCACGGCGCCAATGAGTGTAGTCAAAGAGTGGGTCTGCAGCGGGGTTTGGCGAAGCGGGAACGTTTCTATTTGCCGACATCGATCCGTTGCGCCCACCGCGAGGGGATCCTGTGATGTGGCTATGAGCAGTGAGCAAGCTATCCATTAGCTACGTTGCTTATTCTCGGCCGTTTGTGCTGACAGTATATCCCCGCTACCGGCCATCAAGGGTATCCTTTAGGGCTGGCAGCGGGTTTTTTATTGTTTTTAAAGTGGGTCCCTGGTGTTGGTGCGATTGATGTATCAACATCAATAAGCACAGATTACGCGCGATCTAGATCCAATGAAAGTCCATTAGGCAAAAATTGTGATGCCACTCTGAAAACATTAGCGATATTTTAGTTAAGGTGAGGGGCTTATCGCCGGATCGGCGATAGGATAAAAAACGAAATCCAGACAAATGGCATAGGTAAGAGGGCGGGCGAATGACGGATTTTATGGCCTGGCTGCGTGGCCATCTGGCGCAGGGGGCGGTAGCGCCGCGTTATATTCAGCTGGCGATGGCGATAGAAACCGCAATCAGGCAGCAGGTGCTGGCGGCGGAGGCGTTTCTGCCGCCCGAACGGCAGATGGCTGAAGGCCTGGCGCTGTCGCGCGTCACCGTCAGCAAGGCGATGAAACTGCTGGAGGAGAAGGGGCTGATTTTGCGACAGCAGGGCGTTGGCACCCGCGTGGCGATGCACATTGGCTATTCCCTCGATAAGGACAGCGGTTTCACCGCTCAGGCGCTGCGTCACGGCAGCAGCGTCAGCAATCGATGGCTGCTGCGCACCCGGGTCGGCGCGCCGGCCAAGGCCGCGGCGGCGCTGGGGCTGACGGAAGGGGATGAGGTGGTCAAACTGCGGCGTTTGCGCTTGCTGAACGGCAGCCCGGTCTCGCTGGAAACCACCTATATTCCGCCGCGCTTCCTGCCCGAACCGGGGCAGCTGGAACATTCGCTGTATGCGTTATGGCAATCGCGCGGCATCGTGCCCGAAGATAAACACTTTCTGCTGAAGGCGGTATCCTGCAGCGACGAGGTTGCCGAGCTGCTCAACGTGCCGTGCGGCGCGCCGTTGTTGCACATCACCCAGACCAGCCGCAATGCCCAGGGTGAGGCGCTGGAGTTCAGCGATATCTTGTGCCGCAGCGACGTTTATGAATTCGAAGTGAACGGTTAGCGAAATAACCATGCTCTTTTTGCAGCTAGTGCGTATAATCGCCGCCCGGCGATTAATTAACCTGTAAAAAGAGCAGCAGAATGAGCACCACCAGCCTGATCCAACCCGATCGTGAACTGTTTTCCTATAAGCCTTATTGGGCGGAATGTTTTGGCACCGCGCCGTTTTTACCGATGTCGCGAGCAGAGATGGATCAACTGGGCTGGGACAGCTGCGATGTGATCATCATCAGCGGCGACGCCTATGTCGATCACCCGAGCTTCGGCATGGCGATCATCGGCCGCATGCTGGAAGCGCAGGGCTTCCGCGTCGGCATCATCGCGCAGCCGGACTGGAGCAACAAAGAAGACTTCATGCGGTTGGGGAAACCGAACCTGTTCTTCGGCATCACCGCCGGCAACATGGACTCGATGATCAACCGCTATACCGCCGATCGCAAACTGCGCCACGACGATGCCTACACCGCCGGCAACGTCGGCGGCAAACGCCCGGATCGCGCCACCCTGGTCTACAGCCAGCGCTGTAAAGAAGCCTACAAAGACGTGCCGATCGTGCTGGGCGGCATCGAAGCCAGCCTGCGCCGCATCGCCCACTACGATTACTGGTCGGATACCGTGCGCCGCTCGGTGCTGGTGGATTCCAAGGCCGACATGCTGATCTACGGCAACGGTGAACGCCCGCTGGTGGAAGTGGCGCATCGCCTGGCCGCCGGTGAGAAGATTGGCGACATCCACGATATTCGCAATACCGCCGTAATGCGCAAAGAAGCGCTGCCGGGCTGGAGCGGCGTGGATTCCACCCGCCTCGACAAGCCGGGCCGCATCGAACCTATCCCGAACCCGTACGGCGACGATCTGCCGTGTGCCGACGGCGCCAAGCCGAAAGAGCCGGAAGCCAAGCCTGTCAACGTGCGCGCCGCCAAGCCGAAGCCGTGGGAGAAGACCTACGTGCTGCTGCCGTCCTTCGAGAAAGTGAAGGGCGACAAGGTGCTTTATGCGCACACCTCGCGCATTCTGCACCATGAAACCAACCCGGGCTGCGCCCGTGCGCTGATGCAGAAACACGGCGACCGCTACGTGTGGATCAACCCGCCGGCGATCCCGCTGACCACGCCGGAGATGGACAGCGTCTTCGCGCTGCCTTATCAGCGCGTGCCGCACCCGTCCTACGGCCAGGATCGCATTCCGGCCTATGACATGATCCGTTTCTCGGTGAATATCATGCGCGGCTGCTACGGCGGCTGCTCGTTTACTCTTGTTTTTATGTATTTAGAGTTAAACTCTACTTTTCTATTTTTAGAATTCAAGCTATTCATCGTAATTGAGAGATATCCTTTTAATGTTCAGCAAGCCTGTTAAAAGCACTTTATCTGAACCGCGTTTTGCCTAAATCCTGCTCAATATATACTCTCCCTGAGTTCTGAAATCCTCAAATTCCCCAATCTTAAAGCATTGATACATAGATGATGTCAGATAATGCGCAATCATCTCACCGCCAATATGGATCCGTTCCGGGTGTGAGTATGTCGCCTGTATAGCCCTTTGTTCATTCATCATTACAGGAATTGTCTGCAACAAATCCCCATCCAGGATTTGGCACTCAGGTTTTACTCCTGTTCCGTATTGTAATTGCTCTGATTCGAAATCATGGACTGAGCGATAGGCGAACGAAACGATATTTCCTGTTTCCTCGCAAATTGCGAACTGATAAACACTGGTTGTCACCGTTGAAGAAGAGGGAATTGCATGGTCATGCTTGTATTGTTTCCACAGCCTCCTTAGACAGGCCGATGTATGATAATTGAGATTTTGTATACCTGATACGACCATTCTGGTTGATGCTTCAAGCAACCAGGTGTTAGAAAATCCACCTGCCCCCGTACCTGCTATGATGGTTCTTAGCTGGGGCGTGAATTCAGATAATAAGTGCAATGCCCATGGTGCATAGGAGAGAGGCGGTCAACTACCAGTTAGGGTACGCTTCTTCTCGCCAAAGAAACAAAGCGATACACCATGAAATACCAGCAGTTGACCGAGGGGCTACGATACCAGATTGCCTGCCTCCGTGACCATGGCCTGTCACAGGCCCGCATTGCCAAACAGCTCGGGGTTCATCCATCGACTATCAGTCGTGAGCTTCGTCGTAATTGTGCTGGGCAGGCCTATCAGCCGCAGCAGGCTCACCAACTTGCCACGGCACGACGGCTGACGAGTCAGAAGCGTACTGTCCCGTCTGATACCATCGACTTTGTTTGCATGGCGCTGGTCGCGGACTGGAGTCCCGAGCAAATCAGTGGCGTTGGAGACATGATTAACTGCCCGGTTAGCCACGAGTGGATATACCGCTATGTGGCACGCGACAAGGCCAACGGTGGCACGCTATACCGGCATCTGCGTCAGGGTCACAAACGCTATCGCAAGGGTAAGAACAGCAAACGCAGTGTCATTCCCAATCCGGTATCGATTGATGAACGCCCTGCGATAGTCAATGAGCGGAGCCGTGTGGGAGATTGGGAAGTCGATACCGTGTTGGGTAAGCAAGGCAGCGGTGCAATAGTGAGTCTGTTGGAGCGTAAGAGCCGGCTCTACCTGGTTCAATACGTTCCCAGCAAAACAGCCAGCGCGGTGGCGGACACCATTATCAGCATGCTGAAACCCTACCAGGCACATGTCCATACCATCACAGCTGACAATGGTAGCGAGTTTGTCGAACATGAACGTGTTGCAGCAGAGCTGGAAGCGCAGGTGTACTTTGCGCATCCATACAGTGCATGGGAACGGGGACAGAATGAGAATAGCAATGGTCTGCTGCGGCAATATGTGCCCAAAGGCAGTGATTTGAGTGTGGTGACAGCAGAGGCACTGTCAGCCGTCGAAAAGCGGCTGAACTTCAGGCCGCGCAAATGCTTGGGATTTAAACAACCACAGGTGGTTTTTGACGAACTTCTGAAAGCAGCCTGATTTTTAATCGGGAATTGCACTTCGAAGTTGAATTCGCGGGGATGTAACCTGCTTTGGAAACAAAAGATAACGGCTCCCCATTATCGGTGACGGCAAGGGTATCTGTTACAATCAGTGCTTGTGCTTCGTCTGTATAAAATATCAGTGATGACATATTTTCCTCATCCAGAAAAGACATTACATGAATCACAGAACAGGTCACTACAACCACGTGAAAGGGAGTCAGACCATTTTCCAGAGGTAAATATATTCTTGTGTTTGGACGCGTTGCGGTTCTCTGTAAAAAATATATAGCACAAACAAAAGTCCCCGCAGGGATAAATATAGTTATATGCGCTTTTTCTGCTGGCTTTTACAATTGAAAGTGACAGGTAAACGAAATGTGTTACAGGTTTCTTTTGCTTTTCGTTGGGTTCTGTATATGCGAATTTACCCTGTGTGTTATTTTTGCAATGGACTCAGGCTGTATTCAATCAATTAAGGTTTACTTCTGGCATTAAGATGTATCCGTTGCCTGTTTTTTAAGGGCACGGTTTGTGCCGGGAAATGAAAATCACATCTTAAGTTCTTCACTCAAAGGATTTGTGATGTTTATCACGTATGGTCCGGGTAACGTGTTGAGGTCAATGTATTGCATCGTGATGGTGTCGTTACATCTTTTACTTTCCTCCTGATTTGCATATTCACTCCCGGCAACCTGGTTGTTTGTTTTTTCTTCTTCCGGATTTATAGTGTAGGCATGAGGTGGCGTTTCAGGGCGACAGACTGTGAGGATAATCACTAACATTCATGCGCGTTATGGGCGTGTCAGCAAACTGGATGCAACAGAGCCGAAACTGAAATTTGAACCCGGATTTCTGTATGCTGAAATACCTTATATTAGCGGCATCCAGAATCGAAAACTGAGCCGATATGTACACTTTTATCTTATGGATAAAGCTATCCTGCAGGCCAGGGATTTAAAGCCTTTAGCCCGGGCATTTTTACGCTGGATAAGGTGGCTGGAGGATAACGGACTTGACCCTTTCACCCCGGGAACGTTGAAATACCAAAGCCCTACATATGGCTTCAGGGAGTATCTTCTGGGGGCCGTAAGGCAGGGGCGCATCGCCTCATCCACCGCGGCGGTGTACATCAGCGTTATCCGACGGTTTTACGTATTTCTGGGCAAGTGTGGTGAGCTGGCTGCCAGCTCATTTTTTACGTTGGTCGAAAAAGTCGTTGACGGGCGACGCAAGGTGATAAGTTCGGATCTTGCCATCAGGATAACCAGCACAACAAAAAGGACAATCAACCCACTGAATGATGCAGAGGTTCATATCCTGGATGAGGCACTGAAATCTGAGTCCGGGTTGTTCAGTTTAATGATTGTGCTGATGAAAAATTGTGGGTTACGGCTGGATGAAATGCTGACCCTGCCGTCGTCACTCTTTACTGAAGAGTACCTTGCCAGTGTCCCTGTATCTGAGTTGACCATCAGGGGGCTTCATATTGGTCCGAGATGCGGAGTTCATACGAAGTTTGGGATGACGCGAGAACTCTTCATCACCAGACGATTGTACGAGCAGGTTCTGGATTATCTGGCGGATGAGGAGTATGAAAAGAAGATCCAAAAATGGCGTGCACGACAGGGTGGGGAAGGGCGGCACGAGCCTTTATTTTTAATGGCAAACGGGAAACGGATGTCTGAAAAAGCCTTTTACTCCCGCTGGTACAGTTTTCGCCATCGCCTGGCCCGGTCTGCTCCGGGAAATGTGTTCAGACATAAACCCCATGATTTGCGGGCAACGTTTGCGACCCATTTTTTACGCTCGGCACTGAGTTGCTATCCCGATCAGGCCGCAAATGCGCTGGGTACAGTAAAATACTGGATGGGCCATAAAAGCGAAAATACGACGATGAAATACATCGTCTTTCTTCAGCAAAACCAGATTTCTGATGCAGTCGCCGGGGTCATGGACGCATTGATTGACGGTGCTGCAGGTCGCGATGGAGCCATATATGAGCCGGAGTGAAACGCAGATAACGTGGATGGCCGAAAATGTGCTGTCATGGGAGACGGTCAGCGGACACATCACTCAGCGGGATCTGAACCGATATTATTTACTTGACGTTTATCTTCAGGCTCATTTTTCAGATTATGTGTTGCTCCCCGGATGGTTTAGTGAACATTCGCATCTTGCCCGCCCTGAAAAACGCGATTTTATTGCCTCTCTGAAACGATTTCTTCTGTCTTACCGTCCCGCCGGAAGGTTAACCATTTTCCGTTATCTCAATATGTTTTTTATATGGCAGTCAGTCAATCAGTATGACTATGGCACGGCTGAAGGCGTTGAAATGTATATTAAACATCTCATGAACGATATTCGTCGGCGAAAAATTTCAGTCAGGATGGCAAGACACTACTTGTCCGTGGTCAACCGGTTTTTGCTTACGGGCGGGCAGATTCAGAGGCGGTATGAATATGAATTCTTACCGAAAGGAACGTATCAGCAGCAGGGAAGGGATAGCTATACCAGGAATGAACTTTCCGAGATCCTGAGGCAGTTGTCATCCATGAATGAGTTCCTTGCGGGATGTATCCGGGAGCATATCGCTAAATCGGAAAAAGGGGTGCGGCATTTCTCACCGTCTTTGCTGGCACCTGTTTATGAAGCGTATTTCCGGTATCCGGGAGAGAACGGGGTCAGCAGGGCAGAGATCATCATCAGGGACGTTCTGGAAAATTACTTTCTTACTTCTTTTTTTCTGTTCTGTTACCACACATGGGGAAACACCTCTCAGGTTCTGGGTCTGACGCGGGATGATATACATCTGGATGAAAAGGGTATCAGCACTGATTATGTTTATAAGGGGAGAGCGAATAAGTATATACGTCTGACGATAGGTAAATCGGAGTATGTGACCAAACGTGCGGGCTATTACTGGTTTCTGTCTTTTATCAGGCTCAGGGACGACATCGTTAACTATCTGGTTTCCGCAGATAACTTCCCTCCGGTACAGGCGCTGTTTCTGAGTGAGCCGCAGGTGAAATTCCGTAAGCTTTATTCTCTTAATCCCAGTCATCTGACTAAATTTTCTAACTCTGAGGGGGCGTGGGCCACGATGCGGCAGCTTAATCCCTCGCTTCCATCAATTACCGTTTCTGGCTTGCGCAAAACGTCTGAGCAGTATACGGACAGAACATTAAAGAATGGTCTGATTACGGCGGAAAAAGCACAGCATAACTGGGGCACTTACAGGCGGAATTATGCTGCAGGTAACCCACAGGGGGCGAAGGAAAACTTCAGTGCTGCACTTGATACGCTTATGAATCAGGGGATTGCGACACGTGCGTTATCCGAGCGGGTAAAAGTTGCTGATGAGCTGGGGATCGATCTGCGTGGAAGCGATGAGGGTGTGGATCTTTTATTGAATGGCCTGGGATGTCGATCGCAGGAGCCGCCTACAGATATTGAATTGCGCTTTATAAAAAAGCAAAAACGATTTGGCCGGACACCAAAGGCTTGTGCGGATTTTTCTCATTGTGTCGAATGTTCAAAAAGTTGCGTTGTGGAAACGCTGGAGTCTGTATGGCTCCTGCTGTCATTCAGGCATGCTATCGAGTATGGAAAACCGTTGTACATCGGTTCGGTCAATGCTGTGGAGCGTTATGAAACGTTACTCCTGAAGATTGATTTACGGCTTGGGCTGGTAGATGAGGCGACCCTGAAAAAAGCGCGCGTTAAACTTCAGCGAGAAGGTGTGGCTCCGGTATGGCAGATTTGAAGAAAAAAGAGGTAAGCCGTAGTCGAATGGCGGAGTTTCCTGCCGGAACGCCGCTTCGTTCAGGGGATGAGTTTCCGACTGAGGATATCATCTGTGAGGCACTAGAAAACAAAAGCTTTGAACGTCTGAATAACTGCCTGGTTATCGCCAGCTCAGATGAACATGATATGCGTTTTATCAATGAGGAGACGCTGAATATTTATTTCAGGGATGATGTCTGGACCAATCGCTATGTCAGAACCCATATTGGTGAAACGTTAAGAACCGTTAATTTTTCAGGCATACGGGATCCTGAACTGCGTCTTGAAGCCAAAATCATCTCAGCCAGCCTGCTCTGGATTGTCGGCAGGACCGCGAAGACGCAGTCCCTGATCCGGAAATGTGCAAACATTGTGGCGGGAGCCCGTATTATTGAGTCTATGGGGTATCGCAGTCTGTTTCAGCTTCGTTTTCCGCTTGTCCGGAATGCTTTCATTGTAAAGATGAAGGAGGAGGATGAGCACGGCAGGAAGCGTTCTGAAAGAACATTACGTAATTACTTTATGGACCTGGCGGATATCTCGCTGACAGGTCATACCCGTCTTCGAAAATACGGTTACTTTCCTGATATTAGCTTCGACAGTTACAACAGTGTGGATGATTCAAACCAGACATATTGTATGCCTTTCAGTCTTATGATGTCTGTCTGGGAAGGGCTGATTACTGAACTGGATGCTGAAATCAGTGATTTCGATTTTGACGGGTTTTCCCGGCTGTGCGCTATCATAAACGGTTTTTATGATTCGCCTTACTATACGTCGATGCTGGAAGCCCGTAAAAGAGGGACAGCAAAAAGCATACCGGATTACCGGGCCGCGTATTACTACAATATTGTTGCCGGGGAAATTCGGGCGCTTTTCGCGACACTTGGCCCCGGGATGCAGGGCTGGTTCTCGGTACATAAAAATAAGCGCTGGAGATCTGATTTTATTGGCGTTGATCACATAAAGCTGAACACCTGGCATTTTGAGCTGACGTTAAAAGTCATGAATGTGATACAGGCCATGTCGGGGATGAGACACAGCGAAGTGCTTGGCGTGATGCACGGTTCACTGATTTATGATGGTGATATCCTGGGACTTCGTTCGGTGTTGCATAAGTTCGCCCCGGAAGGTGGAAGTCACGAAGACTGGGTTGTTTGTCGCTATGTGGAAAAGCCTTTTCAGCATTTACGCAGAATTAATCAAATCATGACAGGCCTGGACGGGAAGACGCTGGACAATGTTCCATTGTCTTTAAATATCAGGTCGTGGTTCTCGGAGCAAAAACTCTCTTTTATGGGGACGCAGCGCCAGACTGAGTGGGCAAAGAAATTTGTGAAAAGACACCATCTGTTCATCCGACGTGACCATATTGATGAGTTCAGGCTTTTAAATCCAAACATACGTGATGATGAACGCGTTGCGATGGAGATTCGGGAGGGGGCTTTCTGGCCATTGCGAACCCATCAGTTTCGCCGTTCACTTGCTGTACACCTCAGGCGTCTTGATCTGATTTCTACTAATGATCTTATCCGGCAGTTTAAGCACTTAATCAGAGGCATGACGGAGTGGTATATGTCCGGTGCACTCAACGCTTCGCATTTTAGCCGGGCGATCCCTCAGGCATTCGCTGCCGAGATTGAGAGGGTTGATACCGAACTCTCAGCTTCCAGGGCTGTTTCTTATCAGCATGAAGGCCTGCTTTATGGCGAAGGCGGGAAGTTACTGATGTCCCAGAGAGGTGGGCACTTACATCAGATGACGTTTCCTACACTGAAAAAAGCGATGAGCATGGCTAAACGAGGCGGGCAAAAACTGGTATCTCTTGGAAACGGTTTTTATTGCATGAATGGCCATGACTGCGAGTTTAAGGCGGTTGTTCAGTCAGCGTCCTGCAATCCGGGATGTGAGAACATGCTGGCCGGAGCTGATTCTGTTCCCGTGTGGAAACGCAGGATGGCTCATTATGACAACCTTCTGGAGATTGCCGTGCGAAATAATGCTCCTCAGGCTGACAGGGATTTTCTGATGCTTGAGAGAGATTTTTATGCAGATGCTGTCCGTTTTTTTGAAAAGGATGAATAGAGCATGACGAACGAACAGTCGGGGGTTAAAAAAACACAGGCAAGAGCAGAGCAGGCCCTGAGGGAACTGATGTTATCAGGGGAGCGTATCAGCCAGTATGCTGTGGAAAAACGAGCGGGGCTGGCAAACGGCACCCTGAATTATAACTGTCCTGAGTACAGGCAGGTCAGGGAGGCTATCCGCAGTCTGAAAAAAACGTGCCAGGGCACCGCGCCGGTTGATGAGCAGGGCATTGAGCAGCAGATCAAGCTGAAAGAAAAGTATCGCCGTCAGAGAAATGAGCTGAGGGAAGAAATCAAAAAGATGATGGCTGAAAATGTAGAGCTGTTACATAACCTTATACTTTTACAGCAGTATGTCAGGGAGCTTGAACGCAACACCGGGAGGGAGAAAGGGGACGTCATTCCGTTCTCGGGTGGTGTCAGGGACTGAGGCTATACTGAACGGAAGGACGCGAGGTGAATCGCCACAGGTTTAACAGACACCTCAGAGTCATTTAAGATGACTTAAAGAGAGGTGCCCATGAGCGGTAAGCGTTATCCTGAAGAGTTTAAAATTGAAGCAGTCAAACAGGTTGTTGATCGCGGTTATTCTGTTGCCAGCGTTGCAACGCGTCTCGATATCACCACCCACAGCCTTTACGCCTGGATAAAGAACTACGGTCCGGATTCTTCCACTAATAAAGAATAGTCAGATGCTCAGGCCGAGATCCGCCGTCTTCAGAAAGAGCTGAAGCGGGTTACCGACGAACGGGACATATTAAAAAAAGCCGCGGCGTACTTCGCAAAGCTGTCCGACTGAGGTACGCCTTTATTCGTGACAACACCTATTGCTGGCCTGTTCGCCTGCTCTGTCGGGTGCTGGATGAACATCCCAGTGGTTTTTACGCCTGGCTTCAGCAGCCGCATTCACAACGCCATCAGGCAGACCTGAGACTGACAGGACAGATTAAACAGTTCTGGCTGGAATCGGGATGCGTCTATGGTTATCGCAAAATCCATCTGGATCTGCGGGACAGCGGGCAACAGTGCGGAGTGAACAGAGTCTGGCGACTGATGAAACGTGTCGGGATAAAGGCTCAGGTCGGATACCGGAGCCCGAGGGCATGTAAAGGCGAGGCCAGTATCGTGTCGCCCAACAAGCTCCAGCGACAGTTCAATCCGGATGCTCCGGATGAGCGTTGGGTAATCACAGCGTGGTTTCCTCAAACCCTCGCTGTGAATTAACTGAAATACTTCATTGAAGCTGTAACCAAACAGTTAACTGAAAGAATGAGCCCGCAGAGCATTGCACAGCGATGACACCATTTGTTGAGCTTCACCGTTTTCGCATACAACCGTCCGGAATTTGGAAAAGCACTGTCTTTTTGTACTGACCGATCATGATTAAGTGACACCTCTTCGAAAAAGAGAGCGCGATGAGCGATTAATATATGGCTCGAAAGACAATTATGTTGGGCTTTTATGACCGCTGTCAGAGGTATTATCTTACCCGGACGGCAACAGGGTCGGAATGTCATCAGCGGCACTGTAACAAGCTATCCGCCATCTTAAATATCTGCAGGTCCTTGCACCGAGTATGCACACCAACCGACAGAGTGATTTGACCCAAACTGGTGGATATTTTGCAAAACTATTAGCCTCTTATGACCGGTCTGCAGCCTGATATTGAGGAATTAGTGCGCTTTCATGGAATGCCTGCCGGGATCGCAAGTACGAACCCCCGGTACTGTTACACTGAATGTGCTCAGTCCTGTATCAGATTGTATTTTTCAGCAACTCAAGAACAACCCTTATTTTATCATTGTCACGTTTGTAGTACGTCCAGGGACCGATGCGCTGAGAAGTAACAAGTTGTGCCCGTTGAAGAGCTGAGAGGTAAAGAGAAACGGTAGACTGTGAGAGCCCGACCTTTTCCTGAATGATACTGACACACACACCGAACTCGTCCGCATCAGCATAAGGCTGATGGAAGTGTATTTTCGGTTCCTTGAGCATATGCAGAATTTTTCTTCTAACAGGGTTTCCCAGCGCCTTAATCACGTCATTCAAATCAATATCAGGCATAAACTCTGTCACTTGTCGCATTGAGGAATTGCAATGTTACGATACTTCTCTACGTTAAGCATCAGCTTTTGAAAAGCTGATGCTCATAAGAATGGTTAGCCAAAGGCGGGATAATCTGTGTAGCCTTTTGCCGTTCCACCATACATGGTTGTTGGATCGACCGGATTCAGTGGCCATTCATGATAAAGGCGCTGCGGTAAATCCGGATTAGCTATGAACGGGCGGCCAAATCCGATAATGTCTCCCCAGCCAGCACCGATAATCCGTTCGGCTTTTTCTTGCGTATATCGCCCGGCATACATAATTACACCGCTGAATAACTTACGGACTTCAGCTCTGAATGCTTCAGGCAATTCGGGAGCATCATCCCAGTCGGCTTCAGCAAGAGAAATATAGGCTATTCCGATTTCTTCAAGAATTTTAACGGCTTCGGTATAGGTTTCATGGGGATCATCTTCCACCAGGCCAAGATAGACCCTTACTTCATCCGTGGTCTGAAAGAGCGGAGCAAAACGGACTCCCACACGGTCTTTACCGACCACATCAGCGACAGCCTGCGTCACTTCGCGCAGAAACCGCAGCCGGTTATGTAATGAGCCACCATATTCATCCTCTCTTTTGTTGCTATGGGATGACATGAACTGGTTAACCAGGTATCCATTTGCACAGTGAATTTCCACACCGTCAAAACCGGCATCAAGGGCGTTCTGAGCTGCCCCGGCGTACATCCTGACAATCTCACTAATTTCCTCTTTTTCCAGTGCGCGGGGGCAGGAAGCGGTAGCCAGCGCACCCTCTCCCGGCCCGGTTTCGATGAATACCTTAACGTTTTCCCCTGCCGGTATCGCCGACGGAGCGACAGGCGAGGCGTTACATGGCTGCAGGGAGTTATGGGATACTCTTCCGACATGCCAGAGCTGGGCAAAAATGATGCCTTCTTTTTCATGCACTGCCCGCGTCACTTTCTTCCAGCCTTCCACTTGCCGTGAGCTGTAGATCCCCGGGGTCCACGCATAACCCTGCCCACGAGGTTCGATTTGTGTTCCTTCGGTCACCATAAACCCGGCACTGCTGCGCTGTGCGTAATATTCAGCCATCAGTTCGTTCGGAATATCACCCGGTTGTGAGCTCCGTGAGCGGGTTAAAGGCGGAAGTACAACACGATTCTTCAGGGTGTAGGGACCTAGTCTGGTGGGAGAGAACAGGTTTTTCGTCTTCATTACATATCCTGATATAGCGAATTTTCAATATCACTGAAACGCCATGTCTCAGCATTTACGACCTGGCATGTCGTCGTTCGGCCGATGTAGCCGCAGAACCACGACACTTTATTCCACATATTGAGATTTATCAATATCTAGATTTATAAAAATTATGATCGGATGAGCGGAACGGGGGGGTTGCCTGATGGCTCACAGAATCGGCATCATGAACCTAAATGGTTCTGATAATGTTATCGGAGATCCTGAACGGGAACGGTATGCGTCACGATTTTAATGACTATGTTGCATTCATGGCAGTAGCACAGGAGTGCAGTTTTTCACGGGCTGCTGTCCGCCTCGGGATCTCGGCATCCACGCTTTCACACACGATACGTCGTCTCGAGGAGCGCGTTGGCATGCCGTTACTTATGCGTACAACCAGGCGGGTGGCTGTCACCGAAGCCGGTAAACAATTATTACTGACGCTTGAACCCGGTCTTGCGCGCATTGAAGCGGGCGTGACAGCTCTTCAGAGACTGCGCCATACACCGGCTGGGCTGGTCAGACTTACGGTATCAGATCACATGATTCATGAATGTCTCTGGCCACGATTGTCACCGTTACTAAAAAAATATTCGGATATCAAGGTGGAAATGTCGCAGCAGAACGGTTTTGTCGACATTGTTGAGGGCAATTTTGATGCCGGAGTCCGAATTGGTGATGACATATTAAAGGATATGGTGGCCGTCCGAATCGCACCGGACATACGGTTTGTCGTCATTGGATCGTCCACCTATCTTGCAGAAAGAGGTCTGCCGCTACATCCCTCTCAGCTGGAAAAACATGACTGCATCAATATACGTCTGTCACCCACAGGCCCGCTGTATGGCTGGGAATTTGTCAGGCAGGGGGAGATTGTGAAAAAAGTGGACGGGCAGCTTACTTTTTCAAGCATTTATCCAATGCTTCAGGCAGTAAAAGATGGCTACGGCCTGGCCTACCTGCCGGAGTCTTCTGCCCTGGCGGGGATTGAGGCGGGACACTATTGTCGGGTGCTTGAGGACTGGTCAGAGGCTTTTCCCGCCGACATGATAATTCCAATAATGTCCATTACAGGCTCCGGTAAAGATAATACCGACACCTTACATGAGAAAGGCAAAAGCAATATAACCTGCTGTGCTCCGGATTTTAAGAATGAGCGGTTTACGTAGCAGGATGAGCAGTTCGAACCAGAAATTTCGTTACTATTGCTAAAGTAAAACCTGATGACCTCTAATCGTAACGGAGACCAATATGACTTCACAACTGAACTGGCAGGCCCCGGCTATCAATCGCAAAAAAGTAGGTGACATGACTGTGACCATGCTGAGTGATGGCTATCTGGACGTATCTTTTGAGCTGCTGTCTGGTATTGACGGCTCACGTGCCGAGGATTTACTGCAGAAGCGCGGTGTGCCAGCAGTACCCCGTATTAATATCAACGTCTACGTTATCCAGACGCCTGAGCGAACCATCCTGATTGACAGTGGTGCCGGAGGTATCAATGGCTGGGGCGGTCGGCTTCAGGTAGCCCTGGCCGCGGCAGGCATTGACCCGCTTCAGATTGATACCCTTCTCCTGACTCACGCGCATCCTGACCATATCGGCGGGCTTGCAGGCCCCCTGCAGACTCCCGTTTTCCGCAATGTTCAGCAGTTGTTTGTGCATGAGAAAGAACTCGCTTTCTGGCGTGATGAAACCATTTCCGCTGGCGCGCCTGACGCATTCAAGCCGTTCTTTGAAGTAGCAAGGAACGCCTTCAGCGCTTATGACGACAAACTGGTGCCATTCCGCGAGGAAGCGATTTTACCAGGTATTCAGACTGTACCGCTGTTCGGCCATACACCAGGACATACCGGTTATCTGCTGGGTGATGAAAAAGAGTCGCTGCTCATCTGGGGTGATATTGTTCACTTCCCGCACATTCAGGTTGCTCAGCCTGACGTTACTATCGCGTTCGACAGCGATCCTGCGGCGGCGGCGGCCATCCGTAGCAAAGTGCTTGACCGCGCAGCGAGCGATAACCTGGCTGTCAGTGGTATGCACTTCAACCTGCCTACTACCGGTAAGGTTATCCGTGAAGGTAACAGCTTCGCACTGAATTACGACCTGTGGTCACCCGCAGTCTGATCACCTTCCTTCCCGGTGCACACAATAGTGACCGGGAAGATCCCCTTTCATATCGCCCGACAAGAACCCACCTGCAATACTATGAATATCACTGCCTCACAAAAAAATGGCTCATTACTCTTGCGCCCTGGCTTTTTGTATTCCTCTGGAGTCAGGGTTTGTCGCAGCCAAATTTACCGTGCAGTACAGCGCGCCGTTTCATCTTTTATTCCTGCGTGGCGCATTTTCCTGTCTGGTCCTTCTGCTGCTTACACTGGGGTTCAGGGCCCGTTTTCCGTCCGGCAGAGGAATGGTTCGCAACCTGATTGTCGGACTTTTCCTGCAGAGCTTCTTTCTGGGCGGATGCTTTTATGCCATCCATCGTGGCATGCCGTCAGGCATTGTGGCGCTCATCACCGGCCTGCAGCCGGTACTGACTGCAATACTGGTTTCACTCATGCACCGTCAGTCCCTGCATCCCCGGAAATGGCTGGGTATTGCGATTGGCTTTGCGGGCGTTTTCCTGGTGCTCTCGCCAGGCCAGCATAGTTTTGCACTGGATCCTGTGGCTTTTGGGTCGGTCATGCTGGGGTTATTTGGCGTAACGATCGGAGCGCTTTATCAGCGCCGTGCTCAGGGTGAAGTGGTTTACTGAATTTGGCCACCTGAACAGAGGTGATATGCTCACCTCAGAACAACACAGGTGCCATAATGAAAAAAAGAAATTTCAGCGCAGAGTTTAAACGCGAATCCGCTCAACTGGTCGTTGACCAGAATTACACCGTGGCAGATGCAGCCAGCGCTATGGATGTCGGCCTTTCCACAATGACGCGATGGGTGAAACAATTACGTGATGAGCGGCAGGGAAAAACTCCAAAAGCCTCCCCCATTACCCCGGAACAAATTGAAATCCGTGAGCTCAGGAAAAAGCTACAACGTATTGAAATGGAAAATGAAATATTAAAAAAGGCTACCGCGCTCTTGATGTCAGACTCCCTGAACAGTTCTCGATAATCGGGAAACTCAGGGCGCGTTATCCTGTGGCCACTCTCTGCCATGTGTTCGGGGTCCATCGCAGCAGCTACAAATACTGGAAAAACCGTCCTGAAAAGCCAGACGGCAGACGGGCTGTATTACGCAGCCAGGTACTTGAACTGCATGGCATCAGCCACGGCTCTGCCGGAGCAAGAAGCATCGCCACAATGGCAACCCAGAGAGGCTACCAGATGGGGCGCTGGCTTGCTGGCAGACTCATGAAAGAGCTGGGGCTGGTCAGCTGTCAGCAGCCGACTTACCGGTATAAACGTGGTGGTCATGAACATGTTGCTATCCCTAACTACCTTGAACGGCAGTTCGCCGTGACCGAGCCAAATCAGGTGTGGTGCGGTGATGTGACCTATAGTGTGCCCGGAGTTCAGGGCGGGCATGGACGCTCAAATGAACCACGAGTCTGTCTGGAATATTGAACCGGTAACTCACGATGAGAAACCCAACAATCCCACCGGGTGTGACGGTG
>NZ_JBJNLV010000018.1:0-58599 GCF_052168875.1 Serratia sp. CY38905 | reverse complement strand
ACGAACCAGCTTCATCGCGGGAATTCATAACCCCTCCATTAACACAACATTATTAATTATAACTCCAACAAAAGCCCCTTGCTAAGGGGCTTAATCTAAGATGATTAAAGAGAGCTTTTTTTTGCACCCTCGATCTCTGCCTGACACACATCATCATTTGTAAATGAGTACTGGAGGTAGACATATCCTTTAGAAGAGCTGTTAGCTCTGGCTTCAATAGAGATAGTGTCAATATTATTTTTTAGCGGCGTTTCTTTTGCTCCCTTCCAGGTTGCAGATAAGAAGCGCTCTTTTTTGTTTAGCCCCATCATCCAGTCCTGAGGCTCTTTCCAGATTGAACCTGCCAGCAAAAGGTCTGTAGTTTCAGCCTTTCCATACAGTGAACTTAGAGAATTACTCAATTCCTCAAACTTGGATTTAAGAGCCAACCCATAGCTATCAGTATCAATATTTTTTCCTAGAGCCCGTATTTGACATAAGCCAGCTTTAGGCGAGATCAACAAACCATACATTTCAAAATCTGCGTTTTGCTTTGGTAGTTTATCGGAAGTATAGAGATTCACGCTGTCTGGTAGGGGTTTTAACTTTGCCCCGATCATATCTTCGATATTTTTCTGAGTCAGACCAGCCTCAAGACCAAACGGGCCTTCAGCAGGTGGCAACAGTGGGGGTTGTTCTTGAGTAGTTTTAGCAGTTGCTTCCTTCTTGCCGCTGGCGGTTGCTGCATTATTCTCAACAGGTGCTAACTTAACTTCAGCGAGCCCATACTTAGCGGTAAGATATTTTTGCTGAAGCATAGCCATGCTTTGCTCTTCAGTGGCAACGGCTGATAGTTTCAGTACCTGAATCAAACCACCAGTGTACTGGCTGGCATCTGCTTTAGCTTCGTTGATTTTAACAGTCAGATTATCGATCTCTGTTTTAATAGAGGCCGCAAGCTCAGGGTCTGGCTTGGTACCAGAGACAACTACATCAATTTTGGCACCGGACTCAATAGCATTTATACGCTGTTCTAAAAGAGCCTTATTCGTTCCCAAAACTTCCAGTCTTGCGGTGGTTAAATTCTTGATCAGCCCACCAGAAAATTGTTGATCAACTTCTTTCGCTGCTGAGATTTCGCCCTCAGTCTGTGATAGCTCAGTCTTAAGAGCCGCAACTTCCTGTTTTTGTTCCGGGGTTAACTGTTGTGGCCCACACCCGGTTAACATCGTTATGCCCACTAATGTCGCAATCAAAGTTTTCTTCATATCCCTATCCCAATTGAAAGTATTCGGATTAATCCTATCAGGAAGTTAGACGTATTAGAATTTATCAGTCTTGGTCATATTCAACGCCTGATGAATGTCCTCCGACTGTTCCTGCTTGATACGCCTTACCAGCCCGTCTGCATCCACGCCGCCAGCGGTTATGTTGTAGTGGTTTGTCTGGTTAATGGTTCCCCCAGTGTGGCTGCTGGTGGATGAAACAACAGGAGCACCATAGCCACTGAGGTACTGCACGGGGTCGTAATTCATCCCGCCGCTTATGACGCGTGATATGTCACCTTTGGAAAGATAATTGCCCCCGTTCTCATGATCGATAATCCCCTTCATGAGATTAACCATCGTCTGGGTATCGCCTGCAGATATCACCGCATTAGGATCTAAGCCTGTTTTTTTCGACAGCGCCTGAATGTATGCTCCAACGTTGTTGCCATCAGATGACGGGGCGTAGGTCTTCACGATGGAGGATATGGTATTTTTCCCGCGTTGAAGATAGAGCCCCAGCTGGCGATGAAGTGCCGCTACGCCCTCGTCCATAGAATCAAAAGTGGCAAACCTTCCCCCGGGGCCACCTTCCAGCGAAGCGCCACGCTGACCCGCAAAATTAAGATTGCCAGGATTATTGTTACGGATCCCCCGCGGGAGCGAAGTACCACCGTTAACCTGTCCTGTGATACCAGGCAAGCCGCCACGATTATCAACCCATTTTCCTCCGTCCCAGTGTGCATCCCCCTTACCCATGAGAGCATCGCCGAAATCTCCCCACGTCTGGGCAGTACGCAAACGCTGGAAGTAATCAAAGTTCCCAAAGGCAGTATTCAGTGCACTATCCAGCAAGGGTTCAGTCATGTAAGCCGTACCTGCAGCAAGAGCCAGCTGGGGGACCATTCCTAATGCACTTCCTCCTGCAGCCGCCGCCGCGGAACCGCCACCGGAAAACTTAATTGCTGCCCCGCGGGTGAATAAGCCTTTCAGCAACGCCGCAGCCCCAAGCGTACCACCAGCCATTGTGCCGTAAGCCAGCGCCTTGGATGCCCCCGGGTTATCCCTTATAAAATCAGAAATGATACCCAGTACATCGTTAATCACCGGGTAAAGGTCGGAGCCTATACTTTCGGCCAGTTGCCCGAACTGGGTTTGCAGCATCCCCATACGCTGAATAAACAGTTCGGTATCTGCATCCAGATTTTCAGGCATATTCCTGCCGACCTGCGCCCAGGACTGCATGGATTTATCCAGGTGTTGAACACCAGCATTCAGAAACGCCTGTGATTTTTCATCCTGTCCGATTGTCGAATTAATTAACTGCTGACGCAGGGTTTGATCCTGCTCCCTGTTTACAGCATCCAGGTAATAGCGAACTGCAGCCAAAGGATCACGTTTATACTCGGCGTTGAATTTTTCAGGTGAAAATGCTCCGCTGATGTACGCTTTCTCATTCAGGGTATGGCTGTCAATCGCGAACTGCAGCTGCTTCATCTTCTGGATAAACCCGATAGCGTCATTCCCGTTTCCGGTCAGCATGGCGAATGAATGCTTTAGCGCCCTTATTTTCTCTACCGCAAGGCCGGTATTGCGTGAGAGATTCATCATGCCCTGTACAGTATCCGCCAGATCACTGGTAACCGCCTTGAACCCCATCCCCGTTCCGGTCGCTGCAGCAAGCTGGAGCATGCTACTTTTTATCCCGTTAATCGTGTCACTGGCCTTTCTGAAAGAGCTGGCATCAGTTTCCAGCTTCAGGGACATCAATAATTCATCTATCACGTTTGAACGATCGCTCATTTCCACTCCTGAAAAATTCGTTATATACACAGAAAAGTAGTCAGCCCAGTTGGACCATTTAGCCCAACGCACTTAACTTGTTGATTTAACTGAATGCACTCTGTTTTTTTTTGGGCTAACTGTTTAGGGGTTTGGGCTAAATTTGCGGATTTTTGGGTTGGACCAGCCCTGCTCTGAAGATTAGTTAGCCCAGAAACCTGAATATTTAGCCCAAACACACCAATATTTAGCCCAGAGTTAGACCAGCTTTTGGATAAGGTTTATATAAATAACAATGAGTTAATTAGTTCACCAGCACTCTGGTCTAACTGGGCTAACTGTTTTATGCCTCGCGTGTGAATCTTTGTCCTGACCCTGCATTTGTTTTCGGTGCCAGGAATAGCGCGTATAGATATACAAAAAGTGGTTGCCTCAGTTGCCTCATTGCCTCAAAAACCACAACCAATTGATTTTTAGATGTTTAATTTTCAAAGTTGAGGCAACTCATGGTCGATTTGAGGCAACTTGCGCTGAAATCCGGTTGCCTCAGTCTGTAAGTTGCCTCAAAACACGCCTTATTTGCCTCAAACAGGGTAGTAATTGCCTCAGAGTTGCCTCAATAATCTTTGTAAAAAACCATATATATTAGCTAGTTAGAAAATCCAACAAGCTCTGAGGCAACTGAGGCAACTAATAAGCACTTCGTTACTGCGTTTTTTCTTCAGCCAGTTCAGGGGCAAACAGCAAAACATAAGTCCATGGCTGAGCATTATTGAGATGCTTTAACCGCGGCGTTTTAACCTGCCACCCTTTCCCGTGGGCAGGCTTTTTCAGCATCCCCGACTCACTGAGAATTCTTGCGACCGTGTCCTTATTAAAGCCCTTGGCTACTTCATTCTTGAATGGCGCTGGCAGGACATAAAACAGAACCGGTTCGTCAAAGTCAGCTCCTTTATCCCTGTAGCCGTACAGTTCGTGAATCGGCAGATCACGCGGATCATAATCCAGCGGAGCAAAACGGCTCATGCCGTACGCGTTGAGAAAGGCTTCGCACTGTTCAATGACCTGCTGGTATTCCTTGTTTCCGGTACCGAACTCGCGTACCCAGGCATTAAAGCTGTGCTGTATCGCGTCACGGCTGGTCTGTGTGTCCCATCCGGTTATCATTTCCCCCAGCACCAGCGCCGCCTCAAGAATCGCAAACCGCGCGCCTACACGGTGAACCTGTTCCCCATAGTCGGCAGGAATAAGACTGCGCCAGCGAGCCTCTGCCGCCCGCACAGCGTCTTTCGCTTCCTGCTGGTGGTCAGCCAGCCATTTCACCCATTCACGCCCTGCAGCGCCGTGCTGGTGCTGCCAGGCATCCTTCAGCGCGTCGGCGTGCTGCTTCCCGTTCTGGTATTCCTGAAAATGAATGGCCTTGCTCAGCGGAATATTCAGAAGGCGCACCAGTTGCCCCGCTTTGGCCTTGCGCCCCGCTCCGGCAATGAAGGTTTCTAAATCCACCTCCCCCGTACTGATAGCGATAGTTCGCCAGCGCTTCAATTCACGGTTTCCGCCTTCCTTTGCGCCCTGCAGCTTGCCCGTGCCGTTAAACAGGGCGTAGGCCGACTTATAGACCTCCACAGGGTCAGCACCCTGCCCGATTTCATCCAGAGGCATCAGCGCGTCATTGTGGGCCGCTGCTTCGTTTGCCAGCCCCAACGCCGTCCCGTACCACGTCAGGCGCAACAGGTCAGGATTTCCGTACAGACTGGCGGCAACGTTGGCGGTCGTGGTTTTACCTGCACTCGACTGCTCGTAGAAATGCAGCCCGAACCCGTCAGCCTCCACCAGCCCGATTAGCGGCGCGGCCAGCGCTGCAGCGATACCCGTCATCATGGAATAATTCCCCGCGGCTAAACGCCCGATGCTTTCACGCCAGCCCTCTGCAGAGCCTTTTACCGTGTAGCCGGCTGCAGCAGAACTGCGGCCGTTAAACAGAACAGGCGCTGCAGGTGTCCCGATGATTTCACCGTCAGGCATGATATAAGCGCCATGCTGCCAGCCCGTGGCGTGTGAAACCTGCCATACGTCACCGTTGCCGGAACGCTGCAGCCAGTCAGCCAGAGTTGCACGGAGGCCTGTTTTGGTGGTCACGTTAACGCCGCCCGCTTTTAACTTGCGCCAGCCCTCCCGCTCACCGATATCAGCCAGGGGAATGGCCTGTGTGGTTTCAGTCGATGCGCCCTGCGCCAACCAACGCAATATCAGGAAACGCTCGGTACCATCCGTACCAATGCCGATCACATCAAGCGGGGAGCACAGCCAGCTCTCGCGGTTGAACACTTCACCTGTATCACGGTCTGTTTTTGGCTCTACCCAGTAAATACCATCTTTGCGGCTCGATACATGAGGCTTTAACGGGTCTTTAAGGCTCTCCGTATTAGCTGGCAGGTGCTCCAGAATCCCCACCTCCAGAACCTCTTTTGCTTCACGTATGCGCTCAAGGTATTCACGCCAGTTTTCAGGATTCTGGTCAGGAATGCCCTTATAAAGTTTCGCGTCCTGAACTCCTGCTATTGCGAGTTTTTCGCCAATAGCATTAATTAGAATCGGTTTAATATCGCCCGCAAGATAGACACGCACGCAGCGGCGACCCTGATCAACGATATTCAGGTTATGCAGTTCAGCCAGTTGCTTACTGCCCAGATAAATCGGTGGTGTGGTGTCATGAGCAATTTGCTTACCCAGGCCTTCTTCCCACCCTTTGGCATGTGCATAGGCATCAGCCCCTGCAAAAATGACCGCCTCAATAAATTTATCTTTTGGCAGGTGCTTTAAATTCGGTGCATTTTTCATTTTTGCTTTCCCCGTTCCTGAATAATTTCCCGTACAACCCTGATCCTCTCTGCCCCCGTAACGCTCGTGACTCTGCTCAAATCACTGCTTTGCGCTGGTGGAGCTTTGGCAACCAGCCGAAAGTCACGCCTCAACCTTTCCGGTGAGCAGATACATGGGGAGGAGTAACCCTCCCGGTAATAAATCACCCTGTTCCGGGCAAATTCAGAAACAGTAACGACAGAGCCATGCTTGTCTTTCCATTTATCGCCAGGTCTGATCTCAGGCTGAGTTTTGCCCCCGGAACTTAATCCGGATTTAATTTTCTTCATGGTGTTACTCGCTTACGGCTGCAGGGGGAATAACCGTAAAACCAGCCAGACGTGCGGTTTCAATAAATCCCTCAAGGGTTGCCAGATGTTCGTCAGAGCGAACAGCCTGTTCACGGATGATCTCGCCGTTCTCAAACGTTACCAGCACACGGCCACTGAATTTCTCAGCCTGAACGTATTTAGTTGCTAGCATGATGCACCTCCACCAGCCTTGTACGTGCCATGAAGATGATCACGCAGCCTGAAGGGGTTAGCTCCCGAGCCTCTCGCTCAGTAGAGGCATCCACAGACAGGATTTCACGGGTTGAGAGGCCAAGCGCCAGAAAGCGCCATGTAAATTTAGGGTGAGTTTTGGTACACTGCGGCACAGCCATAGCGTTATCTCCGTTAACGTCGTGGTAAGACGCCTCGATAGTGTTCCCGCACTTCGGGGCGTCGCTACTTAAAACCTTACAATACGCAAGGTGGACTCCACTATAGATTAAAGGTGGAGTCCACGTCAACGATTTACAGTGTGTCTGAAATGCGTATACTGTACTCCACCTATTGCAAGGAGAGTCAGTAATGGCAACGGGTACAAAGAATGCGAAATCCCAAAAATTACAAGCTCGCGCACCACACGAGTTGATTGAAGAGATGGAAGCATTGAAAGAACCTGGCGAAAGCACTGCGCAATTTATTGTTGCCTCATTAGAAGGTGAAATTAAGCGCAGACAGCGCCGTAAGAAAGCAGATACGTCAGAAGATTGATCCGCTTGGTACCCAAGGGCGAGGCCGCGAACCTCGCCCTTTTTATTGGCGATATCAAAGGCCGTCATTTTGCTGGTATGTTTAACGTACCAGGCAAAAGGAATCTGCTCGATGCAACACGCCGTAATTTTAGCGCCTTTGATTGAAACGTTATTCATCGCTTACGTCCCCCAGAAAATCAGGCTGATACTTGCGCCATAATTCTGCTTCTTCGCTCTCCAGCGCCTGTTTTACCTCCTTGCAACGTTGCAACTTGTACCCGCGTTTACTGGCCTCATGCTGGTACGCCGCCATACGCTTGCTGAAATCGTTCAGGAACGCGAACGGCACACCATAGGAGCCAGTTTTACGGATCGAAGGTATTACCTCACCGAATACCCACTCGCTGAATCGGAATGCCGCCGAGCCCTCTGTCGAGGCCTTTCGGCTTCGGGCAATCAATTTGTAAAAACCAGACTCAGAAACGGCAATCATCCGCTGAATACCTCCAAGGGTAGGTATTGAATACTCCCCCTTTTCCTGTGCGCCCAGACGGCGCAAAGGTACCAGATGATCGGCGATTTCCAGCGCCGCACAGACATCCTTAACAATGAACCAGGGTTCGCCATTGCTCTTAACAATGCGGACTTTTACACCCTCAAAGTTGATTACTGAAATATCATCAGGGCTGATTTTGGGCTGAGTTTGGCCCTGACCAGAAAGGCCATATTTTTTCTTTGTCACTTTTTACTCCGCTAAAATTTTGCTATCACACCAACGAACAGATACCTGCCTGCTGTGTCTGAAAAAAATACCATGTCTCAACATGACGGGTTGATTAATCGAAATCAGATACATTCCTGCTGAAACCGCAGCCTGCAGCCGGTTCAGCTTTTATAGCCCCAGAGTAGTTTTCCAAGACCCGTATGAAGCCTGGCTCCATATTGATTATTAAAAATCAGCTAAACCCGTTTTTTTCACATTCACGAAGAACCATGAATTCATCAAAACAAGCGGATACGAAGACGACGAATTGCAGCCGCAACAGTTCCTTTAGGTCGCTGGTGGGCTTTATCCACCATAGCGAACTTGACCACTCTTTGCCCTTGATACTCCACCAGCGGCATACGGCTGTTTTGTACAGTGATGGAATTACGCATAACTGACCTCCATGCGACGGGACAGCCAACGCTGAGAAAGACGCAGCAGCTCCGCTTTGCGTTGTGGGTAATCCTTCCCCAGTTCCAGTAAAGTGATGTTGGTCTGCTCGAGGTATGAGAGGTGCTCAAGCTGAGCCGTATTCATACTGTCACGAGGCTCACCAGCAATACCGTTCACTTTCGCCCACTGTTTGGCTGTCATACCGCCCAGTACGATACGCGCCAACATGTTTGATTCGGTGGTGTAATGGTGTTGCAAGGTGGTTTTACCCTGGTCAGCACGGTAAGCCTCCAGCGCCGCGCACATTGGTTTGAAGTAACTTGCGACGGTAATACGGGCTTTTAACTCCCGGCGCAGTGCTGCGGCCTTTTCCGGAGCTCTCCTGCGTAGTTCTTCCTCACATTTTATGAAGTAGTGCCGTATGGCTCGCCCCTGTTCCGTGCGTTCAACCATAGACAACTCTTTCCCCATATGCAGGGTGATCAAATACTCATACATAATTTGCTGGCGAGATTTTGAGCTCGCCGAATTTGGCGAGCTCAAACTTTCTACAACCTCAAAATCAATTCCCTCAGTAAAACCGTACTCAGCAATTCGACCTTTAATCCAATTGGTAAAATCTCGCCTTACCCCTAAAGCTGAATGCAATGTTCTAGCGTTCACAATATCAGAGGCATGACGTCCGATAACCCCTGTAATAACCGGGATCATTTCTGCGAAGTTCTGCTGTTCATCGTTTTTAGCGTGAGCGAAGCCCTGCCCAAAATGGGCATGATTTTTTTTCATGATTTTTACCTGTATCGAAAGTGTTAGTGAGCTATCGCGACAAACCAATTCTGAGGGATAGTTAACGCAAGTGCTCGCAAGAAATTCCTGTGGGGGTGTATTTTTAGCTTGCCCCCTTGCGCGATGCTTCTATGCGCTCGTTTATCCACTCATCAACTTCACTTTCAATAAAGGCTATTGCACGAGAGCCAATTTTGATCGATGCAGGGAAACGCTTGTCAGCCATGAGGCGATACAGCCATGCCTTAGAATATCCAGTTCTACGTTGTACCTCTGGAAGCCTAATGAGATTTTCAGACATGTTTTCTCCAATCACAGTTTAGAAGCCAATAGACTTAACAATAATTAGAGATACTAGCGGTAAATGTTTGCTTAAAGTGGGATTCCCAGTAATTTACTGGGAATCCCAAGGAGATTAATCATTGAAAATTTCTAAATATTTATTTAATGTTTTCCTATCTATTGTCTTGTAATCATTTAGGAAATTCTTTAAGGCACTGTCTTTAGCGCTACTTTCAGCCCATAACTTTTCCAAAGATTCAACTATATGGTTTACAGACGAATTAGCAACATTGACACCTAATTTAGGGTTGGCAGCGATCAAGAAAGATAGAAATCCTTTTGCTCGCTGCTTGTTAAAGCTCTTAGGTTGTTCAAAGGAGTGCCCATTAACTTCGATAAGGCTCATCCCCCCTTCCTTTAAGAGATTTAGTTCATAATTAGAAATCAAAAAATCAGATTTATTAAACTCATATTGCACATCCAAATTGAAACCACGAACACTATAACCACTAGTCGCAACTATGTTTTCCGAACGCGGAAAAAGGAGAAAATCTGTAGATAAAGAACCATATTCTGAAATTAAATCACTTTCATAGTATTCAATATCCTTTTGAGAGAAAGCTACCAAACCACTTAGGTGTGCAGTTGCTTTTACTCCATGCTTAACAAAGGCTAATTCTTTACAAGAGGTATAACTAGATGAGTACTCCAACAGGATACCATTGCTCACTTCGTCAGCATTACCCCCCATATGCGAATAGGAATTCCCATCAAAAACTGAGTCAGGCCCGATATGAGCATCCTCACAATTAAAACCACATCCTAAAGGTGGGATCTTCACGCATAGTTGCAGTAGCCCAATAACTGCATAATGTATTAAATCATCAATGTCACAACCTGCATTCAGTGCGGCTTTTTCAAGTGAATAATATTTTCTTAGTGGTAATGGCATTATAACCTCGCTTAAAAATTTTCTAGTCCGCATCTACCTAGCTAGATGAGAACCTCATATAAATAGGCTCAATACGACGTCCATTCCTCAAGACGATCTGCATACCACTGAAGCATTTCTCTACGTCCTTCAAGATACTGAGCGTGGTTGTATGTACCGCGGATAGCATTCTTATCTATGTGCGCCAGCTGTGTTTCAATCCATGCTGTGTTGAAACCTTTTTCGTGCAGGATCGTACTCATGGTATGGCGGAATCCATGGCCAGTGACTCTGCCCTGATAACCAATACGCTTGAATACTTGATTAATACTGGCTTCACTCATTGTCTTACGTGGGTCATTACGTCCAGGGAAGACCAAAGGATATCGGCCAGTAAGTTCATGGACGCGAGAGAGCACTGCGATAGCTTGTTTTGACAAAGGGACAATATGCGGACGGCGCATTTTCATTCGTTCTGCAGGTATTTCCCAAGTTTCGCCGTTGAGATCGAACTCTTCCCATCTGGATGCTCGAAGCTCACCTGTTCTAACCCCCGTCAGTATTAGCAAATGCGCGGCAAGCACCACCAGCTCACTACCTGAATATTGCGATAGAGCGTTGAAGAAAGCTGGCAGTTCTGTAGCAGACAAAAAGGGGTGATGCTTGGACTGGTGGCCTTGCATCGCAATGCTTAGGTCAGGGGCGGGATTATACTCAGCGCGCCCCGTTACTATGGCATAGCGAAAAACTTCACCGCAGCGTTGGCGTACTTTTTTGGCTTTTTCTGTTGCTCCCCTGGCCTCCATTTTCCTCAAAACCTGCAATAGTTCCAGAGGTTTAATTTCTGAGATAGCTCTATCGCCGATAAAAGGAAAGATGTCTTTGTTGAAAGCCTCAAGGATGTCAGAGGCATATCCAGCAGACCATTTCTTAAGCCTGCTTTCATGCCATTCCAAAGCAATTTCTCTGAATGTGTTTTTTACTGCCAGAGCCCGAGTGATTTTTTTCTCTCGCTTAGATACCCCCGGATCGATACCCCCAGCGATACCCCTTTTCGCCTCATCACGTTTTTAGCGAGCATCAGCAAGGGTAACGGCAGGATAAACGCCCAGCGCCAAGAGTTTCTCTTTGCCATCTACACGGTATTTTAAGCGCCAGTAGCGAGCACCATTGGGGTTAACAAGCAGATAAAGCCCACCGCCATCAGCCATCTTGTATGGCTTATCCTTTGGCTTAGCGGTCTCTACCTGTCGAGCGTTTAGCTTCATTGGGGGTATCTCCTTTAGACCGAACAGCATATACCCCCGGATATACCCCCAAAATGATGTAGATTAAGGGGTACTTCGCTAGACCTCAAAATAATGAGAAAGGGCGTAAAGCTAGAGTATATAGGGTTCTAGAGGACTTGAGTAGACTTTGAGAGATGCTTGAATGGTGCCGATAATAGGAGTCGAACCTACGACCTTCGCATTACGAATGCGCTGCTCTACCAACTGAGCTATATCGGCATCGAGCCGGGCCTGCGGGGCAAGCCGGAAGTGCGTTGAACAAGGTAGACCTATGCGCGGAACGAGTCAATAGTCGCCGTAGCGTTTGGTTGTTTTGCAAACACCTATTCTAGAGCATCAAACATTCCTTCTTTCAATATATAGAACGAAATATTTTATTAATTACATTGATTTCCCCTATGGGGGGATTCAACTAATATTAAATCAAAATAAACTAATTTCAACCATATAAAATAGCCATGTCAGACCATAAAAAATTAAAAAATAATTACAGCTAAAAATCATTGCATTTAAAAAATGCCATCACAATACTAGATAAAAACCCTTTCATATTAAATCAATGCGGCTTCTTATTATTCATGGTAAGCCGCATGCCATAGAACATCTTTACTTTGTTAGTTCTATTTTTTTGTTGGTTATAGCACTTTCAAGCACGTCACTAGCCCCCCTTATAGCTTCACCGAGAATGACAACATCTTTTCTTGCCCTTGTAACAGACACATATAATCTGTTATGAGCAACATAATTCTGATACATTTTTGTAGCGCTAGAGTTTGCCTTTGCATCATCTGGAATTCTACCTTTATCTACACCAACTAGTATTACGGCCTCAAATTCTAGTCCTCCAACATAATCTGCCATTGTCAAAATGTAAGAAGAAATTTTTTCTGCTTGCGCAACACTAGATAAATCCCCTCTCTTTGTTATTTCAACAAACCTTTTCCTTGTTTCCGTCGCAAAAGAAACCCCCTCTGAATAGGTAAATCTATCGAAAAATATTATTGCCACTTCATGTTTTTTTAATTTTAACTCATCCCTAACAACATCCGCCAACTCGAAAGATTTCAAATATATATTTTGAGAACCATCTATCAAGTAATAGCGTGGAATTCTATCCTCTAGCTCACTATCATAAATATATGGCGACTCAGTTATTGGATTGTCAAAATTGGTAAATATATTTGCTCCATGTGAAGTTATTGAGAAAGCCAAATCTGTTATTGCGGGAGAAGAACGGAACACTGCACTTAAAATAACTTCTTCGGTGCCATTTTTTATCCCTACGGAATTATTAAAATCATTATCATTCCATGCTATATCTCCCAGAGCTTGAGAAAGATCAATAGCATAAGAAATAGGGGAGATTTTACTATCCTTAGTTAAGAAATGAACAAGGGAGAGCTCATTCATATTAAAAAGATGTACTTCATCAATGAATATAGCATCATATCCATCATTTTTTCTTCTTCTTCGCCATATAGGAGAGTCTAATTTTGATAAAGCTGATATAGCTATATCGTCGACATCAAATTGAGATATGTTATCTAATACCTCCGAATATTCACTAAAAATTTCAAATACAAACTTTCTATCATTTATATTTTTTATAGGCAGCCCATAAGCAGGTCGACCTATATCTTTGTATATATTAAAGTCTTCATCGGAACGCCCTTTAATCACCACACTAATCTCGTGCCTAATAAGCTCTGCAATATGAAAATCGTCTTCAATTTCGAAAAATTTATAAAGCTCTTCGCTAAGACCAGATTTAAACTCTCTTAATCGATTTTTATAGCCTGATACCAACTCAACCAAATGTAAAAGCTGCATATTTTTTGATTCTAAAGTATCTTCATCTAGAAGCTCTGTTTCATGAATGTCTTCCTTTAGAAATTTAGTGCATATTTCTTGCAGCGTTTTAACTTCTATATTTTTTAGTATCTCAGGACGATAACTTTTTGTACCCTCAACCAAAACATCCAAGAAGTATTTTACATTATTTACCATTTCTTGACTGGGAGCTATAAATAGAAACTTAACATTTAAATTCCTATTAAATGTATCATTAAGCCAATATATTATTTTCAAAACCATGCAAATGGTTTTTCCCGAACCGGCAGGCCCCTCTATGCGTGCAGGTTCATCATACGCCGTTTTGATAAAAAGTAATTGTTTTGAGGATAGACTCTTATAAGGATCTGAACTACCTAAAATTGATTTTGTCTGTATAACTTCGTCTTTTAGGCTTGTTGACAAAAAAATAGGCTGAGGCTCGTCTTTTTTTTTCTCAATAACATAAGAGTCATGTGAAAAAAGAGATTCAATAGACTTACTAAAGTTAGTTGTAGGATAATCCTCCTTTGTGCCATCACCTCCTGAAGTTCCGAATCGATAAGCTAGCAAATGCTTCCCTGTGTATCTTTTAGATAACCTTTTCTCACTCGGTTGCCTTTCCAAGGTAATTCTATATGAATTTCCAGATGACATTGGATATGGGAATATTATAGCTTTACTAGAACCAGGTGGTATATATTCATTGTTATTGAAATTCAAATTACCCCAATATTTCACACAAAATCTGAATGTCTTTTGTATTGCTGAAATGATCAGTGCTTCACTAACAGCAGAGAAACTGCACGTGGAAAAGTCAATTGTCAAAGTGTTTTTTTCTGAAGAAAACCCCTCATCCTGAGCAACCAAAATATATCCGAATTTATTCTTTATAAATTTTAACCCAACTTGTTTTGCGTCCTCATCACTTCCACATCCAGTCATCAAGTTTATTAAGTTTTGAGACTTCAAAAAATCATGACTCTGCAACTCACGATTACTAATAACCGCCCTTACAGCATCCTCTGTTAATCCAACATAATCAGCGCTTTTCATATGAATCCTTTAATATGTCAACAACTCCGACAGGAACATCTTCAGTTCCAATTCTACAATAGAATTGTGAAAATCGTTGCAGCAGATGTTCTAAATATGGTGAATTTATTACTGATAAGAACCTTGCTGTTTCCAAACCATGCAATTTTATACTTTTATAATCACTCCCTTCATTCCTCTTCCTATTATATTTCTGATAATGTAATCCTTTGGAGATATCAATCATAACACCAATAGGAATACTGATAGGTTCGCTAAGGTCTACAATATACCCCTCGATTTCATCACTAATTAAACTTTCAAAAAAATGAGCATCTGCCTTTGAATTGTAAACCAATGACTCAAAATATCTTTTATTTGCCTCCTTTACATTTTTTAATTCACTTTTTAAATTTCCTCCATGAATAAATTCATGCGCCTTAGTTAACAAATCTCTTTTATCCTTCTTTGCTCCTTTTTTCTCTAAGACATCCAAAACATGCTCTATGCCAAATATTTTATATGTCCCATAACTTAAATCATATTTTAAAAGCATGGTGTTTAACTGTTCTTCAACCCCAGCCTTTGCTTTTGAAAATACTTCATCGTTCCCTAAATAGAGCATCCAATCTGATAACTTATATATAGGCAGACACACTATTTTTTTTACCTTCTGATGTTCTATGTCACATCTAGCAGTGATAACAACCCCAAGGGTTTGCTGTCCGACAGAATTTTCCAACCCATTAAATATCGCCCCTTGGGTGAATTGTAAGGGCTGGCAAGGAGATGTTATTTCCCTCATTTTAACTCCGGCAAATAAAGTTAAGAATCAAACAATAGTGAGTATACCAATAAATAAAATAAGCATATCAGATGAACATCACACAAAAATAAAAAAACACCAATTAACGTTAAAAAACCATTTCATTCTTTAATCAAAGAAAATAGTATGGCAATTATTGGAATTGAAATAATTATGCAAGATTGGAAATAAAAGTCCCAAAGCTAATACTCTAGCTCGATTTATTAGCTAAGGTAACTACACATAAAAATATTATTTAATTTTTAAATAAATATGAATTATAATATTTGTTAAGAAATTATCTAACAAATATCCAACTCTAACCTCATTGTTTCCGATGAAGCATTTCTAACAATCAGGGCGCAGCACGCTACGCCCTGACGTCTTTATGACCGCAATGACCGCAATCCGGCCTTAGCTGCGCACCAGATCGTCGCCGTAGCCAATCCACTTGTAGGTGGTCAGCGCGTCCAGGCCCATCGGGCCGCGGGCGTGCAGTTTCTGGGTGCTCACCGCCACTTCCGCGCCCAGGCCGAACTGGCCGCCGTCGGTGAAGCGGGTGCTGGCGTTGACGTACACCGCCGAGGAGTCCACCGCGCGCACGAAGTACTCGGCGCTGCTCAGCGAACGGGTGAGGATCGCGTCGGAGTGGTTGGTGCCGTGGGTGCGGATGTGGTCGATGGCCTGATCGATATCGTCCACCAGCAACACGTTCAGATCCAGCGACAGCCATTCATCGTCGTAATCCTCCGCGTTCACCGGCACCACCGTCGCCGGGCCGCCCTGCAGCAGCGGCAGCGCGTTTTCCGCCGCGTGCAGCGTCACGCCCGCCGCCGCCATTTTGGCGCTCAGCGCCGGCAGGAACTCGGCGGCGATGCTGCGGTTCACCAGCAGCGTTTCCAGCGAGTTACAGGCGCTCGGGCGCTGGATCTTGGCGTTTTCAATGACCGTTAGCGCCTTGTCGAAATCGACGTCGGCATCCACGTAGGTGTGGCATACGCCGATGCCGCCGGTGATCACCGGGATGGTCGATTGCTCGCGGCACAGCTTGTGCAGGCCGGCGCCGCCGCGCGGGATCAGCATGTCGACATAGCGATCCAGGCGCAGCAGTTCGTTCACCAGCGCGCGATCCGGGCTGTCGATCGCCTGCACCGCCGCCGCCGGCAGGCCGCACTGTTCCAGCGCCTGCTGGATCACTTTCACCGTCGCCTGGTTGGTGTTATGCGTCTCTTTACCGCCGCGCAGGATCACCGCGTTGCCGGTTTTCAGGCACAGGCTGGCGACGTCGATGGTGACGTTGGGCCGCGCCTCGTAAATCACGCCGATCACGCCGAGCGGCACCCGGCGGCGCTCCAGCTTCAGCCCGCTGTCCAGCAGGTTGCCGTCCAGCACGTGGCCGACCGGATCGTTCAGGCGGCACACCTGGCGCACGTCGTTGGCGATCGCCGCCAGCCGCGCCGGGGTCAGCAACAGGCGATCGAGCAGCGCTTCGCTCATGCCGGTGGCGCGCGCCTGCGCCATGTCTTGTTCGTTCGCCAACAAGATCGCTTCGCTGTTGGCCTCCAGCCTGTCGGCCATCACCGACAGCACCTGATTCTTCTTCGCCGTGCTCAGCACCGCCAGCTGCCAGGAGGCCTGCTTGGCGGCCTTCCCCATCTGCTCCAGCATGCTCACTCCTTAACTGACAATCATATCGTCGCGGTGCACTGCCACCGGACCGTATTCATAACCGAGGATTTCGCTGATTTCCTGCGAGTGGTGCCCGGCGATCATGCGCATCGCGTCGCTGTTGTAGCGGCTGACGCCGTGCGCCAGATCGCGCCCCGCCAGGTTGCGGATGCGGATCACTTCGCCGCGCGAGAAGTCGCCCTTCACATCGCGAATGCCCTTCGGCAGCAACGAGCTGCCGCGTGCCATCATCGCTTCCACCGCGCCATCGTCGACGGTGATCTCGCCGGCCGGCGGCGCGCCGAAGATCCAGCGTTTGCGGTTTTCCAGCGGGGTTTCCAACGCGTGGAAACGGGTGCCCACCGGTTTGCCTTCGATCACGTCCGCCACCACGCCCGGTTTGCTGCCCGCGGCGATCACCACGTCGATGCCGGCGCGGCAGGCCACGTCGGCCGCCTGCAGCTTGGTGCCCATGCCGCCTGTGCCCAGGCCGGAGACGCTGTCGCCGGCGATGGCGCGCAGCGCGTCATCGATGCCGTGCACTTCACGGATCAGTTCGGCCTGCGGGTTGTTGCGCGGATCGGCGGTGTAGAGGCCCTGCTGATCGGTCAGCAGCAGCAGTTTGTCGGCCCCGGCCAGAATGGCCGCCAGCGCCGACAGGTTATCGTTGTCGCCCACCTTGATTTCGGCGGTGGCGACGGCGTCGTTCTCATTGATTACCGGCACGATGCGGTTGTCCAGCAGCGCCGTCATGGTGTCGCGCGCGTTGAGGAAGCGCTCGCGGTCTTCCAGATCGGCGCGCGTCAGCAGCATCTGCCCGACGTGGATGCCGTAAATGGAAAACAGCTGTTCCCATAGCTGGATCAGGCGGCTCTGCCCCACCGCCGCCAGCAGCTGCTTGGAAGCGATAGTGGCGGGCAGCTCGGGGTAGCCCAGGTGTTCGCGCCCGGCGGCGATGGCGCCGGAGGTGACGATGACGATGCGGTGGCCCGCGGCGTGTTGCTGCGCGCACTGGCGCACCAATTCGACGATGTGGGCGCGGTTCAGACGCAACGATCCGCCGGTCAACACGCTGGTGCCCAATTTCACAACCAATGTCTGGCTGCCGTTCATAGTATTTCTGCCGTGTGTAATGATGAGAAGAAGAGTGCAAAGGTCTTTGTAACAGGAGAGACGCGTTATGCCAACAGGCACAACGCGAAATCAGCACAATACGTGGTCAAACGGGGTCAGGCGGAGAGTTTGATCAGTTTTTCTTTGAAATCGTCGGCGGGTTCCAGCCCCAGTTCCATGGTCGCCAGCAGCTCGCCCAGGCGGCGATGGAAGTCGCGCAGGGTGTCTTCCAGCTTGGCGTTCACTTCATCATCCTTAATGTTTTGCGCCGTCCAGTCGCCTTCTTTGTCGAACAGGCCGAATTGGTACGAATAGGTGAAGCGCGCCTCTTCCGCCTGCAGCTCCATCCACCAACCCCAGAACTCGCGCTTCTCCGGAGCGGGCTTTACATTGACGCAGACGGCCAAACAATCAAAGAAAAAACGGTCGTTTTCACATTGCCCTTCACGCAGGTACGGCCCCAAGCTGGCA
This sequence comes from Serratia sp. CY38905, assembly GCF_052168875.1. Taxonomy (NCBI): domain Bacteria; kingdom Pseudomonadati; phylum Pseudomonadota; class Gammaproteobacteria; order Enterobacterales; family Yersiniaceae; genus Serratia; species Serratia sp. CY38905. The sequence goes on along the minus strand of NZ_JBJNLV010000018.1, from coordinate 40,321 downwards.
AAACGTTTCATTAGTCGGCTTTTAGGGTGACCACTCGGTAACGTCATTCTCTAACCTCCTCAATGTAGACCACTCTTTTTAACAAACTGTTAAAATTTAGCAACTAATTAACGCATTTTGTCCTTCAGCCAGCCGGACATTTGCAGCAGCGCCCGGTGGAAACTGTCGTAAACCGGGGTGCGTGGGATGGCGACCAGCTTGCCGCTCACCGAGGAGGTGACGATCAGCTGCGACTCCTCTTTCGGGCTGAGCGTATCGCGCTCCCAGTAGCCGGAGATCATCGGCGTCGGGCAACGGCGCCCCAGCAGCCCCTGCATTTTCAGCGAGTAGCTGTTCAGCTCCACCTTCAGCACGTTGTCGGAGGCGTTGGCCATGCCCATGCGGCTGGCCAGCACGTCCATATACATGTCCGGTACGTTCAGTTGGGTGCTGCTGTCGCACAGCAGGCGATGCACCACCGGCCCCAGGCAGGCTACGCCGCGCAGCCGCTGCGGCTCCAGGTAGGCCAACCGCACCGCCACGTTGGCGCCGAAGCGGAAGCCGAAGGCGCTCACCCGCTGATGATCCACCCACGGCACCGAGGCCAGCTGGATCAGCACCTGCTGGTGCAGGTAGCTGGAATCCTGCGTCAGCTTCCATTTGCAGGAGGAGCCGATCGACGGCATGTCGAGCGTCAGCATGGCGATGCCGTGCGGCGCCAGGTAGTCGCGGAACAGGCGATGATAGTCGGTCTGCAGCGTATCGAGGCTGCCGCACATCAGCACCGTCGGGAACGGCGCTTCGCCCTTCTCCGGCATGTGCAGGAAGCCGGTGACGCTGGCGCCGCCTTCGATGCGGAACTCCAGCTCTTTCAACTGATACGGCAGCAGTAGCGCCGCCTCTTCGTACGCGCGGTTGGCGAGCATCTCCGCCTGTTCGGCCAGCTCGTCGCCCTTCAGGTGCGGGTAACCGGCGATGCTGTACAGGCTCGCGGCCTTCAGCCAGTATTGGCCGCCGAGCAGCGGATCCTGCTGCTCCGTCGCCCGCTGCTGCCACTGCATGCCCTGATGGATCCACTCGTAGATCCAGTTGCCGTTGCGGTAGCCCACCACGGTATCCAGCCGCTGCAGATTGCTGCGTTCGGCGTCCGAGGCGGCGATGCGCGCCAGCACTTCGTGGATTTCGATCGGGCTGACGCCACGCCAGGCCCACAGCAGCGGATTCAGCATGCGGTACCAGCTGCCGGTGGTGTCGCCTTCCAATGCGGAATGCATGGCGGCGCTCACTTTGTTGCGCGCGCGCAGCACCAGCGTCGAGGTTTCAGGGTGTTTGAATTTGGGCTTGAAAAGAATTTCAGAAAGGTTGGCCTGTGCCATGGTAACAACAGCCTCCGTAAATCTGGCGATAGGCCGCAAAAGGCCTACTTAACTGGAGGTAGTGTACCTAACTCTGGCGGGAGAAACCAAAATAACGCAAACGCCCGGCATCACCGGGCGTTTACTTGGAACTGGCTGGGCTTAGCGGCCGCCGATCGGTGGAACGAAGCTGACGCCCATATCCCACGGCTGTTCGATCCAGGTGTCCTGCGGGATGTCGACCACGTAGTCGTCCACCAGCGGACGGCCCGCCGGTTTGGCGAAGATGGTGACGAAATGCGCTTTCGGGTACATATCGCGGATCGCTTTCGCGGTGCCGCCGGTATCCACCAAATCATCCACCACGATGAAGCCTTCACCGTCGCCTTCGGCGCGCTTGAGCACTTTCATTTCGCGTTGGTTGTCATGGTCGTAGCTGGAAATGCAGACGGTATCCACATGGCGGATGCCCAGTTCGCGCGCCAGCAGAGCCGCCGGCACCAGGCCGCCGCGGCTTACGGCAATGATGCCCGTCCATTTGTCGGCAGGCAGCAGGCGGTGCGCCAGCTTGCGTGCGTGCATTTGCAGCATATCCCAGGTAACAACGTATTTTTCGCTCATAGAATCGTGTCCCAGCCGGCTGGTGAAGCGGCTTACTTTATAGTTCAGGGGAAAAAAGGTTGCGCGAGATTATAGAGACTGGCCGCGTTGAATTCCAGTTGTACCGAGGAAAACCTCGCGATTTCCGCCGTGCGGCTTTTCGGTGATTGATGCTGAAAAAGCGAACGTTCCCGCAGCGAAGCCGTGTGATCAAGCGCTTAAACCGCACAATACGGTGCGCGCACCGCCGGAAATAAAGTGATATTCTCTGGTGATTGTGCCACGACGCACAGATACCCGCTCACCTTAACCGCGCGGCACGCCCGTCCTGTCGGAGCCTGCCGTCACAGGAGACTTATAGTGTCTGAATTGTCTCAGCTTTCGCCACAGCCGCTGTGGGATATTTTCGCCAAGATCTGTTCTATCCCGCACCCTTCTTATCATGAAGAAGCGCTGGCGCAGCACATCCTCACCTGGGCCAAAGAAAAGAACCTGCACGCCGAGCGCGATCGGGTCGGCAATATCCTGCTGCGCAAGCCGGCCACCAAAGGCATGGAAAATCGCAAGCCGGTCGCGCTGCAGGCGCACCTGGACATGGTGCCGCAAAAGAATAACGACACCGTGCACGATTTCGCCAAGGATCCGATCCAGCCTTATATCGCCGGCGAGTGGGTGAAAGCGCGCGGCACCACGCTGGGCGCCGACAACGGCATCGGCATGGCCTCCGCCCTGGCGGTGCTGGCCGACGACAGCGTTGAGCACGGCCCGCTGGAAGTGCTGCTGACCATGACCGAAGAGGCCGGCATGGACGGCGCCTTCGGGCTGCAGCCGAACTGGCTGCAGGCGGACATCCTGATCAATACCGACTCCGAAGAAGAAGGCGAAATCTACATGGGTTGCGCCGGCGGTATCGACTTCATCACTACCCTGCCGCTGCAGCGCGAAGCGGTGCCGGCCGGTTATCAAACCCTGAAGCTGACCCTCAAGGGCCTGAAAGGCGGCCACTCCGGCGCCGAGATCCACGTCGGTCTGGGCAACGCCAACAAGCTGCTGGCGCGCTTCCTGTTCGCCCATGCGGCGGCGCTGAACCTGCGCGTGCTGGATCTAAACGGCGGCACCTTGCGCAACGCCATCCCGCGTGAAGCCTCTGCGGTGGTTGCGGTGCCGGCGGACAAGGCCGACGCGCTGAAAGCGCTGAGCCAGGAGTTCCTGGCGGTGCTGCAGAACGAACTCTCCGCCAAAGAGAAGAACATCACCGTGCTGCTGGAGCCGACCACCAGCGCTTGGCAGGCGCTGAGCGCCGACAGCCAGCAGCGCTTCCTGGCGCTGCTGAACGGCACGCCGAACGGCGTGATCCGCATGAGCGATGCGGTAAAAGGCGTGGTGGAAACCTCGCTGAACGTCGGGGTGGTCACCACCAGCGAAAACGAAGCGGAAATCATCTGCCTGATCCGCTCCCTTATCGACAGCGGCAAAGACTACGTGGTCGAGATGCTGACCGCGCTGGGCCAGCTGGCCGGCGCCAAGGTGGCGCCGAAGGGCGGCTACCCGGGCTGGCAGCCGGACGCCGACTCGCCGGTGATGCACCTGGTGCGCGAGCTGTATCAGGAGCTGTTCGACAAGACGCCGAACATCATGGTGATCCACGCCGGCCTGGAATGCGGTCTGTTCAAAAAGCCGTATCCAAACATGGACATGGTATCGATCGGGCCAACCATCACCGGCCCGCACTCGCCGGATGAGCAAGTGCATATCGAAAGCGTCGGTCTGTACTGGAAGCTGCTGACCTCGCTGCTGAAAGCGATCCCTGAGCGCGCATAAGCCGCGCGCTTAACGCAAAAAGCCGGCGACTTGCCGGCTTTTTTATTCCCAAGGCAGCGCCAGCTGCCGCTCCAGCTGCGGATCGAGCAGCGTCACGTGCAGCCCCACCAGCCGCACGCCGCGCCCTTCGCGCCGCTCGCGCCACGCCTGCCGCGCCACCTCCAGCAAATCCTGCCGGTTCAGCACCGGGAACACGTGCTCCTGGGTGGTTTGCTGAAAATCCTGAAACTTCAGCTTCACGCCCTGCCGGGCGATGTGCAGATCCGGCTTCACCTTGCGCAGCCGCATCTCCAGCTCGGGATAGAGTTTGTCGATAATCAGCGTTTCGCAGTCTTCCCAGTCGTGAATGTCTTCCGCCAGCGTGCGCTCCACCCCCACCGATTTGCGCAGCCGCTCAGGAGAGATTTCGCGCCGATCGATGCCCTGACACCGCTCCCACAGCACCCGGCCGAACTTGCCGAAGCGCTTGAGCAACTGCGCCAAATCGTATTGCTGCACGTCGGCGCAGGTGATAAGCCCCACCTCTTCCAGGCGCTTGGCGGTCACCTTGCCGACGCCGGGGATCTTGCTGAGCGGCAGCTGCTGCAAAAACGCCGGCACCTGCGCCGGCGTGATCACGTACTGCCCGTTCGGCTTGTTCATCTCGGAGGCGATTTTGGCGAGAAACTTGATAGGCGCGACGCCGGCCGACGCGGTGAGGTTCAGCTCGTCGGCGATCGCCTGGCGGATCTCCTGGGCGATCAGCGTCGCCGAACCGTTGCATTGCGGGCTGTCGGTCACGTCGAGGTAGGCCTCGTCGAGCGACAGCGGCTCGATCAGCGGCGTATAGCGGGCGAAGATTTCACGGATGTGCAGCGAGGCCTCTTTGTAGGCCGCTATGCGCCCCGGCAGCAGGGTGAGGTGCGGGCACAGCTTGAGCGCCATCGCCGTGGACATGGCGCTGTGCACGCCGTAGCGCCGCGCCGGGTAGTTGGCGGTGCTGATCACCCCGCGCCGATCGGCGCTGCCGCCAATCGCCAGCGGGATATCGCGCAGGCTGGGATCGTCGCGCATTTCCACCGCCGCGAAGAAACAGTCCATATCGACATGAATGATTTTACGCATCGCACCCTCCATTAACACTGTATAAGTATACAGTCAGATACCGAAAGCTCAAGGCCGCAGGGTTCGACGAAAGCGCCGTTTCCGCCAGATATTTCCGCGTTGTTAAAAAAGCTTAATTTTTCAATAGTATGATTTCCGCCATCCCGTGCGGCTCACCACAACGACAACGAAAAGGTACCCTACATGATCAGATTTTCTCATTTGCTGCTGGCTTCCGCGCTGTCGCTGAGCGCGCTGGCGGCCAGCGCCGCCGCCGGTCACGCGCCGGCGATCGTCGCCCACCGCGGCGGCACCGCCGATGCGCCGGAAAACACCCGCATCGCCATCGAAACCGCGTTGAAAAACGGCGTCGACGCCATCTGGATCACCCTGCAAGAATCCAAAGACGGCGTCATCGTGCTGTATCGCCCTTCGGATCTGAAAATGTTGACCAACCGACAGGGCCCGGTCTCTGCCTATACCGCCGCGCAGCTGGCCGAGATCGACGCCGGCTGGGCTTTCGCCAAGGGGGATGCGCACCCGTTCCGCGGCCAGGGCATCGGCATTCCGCGGCTGGATGAGGTGTTGAAGGCCTTTCCGCGCGTGACTTTCTATCTGGACATCAAATCCCCGGACGCCGATCCGGCGCAGTTTGGCCGGGCGCTGCTGGCGACGCTGGAAAGCACCGACAGCCTGAACCGCATCCGCGTCTACTCCACCGACGCCAAATACCTGCAGGCGCTGCCGCCGGCCATCCCGCGCTTCGAAAGCCGCGACGAGACCCGCACGCTGCTGGCCAACGTCACCATGGCGCACCAGTGCGATGTCAAACCGGACAACCGCCAGCCGCGCTGGTACGGGCTGGAGCTGAAGCGCGAGGTGGAAGTGGTGGAGAAATATACCCTCGGCGAAGGGCGTTCGAAGGCGTTTCTGACCTGGGATAAAGAGTCGATGGACTGTTTCCGCTCGCAGGGCCCGGCGCACATCATCCTGTTCGGCGTCAACTCGCCGCAGGATTATCAGCAGGCGCTGGCGCTGGGCGCCGACGGCGTGATGGTCAACTCACCGGCCGAGGCCAAAAGCTTCCGCAAGGCGAAGTAAAAAACCCGGCCAAGGCCGGGTTTTCGCTACAGCTACAGAATGCGGTGCTTGTCCAGCTGCTCGCGCCGCTGTGCCGCTTTGGCTTCGCGCTTTTTGCGCGCATCGCAAGGCTCCGGGCAGTCGCAGACTTTCTCCATCCCCAATGCGGTGATGCCGCCGCAGCTGCCCTGCAGGCTTTTGCGTTTGAACACGTAACCCAAAGACATCCCGCCGACGATCAGCAGGAACAACACGAAGGTGGCGGCGAATACCGTCAACATAGCAACCTCACGAACGCTTTTTCATATAGGGTTTGAACGCGTCGGAATAGCGCTCCTCAAACCCGTCGGTGGTTTTCACGATCATGAACACCGGAATGCCGAGCAGATTGGCCAACGCCATGCCGCGCTCCGGCCCCATCACGTTCAGGCCGGTGGACAGGCCGTCGGCGGTCATGCAGGCCGGGCTCAGCACGGTGATCGACACCAAACGGTGGTTGATCGGCCGGCCGGTGATCGGATCGATGGTATGCGAATAGCGCACCCCGTCCTGCTCGAAGTAGTTGCGATAGTCACCCGAGGTGGCGATCGACATCTCACCCGGCTGGATCACCAGCTGCGCCTGCTGCTGCGTACCGGCGGTCGGGCGCTCGATGGCGATACGCCACGGCTTTTGCTCGCCGTTGCGCCCGCGGGTGCGAACTTCACCGCCGATATCCACCATGTAGTCTTTCACGTGTTGCGATTGCAGGTACTCCGCCACCACGTCCACGCCGTACCCTTTGGCGATCGACGACAGGTCGACATACAGCTCGGGGATGCTTTTCACCAGCGCGCTGCCCTGCACCGACAGTTTTTCGGCGCCGGTCCAGGCGCGGCGATGCGCCAGCTCCGCCTCGCTCGGCACTTTATCCGGCCGCCCTTCCGGGCCGAAGCCCCACAGGTTGACCAGCGGCCCGACGGTCACGTCCAGCGCGCCATCGGTCACGCGGTTGATGCGCAGCGCTTCGCGCACCACCTTGGCGGTCGCCGGCGAAACCGGGAACGGCCGGTCAATGTCGCGGCTGGCGTTGAAGCGGCTCAGCTCGGAGTCCGGCCGGTAAGTGGACATCTGGTCGTTCACCTGTTCCAGCCGTTTGTCGATCTCCGCCTGCATCTCGCGCGCCGACGGCGTATCGTCGCCGGCCACGTAACGGATCGAATACGAGGTGCCCATGGTTTTACCCGTCAGGTCCACCTGTTCCGGCCCGCAGCCGGTCAGCAGCAGGGTGGCGCTCAGCGCCACGCCCGTCAGCCAGTTCTTCATCGCCAGTGCGCGCATTTAGCCACCAAAGTCATCCAGCATGATGTTCTCGTCTTCGACGCCCAGATCTTTGAGCATCTTGATCACCGCGGCGTTCATCATCGGCGGCCCGCACATGTAAAACTCGCAGTCCTCCGGCGCCGGGTGATTCCTCAGATAGTTCTCCAGCAGAACATTATGGATAAAGCCGGTGTAGCCGGTCCAGTTATCTTCCGGCTGCGGATCCGACAGCGCCACGTGCCAGGTGAAGTTTTCGTTCTCCGCCTGCAGCTGGTTGAAGTCGTCTTCATAGAACATCTCGCGCAGCGAGCGCGCGCCGTACCAGAAGGTGATCTTGCGCTTCGAGTTCAGGCGCTTGAGCTGATCGAAGATGTGCGAGCGCATCGGCGCCATGCCCGCGCCGCCGCCGATGAAGATCATTTCGGCGTCGGTGTCCTTGGCGAAGAACTCCCCGAACGGCCCGGAGATGGTCACCTTGTCACCCGCCTTCAGCGACCAGATATAGGAAGACATGATGCCCGGCGGCACGTCCGGGTTGTTCGGCGGCGGCGTGGCGATACGCACGTTGAGCATGATGATGCCCTTCTCTTCCGGGTAGTTGGCCATCGAGTAGGCGCGCACCGTGGTGTCGTTCACCGTCGAGCGGTAGCGGAACAGATTGAACTTGTCCCAGTCGCCGCGATACTCCTGCGGCACGTCGAAGTCGGCGTAGCTGATATCGTGCGCCGGCGCTTCGATCTGGATGAAGCCGCCCGCGCGGAACGGCACGTCTTCGCCATCCGGGATCTTCAGCTTCAGCTCTTTGATAAAGGTGGCTTTGTTATCGTTGGAGATAACCTCGCACTCCCATTTCTTCACGCCGAAGATCTCTTCCGGCAGCTCGATCTTCAGGTTCTGCTTCACGTTCACCTGGCACGCCAGGCGGCAACCCTCTTTCGCTTCGCGCTTGTTGATGTGCGAGAGCTCGGTCGGCAGGATATCGCCGCCGCCCTCTTTGATCACCACCCGGCACTGGCCGCAGGAACCGCCGCCGCCGCAGGCCGAGGAGACGAAGATCCCCTGGCTGGAGAGCACGTTGAGCAGCTTGTCGCCCGCCGGCGCATGGAAGCTCTTATCCAGATCGCCGTTGATCTCCACCGCGATGTCGCCGGTGTTCACCAGCTTCGATTTGGCGAACAGGATCAGCAACACCAGCACCATCACGATGGTGGTGAACATTGCTACGCCTAAAATAATTTCCATAAATTCTTCCCGCCTTTACAACTGAACACCGGAGAAGGACATGAAGCCCAGCGCCATCAGTCCGGTGGTGATAAAGGTAATGCCCAGGCCGCGCAGTCCCGCCGGCACGTTGGCATACTTGAGTTTCTCGCGGATCCCCGCCATGGCGACGATCGCCAGCATCCAGCCGGTGCCGGAGCCGAAGCCGTACACCACCGATTCGGCGAAGTTGTAGTCGCGCTGCACCATGAAGGACACACCGCCGAAGATGGCGCAGTTCACGGTGATGAGCGGCAGGAAGATGCCGAGCGCGTTATACAGCGACGGGAAGAAGCGATCGAGGATCATCTCCAAAATCTGCACCAGCGCCGCGATCACGCCGATGAAGGTGATGAAGTTGAGGAAGCTCAGATCGACGCCTTCCACCAGCGCGCCGTCGCGCAGGATCAGGTTGTAGACCAGGTTGTTCACCGGCACCGAAATGCCGAGCACGATGGTCACCGCGATGCCCAGGCCAAAGGCGGTCGAGACCTTCTTCGAGACCGCCAGGAAGGTACACATCCCGAGGAAGAACGCCAGCGCCATGTTCTCGACGAACACCGCGCGCACAAACAGGCTGATATAGTGTTCCATCGGCCTTTACTCCTTTTCGATCTGCGCCGGCTTCAGGGTGCGCAGCACCCAGATCAGCAGGCCGATGATGAAGAACGCGCTCGGCGCCAGCAGGAACAGGCCGTTCGGCTGGAACCAGCCGCCGTTCTGCACCGTTTCCAGCACCGGGACGCCGAACAGCTTGCCGGAGCCAATCAGCTCGCGCAGGAAACCGACCAGCACCAGGATCACCCCGTAGCCCAGCCCGTTGCCGATGCCGTCCATAAAGCTCTCGATCGGCGGCGACTTCATGGCATAGGCCTCGGCGCGCCCCATCACGATACAGTTGGTGATAATGAGTCCAACGAACACCGACAGCTGCTTGGAGATCTCGAACGCGTAGGCGCGCAGCAGCTGATCGACCACGATCACCAGCGAGGCGATGATCGCCATCTGCACGATAATGCGCACGCTGTTGGGAATATGGTGACGGATCAGCGAGATGAAGAAGCTGGAGAACGCCGTGACCAGCGTCACCGCAATGGTCATCACCACCGCCGTCTCCAGCTTGGTGGTCACCGCCAACGCAGAACAGACGCCCAACACCTGCAGGGCGATCGGGTTATTGTCGAACAGCGGCCCCAGCAGGACCCGCTTTATCTCTTTGGAATCAGCCATTTTTCAGCGCTCCTTCACGAACTTTTTTCAGGAACGGGCCGAAGCCGTGCTCGCCCAACCAGAAATCAAACGTATGCTGCACGCCGTTGGAGGTCAGCGTAGCGCCGGACAGGCCGTCCACCCCATGCACATCCCCCTGACGCGCGCCGCCTTTCACCACGCGGATCGCCGGCTGGCCGTTGTCGTCGAACAGCTGTTTGCCGACCCACTGCTGGCGCCAGGACGGGTTCTCGACCTCGCCGCCCAGCCCCGGGGTTTCCCCCTGGTCGTAGTAGGTGATGCCCTTGACCGTGTTGCCGTCGTTATCCAGCGCCACGAAGGCGTACATCATCGACCACAGACCGGTGCCGTATACCGGCAGCACAATCTTGTTCACCTGGCCGCTTTCGTCGCGCACCAGGTAGATTTCCGCCTGGTTGCTGCGGCGCTTGATGCCGGCCGGATCGTCGCCCGCCGCCAGCGCCACGCTTTTGGCATCGTCGCGCAGCGCGGCGCCCAGATCGAACGCCGCCGCCTTGCCGGCGACAAACTCGCCGCTGTTCAGATCCACCAGGCGCGGTTCGATGCGCTCGCTGTACAGGCGTTTGACCTGCTCGCTCTCCATTTTCGGCTGCAACAGGCCGGCTACATCGAGAATATTGCGCTGCTTGTCGAGCAGCTTTTGCTCCTGCTGTTTGGACTTCAGGCCGACGGCGGAGCCCGCCACCACCACTGAACACACCAGACACAGCAGCAGCACTACCAGCAGCGTTTTACCGATGCCGTCGTTTTTCGCTTCATTCGCCACGGGCTTTTCTCCGCTTGATGTTGGCCTGCACCACCAGATAATCGAACAGCGGTGCGAACAGGTTGGCGAACAGGATCGCCAGCATCATGCCTTCCGGATAGGCGGGGTTGACCACCCGGATCAGCACGCACATCACGCCGATCAGAATGCCGTACCACCATTTCCCCTTGTTGGTGAAGGAGGCGGAAACCGGGTCGGTCGCCATAAAGATCATGCCGAAGGCGAAACCGCCCAGCACCAGATGCCAGTACCACGGCATGGCGAACATCGGGTTGGTATCGGAACCGATGGCGTTGAACAACAGAGCGGAAGCCACCATGCCGAGCATCACGCCGGCGACGATGCGCCAGGAAGCCACGCGGCCGAACAGGATAATCGCCCCGCCGATCAGGATCATCAGCGTGGAGACTTCACCGACGGAGCCGGGAATGTTGCCGAGGAAGGCGTCCATCCAGCTGATGGACTGGCCGGTAGCCACGTTGCTCAGGCTGTGCGCCCCGCCTGCGCTCCACTGCGCCAGCGGCGTCGCGCCGGAGAAACCATCCGCGGAAGTCCACACCAGATCGCCGGAGATCTGCGCCGGATAGGCGAAGAACAGGAAGGCGCGGCCGGCCAACGCCGGGTTGAGGAAGTTGCGCCCGGTGCCGCCGAAGATCTCTTTGGCCACCACCACGCCGAAGGTGATGCCCAGCGCGGCCTGCCACAGCGGCAGGGTCGGCGGCACGATCAGCGCGAACAGGATAGAGGTGACGAAGAAGCCTTCGTTGACCTCATGCTTGCGGATAATGGCGAACAGCACTTCCCAGAAACCGCCGACGACAAACACCACGGCGTAGATCGGCAGGAAGTAACAGGCGCCCAGCACCATCTTGCTGACCCAGCCGGCGTCGGCCGCCAGCGAGGCGCCGAGCCACTGCGCCAGGCGATAATGCCAGTCGCCCGCCAGCACCTGTTGCAGCTCGTCGCCGCTGTACAGATGGTGCAGCGCCGGGATCGCCTGTTGGCCGACGTTGTACATGCCCCAGAACATCGCCGGGAACACCGCCAGCCACACCAGGATCATCATGCGTTTCAAATCGATGGCGTCGCGCACGTGCGAAGCGCCGCGCGTCACCGTGCCGGGGGTGTAAAACACCGTGGTAGTCGCTTCATACAGCGGGTACCACTTTTCCAGTTTGCCGCCCGGCGTGAAGTGATGCTCTATCTTCTCAAAATAATTCTTCAGGCCCATCGGTTATCCTTCCTGCTCAATCTTGGTCAGCACCTCGCGCAGCACCGGCGCGTACTCATACTTGCCGGGGCAAACGAAGGTGCACAGCGCCAGATCTTCCTCGTCCAGCTCCAGACAGCCCAGCGCCTGCGCGCTGTCGCTGTCGCCCGCCAGCAGATCGCGCAGCAGCAGCGTCGGCAAAATATCCAGCGGCATCACCCGCTCGTAGTTGCCGATCGGCACCATGGCGCGTTCGCCGCCGTTAGTGGTGGTCGAGAAGGCGAACAGTTTGTTCTTCAGGAAGTGGCCCAGCGTGGTGCGGGTAATGGAGAACTTGTTCGGCGAAGGCACGATCCAACCGAACAGCTCTTTGTCGCGCCCTTCTTCCAGCACCGACACCTGCGAGTGGAAGCGGCCGAGCCAGGCGTTCGGCCCGGTGGCGTGCATGCCGTTCAGCACCGAACCTGAGATCACCCGATTCTCGCCGTTTTTCAGGCGGCCGGCGGTCAGCTCCTCGAGGCTGGCCCCCAGGCGGGTGCGCAGCAGCGCCGGCTGCGCCACCTGCGGCCCGGCCATCGCCACGACCCGGCGGGTATCGAGCTGACCGGTGGTGAACAGCGTGCCGATGGCGATGACGTCCTGATAGCCAATGTGCCAAACGGTTTTCTTCAGGCTGACCGGTTCGAGGAAGTGAATGTGGGTGCCCACCAGCCCGGCGGGATGCGGGCCGGTGAATTCGCTGTAGGCGATCTGCGGGCCGCTCTGCTGGCCAACTGAGGCGCCGGCGGCGTGGCATACGTGCACCTTGCCCGCCGTCAGGCGCGCCAACACCACCAGCCCGGCGTTGAACGCCGCCTGCTGTTCGGCGATGATCACCTGCGGATCGGCGGCCAACGGCCGGGTATCCATCGCGGTGACGAAAATGGCGCGCGGTTCGCTGCCGGGGCTCGGCGTTTTGCTGAACGGGCGGGTGCGCAGCGCGGTCCACAGGCCGCTGGCGATCAGTTCGCTCTCGACCTGTTCGCGCGGCAACTGGGCCAGTTCACCCAGCGGGTAATGCGCAAACTCGAGCTGGTCATCGCCGCCGTTTTCCAGCGCAATCACCACCGATTGCAATACGCGCCGCTCGCCGCGGTTAATCGCGGCGATGCGGCCGCTGGCGGGAGCCGTGAAGAAAACCCCGGGGTTTTTCTTATCTTCGAACAACGCCTGGCCTTTCTTAACGGTATCGCCTTCCTGCACCAGCATGGAGGGACGCATTCCGACATACTCTTCCCCAAGCAGGGCAACATGCTGAATGTTCGGGCCGTCTTGGATCGCCTGAACCGGGGCTCCGGCTATCGGCAGATCTAACCCTTTTCTGATCTTAATCATAGGATTTATACGATGTAGTTTGGTTTACACGTCTGCCCGGCCCCAGAGGCGGGTGCTGACGATGCCAGGATTGCCGGGCAGTGCGCATGACGGCACGCCCAACATGAACTTTCTCGCAGTGAAAAACTGGGGTAACGCGCATTCCCTTGATTCCCCCTTTCCGTTGTTAGCGCGACGGTCGATATGTTAACGGCCTGTAGCCAAATAACCATCAAAATGGCCGGGTTATATGCCATAACTCCTGCCGCTTCAATCGCCACAGCGCGTTAAATTGAAGGGGGAATATTAACATTGTTCGCAACATTGTTCTGCGTTCCGTCGTGACTTGGGTCAAGCAAACGCAATTAAATTTCGCCTGTTTTTCACTACTTATCGTTAAAATCTGCCGGTCATTTCACTTTTATCGAGCTTTGTCGTTTTTTTATACATATCACGTATTGCTAAAAATAAACGCGCTGGTAATCTGGCGGTGTTTTGCAGCAGTAAAAACAATATCAGTGGCATGCCGACCAACGTCATTGCGCCGGCAAATAAATATAAGCAGGAATAATAATGAGCAAAATCGCGCTGTTGTTTGCGATGCTTGTTTCTATGCCGATGATCACGGCCTGCAGCGCCAGCGAGCAGGTACCCGAAGCGCCGGTAGTTAAACAGCAATTATTGGGTTCGCCGGTCTATATTCAGATCTTCAAAGAGGAACGCAAGCTGGAATTGTATGCCAAAATGGGCAATGAATTCCGCCTGGTCAACACGTTCCCGATCTGTAATTTCTCCGGCGGGCTGGGTCCTAAACGCCGTGAAGGCGACTTTAAAAGTCCGGAAGGCTTTTATAGCGTTGACGCGCGCCATCTGAAACCCGACAGCAAGTATTATCGGGCGATCAATATCGGTTTCCCTAATGATTACGATAAGTCGCAGGGCTATTCCGGCGCTTATCTGATGATCCACGGCGAATGTAAATCGATTGGCTGTTACGCGATGACCAACACCTATATGGACGAGATCTATCGCTACGTCGAAGCCGCCTTCGCCTATGGCCAAAGCCGCGTCAACATCAGCATTTACCCGTTCCGCATGACCGAGCAAAACCTCAAGCGCCATGCGTCATCCAGCTATATCGCCTTCTGGCGCCAGCTGAAGCCGGGCTACGATTACTTCGCGAAGAACCACCAGCCGCCGACAATGGGCGTGGTCAATGGCCAGTACGTCTTGGGTCAACCGTTGATGAGCAGCGGCGGCATGATGACGCAGTACGCGTCAGCCAGCCCGACGCCCAACACCAATCCCTTCGCTCAGAACAAGCCGCTCACCGAAGTGAAATAACGCGAACTCGCCTGGCTCAATCTTGTGCCAGGTTTCGTTGGCGGTCAGCGGTTGGGTGGCGATCACCGTGACCACATCGTTCGGTGTGGTCTGCTGCTGAAAATCGATTTCCACGTCCTGATCGAGCAGCGTCGCCTTGCCGAACGGCGCGCGGCGCGTGATCCAATACAGGTTGGTGGAACAATAGGCCATCACGAAGCGCCCGTCCGACAACAGCATGTTGAACACCCCCTTCTTGCGCAGCTGGCTCGCCAACAGGCCGATATAGCGGAAAACCGCCGGCCATTGGCTCGGGGTGCGCGGGTATTTCAGCGCCAGCTGATGCAGCAGCCAGCAGAACGCGTATTCGCTGTCGGTCTGGCCGACCGGGCGAAACGTGCCGGTATCCAGCTGACGATAGCCTTTCAATTGGCCGTTGTGCGCGTAGGTCCAGTTGCGGCCCCACAGTTCGCGGGTGAACGGGTGGGTGTTTTCCAGCGCCACCTCGCCGCGATTGGCCTGGCGAATATGGGACACCACCGCGCAGGACTTGATCGGATAGTCCTGCACCAGGCGGGCGATCGGCGAGTTGAAGCTCGGCTGCGGATCCTTGAATGTGCGGCAGCCGTTCCCTTCATAGAAGGTAATGCCCCAGCCATCCTTATGCGGCCCGGTGCGGCCGCCGCGCTGTACCAGGCCGGTAAAGCTGAAGCAGATATCGGTCGGTACGTTTGCGCTCATCCCGAGCAGTTCACACATCGCCAGCACTCCTTAACCACACTGACACAGGCTGTGCGGGCGCAGCATGCGGCGCCCGCCGTCTTATTCATGGGGAGCCGCAGCTCCCCGCAGGCTATCAAGCCTTAACCATCTCTTTTTCGATCAGCTGAATCAAGATGTGAATCGCTTTAATGTGGATTTCCTGAATGCGGTCGGCGTAGCCGAAGTGCGGCACGCGAATTTCCACATCGGCGGAACCCGCCATCTTGCCGCCGTCCTTGCCGGTCAGGGTGATCACTTTCATCCCCTTGGCGCGCGCCGCGTCGATGGCCTTGATGATGTTGCCGGAATTGCCGGAGGTGGAAATGCCCAGCAGCACGTCGCCTTCGCGGCCTACCGCTTCCACATAGCGAGAGAACACGTACTCATAGCCGAAGTCGTTGCTGACGCAGGACAGGTGGCTCACGTCCGAGATGGCAATCGCCGGGTAGCCCGGGCGGTTTTCACGGTAGCGGCCAGTCAGCTCTTCGGCGAAGTGCATCGCGTCGCAATGGGAACCGCCGTTGCCGCAGGAAATCACTTTACCGCCGGCTTTGAAGGAATCCGCCAGCAGCACCGCGGCGCGTTGGATGGCGTCGATGTTGGCGTCGTCATTGATAAATTTCGCCAGGGTATCAGCCGCTTCGTTCAGTTCACTGCGAATAAGGTCGTGGTACATGAGGAACCTCTTGTTATCGTCAAATCTTCCGCTCCGCAGTGTACCGGATCGCGGAAACAGCGAGAAGCATTCTCAGCCAAACAGCGCGCCGGTTAAGGAAGCGGAGAGGTTTTTGATGATTGGTGCTGTCAGTTTGTGACCTGAGTTGTAATTAAACTGTAAACGCATTGATAAAAATTCTGCCTTGTACTAAAACCTATTACATACACACAACAGGTCAGACCTCTTACTACTTCGGAGCTTCTTATGATGGTTCTTAGTATCGTCGTTTTCCTGGCTCTCCTCGGCGTGGTGTTCTACCACCGAGTGAACCTTACCCTCAGCAGCCTGATCCTGGTGGCGTACACCGCCGCCATGGGCGCTATCGGCCTGTGGAGCTTCTGGCTGTTGCTGCCGCTGGCTATCGTGCTGCTGCCGCTGAACCTTTCCTCTGTGCGCCGTTCCCTGCTCTCCGCGCCGGCGCTGCGCGCCTTCCGCAAGGTGATGCCGCCGATGTCCACCACCGAGAAGGAAGCGATCGACGCCGGTACCACCTGGTGGGAAGGCGATCTGTTCCGCGGCGCGCCGGACTGGAACAAGCTGCACAGCTACCCGAAACCGCGCCTGACGGAAGAAGAGCAGGCGTTTATCGACGGCCCGGTGGAAGAAGCCTGCCGCATGGCCAACGACTTCCAGATCACCCACGAACTGGCCGATCTGCCGCCTGAACTCTGGGCATACCTGAAAGAACACCGTTTCTTCGCGATGATCATCAAGAAAGAGTACGGAGGTCTGGAATTCTCTCCTTATGCTCAGGCGATGGTGCTGCAAAAACTGGCCGGCGTTTCCGGCATCCTGGCGATCACCGTTGGCGTGCCGAACTCCCTCGGCCCGGGCGAACTGCTGCAGCACTACGGTACCGAAGAACAGAAAAACCACTATCTGCCGGGCCTGGCGCGCGGCGACGAGATCCCTTGCTTCGCGCTGACCAGCCCGGAAGCGGGTTCCGATGCCGGCGCCATTCCGGACGTGGGCACCGTGTGCATGGGCGAATGGCAAGGCAAGCAGGTGCTGGGCATGCGCCTGACCTGGAACAAGCGCTACATCACGCTGGCGCCGGTCGCCACCGTACTGGGCCTGGCGTTCAAACTGCATGACCCGAACCGCCTGCTGAGCGACAACGAATCCCCGGGCATCACCTGCGCGCTGATCCCGACCAGCACGCCGGGCGTGGAAATCGGCAACCGCCACTTCCCGCTGAACGTGCCGTTCCAGAACGGCCCGACCCGCGGCACCGACGTGTTCGTCCCGATCGATTACATTATCGGCGGCCCGAAAATGGCCGGCCAGGGCTGGCGGATGCTGGTTGAGTGTCTGTCGGTAGGTCGCGGCATCACCCTGCCGTCCAACTCTACCGGCAGCCTGAAATCCATCGCCCTGGCGACCGGCGCCTACGCGCACATTCGCCGTCAGTTCAAGATCTCCATCGGCAAGATGGAAGGCATCGAAGAGCCGTTGGCGCGCATCGCCGGCAACACCTATGTGATGGACGCCGCCGCTTCGCTGATCACCTATGCGCTGGTGCAGGGCGAGAAGCCGGCCGTGCTGTCGGCCATCGTCAAATACCACTGTACGCACCGCGGCCAGCAGTCGATCGTTGACGCCATGGACATCGCCGGCGGTAAAGGCATCATGCTGGGCGAATCCAACTTCCTGGCTCGTGCCTATCAGGGCGCACCGATCGCCATTACGGTGGAAGGCGCGAACATCCTGACTCGCACCATGATGATCTTCGGCCAGGGCGCGATCCGCTGCCATCCTTATGTGCTGGATGAAATGGCGGCGGCGCAGAACAACGATCTGAACGCCTTCGATAAATCGCTGTTCGGCCATCTGGGCCACGTCGGCAGCAACAAGGTACGCAGCTTCTGGCTGGGTCTGACCAACGGCCGCACCAGCGCCACGCCGACCAAGGACGCGACCCGTCGTTACTATCAGCAGTTGAACCGCCTGAGCGCCAACCTGGCGTTGCTGTCGGACGTTTCCATGGGCGTGCTGGGCGGCAGCCTGAAGCGCCGCGAGCGCATCTCCGCTCGCCTGGGGGACATCCTCAGCCAGATGTATTTGGCTTCCGCCGTGCTGAAACGCTTTGACGACGAAGGCCGTCAGAAAGAAGATCTGCCGCTGGTGCATTGGGGCGTGCAAGACAGCCTGCATAAAGCCGAACAGGCGCTGGATGATCTGCTGCGCAACTTCCCGAACCGCTTTATCGCCGGCGCGCTGCGCTTCGTGGTCTTCCCGTTTGGCCGCGTGCATACCGCACCGTCCGACCGTCTGGATCACCAGTTGGCCAAGATCCTGCAGGTGCCTTCCGCCACCCGCAGCCGTCTGGGGCGCGGTCAGTACCTGACGCCGAGCGAGCATAATCCAATCGGCCTGCTGGAAGCGGCGCTGGCCGACGTGATGGCCGCCGAGCCGATTCACGAGCGTCTGTGCAAGGCGGCCGGCAAAAACCTGCCGTTCACCCGCCTGGATCGTTTGGCGGAGCGCGCGCTGGAAGAAGGCAAGATCAGCGCCGACGAGGCGAAGATCCTGGTGAAAGCCGAAGAGAGCCGCCTGCGCTCCATCAACGTGGACGACTTTGCGCCGGATGCGCTGGCGGCCGCCAAGCCGGAAAAGCCGGCGGCGCAGTCTAAGCGCCAACAGCAAACCGAAGCGGCTTAACGTTCACTTCACGCATCCAAGGGGCGATCATCATCGCCCCTTTTTCTTTTGCTTTCATGACAAACTGCGCACCGCGCCGCAGGTTGGCGCAACGGCGGATTTCACGGGAAGGAAGTTCGAGTAGACTGCGCGACGGGTGCTCTGGATCTTTCTGTCCGGAGCCTTGGCAAAGGAGAGAAAGAGAAAGGCCCCGAGTCGATATTATCAACCCGAGGCCACTCTGATGCCCAACAACATCAGGTTAGCCTCTTACCCGCCGCAAGGCAAGGATAGGGAGGTCAAAAATGCAGCAAAAACGGGTCGTACTTAAACTGGTGATCGTCTGTATGACGCTGATCGCGTTCATCTGGCTAACCCGCGGTTCGCTGTGCGAACTGCGCATCAGGCTGGGAGACTCGGAGGTTGCGGCCACTTTGGCTTACGAATCCGAACGGTAAGGCAACCCAACGGCGGGGTTCGCCCCGCCCGTTGG
Organism: Serratia sp. CY38905; assembly: GCF_052168875.1. Taxonomy (NCBI): domain Bacteria; kingdom Pseudomonadati; phylum Pseudomonadota; class Gammaproteobacteria; order Enterobacterales; family Yersiniaceae; genus Serratia; species Serratia sp. CY38905. The sequence continues at coordinate 21,325 of NZ_JBJNLV010000018.1, read as the reverse complement.
CTGATGGTGTCAGGCAAGATCCACGAGCATCCGCCTTTTTAGCCCTGCTGACGAATGCGCGCCAACAGGGCGTCAATATGCTCGATCTGCGGCGCATTGACGATCAGCGTGCGCCCCAATCCCAGCGCATGGCGCTGACAGTCGAGGCGCATATCAGCGTTGGCGATGCTGTCCAGATCGGCGACGTGCGCCAGACCGATGGTGCGCCGAATCAGTTCGGTGCCGCAGTACCCGACCGCATCGGTCCAGACCTGTTGCAGGAACAGCTCGGCGTAACCCGGCGTCGCCAGCGCCGCATCCCGGCTTTGCTGATGGCACAAAGCCAAAAAGCGATCGGCGAAGATCAGCCACAGCTCGCGCACATCCTGCAGGCGCTGCTCGCGCCCGGCGGCGGCGTCGCGCGGCCCGAACAGCCCCGGCAGCCCGCAATAGTTGAGCAGCAGGTTGCCTAACGCAGTACCGATATCGAAACCGATCGGGCCGTAGAAGCCGAATTCGGCGTCGATCGCTTTCAACCGGCCTTCCGCCACGAAGATCGAACCGCTGTGAATATCGCCGTGCAACAGCGCCTCCGCCTTGCTGAGAAAGCGATGTTTCAGGCCGGCGACCGCCAGCTTCAGCGGCGCATCCTCGCGCAGCGCCTGCACCTGCGGCAACAGCGCCACCTCGAACTGATTGCGCTCATGGTCGATATAGGGATCGGTAAAGAACAGGTCTTCGGTGATCTGGCACAGTTCGGGGTTAGTGAAACGTCTGACTTCCGCCTTCTTCTGCTGCGCCGACTGATAAAAATCGGAGGTGTGGAACAGCGTCTGCGCCAGGTATTCCGCCAACTGCCCGGCCGCCAGCGGGTGATAGTTGCCCTGTACCAGCTCACTGCGCCAGATGCGATGATCGGAGAGATCTTCCTGCACCATCACCGCCAATTCGGGATCGTGATGCAAGACTTTTACCGTATGCCGCGGGCAGAAACCGCCGTGAACCCGCAGCGTTTCCGCTTCGATGCGCGCCCGATCCAGCGTCAGCGGCCAGGATTCGCCCACGCAGCGCACGTAGGGCAGCGCCTGTTTGACGATCACCCGGCTCACGCCTTCGCGATCGCGGATCTTGAACACCAGGTTCAGGTTGCCGTCACCGATCTCGTCGGCGCTCACCAGCGCCTGCGGATCGGCCACCTGCCCGTATTGGCGGGCATATTCAACGGCATCGGCAGCCGTAAACGTACGATAAAGCGACATTCCCCAACCCCTCTGTTCTCTCTCACTGACCCCAGCGATTCTGTTTATTTAGACGTAAAAGCATTTGGACGTCTATACATCTGGAAGTCATGTTGGCAGAATAGCGTTTCAGATGCAATAACCACGCAACAAGGAATTAACCGCCGATGCAAGCGCTTAACACCACCAGTTTGACCCTGCAGGACAACCGCCTTTGGATCCTCGATCAGCAAGCCCTGCCGCAGGAAAAGCGGTGGCGCGCCTGCGACAGCGTGGAGGAACTGGTCGGACACATTCACAGCCTGCGGGTGCGCGGCGCGCCGCTGATCGGGCTGTCCGCCAGCCTGCTGCTGGCGCTGCTGGCGGAACGCGGTCTGCCGCGCGCCGAGCTGGAACAGGCGCTGCACACGCTGCGCGCCGCTCGCCCGACGGCGGTCAACCTGATGAATAATCTGGATCGCATGAAGCTGGCGCTGGCGGAGCCTGATTGGGTGCCGGCGATGGTGAACGAAGCGCTGCGGCTGGTGGAAGAGGATCGCCGATTGTGCGATCGCATCGCCGATCACGGCGCTGGGCTGGTCAAGCCCGGCAGCCGCCTGCTGACCCACTGCAATACAGGCGGATTGGCCACCGCCGGCGTCGGCACCGCCATCGGCGTGCTGCTGCACGCCCACCGGCAGGGCAAAGTGCAACAGGTATGGGTCGATGAAACCCGGCCGCTGCTGCAGGGCGGTCGTCTGACCGCCTGGGAATTGGGCGAGCTGGGCATTCCCTATCGCCTGATCTGCGATTCGATGGCCGCCAGCCTGATGGCGCAGGGCCAGGTCGATGCGGTATGGGTCGGCGCGGATCGCATCGCCGCCAACGGCGACGTCGCCAACAAGATTGGCACCTACAGCCTGGCGGTGCTGGCGCACTATCACGGCATCCCGTTCTACGTGGCCGCCCCGCACACCACCCACGATCCGCACTGCCCGGACGGCGCAGCCATCCCGATCGAGCAGCGCGCGGCGGCCGAAGTCACCGGCGTTTCAGGTAGCTTCGGCGCCTGCCAGTGGGCGCCGAACGATGCGCCGGTCTACAATCCGGCGTTCGACGTCACGCCGGCGAAGCTCATCAGCGGATGGATATTCGACAGCGGCGTGATTACGCCGCAGCAGGTTGAAGCGGGGATTTTCCAGCGGGCGTTGGGTTAACGCCCGCCCATCGGCACTCAGTCCAAACGCGGATAAGCATCGGCGATCTTGTCGCCGGTGAAATGCGCCACCCAGCCTTCCGGGTTGTCGAACACCCGGATCGCGGTGAAATGCGGGGCCGATCCCATATCGAACCAGTGCCGGATGTTGGCCGGCACCGAGATCAGATCGTTCTTTTCGCACAGGATCTGGAAGATCTTGCCGTCCAGATGCAGGCAAAACAGCCCTGCGCCTTCGACGAAAAAGCGTACTTCATCTTCGCCGTGCGTATGTTCGGACAGGAATTTTTCACGCAGTGCCTGGCGCTGCTCATGGTCCGGCCGCATGCTGATCACGTCCCAGCTCTGGTAACCCTTTTCCGCCACCAGTCGGTCTATTTCATGCTGGTAGGCGGCGATCACCGCCTCCGGCTGCGGGTTGTCGCCCAGCTCGCGATCCGCCTGCCAGCGCTCAAAGCGCACGCCGATCTGCGCCAACTGCCGCTGGATCTCCTGCGCATCACGGCTCTGCCACAGCGGTTGCTGCGGCGCTGTATCGCTGAAAATGGTCAATCCACTCATGAGACGAACTCCCCTAAATCGATACGATCAAAACGGTTAACCTGCGGATGTCGGCTCTGCACGTCCGCCTCATCGCGGATCAGCTGGCAGGTATGCCAGCCGGCGGCCTGCGCCGCATCCAGCTCCTGGCGGATGTCGGACAAAAACAGCAGCTCGTCGGGCGCGATGCCGATAGCCTGCGCGATGTTGCGGTACGACGCGGTTTCACGCTTGGCGCCGACGTGCGTATCGAAATAGCCACTGAACAGCGGCTGCAGATCGCCCGCGTCGCTGTGGCCGAACAGCAGCTTCTGCGCCTCCACCGAACCGGAGGAATAGACGTAGAGCTTCACCCCTTGCCGCTGCCAGGCGGCCAACTGCCCGGCGACTTCCGGATACAGATGCCCGCGGAAATCACCCTCGCGGTAGCCGCTGCGCCAGATGATGCCCTGCAGCGCCTTGAGTGCGGTGGATTTGCGGTCTTCATCCATAAAGCGGTACAGCGCGGCGATCAGCACGTCTAGATCGGCCTGCGGTTGGCCAATTTCAGCACGCAGCGCCGCCAGCGGTGCGGCGACTTCGCTCTCAGCGGCATGGCGGCGCACAAAATCCGCCAGCCGTTCGCGGGCGTAAGGAAACAGTACCTGATGCACGAAGCGAATATCGCTGGTGGTGCCTTCTATATCAGTCACGATGGCGCGGATCATTTCGCCTCCAGTAAACGGCGTTGCAGTTCACACTGGAACAAGAATTCCAGCCCTTCAAGATGGCGGCGAGCTTCCGCCACCTGGCTTCCCCAGCAATACAGACCGTGGCCGCGCACCAGAAAGCCGTATTGCAGCGGCGTGGCCTCGGCATAGGCTGCCACGCGCGCCGCCAGCCGAGGGATATCCTGATCGTTGTCGAAAATGGGGATCGCCACGCTGTCCAGGTGGCTGCGCTGGCCGGCCAGCGACTTCTGCATTTCGTACCCCTGCAGCACCAGCGCATCACCGCGTTCCACCCGCGACAGGACGGTAGCGTTGACAGAATGGGTATGCAGCACCGCGCCGATATGCGCAGACAGGCGATAGAGCAGCGTATGCAGCCCGGTCTCCGCCGACGGCGTGCGGCCGCTCGGCACATGATTGTCGGCAATATCCACCCGCAGAAAATCGGCGGCGCTCAGGCTACCCTTGTCTTTGCCGGACTCGGTGACCAGGCACTGACGTTCGTCCAGGCGCAGCGACATGTTGCCGCCGGTCGCCGGGCACCAGCCTTTGTTGCCAATCCAGTGGCAGGCCGCCAGCAATGCGGTAAGTTGCGGATTCTCCGTCATTATTATCGTTTCCCGTTCGGTAAGGCGGCCGGCAGATGAGGCTTGGCCTGCCGCGTGGCGGGCTAAGCACTTTTTCGCATTTAGCCATCTAAGCGTCTTGATTGCCAAATACTAGCATCGTGTTATATTGACGGCAATATAAGCGCCAGGAGTATTCACCCGCTATGAGCACTTCCGCATTGATTCCCGAAAGCAAACTGCCCTCGCTGGGCACCACCATCTTTACCCAGATGAGCGCGCTGGCGCAGCAGCACCAGGCGATCAACCTGTCGCAGGGCTTCCCCGATTTCGACGGCCCGGACTACCTGAAAGAACGCTTGGCCTGGCACGTCGCCCAGGGCGCCAACCAATATGCGCCGATGACCGGCGTGGCGCCGCTGCGCGAAGCCATCGCCGACAAAACCGCCGAGCTGTATGGCTGGCAGCCGGACGCCGGCAGCGAAGTGACTGTCACCGCCGGCGCCACCGAAGCGCTGTTCGCCGCCATCAGCGCGCTGGTGCGCCCCGGCGACGAGGTGGTCTGTTTCGATCCCAGCTACGACAGCTATGCGCCGGCGGTGACGTTGGCCGGCGGCATACTCAAACGCATCGCCCTGCAGCCGCCTGCGTTTGCCGTGGATTGGCCAGCGTTCGCCGCCGCGCTGTCGCCGCGCACCCGCCTGGTGATCGTCAACACGCCGCACAACCCGTCCGCCACCGCTTGGCAGGCGGAAGACATGCAGCAGCTGTGGCACGCTATCGCCGAACGCGAAGTCTACGTGCTCAGCGACGAGGTTTACGAACACATCTGCTTCGCCAAAGGCGGCCACGCCAGCGTGCTGGCCCACCCGCAGCTGCGCCAGCGCGCAATCGCGGTGTCCTCTTTCGGTAAAACCTTCCACATGACCGGTTGGAAAGTGGGCTATTGCGTGGCACCCGCCGCGCTGAGCGCCGAGGTGCGCAAAGTGCATCAATACCTGACCTTTTCGGTCAATACCCCGGCCCAGCTGGCGCTGGCGGATAGTCTGCGCGCCGAGCCGGAGCACTGGCGACAGCTGCCGGCGTTCTATCGCGCCAAACGCGACCGCTTTGTGCAGGCGCTGGCGAGCAGCCGACTGGAAATTTTACCCTGCGCGGGTACATACTTCTTGCTGGCGGACTACGGCGCCATCTCCGATCTGGACGATGTGGCGTTCTGCCATTGGTTAACCGAGCACGTGGGCGTGGCGGCCATTCCGCTGTCGGTCTTCTGTGCCGATCCTTTCCCCCATAAATTGATCCGGCTGTGCTTCGCTAAACAGGACGCCACGCTGGATGCAGCTGCGGAGCGGTTATGTCGACTTTAAAAATTACCCTGTTGCAGCAACCTTTGGTCTGGCGCGACGGCCTCGCCAATCTGGCCGCCTTCGACGCGTTGCTGGCGCCGATCGTCGGCCGCGATCTCATCGTCTTGCCGGAGATGTTCACCACCGGCTTCGCCATGGATGCCGGCGAGAGCGCCCTGCCCGAACAGCAGGTGATCGACTGGCTGCACGGTTGGGCGGTGAAAAGCCACGCGTTAATCGGCGGCAGCGTGGCGCTGAAAACCGACGAGGGCGCGGTCAACCGTTTCCTGCTGGTCGAGCCGGGCGGCCAGGTGCACGCCTATGACAAACGCCACCTGTTCCGCATGGCCGGCGAACACCTGCACTACCAGGCCGGCAACCGGCGTGAAATCTTCGAATGGCGCGGCTGGCGCATCCTGCCGCAGATCTGCTACGACCTGCGTTTCCCGGTTTGGGCGCGCTATCAGCAGGATTACGATCTGGCGCTATACGTCGCCAACTGGCCGGCGCCGCGCAGTCACCATTGGCAAACGCTGCTGGCGGCGCGGGCGATTGAAAACCAGGTGTATGTGGCGGGCTGCAACCGGGTGGGCGACGATCCCAACGGCCTGAGCTACAGCGGCGACAGCCTGATCATCAGCCCTCAGGGCGAGATCCTGGCGGATGCGGAGCCAGGCGCGGCCACGCGGCTGGACGCCGAGCTGTCGCTGGAAACCCTGCAGAGTTACCGCAGCGCCTTCCCGGCCTGGCGCGACGCCGACAGCTTTCTGCGTTTAGACTGACTCCCCCTTTTCCCAGCCGGCGATCGTCAGGCAATAGGCCTGGATCGCCAGCGCCACGTCCGCCTGCCGCACCGCTTCGGCCGGATGATGGCTGACGCCGCCGGCGCAACGCACGAACAGCATGCCGACCGGCCAGTGCGCCGCCACGGCGATGGCGTCATGCCCGGCGCCGCTCGGCAGCGCCAGGCTGCGCCCCTGTACCTGCTCGACGGCCGCCTGCCAGCATTGCTGCAGCTCGCTATCGCAGGCAGTGGCGTCAATGCGGTAAAACTCCTCGCTGGCGAAGCGCACGCCGCGGCGTACGCAGATCGCCTGCGCCTGCGCCAGCAACGCCGTCAACAGCGGCGCCAGTTGCGCATCCTGCGGGCCGCGGACGTCGAGCGTCAATCGCACTTCGCCGGGGATCACGTTGATCGCGCCCGGCAGGCATTCAATACACCCCACGGTGGCCACCAAATGCGGATCGGCGGCGCGGGTCAGCGTTTCGACCGCCGTTATCCATTCCGCCGCGGCCGCCAACGCGTCTTTGCGCTGCACCATAGGCACCGTGCCGGCGTGGCCCGCTTCACCGCTGAAAGTGCAGGTAAGCCGGCGCGCGCCATTGATCGCCGTCACCACGCCCAGCGCCAAATCGGCCGCCTCCAGACACGGCCCCTGCTCGATATGCAATTCGAGATAGGCGCGAATTTCGTTTGGCGCGCGACGCGCCTGTGCGATCGCCGCCGGATCCAGCCCAAAGTCGCGCATGGCCTGCGCGATGCTCACCCCGTCGGCATCCGTCTGCGCCAGCCACTCCTGCGGCCATTGGCCGGTCAGCCCGCGGCTGCCGAGCAGCGTGACGCCAAAGCGCGCGCCCTCTTCGTCGGCAAAACCGATCACCTCCAGCGCCAGCGGCAAACGACGCCCCTGGCGGTGATAGTGCGTCACCGTTTCCAGCGCCGTGAGCACGCCGAGCATGCCGTCATAGCGCCCGGCGTTGCGCACCGTGTCCAGATGCGAACCGAGCAGCAGCGCAGGGGCAGCGGGCGTGAGCCCTTCATAACGGCCGCAGATATTACCGACGCTGTCTTGCCACACCCGCATGCCGCTCTCGCGCATCCATTCACCCACCAGAGCGTTGGCGCGCCGATGTTCCGCAGACAGATAAAGACGCGTCAATTTACCGGGCTCCGCGCTGATCGCCGCCAGCTCGTCACAGCGCGCCATCACCCGTGCGGCAGCCTGCTGCGCCTCCAGCGGCGTCATCCACGCTTGCCTGCGTCATAAACGTTCCAGGCGGCCTGCAACGCCTCGCCCTGCTTGCTGGCGAAGCCGAGACGGTTCAACACCGCCTCCAGCGCCGCCAGCGTTTGCAGCACGCAATCCTTGCGCGCGTTGTAGCCCATGGTGCCGATGCGCCAGATCTTGCCCTGCAGCGGGCCGAACGAGGTGCCGATTTCGATGGCAAAGTCGTTCAGCATCATCTGCCGCACCTGTTCGCCGTGCACCTGCGGCGGGATCATCACGCCGAGCACGTTATTCATGCGGTGTTCGAGATCGCCGAACACCGCCAGCCCCATGCCCCGGATGCCCGCCAGCATCGCCGCGCCATGCAGCCGGTGGCGGGCGATGGCCTGATCCAGCCCTTCTTCAAGGATCACCCGCGCACATTCGCGCGCTGCGAACAGCATGCTGGTGGCTTCGGTATGGTGATTCAGGCGTTCCGGTCCCCAATAATCCATGATCATGCCGATGTCGAAATAGTTGGAGTAAATCATCTCGTCGTCGCCGTCGGCATGCTCGGCGGTGCGGATCCCCGCCTCCACGCATTTACGGCGGCGCACCGCCTCTTCAAACTGCGGGCTGAGGGTGACCGGCGAACTGCCGGAGGGGCCGCCCAGGCACTTCTGCAGCCCGGCGGAGACCGCATCCAGCCCCCAGGCATCGGTCTCCAGCGGATTGCCGCCGAAGGAAGCCGTCGCATCGGTATAGAACAGCACGCCGTGGCGGCGACAGATATCGCCCAGCTCATGCAGCGGCTGCAGCATAGTGGTGGAAGTGTCGCCCTGCACCGTCAGCAGCAGGCGCGGGCGCACTCGCTTAATCGCGTCTTCGATGCGATCGGCGCTGAACACCTCGCCCCACGGAACCTCGATCGTGTGCACCTCGGCACGGCAGCGGCGGGCAATCTCGCACAGCAGATGCCCGAAACGGCCGAAGACCGGCACCAGCACCTTATCGCCCGGCCGAATGGCGGAAACCAGCAGCGCCTCGATACCGGCGCGCGAGGTGCCGTCCACCAGCATCGTCCAGCGGTTTTCGGTGCGGAACAGCGCGCGGTACAGCGCCATGACCTGATTCATGTAACCGGTCATCGCCGGATCGTACTGGCCGATCAGCTGGCTCGACATGGCGCGCAGCACGCGCGGATCGGCGTTGATCGGCCCCGGCCCCATCAGCAGGCGTGCCGGCGGGTTAATCTGATCGAATTGCGAGATATCCAACATGTTCATTCCCTGTCAGCTTAGTAAGTTATTGAGTTATGCCGTCAGCGTCGACATGACGTTTGTTTGCTGCCCAACAGCCTACTCCCGATAGGGATTCAGTTGAAACAAAAGATTCTTATGATCAATTAATGAAACCAAAGTAACACAATGAGGTGACCGATCCGTCTTAAACGGCGGAGGGTGCAGGAAGGGAAATGACCTGCCGCGCTTAACGCAGCTCCAGTTCGTCCAGCGCCTGGAACAGTTCGGCGACGTGATGAATGCGCTGCCGCCCCTGCGCCAGCCGCTCATGCAGCAACGCATTGCTGAGCAGGCTGGCCAGGCTCATGGCGGCGGCATAGCTGTCGAACGCCGACACGCTGTCGAGCGGCACGGTCAAGTGCCAGTTGACCAGTGGGAACAACGCCTGCGCCTGCGGTTCGCAGATCAGCAGCGTCGGCACCTCGCGGCTTTGCAACAGCGCCAGCAGCGCCTTTATCTGGCGCGGCCGGCGACGGAACGCCACCACCACCGCCATGTCCTGCGGCGTCAGCCCCGCCAGATCTTCCGCCAGCGTTTGCCCCGGCTGCGGCGCCAGCAGCACCTGCTCCCGCACCTGCATCAGCTGCTGGCGCAGGTGCATCGCCACCGGATAGCTGTTGCGCAGCCCCAGCAGCATCACGCTTCGCGCCTGCGCCAGTGCGGCGATCGCCGCGCTGAACTGCACCGCATCGATCTGCTTTACCCAGCGGGTGAGATTGGCCATTTCCTGCTTACAGTGCCGCGCCAATAGCGTATAGCCCTGCACCGCATCGCGGCTGTCGGTCAGCGGCATGCCGCTTTGGCGCAGGGTGCGCAGCTCATCGCGCATGGCGCGGTAGTTGGGGTAGCCCAGCCGTTTGAACAAGCGGCTGACCGTGGCTTTGGAAACGCCGCTCAGACGCGCCAGCTCGGCGCTGTTGTAGCCGATCAAATCGTCATAGTGATCGAAGATGAAGTCGGCCACCCGCTGCTCCTGCGGCGTCAGCTGTGGGTAGTCGCGGCGCAGGCGTTCGTCGAACCGTTGCATTATCGTTCTCGCTGTAACCTTCGTTTCAGCGGAACATAACACGGTCGAACTACCCGCTGGCAAGCGATTATTCGTTGAGGGGGAATAGCAGCGGCATGCCCTGCTCCAGCGTTAATGCCGGAAAAGGGCCGCGCGTTCAGCACCAATAGGCCATGAAGTTGACGGTAGCGCGATCCAGATCGCGTTCGCCGATCAGATAACGCCGCAGCGTTTTCACCGTGGAAGACTCGGCCGCCACCCAGGCATAAAAAGCGTTACCGCCGGCCGCCCGCTCCCAAAGCACCTCATCGCTCAGGCTGCTTTCCGCCAGGGACTGCGCCTGCGCACACGCCGACGCGGGGATATCGACCCGCTGGCGCACCGCTTCCACCAGCAGCGTACCGTGCGCCAACTGGCGGCCCACGTCACGCGGCAGCCAGTAAACCTCGGCGAACGGGAAACGGGCCAAATCCAGGCAATCCCCCGCCACCGGCACTTCGAAGAACGCCTGCACCCACGGCGGATTGGCCTGCTGCGCCAGCTGCTCCAGAATGCCCATCGCCGCCGGCACCGCCGTCTCATCGGCGATCAACAGCGCCTGCTGCAACTGCGCCGGCGGCGCCCATTCGTAGCCGCCGCTGTCGCCGCCGAACTCGCCGTTGGGCGCGACCGTCTGAATGGCGTCACCCGGCTCGGCGTGGGTCGCCCAGGCGGAAGCCGGGCCGTTCACACCATGCAGCACGAATTCGACGTCCATCTGATTCTGCTCACGGCGCAGCGCACGCAGCGTATAGGTGCGCATCACCGGCCGTTGTTCTTTGGGGATCGCCATGTAATCGCCGTACCAGTCCGGGCCGTTGACCAACTGCGGGCTCTGGCCGTCCGCCGCCGGGAACAACAGTTTGATGCGCTGATCCGGCGCTTCAAGCTTCATCCGATGAATATCCGCACCTTCAAACACGCAGCGCACCAGCGAAGGTGAAATCAGCGTTTTGCTTTTCAGGGTGATATCAAAAATTCTGTAGCTGGCGGACATGTTCTCGATTCTCCGGCAACGCTGTCGCTTGCGCGTATGGCCGATCGGCTGCCGTGTTGACGGCGTGGGGTGCTCGATCGCGCAGTGGGTAAAATGTTAATAAAACTAATTAATTACGTTAATGTATCGCAAAAAATCATATCATGATTTTATTGATAACAAGAAACGTTATTGATAAAAGAAGCATTCTCAAAAATAGAGTAATAACAAAATCACCTGGGAAATAACGATGAAACGCAAACACCTTTGGGTATTGAACCCTTGTCTGCTGGCAATGCTTGCGCCGGCGGCTTGGGCAGAAGATCAGAAAACCGGCAACGAAGAGCAGTTGGTGGTCTCCGCCAGCCGTTCGCACCGCAGCGTGGCGGAAATGGCGCAGACCACTTGGGTCATCGAAAGCCAGGAGATCGAACAGCAGGTTCAGGGCGGTAAAGAGATCAAGGACATGTTGGCGCAGCTGATCCCCGGCATGGACGTCAGCGGCCAGGGCCGCACCAACTATGGCATGAATATGCGCGGCCGTTCGATGATGGTGATGATCGACGGCGTACGCCTGAACTCATCGCGCAGCGACAGCCGCCAATTGGATTCTATCGATCCGTTCAATATCGATCATATTGAGGTGATTTCCGGCGCGACCTCGCTGTACGGCGGCGGCAGCACCGGCGGCCTGATCAACATCGTCACCAAAAAGGGGCAACCGGAACCGCAGGTCGAGTTGCAGCTCGGCGGTAAAACCGGCTTTGGCGGCCATAACGATCACGACGAGAACGTGGCGGCGGCGGTCAGCGGCGGCAACGACAACGCCTCGGGGCGCCTGTCCGTTTCTTACCAGCGCTACGGCGGCTGGTATGACGGCAAAGGCAACGAGGTGCTGATCGACAACACCCAAACCGGCCTGCAGTATTCCGATCGCCTCGACGTGATGGGCACCGGCACCCTCAACATCGACGATCATCAACAGCTGCAGCTGACCACCCAATACTACAAAAGCCAGTCCGACGGCGACCACGGCCTGTTCTTGGGAGAAAACTTCGCGGCGGTGACCGGCAACGCCAAGGCCTACAACAGCGGTAGCTTAGATTCCGACCGCATCCCCGGCACCGAACGCCATCTGATCAACCTGCAATATTCCAACACCGATTTCCTCGGCCAGGATTTGGTGGCGCAGGTCTACTACCGCGACGAAACCCTGACCTTCTACCCGTTCCCGACGTTGGCGGGCAAAGCGCCGAACTATTACGTCAGCAGCATTGGCGCCTCGCAGCAAAAAACCGACTTCTACGGCGGCAAACTGACGTTAAACAGCAAACCTGTCGACGCGCTGACGCTGACTTACGGCATCGACGCCGAGCATGAGAGCTTCAACGCCAACCAACAGTTCTTTAACCTGGCGAAGGCGCAACAGTCCGGCGGCATGACGCTGGAGAACGCCTACAGCACCGGCCGCTACCCGAGCTATACCACCAGCAATCTGGCGTCGTTCCTGCAGGCCAGTTACGACATCAACCCGATCTTCACCCTGAGCGGCGGCGTGCGTTACCAGTACACCGAAAACAAGATCGACGACTTCGTCGGCTATAACCAGCAGCAGGCGATCGCTACCGGTGCCGCCGCCTCCGCCGACGCCATTCCGGGAGGGAAAACCGACTACAACAATGCGCTGTTCAACGCCGGCCTGTTGGCGCACCTGACCGAGCGCCAGCAAACCTGGTTCAACTTCTCTCAGGGCTTCGAGATCCCGGATCCGGGCAAGTATTACGGCAACGGCACCTACGCGCTGAACGGCGGCCACTACCAACTGCTGAAAAGCGTTAACGTCGGCGATTCCAGGCTGGAAGGCATCAAGGTCAATGCTTACGAGCTGGGCTGGCGCTATACCGGCGATAACCTGCGCACGCAAATCGCCGCCTACTACTCGCTGTCCGACAAGAGCATCGCCATCAACAAAACCGACATGACCATCAACGTCAATGCGGATAAGCGCCGCATCTACGGGGTAGAAGGCGCGGTGGATTATTTCTTTGAAGACAGCGACTGGAGCGCCGGCACCAACTTCAACGTTATCCGTTCCGAAACCAAGGTCAACGGCGAATGGAAGAAGCTGGTGGTGGATACCGCCAGCCCATCGAAAGTCACCGCCTATGTCGGCTGGGCGCCGGGCGACTGGAATCTGCGCTTACAGTCGCAGCAGACCTTCGACGTGTCGGACGACGGTGATTACACCAAGGCCAATTCCACTCAGGGCCGCAAGATCGATGGCTACAACACCCTCGATTTCCTCGGCAGCTATGCCCTGCCGGTGGGGAAAATCAGCTTCAGCGTGGAAAACCTGCTGGACAAGGAGTACACCACCGTTTGGGGCCAACGCGCGCCGATACTGTACAGCCCAACCTACGGTTCGCCTGAGCTGTACAGCTATAAAGGCCGTGGACGTACCTTCGGCTTGAACTACTCGGTGTTATTCTGAGGATAAGGGGCCGGTCTGCCGGCCTCGTTCATTGAGCCGCACCGTTTTTCATAGAGCAGAAACGACGAAGCCCTGAGTTATCGCTAACTCAGGGCTTCTGAATAGTGGCGGAACGGACGGGGCTCGAACCCGCGACCCCCTGCGTGACAGGCAGGTATTCTAACCAACTGAACTACCGCTCCGCGCCATTCCCTCTTGCGGGGGAACGAGGCGCATATTACGGACGCCTTTCGGTTCCGTCAACGCCTTTTTCTCACCAAATGAACCGTTTGCACAGTTTTTCAACGAAGGTTCATCCGCTGAGGTTTTTTCACGCAAAAACGCCGTTATTCGGCCGGCGCTCCGCGCCACAGGCAGCTGCCGCCCTTCTTCGCCACCAGATCCAGACGCGCCTCGTGCGCCTTCACTTCTTCGTCGCTGGCGTAGACCACTTTCATCGCGGTCGCCGGGCGGACAATGCGCTGAATCTCTTGCGCGGCGTCGTTTTGCTGGGTATCCCCCTCCATCTGGAAGGCTATCGAGGTCTGACCGCCGGTCATCGCCAGATAGACTTCCGCCAGGATCTCGGCATCGAGCAATGCGCCGTGCAGCGTACGCTTGCTGTTGTCTATCTCATAACGGCTGCACAAGGCATCGAGGTTGTTGCGCTTGCCCGGGAACAGGCGGCGCGCCATCAGCAGGCTGTCGGTGATGGTGCAGAAGGTCTCTGTCTTCGGGATGCCCTGCTGCAGCATGCGGAATTCGTGATCCATAAAGCCGATATCGAACGCCGCGTTATGGATCACCAGTTCGCCGCCGCGGATAAAGTCGAGGAATTCCTCGGCAACCTGATCGAAGGTCGGCTTGTCGGCCAGGAAGTCGTCGCTGATGCCGTGTACGCCGTAGGCTTCCGGATCCACCAGCCTGTCCGGCTTGATGTAAACGTGGAAATTGCGCCCGGTCAGGCGGCGGTTAATCACCTCCACCGCACCGATTTCGATGATGCGGTGCCCTTCGTAGTGCACCCCAAGCTTGTTCATACCGGTGGTTTCGGTATCGAGGACAATCTGTCTGGTGGTTGTAGAGATCATATTGCAGTGCTCACAGCGCTCGTTTATGTCAGACTTGGCTTTTATAAAACTGATAGGAAGAGTCTACCAGAGATGCTCAAACAGGTAGAAATTTTCACCGACGGCTCCTGCCTTGGCAACCCCGGCCCCGGTGGCTACGGCGCGATATTACGCTATAAGCAGACGGAAAAAACCTTCAGCGAGGGTTTTCGTCTGACCACCAATAACCGCATGGAAATGATGGCGGCGATCGTGGCGCTGGAAGCGCTGACCGTGCCCTGCGCCGTGACGCTCAGCACCGACAGCCAGTATGTGCGCCAGGGCATCACCAGCTGGATCCATAACTGGAAGAAGCGCGGCTGGAAAACCGCCGACAAAAAGCCGGTCAAAAATGTCGATCTGTGGCAGCGGTTGGATCTGGCCATTCAGCGCCACGAGGTAAAATGGGAATGGGTCAAGGGCCACGCCGGCCACCCGGAGAACGAACGTTGTGACGTGCTGGCGCGCGAAGCGGCCGGTAAGCCGACGCAGGAAGACGTCGGTTACCAACCGGAAGCCTAAGGCAGTTTGCGATAGCTCTTGGTCGCGCCCACCGCGCGGCTGAGAGAAGGTTTTCTCGCCCCCAGTTTCATCGGCGTGGGCGTCAGCGGCAAGGTGCGTTTGCGCGCCACAATCACGCTCATGCAGCCCAGCGCCGGCAAATGAGTGCATAAAAACTTGCCGCCCTTGCGGTGCCATGGCAGCACGTGAAAACGCGCCTGGTACAACACCTCATAATTCAGCAGGCTGAGCCAATCCAGCAGCCGCATCTGGGTAAACATGCGGCTGACATAGGGCTGGCGGCGACGCAATCCGGGCACCAGTTTGCCCAATCCCAGCAGGCTGAACGGATTGAAGCTGCTGATAACCAACCAGCCATCGTCGATCAACACCCTGTCGACTTCACGCAGCATGCGGTGCGGATCGTCCGCATAGGACAGCGTATGCGCCAACAGGCAGGCATCCACCGACTTGGCGGCAAACGGCAGTTGATAAGCATCGGCGATCACCTGCAGCCCTTCCCCCTCCAACCCTACGTTGACCTGATGGGAAATCGCGCATTTGTCCGTGGCCAGCTCGGCGCTGAGCATGCCCATCTTCAGCAGATGGAAACCGAACAGCTTTGGCCACCAGGGTTGCAACTGCCGCTCGAGGGCTTCACGATAGTATTCCCCCCACGGCAGCTCCGCCCAAGACTGCGGGCCGGTGAGCTTTTGTAGAGTATGGGCTGGTTTCATGATTTATTATCTTCTTTCAAGCCGTTGCCAACGAGAGGTACACCATGAATCTTATCAGCATTCCCGCCTTCCAGGACAATTACATTTGGTTATTGGATGACCGGCAGGGGCGCTGCATTATCGTCGATCCGGGTGAGGCGCAGCCGGTGCTCGAAGCGCTGCAGCGCCTGCAGCTGACGCCGGCGGCGATCCTGCTGACCCACCATCATCACGATCACGTCGGCGGTGTGGCGCAGATCGTGGCGCAATATCCCGGCCTGGCTGTCTATGGGCCGCAAGAAACCGCGGACAAAGGCGCCAACCACATCGTACGCGACGGCGACACCTTTGCCATTGATGGCCGCCAATACAAGACTATCGCCGTCCCCGGCCATACGTTGGGCCATGTGGCATTCTATAGTGCCCCTTATCTGTTCTGCGGCGACACAATTTTCTCCGCCGGCTGCGGCAGGCTGTTTGAAGGCAGCGCCAAACAAATGTACGACTCATTTCAACAACTCGCGCAACTTCCCGATAACACCTTAATTTGCTGCGCGCATGAATATACTCTTTCAAATCTTAAGTTTGCGCGGGCTATTTTGCCGGAAGATCGAGAGATTGAAACATATCAACAACATGTTGAAGCGTTAAGGGCAAAAGGCCAAGCCAGCGTGCCAACCACATTGCAATTAGAGCGCAAAATTAACCTGTTTTTACGTTGCCATGACGCTGATTTACAAAAGAAATTAGGCTTTAATTCACCACCGGAAAGCCTTCATTCAGTTTTTTCCGAATTACGCCTGCGGAAAGATAACTTCTAAGCTTTTAGTTGTGTTATTTGGCGAAGCAAAGTATTATTGCTCGTCTTTTAAGCAACTACATTGACACACACATGAAGGCTAAAGCGATATTTCTCGCCTCAGTCTTGCTAGTGGGTTGCCAGTCGTCCAGGCAGGACGCACCGGCGCCAGAACAGCATGCACAGAGTTTGTCTTCGGCTGGTCAAGATGGTGAAGCAGGAGAGTACACAGCAAATGGCCGAGCGAGCTCGGCGCGGTGGTTGGATAGCAACAGTCCCGCCGCGCAACAGGACCTGTGGAACTTCATTAGCGACGAGCTGAAGATGGAGGTTCCGGAAAATTCCCGGATCCGTGATCAGAAAAGAAAGTACTTAAAAAGTAAGAGCTATCTCCACGATGTAACATTACGGGCAGAGCCGTACATGTACTGGATAGTCGGGCAGATTAAGAAACGTAATATGCCGATGGAACTGGTACTGCTACCCATAGTGGAGAGCGCTTTTGACCCCCACGCCACGTCAAGTGCCAACGCCGCAGGGCTATGGCAAATCGTGCCGCAAACGGGTCGCAATTATGGTTTGAAAAACAATCAGTGGTATGACGGTCGACGCGATGTCGTCGCCTCGACAACCGCTGCGCTTAACATGATGCAGCGCTTGAACCGCATGTTTAACGGCGACTGGTTACTGACCGTAGCCGCCTATAACAGTGGTGAAGGCCGCGTGATGCAAGCGGTGAAGGCAAACAAACGCCAGGGTAAGCCAACCAATTTCTGGGCATTGTCGCTTCCGCGTGAAACGTCAATCTATGTCCCGAAAATGCTGGCGCTGAGCGACATCATCAAGAACAGCAAGAAGTACGGTGTGAAACTCCCGAAAACGGATGAAACCCGTGCGCTGGCGCGTATCGATGTCGGGCAGCAGATCCAGCTGACTCAGGCGGCTGAGATGGCGGGGCTTTCAGTCACCAAGATGAAAGCGTATAACCCAGGCTACAAAAAAGGCGTTACGGCACCCAACGGGCCCCATTACATCATGGTTCCCAAAGGGCATGCCGAGCAACTGAAAGACTCGCTGGCCGATGGCCAGATCGCCGTGACTCAGCCAACGACGCAGTTGGCGAAGAACAGCGGTTTGACCGGTGGCAGTTCATATAAAGTGCGCTCCGGCGACACCTTATCGGGCATTGCCAAGCGGCTGAACGTTAAGACCAGCGATTTGCAGAGTTGGAACAACTTACGCGCCAAGAGCGCCATAAAAGTTGGGCAAACCCTGCAAGTGGCCAGCAATACTGGCGGTAACAGCAGTATTACCTATCAGGTTCGTAAAGGTGATTCGCTTGCCAGTATCGCACGTCGTCACGGCGTCGATATTAACGACGTGATGCGTTGGAATTCAACGCTCGGTAAAGGCAACAGCCTTCAACCCGGTCTTAAGTTGACCCTGTTTGTCGGCAACAAGCTGACGCCGGACACCTAAGTTTCCGGCACAAAAAAAGCACCCTTCGGGGTGCTTTTTTATTGCCTGCGATTCACCAGACGGGAGAATCTTTTTCCGGGTGGAACTCCACCAACAGCGGATTGTGATCCGACGCGCTGGTCACCAGTACCGACGCCTCTACGACCCCAAGATTGCGATAAAACACAAAGTCCAGCGGGCGGCCAAAAGCCTTACGGCGGTGATCGTCGGCGAAGCTCACTTCGCGCAGCGCCATCTCACCGGCAAAGTCATACAAGGCATTGATACGTTTGCGGCTCCAGGCGTTGAAGTCCCCGGCCATGATCACCGGCCCCCGGTGGCTGGCGATCTGCTCGCCGATCGGCCCCAGCTGCTTGCTGTAGACGTCGACTCCCAGACTAAAGTTCACCGCATGGATGTTCACCACCATCAACAGCTCGCCGTTATACAGCGGATAAACGGTGATCAGGGCCGACTTGGACAGCCGCAGCAGCGGCTCTCGCTCGCGCAGCGGGCAGCAGTAAACCGGATGAGCGGCCGCCAGCGTCATCACGCCGGAAGGGTGCTGCGGCAACACAAAGGCCGGCACCTGATCGGCCGCCAGATAGTTGGCGGTCGCGTAGCTCACCAGCTCCGGCGTAGTTTGCGCTTCTTGCAACAGCACCAGCTGCGCATCTTTGCCATGGTTTTTCAGCACCGAAAGCCAGTCGGCTCGCTGCTGTTTGAAAATATTCCACACCATAACGCGCAAGGCGCCTGTCGTCGGCAGCGCCGCCCCTGGCGGCAACGGCTGATTAACGGCGCCAGGAAAGATTCGCTCAACTGGCTGGCCTGCAACATACCTCATTGCATAAGTTCGTTTCGGCACGCGATTCGCCTATTACCCATTAGCATGAAACTGGCGATGAAGACTTCGCCAACGGTGAATTGATTATACGCCTGCCCCGCACAGACGGCATGGCTTTTACAGGCATAACCTTTTCAGTTATAGGGGCCGCCTGCGGCGATTTCAATCTTCTGAGGGTATAGCAGTGTAAAGGTGATGCAGCAGAGGTGAAAAATGCGAAAGGGCCAGCAAAATGCAGACGGGGAAACAGGAATATGCGCAATCAGATTCCTGTGGGTGACGACGATGCTCCGACGTGTTTAAATGACGAAATCGCTAAAAATTTAGAACAGAGTTTGCCTTTGGAGCAAAAATGAAAGCGAATTCGGACGAGCTCATCACCTTCGTCACCGTAGTGGAAAGCGGCAGCTTCAGCCGGGCGGCGGAGCGCCTGCAGCAGGCCAACTCCGTGGTCAGTCGAACGGTAAAAAAGCTGGAGAGCAAGCTGGGGGTAACCCTGCTCAACCGCACGACACGCCAAATCAGTCTGACCCAAGAAGGCGAAAACTACTTTCGGCAGGTGCAGAAAGTGTTGAGCGATATGGCCGCAGCGGAAAATGCGTTGATGGAAAGCCGTCAACGCCCGCAGGGGCTGCTGCGCGTCGATGCCGCAACGCCGGTCGTCTTGCATCTGTTGACGCCGCTGGTCGCCGAGTTTCGTGAACGCTATCCGGAAATGTCCCTGTCGCTGGTCTCTTCGGAAAACTTCATCAATTTGATCGAACGAAAAGTGGATATCGCAATCCGCGTCGGCGAGCTGACGGACTCTACGCTGAAAGCGCGCAAGCTGATGGCCAGCTATCGACGCATCCTGGCCTCCCCCGCCTACCTGGCGCAATATGGCGCGCCAAAGACGGTAGCCGACCTGGAGCACCATTGCTGCATCGGCTTTAACGATCTGCCCAGCCTGAACCGCTGGCCGCTGACCTGTGCCGATGGTCGACAACTGGAGATCGTTCCGGGGCTGACCACCAACAGCGGCGAAACCCAGCGCCACCTGTGCCTGCACGGCAACGGCATCGCCTGCCTGTCGGACTTTATGAGTGATGAAGACGTCAAACGCGGGAACCTGGTTCCCCTTCTGGTAGGAGACACGCTGCCACTCGAAATGCCGATCAACGCGGTGTACTACAGCGATAGCGCTGTCAGTAACCGCCTGCGCAGCTTTATCGATTTTATCAGCGAGCGGCTAAAGCAATAAAAAGGCGCCCTCTTGGGGCGCCTGAGGTCTTCATATCTGAAGATTAGTCCCAGTTGGGTGCCAGGCCTTCCGGGCTGACCAATCGGCCGTTGCTTTCAAGCGCCGCAATCTGCGCCATATCTTCGTCACTCAGCGTCAGTTGCTGCGCTAACAGGTTGCTTTCCAGGTTTTCGCGCTTGGTCGAAGAAGGGATCACCGCGTAGCCCAGCTTCAACGCCCAAGCCAGAACCACCTGTGCCGGCGTCGCATTGTGACGGGCGGCAATGCTTTTGATCGTCTCATCCTGCAACGCTTTGCCATACGCCAGCGTCATATAAGAGGTGATGGCGATACCATGTTGCCGTGCGAACGCCACCACTTTTTCATTCTGCAAGAACGGTGACAGTTCGATCTGATTAGTCGCAATCTGATCGGCGCCAACCGCATCAATCGCCTGCTGCATCAGATCGATGGTGAAGTTAGATATACCAATCTGACGGGTCAGCCCCAATCGCTTGGCTTCCAGCAGTTCAGCCATAAACTCTGCGACAGGCACCTCATCATTTGGCGATGGCCAGTGAATCAGCGTCAGATCGACATACGGGGTCTGCAGCTTGGCCAAGCTGTCTCGCAGACTGGGAATTAAGGCGCCCTTAGCCAGATTCGCGATCCAGATCTTGGTTGTGATGAACAACTCGTCACGCGGCACACCGCTAGCGGCGATAGCCTGGCCGACGGCCGCTTCGTTTTCATAGATCTGTGCGGTATCGATAGCCCGATAGCCCAATTCCAGTGCCGTGCTCACAGAGTCGATAACGACCTGATCCTGAAGGCGAAAAGTACCTAAACCAAATGCAGGGATGCTCACAATATTTGCTCTCTCATTAGTGGATAAATAGCGATGCGAGAGAGTATGGCAATATTTTTAGTGAGCAAAAACGCCAGGTTCGGCATAAGACTTTTGATCAACA
Source organism: Serratia sp. CY38905 (assembly GCF_052168875.1). NCBI lineage: Bacteria > Pseudomonadati > Pseudomonadota > Gammaproteobacteria > Enterobacterales > Yersiniaceae > Serratia > Serratia sp. CY38905. The sequence continues at coordinate 351 of NZ_JBJNLV010000018.1, read as the reverse complement.
GGCAACAATATTGAGGAAAGCGGCAGGAACGGCGACAAATTCGACGAGGCTTTATAAATTTTGCATATGAAAAAGCCCTGAGTCAGAGACTCAGGGCTTATCAATTAAGTGGCGGAACGGACGGGGCTCGAACCCGCGACCCCCTGCGTGACAGGCAGGTATTCTAACCAACTGAACTACCGCTCCACCGATTCTTTTACGTTGCATCTTTCGATGCCGGCAATATCGCGCTCTGCGATTTGCGCATTACCAGTCGTCACGCTGATAACGTTTATTTGATGCCTGGCAGTGTCCTACTCTCGCATGGGGAGACCCCACACTACCATCGGCGCTACGGCGTTTCACTTCTGA
>NZ_JBJNLV010000017.1:0-62185 GCF_052168875.1 Serratia sp. CY38905 | reverse complement strand
CTGGTACGAGCGCTGAACAAAATGACGAAAGCAGGTATGCCTGAAAGCGTGCGTATTGCCTGAAAACACAACCCGCTACGGGGGAGACTTACCCGAAATCTGATTTATTCAACAAAGCCTATAAAAGAAATAAAGAAAAAGATGAAACTGGCTAGCACATATGAGTGGTATCAATTCGCGTATATGTTAAAATCACTCACGGACTCGACCTAATCTCCTTTTTTAATTGTTAACACAGGTATTTTTATGTTATTGTATGTTGTTTTGTCTATTTCGCTGGTTTTATTATATGGGATGATAATAAAATATAAAGTGAAGTCAAGGAAATCACAGGGTACTGTAAAAAAGCCTATGGCAATCAGAAATAATAGAAATCTAAAGTAGATTCAAAGAGAATAGCTTTCGGGTATAAATGTAGTTATTCCGTCTTCAGTAAGTTAATGATAAATGCTTTACTCTACCTGATGTTATACAGGACGAGTTTTTCTCACTTTTATCTAATGTGTATATTGTTTTTTCTTTATATCTAAAACTGAAGTCATTGATTCCAGACAGGGCGCGATGACGGTAGTTATCCCGCCTTGTCATCGCACAAGAATACTGAAACTCTACGGCCAATCCGACTGACCAGAATAATCAGAATTATTATTGCACAACAAATTTCATTTTCCTCACGTCAGTGATTCCGGCGGGCGTTAAGTAAAAACGGAGATGTTCTGCCAAATAATTTATGATTTAATGTAGCTCTATATTATTTTTCCCGGAAATTAGTTGCAACAGATATATTCTGTCTTTCTCAATGAGAGCTGGAAATGTATCGCCAGCAGCTGCCAGCAGAGACCATACTTCCAGGATAGCATAGGCCTTTGTATATTCAAGTGCGAAACCTAACCCTTCCAGAGAACCTGCTCTGCGAATATGTTCACATATTGCATTTTCACATACCCGTGTTAAGGCTTCATAACTGAGCGAAAAATCATATTTTTTATCCATCTTAAGCTATCTTCACCCAAATGCAGATATCCGGTTACACGTTGCAATGCGTAACATTATCAATAATAACCCGATTATAACATGAATTTTCGTTTTGTAATGCCGATGTCACACAACATTTTACTCTGTTTTTTTCAAAAAAGAGTGTCTTTATTTTGGTGTACACCTTAGTGTGCGATCGCCCAGCAAGAAATGAATATTCGTTCTATACTAGTGGGTAAAAAACCGCATTACATGCATCGCTTAAAAGTTGCACCATGCATCTGGAGCCTTCACGAGGCTATTAATAACGCATGAATTATCTCTGTAAATCATAACCAGTATCTATCCGAACCATGTCACATTATTTGATTCATACCCGGGATGAGTAAGGCAAGAATAGGTATACTGGAATAGTATGTTCAGTGCCAGCTAATCGGTCAGTGAAGTTGGCGAAAATATAGCTTTATATCTTTTCAATTTGAGGGGAGATCTGCATGGTTAGTCGTAAGCTGGAACGTTTGATTAGCCCTGGAAAGTGGATACATAATCTATCAGTCCTCTCTTTATCGATTCTTTCAGCTGGTATATTTTTTTGTATTATCTGAGAGCGTATCTTACCTGATTTTTCGGGATAAAATTAAAGACTATACTTCCGATGTGCTTGTTCGCTCTGAATCGCTCCTGGTTCAGACTGAATCTGTCAAGACTGCTGCAAAGTCACATTTGAATATAGGAGACAGTCCATGTACTAATGAAAATATCCTACATCTTCGGGTTGTAGTATGGCCCTATCCGTTGATTAAAGATGTTGGCTACATCATAAAAGGAGAATTAGCCTGTAGTGCTCTGTGGGGGAGTTTACGTCCCACCTTAAGTCTGGAACATTTTGATAAAAAATGGACTTCGCGGGAAGGAGTGTGGCTTTTTGGTATTAAGCTTATGGATGATATATCCGTCAATGGATATATTTCTGAAGGTATTATGGTGACCCTATCACCATTTGTCTTCAGACGATTCGAAACTGATATGTATTCAAAAAACTTTAGCGCTGTTGTCGGAAATAGTAAGCATGACAGGCATTACTTCAATATAGGACCTGATGCTCCTCTTCTTGATCGGCATGATAGCGTTCCACTAAGGTTTAGAGTGTTTAGGGCATGTAGCCTACATTATGATCTCTGTGTTGCAGGAGGTGGGTATTTTACGGGGATATTTTCAGAGCACTGGAGCATACAAATGTTATTAGTAACAGTGTCACTACTTTCCGGTTTAATGATTTATATTATCATTATGAACAGAGCAGAACTCAATAGTTCACTATCTGCAAGGTTTGTAAAGGCTTTGAAAAATGAAGCCCTGTCGCTGGTCTATCAACCTATTTACAGAATTGAAGACGGACAGATCTGCGGATTTGAGGCCTTGCTCAGATGGAAAGATGAAAGACTCGGGAATATTAGCCCTGAAGTATTTATACCGCTTTCTGAAAGGGAAGGGTTGCAGGAGGATGTGACTTTATTCGTCATTAACCATGCTATCCGAGAATTTATCCATACTGCTATTCAGAATGAAATATTTTTGAGCGTAAACATTAATCCAAGCGATCTTGATTCAGAAAAATTCAGGGATAAACTACTAGGATTAATTTCTGAATATAACATCCCATATAAAACAATCCTTCTTGAAATTACGGAGCGTCAAGGAGGGGATTTTGAAGGTATGAAAATTCACATTGATAAATATAAAAATCATGGTGTCAGGTTTGCCATCGATGACTTTGGGACAGGATATTCTAATCTTAATCTGGTAACTGCGCTTGATGTAGATGAAATAAAAATAGACAAATCGCTAACTAGTGCTATTGGTACTGAATCTTTACGATATGATCTTCTTCCCGGACTGCATGAGATGTTCCGCTCCATTGCAGATAAGATTGTGTTTGAGGGTGTAGAGACTCAGGAGCAGGTGAACTATCTGAAGACGTTCTGGCCACAGAGTTATGCTCAGGGCTGGTATTACTCCAGAGCGCTTCCGCTGGAAGAAGCGAGAAAACTTACCATCCGGGAATTGAACTGACCGGCACTTTCAGCGCAAACACTCAGCAATTGCTTGCCGATCAGCTGGTAGAAATTGAAGGGCAGTGTAATCACCTGCTGCTGGCGCAGGGGAAAGCGTTACTGAAAAGTCGTTCTGAACTGCTTAAATAACAGAGAAACCAGGATGTGATTTGATGCAAAACACGGAACAGCGAATGTAATATTTACTGAGATGAGCGAGCTTTGTCTCATAGTACAGAGGAGTCGGGGCTGCCAGTATCCGGTAGACAGCATTATTCGTCTGCAACATAACTCTGCTGGTTGCTGCGGATAACTACTCAGCGCCTTCCAGAGATGGCATTGATGAAAGTAGTAGAAAAAACCTGGAATCTTTGAAGATGTGTCCCTACCTCAGGGGGCTGGAGTGCCATCTGGCCCTAATTCAGCACAGTGCTGCAGATATGTGTTATGTACAAGTAGACACTGTCTTGAAAATCAGAAGTCGTTGAGGGTTGAATGCAATTCCAATATTTGCTTCAGCAGATAACGAGGACCGCTATCTATTGCATCTAGTGAATAGGAAGCCGTTTCCATTTTTCTCTAAAGCAACTGGTGTTGACATCCTGAATTCCTTCAAATGTCTGATATTCCTTTTTTCAAAGCACTAGAAAAATACCCGAAAGCTGTTAATCTAATACATTGACTGACCATACAGTACAGCGTTATTTTGTTGGGTTTACTTCACGTACTTTTTATTGTCGGATACTGTTGGGAAAAGACACAAAGAAGCAAGCCATTAAGCGGAATACTGCGTAGGGTTAGAATATACAATTAACTTTTCCGTGATAGGACTAGTGATAACAATATTTCCAGCATGGGCTGACAGGAGTATAGATGGAACTGCTCTCCATAGGTTAATACATCTCGCAATTAACACGCCCGCATATGCCACAAAACTGACGCCCATTCTCGGAATTTTTTTTGCCATTATCTTTCCTGCGGCCTAATTACTTTCCCCACAACTATGGTTTTTTATTAGAGTCTTCACCACTAAATAAATTATAATAAATTGATTTTATTAGACATCTGTCAGAATCTATATGGTCAGCACGTATTGCATGCTCTAATGTTTCAAATGCTAAATTATGCGCGGCCTCAGAAAATATCCCAGGCCAACCCTTACTCAGCATAGACAGTCCTTTAAGGACTCTTATCTGTATCTCCCTCATACCGGCACCATCGCGCGCGACAGGTGAGAAAAAGTCTTCCAGTAGATCGTTATTCTGAAGTGGTGCAACATGAACTGAAGGATATTTCACTTCTATTTCATCAGATTTATTCTGCGCGTAAGTGGAAAGTATACGAACACCTCTGCCAATGACATCAATGGCGGTTCCAGGATCGTTCACTGCGGGGGAAAGTGCCCGGCAGGCTATTTCGGCCATGACGCTAAGACAAAATCGGGGATCCTGAGCAAATGAACGTACATCCGAGACAATAATCGTCTCAAGTAAATCGGCGCTGATTGATGACTCCTGGCCTTGACTCAGGTACAAAACGGGCATGGATGGATGGATGAAACTGCCTGGCTGCGCCACGAGGTATACATGACGGGGATCATTGGTCAGCAGCTTGCTAAGTTTCACCATATTAATATATTCAACATAGCCAATCTTCTTCGGATAAACTGCAACCGTTCCTTTCGGCTGTTCATTGTTCTCAAGCCATGGATATCCGCCGAGACAGGGATTTCTTGCTCTCGCAATAAATGTTTCGATGGCCGCCTGTTCTACTTTTGCCGTTGTCTCACCTACCCTTCCCAGAGAGGTCAAATGCTGTATCCAGCGAAGCAATGTGATGAGGATTAAGGCAATGACAACCAGTGTGACAATGAATAAAATGACTCTCCCCCTTTCTCCATAAGCTCCCATACTGAGGGCAATAATCCCTACCAGACTGAAGAGAAAAGAACCGATGAAGGTGGCCAGTACATTTTGTGTGGTTACGTCTTCAACAACTAAACGCGTAGCTCTGGGAGTCACATTAGTAGTGGCTGAACCGTAGGCTGTGACCATGATACTCAACGAAAAAGTGGTCACTGCCAGCATACTCGATGCCAGTATGTTCAGAATGTTATCGACTGCTTCCGCACCAACCTTCACGGAAACCGACTCAGGTATCATTGATTTAAAAAGAATTGATAAAAGGGCCGTTATTATCGCGACAATGGCGAATAACGTTGCCCTGAACCATAGCTTTTTAACTGTCTGCTTCAGAATCCATTTCCAGCGTGAAATCATTCTGCATTCCTCATATTGCGGCCGGGATAAATAATTGCCGCCCCCAGGACGGCATGTTGCTATTAACGAACGAGGTGCAGGAAGTGCAGATGTTTTTCGTACTGGTCCAGTATGTCATTAATCAGCTGCTCCTGGTTCCAGCCCATCACATCATAATTTTGACCGCCTTCTTTGAGATATACCTCAGCGCGATAATATCTATGTTGTTCAGTCTGCTGCTCATTATTATCCATCGCGGCGAGCGCGAAGGTCGGTGAGCTATACCCGCGAAGCCTCACTTCATATATAAAATTCAGCTCGTTACCCAAATCGACTTCAAGACGAATACGATCCTCGACTGCGTCACTGATGTGGCTTATCGTCCCCTGCTTGTTCAGCTCTTCCTGAACCAGCGTCATGGCGGGCTGGATGACGTCGTCCATAAAACGTTTCACAAGAGATCGCTTCGGCAGATACGCGATATTGCGTAACCTTCTCTGCCAGGGAATTGGGTTACGTGCAGCCGTAGGAGCAATTGTCGCCATGCTCAGGCTTTCACGCTTGGTCAAATCCCGGCGCAAAGCTTTTAAAAGTCCGTATATGGATATCAGTAAGATCACTGAGAAAGGCAATGCACTCGCTATTGTCACTGTTTGCAGCGCACTTAGCCCTCCGGCAAGGAGAAGCGCAATTGCGACAATGCCCATGAGCGAGGCCCAAAATATTCGCTGCCAGACGGGTGTGTTTGCCACTCCACCTGTTGCCAGAGTATCAACTACCATTGCCCCCGAGTCAGCAGACGTGACAAAGAAGACGATGACCATCGCCATTGCGATGAATGACAGCACGGAAGAGAACGGGAAATGCTCCAGGAAATTAAACAGGGCCAGCGCCACATCCTGCTGAACAGTATTGGCGAGGTCTGTGGCCCCCTGGTTCATAATGAGATAGATCGCGCTGTTACCAAACACTGTCATCCACATTAGCGTAAAACCCGCGGGAACAAACAGCACGCCGGTGACAAACTCGCGAATGGTTCGCCCGCGGGAGACCCGTGCGATGAACATCCCCACAAACGGCGACCATGAAAGCCACCATCCCCAGTACAGTAATGTCCAGCCCCCCAGCCATTTGCTCGACTTAGGCTCATACGCGTAAAGGTTGAACGTTTTACTCACCAGTTCCGAAAGATAACCGCCCGTATTTTCCACAAATGACTTCAGCAGAAGCACGGTTGGTCCCAGACACAGGACCAGCGCCAGGAGCAACAACGCCAGACCCAGATTGAGCTCAGACAGGATACGTATTCCCTTATCCAGGCCGGACACCACTGAAATCGTCGCTAACCCCGTGATGACCACGATCAGAATAACCTGCACCGTTTCATTGATGGGCACCCCGAAAAGATGGTTCAAACCGGCATTCACCTGCAAAACGCCGTAACCCAGCGATGTCGCGACGCCAAAGACCGTGCCTATAACAGCGAAAATATCAACCGCATGGCCTACAGGCCCGTATATGCGATCGCCAATAATGGGATAGAGTGCGGAGCGCAGAGTTAAAGGCAGACCGTGACGGTAACTGAAGAACGCCAGAATCAGCGCCACAATGGCATAAATTGCCCATGCGTGCAGTCCCCAGTGGAAGAAGGTCAGACGCATTGCTTCCTTGGCTGCCGCAACGGTTTCTGGCGTGCCAACGGGAGGCGAAAGATAATGCATTACAGGTTCGGCAACGCCAAAGAACATCAGGCCGATCCCCATCCCTGCCGAAAAAAGCATCGCAAACCAGGAATGGTAGCTGAAATCAGGCTGCGCATGGTCCGGGCCCAGCTTGATATCACCGTAGCGTGAGAGTCCAAGGAACGTGACACTTAGTAAAATCAGGGCCACAGCAAGGATGTAGAACCAGCTGGCATTCGTGAAGATTTGTTGCTGTAGTAGTTTAAAATTTTTGTCGGCGACATCCGGGAATACGGCGGCAAAGGCGACAAGAAGGAAAATTAGCAAAGCAGATGTAAAGAATACCGCTTTGTTAATCTGGCTTGTAGACTTCTTCGGGATTGTATCATTATCACTCATAATCATTTATTCCATTAATTAAATCCGCACTGGATAGACGGTACTACCTTTCACAGAGTAGCAAAGTTCAACTGGCTATGCGGCGTTAATCGGAACGCATGGTGTAATGAGTTCCGATACAAATCATCCGATATTCGGTAATGACTCCAACTTACTGATAGTGTTTTATGTTCAGATAATGCCCGATGACCTTGTCATACAGCTCCACCGATTTTGAGAACGACAGTGACTTCCGTCCCAGCCTTGCCAGATGTTGTCGCAGATTCAGGTTATGTCGCTCAATGCGCTGAGTGTAACGCTTGCTGATAACGTGCAGCTTTCCCTTCAGGCGGGATTCATACAGCGGCCAGCCATCCGTCATCCATACCACGACCTCAAAGGCCGACAGCAGGCTCAGAAGACGCTCCAGTGTGGCCAGAGTGCGTTCACCGAAGACGTGCGCCACAACCGTCCTCCGTATCCTGTCATACGCGTAAAACAGCCAGCGCTGACGTGATTTAGCACCGACGTAGCCCCACTGTTCGTCCATTTCAGCGCAGACAATCACATCACTGCCCGGTTGTATGCGCGAGGTTACCGACTGCGGCCTGAGTTTTTTAAGTGACGTAAAACCGTGTTGAGGCCAACGCCCATAATGCGTGCACTGGCGCGACATCCGACGCCATTCATGGCCATATCAATGATTTTCTGGTGCGTACCGGGCTGAGAGGCGGTGTAAGTGAACTGTAGTTGCCATGTTTTACGGCAATGAGAGCAGAGATAGCGCTGATGTCCGGCAGTGCTTTTGCCGTTACGCACCACGCCTTCAGTAGCGGAGCAGGAAGGACATCTGATGGAAATGGAAGCCACGCAAGCACCTTAAAATCACCATCATACACTAAATCAGTAAGTTGGCAGCATTACCAATCATCTGTTCTCCAATGACTGGTCTAAAAACTAGTATTAAGACTATCACTTATTTAAGTGATATTGGTTGTCTGGAGATTCAGGGGGCCAGTCTAGTGATCTTGACCCTCCATCTCCGAACAGCTTTTGTATCTTAAGTTAACGATGTCCGCTGCCGCCGGTATTCCCTCGGGGAGTGATATCCCAGCGCGCTGTGCGGGTGGTTTTCATTGTAATGCGTGAACGCTACTGCAAGGTTTCGCAGTGCTGTTCTCACATCCGGTTTTGGCATGAACGCGATATAGTCTTCTTTCATCGTTTTCACGAACCGTTCGGCCATGCCATTACTCTGCGGGCTGCTCACCGCTGTTGTGCGGGGCTCCAGATTCAGCTCTCTCGCGAACCTCCACGTTTCATACGCGGTATACGCTGAACCGTTGTCCGTCAGCCACTGCACCGCTGTATCGGGCAACCTGTCGCCGAAGCGCTTTTCCACCGACCTCAGCATCACATCCTGCACGGTTGAACTGTCATAGCCTCCCGTGCTTGCTGCCCAGTCTATGGCCTCACGGTCGCAGCAGTCCAGCGCGAACGTTACCCGCAGTTTTTCGCCGTTGTCGCAGCCGAACTCGAAGCCATCTGAACACCAGCGCATATCGCTTTCTGCCACCGCTATCTTGCCCTTATGTTCACGCTTCGGTCGCTCTGGTTTGTCATGCAACAACAACAGGTTATGCTCGCTCATTATCCTGTAAAGCCGTTTGGCGTTCACAGGTGGCTGTCCCTCTGTGCGACGTTGCTTGCGCAGGATGCCCCACACGCGTCGATAACCATAACTCGGCATATCGCTGATGATGTCGAGGATAGCCGACAGTATTTCTTCGTCTGCTTCGTCATTACGCCGGTTACAGCGCTTGTCCTGCCAGTCGGCAGAACGGTTAATCCGCAGTGACAGCTGCGCACGCGACACGCCCATGGTGCGGCTGACCAGGGCTATTCCCCGTCCTTTGGCAACAAGGGCGCGTGCGCTATCCATTTTCGCGACTGGCCGTACTCCACGGCTTCTTTCAGGATCTCAACTTCCATCGTCTTCTTGCCCAGAAGGCGCTGAAGTTCCCGGACCTGCTTCAGAGCAGCAGTAAGCTCAGAAGCAGGAACGACTTCCTCTCCGGCCGCAACGGCGGTGAGGCTGCCTTCCTGATATTGCTTCTTCCACTTAAACAGCAGGCTGGGCTGGATACCATGCAGGCGGGCGACATGGGAGACATTCATGCCCGGCTCCATCGTCTGCTGGATAATGGCGATCTTCTCCTGAGGAGTTTTACGTTTACGGGCTTCTTGCCCTAACAGGATCCCGGTCATCTCAAAATTGGCGTTAGTGTTAGACATATATTCAAGCCTATCTCTTATCTGGAGATACAGCTACTGTCCGGTGTTTCAGGGGGCTACATCATTATGGGCGTTGGCCTCAACACGGTTTTACGTCACTTAAAAAACTCAGGCCGCAGTCGGTAACCTCGCGCATACAACCGGGCAGTGATGTGATTGTCTGCGCTGAAATGGACGAACAGTGGGGCTACGTCGGTGCTAAATCACGTCAGCGCTGGCTGTTTTACGCGTATGACAGGATACGGAGGACGGTTGTGGCGCACGTCTTCGGTGAACGCACTCTGGCCACACTGGAGCGTCTTCTGAGCCTGCTGTCGGCCTTTGAGGTCGTGGTATGGATGACGGATGGCTGGCCGCTGTATGAATCACGCCTGAAGGGAAAGCTGCACGTTAACAGCAAGCGTTACACTCAGCGCATTGAGCGACATAACCTGAATCTGCGACAACATCTGGCAAGGCTGGGACGGAAGTCACTGTCGTTCTCAAAATCGGTGGAGCTGCATGACAAGGTCATCGGGCATTATCTGAACATAAAACACTATCAGTAAGTTGGGGTCATTACCCAGGCACAGTTAAGCAAAGAAGATCGCATTTACGTCAAAAAGTCCATTCGCTGGCTTACCCTGAAGCGACCCGGCAACCTGACGCCCGCAGAGCAAAAGGCGCTGGAGGTTGTAAAGCAGGCGATCCCAGCACTTGCCATGGCCTATGACTTCAAGGAAGCCTTCTTCTGCATCTACGACGAACCCGACAAGCAGAGTGCTCAGAACGCCTTTGAGGCTTGGAAGAACAGCCTGCCGCCTTATGGCATGGAGCCTTTCAAAAAACTGGTAAAAACGGTACACAACCATTACGACGACATCTTTGCCTACTGGGATGCGCCGTTCTCACTCACCAATGGCTATACCGAAGGGCTCAACGGTTTGATCAAGATGTCCAACCGGTTAGGTCGGGGTTATAGCTATGAGATCATCCGTGCAAAGACGTTGTACTCCAAAGAAGCCCGCAAGGTTGGCAGTGGTATTCGAGCAGGACGAGGCAAGGTCGAGTATGGACCGCACATTCCGACATTGTTGAAGCAGGCAGAAGGTGGAGAGTTGGATTAACGCGAGAGAGGGCGCGTCTGAGAATCCAACCAATGTTAGATTTTCGCAGGGTGGTGAAAAACAGAAAAATCCAACCAGAAGCAGCTTTTTGTCCGACTAAGAATCAAGGGTTAGAATGGATGAATTCCAACCCTAGAATGCAAATAGCCCATATAATAATTCCTTTCAGACAGGTACCGGTTAAGTGTAGCTGAGTCAGACAAAAAAGCCCCCTGACGGGGGGCAAAAATGTAGCAACGTTGTTTCAGGAAAATCTATCAGGGAAAAGGTAACAGCACGGATACTACCGTCGCATTCAGCCTGCATTGATCATGCGGCGGTGCGCTTCGGCCATGGCCTGATGTGGGCCGGATTGCCCGTTATTCATGAATTCATGAGCAACCGCTGCTCTTTCATGCTCATTCATCGCCGCGTAAGACGTTGACGGGACGGTCGTGGATACCGTGTTATTTCCCATCATCTTCTGATGACTTTCCACCATTTTCTGGTGAGCATCCGCCGAGCCGTTCGTCATGGTTTCATGAGCAATAATGGCCTGTTCATGCTGGTCCATACCGGTCATACGAGGAGCAGTCCCCTGGATCCCGACAGGAGCCTCAGCAGACTGCATCTGGTGAGCAGGAGCCTGTGCATTGTTGACGCGATCATGGATATTCACGGTTTCAGTGGCCCAGGCCGATGAAATTAAACCAAAGCCCAGCAAAGATGCTAATACGATATTTTTCATGATAACTCTCCATTTCTGAATTAGTGATGTCCGGGGAAGTACAACCGGTGTTTTCAGTTCCATAACTGAAACAAGTTCGGCAGCGTTTATTTCTCCGGAAGAGGGCTGGATATTCATTTCCTGGCGTACTCTGACGCCGGGTATTGATGAAGCAATCCAGCCTTCCTGATAAGTTGCACTAATTATATCGAATGGCTTCTGTTTGCTGCATGACAGGCTAATGACATCTTTGTCATTTACATCTTTATTTTCAGCATTGGGTTTCCGGGATCATTTTCTCCAGTCTGGGCACGGATAAGATAAAACGCGTGGAGCGTACGTCTGATTCCACCTGCACTCTTCCGTGATGTGCTTCCACGATTGACTTCACAATCGCAAGGCCGATGCCGCTGCCTTCTCCTTTTCGTTGTCTGGATGGATCCACCCGATAAAAACGGTCAAACAGCCTTGATAAATGTTCTTCAGGGATCGGTTTCCCCGGATTTTCAATCACAAGGTCAAAAAAGCTCTCCTGCTCTCTTATTGAGACGGTGATTGCCTGTCCCTCCGGGGTATAACGCAGGGCATTGGATAACAGATTATTGATCGCCCTTCTGAACATTTGTGGATCTCCCTCAACCAGGCAGGGCATCCCGTTAAATTTGAGCGTGATATTGCGTTCTTCGGCCCAGGCTTCGAAAAACTCGAAGACTTTCATGACTTCCGCTCTGAGGTCAAACATGACCCTGTCAGGTATCAGCTGATTATTATCTGCCTGTGCCAGGAACAGCATATCGCTGACCATTTTGGTCATCCGGTTATACTCTTCAAGACTGGAATAGAGGACATCCTCAAGTTCCCTCTGTGTTCGATCCTGACTCAGTGCGATTTCAGTCTGCGTCACCAGATTGGTGATGGGCGTTCTGATCTCATGCGCGATATCGGCAGAGAAATTGGCCTGGCGGGTAAAGACATCCTCAATCTTTCCAATCATATGATTGAACGAGATAACCAGTTGCTCCAGCTCAATGGGAACGCGTGTCGGTTCCAGTCGCGCATCAAGATTCTCGGAGGTGATGTTTTTAATGGCATTGCTGACATTACGAAGGGGCAGGTGCCCCTGACGGACAGCGATTCGAATGATCAGAACAATCAACAGGCTTATCACGACGGCAATCGCAATCAGGTTCTTTTTCAGCGCATCGAGGTAATGGAGATGGAAATTAATGGATAGGCCAGTCAGCATGACATAGTTCTGCTGTTTGCCCTGAAATATCGCCTGACCAGAGGAGGCGATAATCCTGTATGTTTCCATCTTCATTTCGGACCCGGTATCCATCGGTCCCGCAGGATCCTCCACCGTCCAGAGAAAGACATCCCGTGCGCGGCTGTGCTCGCTAAAATCTGCTGAATTCACTGCCGGGCGTAGTGCCGCCCCCTGAGCTGAGCTAAAGAGCACTTCACCCCTGGGATTGAGGAGCAAAAGGGCAACGTTGCGGTAGCTGGCAATTGATTCCTTTATTTTGCTTACTTTTTTTTCATCCGGATCTGCCGGGGACTGGAGTATACGGCTCAGTGTGGTGCTGATTTGTTGCAGATCGCTGACATCCTGCTCGGCAAAATGCTTTTCAACAGAATGCAGCATAAACCAGGTGAAGGCGATAAACGCCAGTATTGTGGACAGGCTGATAAAAAAGGTCAGCCGCAGAGCGAGTGAGAAAGGTCGTCTGGACGGTTTGCTATGCATCCGGGATCTCCAGCATGTAGCCCACGCCCCGCACTGTCTGGATCAGTTTTGTCCCGTAATCGTTGTCTATTTTAGCGCGGAGTCGCTTTACTGCGACATCAATCGCGTTAGTGTCGCTGTCAAAATTCATGTCCCAGACCTGAGAGGCAATCAGGGAGCGGGGAAGAACTTCTCCCTGATGGCGAATGAAGAATTCCAGCAAGCTGAACTCTTTACTGGTGAGCACAATGCGGTTCCCGGCGCGGCTGACTTTTCTGGATACGAGATCAACCGAGAGGTCAGCCACTTTAAGCTGGCTTTCCGTGATCATCGTGTTTCCCCGCCTGAGGAGGGTTCTTACCCGGGCGAGCAGTTCAGCAAACGCAAAGGGCTTCACCAGATAATCGTCCGCACCCAGCTCAAGTCCTTTGACCCTGTGTTCAATCGTGCCAAGGGCCGTCAGCAGTAATACCGGCATCCCCTTTCCGGCACTGCGCAGCATACGGATGATATCCCAGCCGTTTACATCAGGCAGCATGATATCCAGGATGACTAAATCATACTCGGCTGTCATGGCAAGATGATATCCGGTCAGACCATTATCAGCGTGATCCACGACGAACCCCGCCTCTGTCAGCCCCTTGCTGAGATATTCACCTGTTTTAATTTCGTCTTCAACGATTAATATTTTCATCATGCTCCCCGGCTGGCTGCTAATGTCATTTTATTGCGCCCACGATCGTTATCAACGGATTACAGCAAAAATGACAACATTGTCATTATCCTGTCACCCGGCAAACAGAGAGCGTTCGGTAAAGTATCCCTATCAATACTCTGGATTTCGTTTGAACCATTTACCAGGTCTGCCTGTACGAGAAGCGTTATGTTCAAATTAAAATTACTCAGCATCAGTACCATATTCATCCTGGCTGGTTGTGTTTCTCTGGCACCTGAATATCAGCGTCCGCCAGCTCCGGTTCCCCAGCAGTTTTCATTGTCTAAAAACAGTCTGACGCCTGCGGTAAACAGCTATCAGGATACGGGCTGGCGAAACTTTTTTGTCGATCCCCAGGTCAGCAGGCTGATCGGTGAAGCCCTGAATAATAACCGTGATTTGAGAATGGCTGCCCTGAAGGTTGAAGAGGCCCGGGCCCAGTTCAACGTCACGGATGCAGATCGTTATCCCCAACTGAATGCCTCATCCGGGATCACATACAACGGTGGTCTGAAAGGTGACAAGCCGACCACACAGGAGTACGACGCGGGTCTGGAGCTCAGCTATGAGCTCGATTTTTTTGGCAAACTTAAGAACATGAGTGAGGCTGATCGCCAGAACTACTTTGCCAGCGAAGAAGCCCGTCGTGCCGTACACATCCTGCTGGTCTCCAACGTTTCACAGAGCTATTTCAGCCAGCAACTGGCGTACGAACAACTCCGTATTGCGCGGGAAACGCTGAAAAATTATGAACAGTCCTATGCTTTCGTTGAGCAACAGCTCGTGACCGGGAGTACGAACGTTCTGGCACTTGAACAGGCGAGAGGACAAATCGAAAGTACCCGCGCCGAAATAGCCAAACGAGAAGGCGATCTGGCTCAGGCAAACAATGCCCTGCAACTGGTGCTGGGAACGTACCGCGCACTTCCGTCAGAAAAAGGGATGAAAGGCGGGGAGATCGCACCAGTAAAATTGCCACCAAATCTATCTTCACAAATTTTGCTGCAGCGACCGGATATTATGGAAGCGGAATATCAGCTGAAAGCGGCTGATGCCAATATTGGCGCAGCGCGAGCGGCCTTTTTCCCCTCCATTACCCTGACCAGTGGTCTTTCCGCAAGCAGTACGGAGCTGTCAAGCCTGTTTACGTCAGGAAGTGGAATGTGGAATTTTATCCCTAAAATTGAAATTCCTATTTTTAATGCTGGCAGGAATAAAGCCAATCTGAAGCTGGCTGAAATTCGCCAGCAACAATCGGTGGTTAATTACGAACAAAAAATTCAGTCAGCCTTTAAGGATGTTTCCGACACGCTTGCGCTGCGCGACAGTCTTAGCCAGCAACTTGAGTCACAGCAGCGTTATCTTGATTCACTTCAGATAACTCTCCAGCGTGCCAGAGGATTATATGCAAGTGGTGCTGTCAGTTACATCGAAGTGCTGGATGCAGAACGTTCCCTCTTCGCTACGCAGCAAACCATTCTCGATCTTACCTATTCCCGACAGGTTAACGAAATTAATCTGTTTACCGCGCTGGGTGGCGGTTGGGTAGAGTAAATTTATTTAATTAATCAGGAAATTAAAAATGCGTAATTCACTTAAAGCCGTTTTATTTGGTGCCTTCTCTGTCATGTTTTCTGCCGGTCTTCATGCTGAAACACATCAGCATGGCGATATGAATGCTGCCAGTGATGCTTCGGTACAGCAGGTTATCAAGGGCACCGGTGTCGTTAAAGACATTGATATGAATAGTAAAAAGATTACCATTTCGCACGAAGCAATCCCTGCTGTGGGCTGGCCTGCAATGACCATGCGCTTCACTTTTGTTAATGCAGACGACGCTATCAATGCCCTGAAAACCGGCAACCATGTCGATTTCTCGTTTATTCAGCAGGGCAATATCTCCTTACTCAAAAGCATTAACGTTACGCAATCCTGATTATCAGTCCGGAGCGAATACATCCAGTGCGCCTGAACATTCATTAAGGGATTACTGTGAATGAATGATCGGGCGCATATGCCAGGTGTTTTGATTTTTCAGCGAGAAATTGTATGGCTTCTTTAAAGATAAAATATGCTGCAATAATTATCAGCAGCCTCATAGCAGGGGGGCTGATATCGGTTACTGCCTGGCAGTATGTAAACTCATCACAAAAAACAGTACAAACCGAACAAAAGGCACCGGAGCGAAAGGTACTTTTCTGGTATGACCCGATGAAACCGGATACCAAATTTGATAAACCCGGAAAATCTCCCTTTATGGATATGGACCTGGTGCCGAAATATGCTGATGAAAGTGGCGATAAAAGCAGTGGCGGGATCCGTATCGATCCAACGCAGGTTCAGAATCTGGGATTAAAAACGCAAAAAGTCACGCGAGGAATGCTGAATTATTCCCAGACAATCCCGGCTAATGTCAGTTACAACGAGTATCAGTTTGTCATTGTGCAGGCGCGCTCTGACGGTTTCGTCGAAAAAGTGTATCCCCTGACGATTGGCGATCATGTGAAGAAAGGCACTCCGCTTATCGATATCACCATTCCTGAATGGGTTGAGGCACAAAGTGAGTTCCTGCTGTTATCCGGTACAGGCGGTACGTCAACCCAGATAAAAGGGGTTCTGGAGCGACTTCGTCTGGCTGGTATGCCGGAAGAGGATATTCAAAGGCTGCGTTCAACCCGCACAATCCAGACCCGTTTTACCATTAAAGCACCTATTGATGGTGTCATTACTGCGTTTGACCTGCGCACCGGCATGAATATTTCGAAAGATAAAGTAGTGGCTCAGATTCAGGGGATGGACCCGGTCTGGATCAGCGCTGCAGTGCCAGAATCTATCGCATATCTGCTGAAAGATACGTCGCAGTTTGAAATTTCGGTACCGGCTTATCCGGATAAAACATTCCATGTCGAAAAATGGAACATTCTTCCCAGCGTGGATCAGACAACCCGTACGCTTCAGGTCCGTCTCCAGGTTTCTAATAAGGATGAGTTTCTCAAGCCGGGCATGAATGCCTATCTGAAACTGAATACCAAGAGCCAGGAGATGCTGCTGATACCAAGCCAGGCCGTTATCGATACCGGCAAAGAACAGCGCGTGATTACTGTTGATGATGAAGGCAAGTTTGTGCCGAAACAGATCCACGTTCTGCATGAATCACAGCAACAGTCCGGCATCGGTTCCGGCCTGAATGAAGGCGATACCGTGGTGGTCAGTGGCCTGTTCCTCATTGACTCCGAAGCCAATATTACGGGCGCGCTGGAACGTATGCGCCACCCTGAAAAAACAGAAAGCAGTATGCCAGCAATGTCTGACCAGCCTGTAAATATGCATTCAGGGCACTGAGGAGACGACGATGATTGAATGGATTATCCGGCGCTCTGTCGCCAACCGTTTCCTGGTCATGATGGGGGCCCTGTTTCTCAGCATCTGGGGTACATGGACGATTATTAACACGCCGGTCGATGCCTTGCCTGACCTGTCAGATGTACAGGTCATTATCAAAACCAGCTATCCCGGCCAGGCCCCGCAGATTGTAGAAAACCAGGTCACCTATCCACTTACCACCACCATGCTGTCCGTACCTGGCGCAAAAACCGTGCGTGGTTTTTCACAGTTCGGGGATTCGTATGTGTATGTCATTTTTGAAGACGGCACCGATCTGTACTGGGCCCGTTCCCGCGTGCTGGAATATCTGAATCAGGTTCAGGGAAAACTGCCTGCCGGTGTGAGTTCTGAAATCGGTCCTGATGCCACGGGTGTGGGCTGGATTTTTGAATATGCCCTTGTCGATCGCAACGGAAAACACGACCTTTCAGAACTGCGCTCTCTGCAGGACTGGTTCCTGAAATTTGAGCTGAAAACCATCCCGAACGTGGCTGAGGTCGCTTCGGTTGGCGGCGTGGTGAAACAGTACCAGATTCAGGTCAATCCGGTAAAACTGTCCCAGTACGGTATCAGCCTGCCCGAAGTGAAACAGGCACTTGAATCGTCTAACCAGGAGGCCGGTGGCTCATCCGTTGAAATGGCCGAAGCGGAGTATATGGTCCGTGCCAGCGGTTATCTTCAGAGCATTGATGATTTTAATAACATCGTCCTGAAAACAGGTGAGAACGGCGTGCCGGTTTATCTGCGGGATGTTGCCCGCGTGCAGACCGGGCCCGAAATGAGGCGTGGTATTGCCGAGCTGAACGGCCAGGGAGAAGTCGCTGGCGGCGTGGTGATCCTGCGGTCGGGTAAAAATGCGCGCGACGTTATCACGGCAGTGAGGGATAAACTGGAGACGCTGAAGGCCAGCCTGCCGGAAGGCGTTGAAATCGTGACCACCTACGATCGCAGCCAGTTAATCGACCGGGCGATTGATAACCTCAGTTACAAGCTTCTTGAAGAGTTTATCGTTGTTGCTGTCGTTTGCGCACTGTTCCTCTGGCATGTCCGTTCTGCCCTGGTGGCGATTATTTCTCTGCCACTTGGCCTGTGTATCGCCTTTATCGTCATGCACTTCCAGGGACTGAACGCCAATATCATGTCGCTGGGAGGGATAGCGATTGCCGTCGGTGCGATGGTGGATGCCGCCATTGTGATGATTGAAAATGCGCACAAACGGCTTGAGGAGTGGGATCATCAGCATCCGGGTGAGCAGATTGACAACGCCACCCGCTGGAAGGTGATTACCGACGCCTCCGTGGAAGTGGGACCCGCGTTGTTCATTAGCCTGCTGATCATCACCCTGTCCTTTATTCCTATCTTTACCCTGGAAGGGCAGGAAGGTCGTCTGTTTGGCCCGCTGGCATTCACGAAAACGTACTCCATGGCGGGAGCGGCCGCACTGGCCATCATCGTCATTCCTATTCTGATGGGATTCTGGATCCGGGGGAAAATTCCTGCCGAGACAAGTAACCCCCTGAACCGGGTGCTGATCAAAGCGTATCATCCTTTGCTGCTGCGGGTCCTCCACTGGCCAAAAACAACCCTGCTGGTTGCGGCCTTGTCCATTTTCACGGTTATCTGGCCACTGAGTCAGGTGGGCGGTGAATTTCTGCCGAAGATTAACGAGGGCGATCTGCTGTATATGCCGTCGACCTTGCCTGGCGTCTCTCCGGCAGAAGCTGCAGCGCTCCTGCAGACAACAGACAAGTTAATCAAAAGCGTTCCTGAAGTGGCTTCTGTATTTGGCAAGACCGGTAAAGCAGAGACCGCAACGGATTCCGCGCCGCTCGAAATGGTGGAAACCACGATCCAGCTCAAACCTGAGGATCAGTGGCGTCCCGGCATGACAATTGACAAGATTATTGATGAACTCGACAGGACAGTCCGTTTACCGGGTCTGGCAAACCTCTGGGTGCCGCCTATCCGTAACCGTATTGATATGCTCTCAACCGGGATCAAAAGCCCGATAGGTATCAAAGTGTCCGGGACTGTTCTGTCCGATATCGACGCGACGGCGCAGAGTATCGAGGCGGTAGCCAAAACCGTGCCTGGCGTGGTGTCTGTCCTGGCTGAGCGACTTGAGGGCGGGCGCTACATCGATATCGATATCAACCGGGAGAAAGCTTCCCGGTACGGGATGACTGTGGGCGACGTCCAGCTGTTCGTCTCTTCAGCAATCGGTGGGGCTATGGTGGGTGAGACGGTTGAAGGCGTGGCCCGGTACCCTATTAACATTCGCTATCCGCAGGATTACCGTAACAGTCCGCAGGCGTTGAGAGAGATGCCAATCCTGACCCCAATGAAGCAGCAAATTACGCTGGGCGATGTTGCCGATATTAAGGTCGTTTCCGGACCAACCATGCTGAAAACCGAAAATGCCCGGCCAGCCAGCTGGATTTATGTTGATGCCCGCGGCAGGGACATGGTGTCGGTGGTGAACGATATTAAGACGGCCATCAGTGAGAAAGTGAAACTGAGACCGGGGACCAGTGTGGCATTCTCAGGACAGTTTGAATTACTCGAGCACGCCAATAAGAAATTAAAACTGATGGTACCGATGACGGTGATGATCATCTTCATCCTGTTATATCTGGCATTCCGCCGGGCTGATGAGGCCTTACTTATTCTGATGAGCCTGCCGTTTGCCCTGGTTGGCGGGATATGGTTCCTGTACTGGCAGGGCTTCCATATGTCAGTGGCGACCGGAACCGGGTTTATCGCCCTGGCCGGGGTGGCAGCAGAGTTTGGCGTGGTCATGCTGATGTATCTGCGTCATGCCATTGAAGCGCACCCGGAATTGTCCCGTAAAGAGACGTTCACACCGGAAGGCCTTGATGAAGCCCTCTATCATGGTGCCGTACTGCGTGTCCGGCCGAAAGCCATGACCGTGGCGGTGATCATTGCGGGTCTGCTGCCAATACTCTGGGGAACCGGTGCAGGTTCAGAAGTCATGAGCCGTATCGCGGCACCCATGATTGGTGGGATGATCACGGCTCCGCTGCTGTCCCTGTTCATTATTCCTGCCGCCTACAAATTAATCTGGCTGCGCAGACATAAAAAAAGCGTGTCCTGAACCTGAAAGGGCACCCCCTGTGGGTGTCCTTCTTTACTGATTCACCCTGACGTCAGGGTTTATATCGATAATATACAGAGGTGAGTATGAAAAAAGTGGTTCTAATGGCGCTGGCTCTCGGCCTTTCACTACCCGCGATGGCGAGTGAAAAAGTGATTGATATGTACAAATCTGAAAACTGTGGCTGTTGTTCCCTGTGGGGCAAAGCGATGGAAAAAGACGGGTTTGAAGTACGAACTCACGTCATGAATGATCAGGCGCTGTCAGCCCTGAAAGAAAAGCATGCTATTCCTGCAGGACTACGAAGTTGTCATACCGCGGTTGCCGGTAATTTGATCATTGAAGGCCATGTGCCTGCGACAACGATACATAAGGCAATGCAGTCTGGTTCGGGTATATACGGTCTCGCCACCCCCGGTATGCCAGCAGGAAGTCCTGGAATGGAGATGGGAGCCCGAAAAGAGGCTTACGATGTTATCGCATTCTCACCGGATGGAAGTAAAAAAGTCTTCCAGCGAATCGAATAGTCAGCGGAACGGCTGATAACGGGACGCCGGTAGCAGGCACTCCTGTGCCGGCGATATTCGTGGTAATCGCATCCATGACATACCCTGAAGACAGAAGATGCTTCGGTATGCATAAGGAGAGTTACTGTGAAAAATGACAATGCAGTGCAACACAACAACCAGACTGCTTCTGAGCAGACATTATCCCCGGACGAGGGCCACGTATTGCATAAGGTGAGAGATCCCGTGTGCGGGATGGCCATCCTGCCCGACAGGGCGCACAGCAGCATTCGATACCAGGACCACCAACTTTATTTCTGCTCCGCCAGCTGTGAGAGTAAATTTAAAGCCCATCCCGATCGTTATCTTACCGAAGATGCCAGTGAACATTCCCATCACCATCACCACGATCATCACGAAGTCAGCCCTGATCAGATAAAACAGCCTCACAACCAGGCGGAAAAAGAGAATTCTGAAGGTGTGTGGACATGTCCGATGCACCCGGAGATACGCCGCAGTGGTCCCGGAAGCTGTCCTGTCTGTGGAATGGCACTGGAGCCGCTCGTAGCTACGGCATCCACGGGGCCGAGTGATGAACTTCACGACATGACAAGACGCTTCTGGCTGGGGTTGTTGCTGGCGTTTCCGGTTCTGGTACTCGAAATGGGATCTCATCTGTTTCCCGACTTGAGGAATACAGTACCGCCACAGTACAACACATGGCTGCAGTTGCTTCTGGCCTCCCCTGTCGTGTTGTGGTGTGGCTGGCCATTCTTCGCCCGGGCCGGAATGTCGTTACGTAACCGCTCCCTGAATATGTTTACCCTTGTTGCAATGGGGACCGGCGTAGCCTGGGTTTACAGCGTCATTGCAACCGTCTTCCCCTCCTGGTTTCCTGCATCGTTCAGAAACATGGATGGCCTGGTGGCCGTTTATTTTGAAGCCGCAGCAGTTATTACGGTGCTTGTTCTGCTGGGACAGGTTCTTGAGCTGCGGGCACGGGAACAAACCTCAGGCGCCATTACTGCGCTTCTGAACCTTGCCCCCAAAACCGCCAGACGGCTGGATCATGACGGTCATGAAACGGATATTAATGCGGAAGATGTCCTGCCTGGCGATAAGCTCCGCATCAGACCTGGAGAGAGTATTCCGGTCGACGGTATCGTGATCGAAGGCAAAACAACCGTTGATGAATCGATGGTGACCGGGGAGTCTATGCCGGTTACCAAAACGAAGGGTGACCCTGTCATTGGGGGGACGATTAATCAGACAGGTAGTCTTATCATCCGTGCAGAGAAAGTCGGTGATGAAACGATGCTCTCACGAATTGTTCAGATGGTCGCTGATGCACAGCGTTCGCGTGCCCCCATCCAGAGAATGGCAGACAGCGTTTCAGGCTGGTTTGTTCCTCTGGTGATACTTATCGCGGTTGTTGCTTTCTTGATCTGGTCTGTCTGGGGGCCCGAGCCCAGGATGGCGCACGGTCTCATTGCGGCTGTGTCGGTCCTGATTATTGCCTGTCCCTGCGCGCTGGGACTGGCCACGCCGATGTCGATAATGGTGGGGGTGGGCAAAGGCGCCCAGGCCGGGGTGTTAATCAAGAATGCCGAAGCCCTTGAGCGTCTTGAAAAAGTGGACACGCTGGTTGTCGACAAAACAGGCACGCTCACGGAAGGTTCGCCTACGGTGACAGGGATTATCAGTCTCAGTCCGGGTGGGGAAATATCTCTTTTACGTGTAACAGCTGCAGTGGAAAAAGGTTCGCAGCATCCGTTGGGTATGGCTGTTGTCAGAGCCGCGCATGAAAAGGGGATCGTGATACCTGCCGTCAGTAATTTCAATGCCCCGTCGGGGAAAGGTGTCTCAGGCGATGTCGAAGGTCAACGGGTTGTTATTGGTAATGAACTGGCTATGCAGGAAAACAGTATCGTTATTGATAATCAAAAGGCCGTTGCGGATACGTTGCGGATGGAAGGCGCTACCGTTATCTATGTGGCCACAGACGGGAACCTTGCAGGCCTGATAGCTATCTCGGATCCCGTGAAAGCAACCACGCCGGATGCGCTTAAAGCTTTGCGTCAGGCGGGGATCCGCATTGTTATGCTCACCGGGGATAACCAGCTTACTGCTGAAGCAGTCGCACGGAAACTGGGAATAGATGAGGTTGAAGCCGGGATTCTGCCGGATGGCAAAAAAGCAGTGATAACCCGACTGAAAGCGTCTGGCCATGTGGTTGCGATGGCCGGAGACGGTGTGAATGATGCCCCGGCGCTGGCAGCGGCTGACGTGGGTATAGCCATGGGAACGGGTACAGATGTGGCAATAGAAAGTGCTGGCGTTACCCTTCTCAAAGGCGATTTGATGATACTCAACAGGGCCCGTCATCTGTCAGAAATCACCATGAAAAATATCCGGCAGAATCTGTTTTTTGCGTTTATCTACAATGCTCTTGGGGTGCCTGTAGCTGCAGGTCTGCTTTATCCTGTGTATGGAATACTGCTGTCGCCAGTTATTGCGGCGGCGGCTATGGCCCTTTCCTCCGTTAGCGTCATTGCAAATGCGTTGCGTCTGAAAAGTGTCAGGCTCGGGAAATAACCCTGAATGAAGGGTCTGTTACTAACAGAAGGAGTCCGGTATGAAAAGTACCACCTATGCGCTTATTGCTGTCGCCGCGATTGCGGCATTTGCCCTCCTGCGCGAACACTGGTCACATGTGGCAGGTTACTGGCCATATCTGTTATTGCTGGTCTGCCCGCTAATGCATCTTTTCCACGGCCACGGAGGGCATGGAGATCATCAACATCAAGGAAGTGAAAACGATAAAAAAAATTAATCCGGCAGACGGGGCCGCGTCGCGGCCCCGTTATCAGTCCAGGTATCGTTCGTAGTCTCTGGCATGCGCAAAGGCATGCTGTTCAAGTTTGTTATCAGCGGGTGCCGCTGCCCGGAACGCCAGTGAGTTAACAGGATTGTTATTGATGACCAGCTCGTAATGCAGATGAGGACCGGATGAACGTCCGCTGTTACCGGATAACGCAATAGCGTCTCCCCGGGTAACCCTGGCCCCTTTAGTAACGAGTATTTTATTGAGGTGGAGATAGCGAGTTTTAACACCGGCTTTTCCCGTTACTTCAACAAAATATCCCATGGTACTGTTGTATTCGGCCCGGGTGATTTTTCCGTCGATGACGCTGACTATTTTCGTGTTCATGGGCATGGAATAATCAATGCCATTATGGGGACTCACTTTTCCCGATACCGGGTTAAGTCTTGCAGGATTGAAAGGCGAACTGAGTCTTGCTGTGGCCGGTAACGGATAATCGAGACTGCCTTTCCCGGAAGTATCGGAAAGGTTATAGAACTTTTTATCTGATATACGATACGCCGTGTAATTAAATGAACCGGACGTAAATTTATAGGCCACGACACGTGATTTTCCCGCTTTCTTTTGCAGTACGAGTTTTAATGATTCATTTTTTTTCAAATGCCGCAGATTAAACCGGGAAGGCAAGGAGCGCTGAAGAGTAGCGATCTCGTTCGATTCCAGCCCCGAGCGGGTGGCTGAAAGGTAGGCATTTTCTTTTACGACATCGGTAGAATACATTTACTGGAATTCGCCGTTAGCATGAACACTGCGGCGTATGCTAGGGGTTTTCAGGAGGCGTGTCATCTGTCAGTTAATCGGGAGCACCGTTGATGGTCGTCATTTTTGTAACATATCTTGTTTCCCGTTTGCTCCTGAAGCTCTGGGAACTGTATGACCAGCCCGACGGTGATGATTAACGGGACTGAAACAGGTTACGGCAGAGCAATATGGGGCTCATGTCCTGCTACGTAACCCGTCAGTAAAGCCCTGCTGCGCACCTGACGCTAAGCACTAACCCGCCTGCAGTTACCTGGTCGAATACAGCCCGCGAAGCTTTCTTGCCTGCGTCTGATGTGCTTCCGCACCGGCATTATTGACCTGCTCATGCACGAGAGCGGCTTTTTCTCCGGCATTCAGTTCGTTAAAAGAAGAAGACGAGGTCTTTGAATTTGCATCACTGCCGGACAGCATTTTTTTATGTTCCTCAATCATTTTCTGATGCGCATAGGACGCGCTGTTGTTCATAAATGAATGAGCAACAATGGCCCTTTCATGTTCATTCATTTCAGAGAATGAGGGCGTGTTGTTTTTATTAACCCTGTCCGGTAAGTTTTCATGCGTCGAGGAGTTCACATGACTGACGGCTGAGGCATTATTAACAAATCGATGTGCTTCATGGGCAATATCACTGGACTGAGCAAAAGCTGCCCCACAAAATAAAGCTGTAAACGCAGTGGTCGTGATTAATATATTCATGTGTAATTACCTTCTGAGGTACATAAAAGATGTCCTTATGATCATATATAAAAAAATCAACCTGTGGAGAAGATGACGTAAATGTAATACAGCCACGTACATTACACGATTGTAATGAATTTGTTTCTTAAGGTGTGCTAGATTCATTTCATTGTAAGTGGATGAACCAGTAATTTAATTTAAATCGGTTCTCGAATTCTGTCAGTAACCATACTTTAAATAAGGGAATGCGCATGCTGTTGAAAACGTCTCGACGAACTTTCCTGAAGGGGTTAACCCTCTCTGGCGTAGCCGGAAGTCTTGGCGTATGGAGTTTCAATGCGCGTTCCAGTCTGAGCCTGCCAGTTGCCGCATCCCTGCAGGGTACTCAGTTTGACCTGACCATTGGTGAAACGGCCGTCAATATCACGGGCAGTGAGCGTCAGGCCAAAACAATCAATGGAGGCCTGCCGGGGCCCGTTCTTCGCTGGAAAGAAGGTGACACCATTACCCTGAAGGTCAAAAACCGTCTTAATGAACAGACGTCCATTCACTGGCACGGCATTATTCTTCCGGCCAATATGGATGGTGTTCCGGGGCTGAGTTTTATGGGCATAGAGCCTGATGATACCTACGTTTACACCTTTAAGGTTAAGCAGAACGGGACTTACTGGTACCACAGCCATTCCGGTCTGCAGGAACAGGAGGGGGTATACGGTGCCATTATCATCGATGCCAGGGAGCCAGAACCGTTTGCTTACGATCGTGAGCATGTGGTCATGTTGTCTGACTGGACCGATGAAAATCCTCACAGCCTGCTGAAAAAATTAAAAAAACAGTCGGATTACTACAATTTCAATAAACCAACCGTTGGCTCTTTTTTCCGCGACGTGAATACCAGGGGGCTGTCAGCCACCATTGCCGATCGGAAAATGTGGGCTGAAATGAAAATGAATCCGACTGACCTCGCGGATGTCAGTGGCTACACCTACACCTATCTCATGAACGGGCAGGCCCCGCTGAAAAACTGGACCGGACTGTTCCGTCCCGGTGAAAAGATACGCTTACGGTTTATCAACGGCTCGGCAATGACCTATTTCGATATCCGTATCCCCGGGCTGAAAATGACGGTCGTGGCTGCAGATGGCCAGTATGTAAACCCGGTTACCGTTGACGAATTCAGGATTGCCGTTGCCGAAACCTATGATGTCATTGTGGAGCCTCAGGGTGAGGCCTATACCATCTTCGCACAATCCATGGACAGGACCGGTTACGCTCGAGGGACACTGGCCACGAGAGAAGGGTTAAGTGCTGCCGTTCCCCCCCTCGATCCCCGTCCTCTGTTGACCATGGAAGATATGGGTATGGGGGGAATGGGACATGATATGGCAGGAATGGACCACAGCCAGATGGGAGGCATGGATAACAGCGGAGAGATGATGTCTATGGACGGTGCTGACCTTCCGGATAGCGGGACATCCTCCGCGCCCATGGATCACAGCAGCATGGCCGGTATGGATCATTCCCGGATGGCCGGAATGCCGGGTATGCAAAGTCATCCTGCGTCAGAAACGGATAACCCACTGGTTGATATGCAGGCGATGAGCGTCTCTCCGAAATTAAATGATCCGGGTATTGGTCTTCGAAATAACGGAAGAAAGGTTCTCACGTACGCGGATTTGAAAAGCCGCTTTGAGGATCCTGACGGACGTGAACCTGGCCGTACCATAGAACTGCATTTAACCGGCCACATGGAAAAGTTTGCCTGGTCATTTAACGGAATCAAGTTTTCAGATGCCGCACCGGTGCTGCTGAAATACGGTGAGCGGCTCAGGATCACGCTGATCAACGATACCATGATGACTCACCCCATTCACCTGCATGGTATGTGGAGCGATCTGGAAGATGAAAACGGTAATTTCATGGTTCGTAAACACACAATAGATGTTCCCCCTGGTACAAAACGCAGTTACAGAGTGACAGCAGATGCGCTTGGCCGCTGGGCGTATCACTGCCATTTGCTCTATCACATGGAAATGGGAATGTTTCGTGAAGTCCGGGTGGAGGAATGATGCGAATGAAGAGAAATTTGAAGGCCATACCTGTTCTGGTCGCCGGTTTGTTTACCTCACAGCTTTCTATTGCGGCGGGCTCCGTCTCTGCAGATCCCCACGCCGGGCACGACATGTCTGCCATGCAGATGCCAGCAGATGAGAATTTCACTGAGATGACGTCAATGGAGCCCATTGTAACTGAGAGCAGAACGCCAATTCCGCCTGTTACCGATGCCGACCGGAAGGCTGCATTCGGCAATTTACAGGGGCATGCGATTCACGACAGTGCGATTAATTATCTGGTTCTGCTGGATCAACTGGAATGGCAACGGTCGGATAACACCAACAATTTCAGCTGGAGTGTTAACAGCTGGATTGGAGGCGACACAGATCGGATTTGGCTAAAGAGTGAAGGTGAACGAAGCAATGGGGAAACGGAGGCGGCTGAAGCGCAGTTACTCTGGGGACATGCGGTTGGCCCATGGTGGGATTTGGTTGCGGGTGTCAGGCAGGATTTCAGACCTGCTTCTGCCCGGACCTGGGCTGCTGTCGGTTTTCAGGGGCTGGCACTCTATAATTTTGAGTCTGAAATTACGGGTTTTGTCAGTAATGGCGGAAAAGCAGCCCTTCGTCTGGGAGGAGAATACGACGTTTTACTGACTAACCGGCTCATACTCCAGCCATCCTATGAGGTGAATTTCTACAGTCAGGATGATGAATCGCGGGGTCGCGGCAGGGGACTGACTGACACAGAGCTGGGGCTCCGGCTGCGCTATGAAATACGCCGTGAGTTTGCACCCTATATAGGCGTTTCCTGGAATCAACTTTACGGGAAAACATCCGATATGGCGAAAAGAGAAGGTGAGAAAGACCATCAGGTAGTATTCCTGGCGGGAGCCAGAATCTGGTTTTAACGCACTGATATAAAACACTCAACTAAACAGGTAAATGAAATGTCGATTTTAAATAAAGTCATTCTTACAGGTGGCCTCGTTATGGGCGTTGCTTTCTCTGCTATGGCCCATCCGGAATTAAAAAGCTCTGTGCCACAGGCTGATTCAGCCGTAGCGGCCCCGGAAAAGATTCAGCTTAATTTCTCGGAAAATCTGACCGTGAAATTCTCAGGTGCAAAATTAACGATGACGGGTATGAAAGGCATGTCATCACATTCTCCGATGCCGGTCGCGGCAAAAGTGGCGCCAGGCGCTGACCCTAAATCGATGGTCATTATTCCGCGAGAGCCTTTACCCGCTGGCACTTATCGTGTTGACTGGCGCGCGGTTTCTTCAGATACGCACCCTATTACCGGTAATTACACCTTTACAGTGAAGTAATATTATGAACGACCTGATTATGATTGTTATTCGTTTTCTTCTTTATCTGGATTTGATGGTAATATTTGGATTGCCATTTTTTCAGATATATGGAATAAGCGGTGTCAGACATGAAACCTATAACCTGACTAATTTCAGGTCGTTTATAACCTTTGCTGTTGTTACAGGCATCATTCTTACTGGCATTAATATGCTCCTGGTATCTAATGCCATGAGTGGAGTAACTGACCTCAGAGAATTATCCATCCATGTTATCGAGATGGTGATAGAAGAAACTGATGTGGGTATTAGCTGGATTGTCAGGCTCTGTGCCCTGTTTACCACACTCGGTGCTTTGTTCCTTTACACTAATAAGAGAGTATTGTCCTGCCTGCTGATGACGATGAGTGGGGGCGTGGCGCTGGCTACACTTGCCTGGGGAGGACACGCCGTTATGCATGACGGTCTGCATTACTATCTCCATTTACTGAGCGATCTGACCCATCTCGGCGCTGCAGGTGCCTGGACAGGTGCTCTGGTTGCATTTGCTATCCTGCTGATGCGCAGAAACGAGCATAATGCACAGAGCGTCATTGTGATATCTGACTCCCTGGCAAAATTTGCCACGGCAGGAACGGTGATTGTTGTAGCCCTGATCCTGAGTGCGCTGGTCAACTATCTGTATATTGCTGAGGGTAACTTAACTCCCTTATTCAACAGTTCCTGGGGGAGGATATTGCTTGCCAAGACGGCTCTGTTTGTTCTGATGCTTCTTCTGGCTGCAGCAAACCGGTTTCACCTGGGTCCCCGGCTTGAAGTTATGGTCAGGGAAGGGAATTATGATCGCAGCGTTGCCCTGATGCGAAACAGCATCCTGACAGAATTCGTTGTTGCGATTATCATTCTGGGCGCCGTAGCGTGGCTTGGAATGCTTGCTCCGTCTCAGATCAGCTAGGGGACAGCCAAAGCTCATGCGTGAGATTTTTACTTTCATATCAGCGAGTTGACCATGCAGCGTATTTTAATCGTTGAAGACGAACAAAAAACAGGTCGTTACCTGCAGCAGGGACTGGTTGAGGAAGGCTATCAGGCCGATCTCTTTAATAATGGCCGCGATGGTCTCGGGGCCGCGTCGAAGGGACAGTATGATTTGATAATACTGGACGTGATGCTGCCTTTCCTCGACGGGTGGCAAATCATCAGCGCACTGAGGGAGTCCGGGCACGAAGAACCGGTCCTGTTTTTAACCGCAAAGGACAACGTGCGGGACAAAGTGAAAGGACTGGAGCTTGGCGCAGATGACTACCTGATTAAGCCCTTTGATTTTACGGAGCTGGTTGCACGTGTAAGAACCCTACTGCGCCGGGCACGCTCGCAGGCCGCAACAGTCTGCACCATCGCCGATATGACCGTTGATATGGTGCGCCGGACCGTGATCCGTTCGGGGAAGAAGATCCATCTCACCGGTAAAGAATACGTTCTGCTTGAGTTGCTGCTGCAACGCACCGGAGAAGTGTTACCCAGGAGTCTTATCTCGTCCCTGGTCTGGAACATGAATTTTGACAGTGATACGAATGTGATTGATGTCGCCGTGAGACGTCTGAGAAGTAAAATTGATGATGACTTTGAGCCAAAACTGATCCATACCGTTCGCGGTGCCGGATATGTCCTGGAGATCAGAGAAGAGTGAGGTTCAAAATTTCCCTGACCACACGCCTGAGCCTGATTTTTTCTGCGGTGATGCTTACGGTATGGTGGTTATCAAGTTTTATCCTGATTAGCACCCTGAATGGCTATTTCGATAATCAGGACCGCGATTTTCTGACAGGTAAACTTCAGCTCACCGAAGAGTTTCTTAAAACAGAGACGTTCAGGAACAAAACGGATATTAAGTCATTATCAGAAAAAATAAACGATGCGATGGTGGGGCACAATGGCTTATTCATTTCTATAAAAAACATGGAAAATGAAAAAATTGTTGAACTCTATGCCAAAAATTCTGTTGTTCCAGCGGTCCTGCTTAATAAGTCGGGTGATATTCTCGACTATATGATCCAGACGGAAGAAAATAACACCGTGTACCGCAGTATCTCGCGGCGGGTTGCCGTGACGCCGGAACAGGGTAAAAGCAAACATGTCATCATTACGGTTGCCACGGATACTGGGTATCACACCCTGTTTATGGACAAACTCAGTACCTGGCTGTTCTGGTTCAATATCGGTCTGGTCTTTATTTCTGTTTTTCTGGGCTGGCTGACCACACGTATTGGTCTGAAACCGCTACGGGAAATGACCAGTCTGGCTTCCTCCATGACCGTACACAGCCTGGATCAGCGTCTAAATCCCGATCTGGCTCCGCCGGAAATCTCTGAGACCATGCAGGAGTTCAATAATATGTTTGATCGCCTGGAGGGGGCATTCCGGAAACTGTCAGATTTCTCGTCTGACATCGCGCATGAGCTGCGCACACCAGTCAGTAATCTGATGATGCAGACGCAGTTTGCACTGGCTAAGGAAAGGGATGTTTCGCATTACCGCGAAATTTTATTCGCTAACCTGGAAGAACTGAAAAGGTTGTCACGAATGACCAGTGACATGCTTTTTCTGGCACGTTCAGAGCATGGTCTGCTGCGGCTGGATAAACATGATGTGGATCTGGCAGCCGAACTGAATGAATTACGTGAGTTGTTCGAGCCCCTGGCAGACGAAACAGGAAAGACAATCACGGTTGAAGGAGAGGGCGTTGTTGCCGGAGACAGCGATATGCTCCGACGTGCTTTCAGTAACCTGCTTTCCAATGCAATCAAGTATTCTCCCGATAACACCTGTACAGCGATACACCTTGAGCGTGACAGTGACTGTGTGAACGTGATGATTACGAATACGATGTCCGGCCAGGTTCCCGCTAATCTGGAACGTTTGTTTGACCGGTTCTATCGCGCAGACTCATCAAGGTTCTACAACACGGAAGGCGCGGGGCTGGGATTATCAATTACAAGGTCGATCATTCATGCTCACGGCGGCGAGCTGTCAGCAGAACAGCAGGGGCGGGAAATTGTGTTCAGTGTGCGTCTGTTAATGGATTAATACCGTTATTCAGGAGAAACCCGGAAGGTGACAAAAATGTCATCGTTCAGTCACGCGATAAACAGAGGCGGTTTTTTATAATCAGCCATAAATCAGGACAGCGTGATAATTCAATCGCCCGGTTCCTGGCGTGATGATCAACCAGCCCTGAGATCAAATGCTTTCTCTGTTATAAGCATTGATTGTTCGGGTATGAAAACACCGGAGACCCAACCATGAAAAAGATCCTTGTATCCTTTATTGCCATGATGGCTGTCGCTTCATCTGCCTGGGCTGCAGAGACAATGAACATGCATGACCAGGTAAATAATGCCCAGGCGCCTGCCCATCAGATGCAATCATCCGCTGAAAAAAGTGCAGTTCAGGGGGAGAGCATGAAAATGATGGATATGAGCGGTCACGATCAGGCCGCAATGTCCCATGAAATGATGCAAAACGGCAATTCTGCCGCCCATCAGGACATGGCTGAAATGCATAAAAAAATGATGAAAGCCAAACCTGAGAACACCCAAGAAACTGCTAAGCCATTTTCCGAAATGAGCGAGCATGAGAAAGCCGCTGTTGTGCATGAGAAGGCGAATAATGGCCAGTCTTCCGTTATTCATCAGCAACAGGCGGAAAAGCATCGCAGCCAGATCACCCAGAATTAACCCGCAGCTCCACTTGTCAGACCCTCATTTAACGCCGAAGTCACTGGCTTACGCTCCCGTCCGGGAGCGTTTTTTTTATAAGCGAAATGAATAATAATGAAAGAGTCCATACACAATGTTTTTTTTGGTCATGTCGACCTCACAATTAACTTATATTGTTTGAGAATCCTGTTCCCCGGTCATCTCCAGGGTGCATGTCGCGCCGTATCCTGAGACTGGCTGAGAATACGAATGACCGTAACCATAGAATGTGATGATACAAAATAGATCGTATGCCGGTTCTACCGGCAGTGTGCAGATATCGTCTCCCAGCTCTGCACAATGCGTGCCGATATCATGCATGGCCAGCACATCAAATACTGCAGCTATACGACCGATCTATGCATCCACCTGAACAACCCCGATCTGTCTGAAGCTGTAGTCCCAGATGGCCTCCAGATCCTCTTCTGCTTTGGGTGTCAGCTCAATCTCTTTCATTTGCCACCCTGGCCCTGACATTCCTCAGGAATGCATTCTTGTTCCATGGTTTCGCCTCGCCGCTGCTGATCCCTTCGGCCAGCAGATCGCGCAGTTCCTGAAGTCTGGATTCAGCCTGCTTTTCATGCAGCTCATCACCCACGTCCACCGTCATCGTACGAGCCATAACCCCTCCATATCTTAATGTAAGATTTATTCTTACATCATTAAATCAGCTTACTACGCTGCTTCCATCTCCGGCATTTTTTCAAAACAGCCCTGCTGCAGTCTGGAGATCCGACTTAGCCAGAAACCGGATCTGCGCGGCGGGAAACGCGCAAAGGATATGATAATTAAACCAAAAACATAAAATCATACTGAATGTGATATTTAGCATTAAACACTAACAATATTTGATATGATATTTGAATTATTAGTAAGAAATCATACATGATATGATTTTTAACCTAACCGGACATGTTCAGACGGAGCGAGCAGGATGGATGAGAAAGAAGTGAATTTTTCACTCAGCTATGAGCAGCTGACCCGGATAGCGGAAGAGCGTATCCGTGAATGCAATCTGGACAGCCAGGGCGCGATTTACATCAGCGAGTCAGCCAAGGCCGGTGCCGTGCTGAGCTATTGGTATGAACTGGCCATAAATGGCTATGCCTCAGTGAATGCCATAAAGAGACAAGAGCTCATAGACGCCGATCACCTGCGCCTCAGACAACTCATCTGGCCGGAGGCGGACAAGCAATGACTCAGGCGCGCCGACCATCGCCGCTGCAGCGGCGGGTGCTGATTGTGCTGGCCGCCCTCGATGCGAAACGGCCGGGCCCGGTGGCGACGCGGGATATCGAGCGGGTGCTGGAGCAGGGCGGGGACGCCCCGGTGTACGGGCCGAACCTGCGCGCCTCCTGCCGGCGCATGGAAGCCGCGGGCTGGCTGCGCACCCTGCGCGCCCCGAACCTGCAGCTGGCCGTCGAGCTGACGGAGGCCGGTCGCGGCATTGCAGAACCGCTCTTCCAGGCAGAACGCGAGGCTGAAACGGCACGACAACGACTGACAGACGTCCGGCGTCTGCCGTTACGCCAGACGGCTGCCGGTGACGCGGTGGAGCTGCAGCTGGATGACGGCCATTACACCATCAGGGAAGCGGCCTACGTGATCCGTCTGGACGGTACCACCTGTCTGCAGCTGACGGATGCCGGCGGCATACGCCGGATAAAAGAGGGCGATCCCCTGCAGGTGGCCAGCTGGTATCAGACCTGTTTTGATGCAGGCCTGCCGGTCACCGTCCAGGTGAATGAGAGCCGGGACTGATCGCCACCACACAAGGAACATGAGCATAAAATGAAAGTCACTGAACCCGGGCTGAATAAGCTGATCGATAACCTGAACACCCTGATTTGCGAGGACAGCCTGCTCACGCGCCAGGAGCGTGAAACGCTGGTACTGGCCGTCGCCGCTATCGGCGCCATGAAAGCGCGCGTCGGCTTGAAAAAAGGCGATGCGCCGACCGTTGCCAGACGGGAAAAAAGGGAGAAAAAAGACCGCCAGCCTGATCCGCGTTTTCCGCGAGCCGGTCATCCCTGGCAGGAAGACGAAAAAACCTTACTGAGTGATGCGCTCGATTCGGTACCGGACGAAGAGATTGGCAAGCATCTGTTCTGGCTTTCCGAGAAACTGGGCAGAACGCCTTTCAGTGTTGCTTTCCAGATCGCGGCAATCAGGGAGCTGCAGGACGGGTGGGAGGAGCAGTTCAGGGAGATTTCGGATAACATACGCTTGTCCGGTCTGAGCATCAGTGATTATCTTACGCAGAACGGCACGGGCCATAACGCCTGAAAGAAATTTGCGTTATTTGTAAAATTAAATACCATGGAAGCCTCAGGATATAAAAAAATAATGACCAAACAGGAATGGATTTTACGACTACGGCGCTGTACATCGAAGGAAACCCTGGAAAGGGTAATAGAAAAAAATAAATATTCTCTGTCAGATGATGAGCTTGAGCATTTCAATGCTGCGGTTGATCACCGGCTGGCGGAAATGGCAATGGGGAAGTTTTATGACAAAATACCTGCAGGCGTCTGGAAATATGTTAAATAATACAGCCGGCATCAGTCTGTTTGAAGTGGTTTACTGAATTTGGCCACCTGAACAGAGGTGATATGCTCACCTCAGAACAACACAGGTGCCATAATGAAAAAAAGAAATTTCAGCGCAGAGTTTAAACGCGAATCCGCTCAACTGGTCGTTGACCAGAACTACACCGTGACAGATGCAGCCAGCGCTATGGATGTCGGCCTTTCCACAATGACGCGATGGGTGAAACAATTACGTGATGAACGGCAGGGCAAAACACCAAAAGCCTCCCCCATTACCCCGGAACAAATTGAAATCCGTGAGCTCAGGAAAAAGCTACAACGTATTGAAATGGAAAATGAAATATTAAAAAAGGCTACCGCGCTCTTGATGTCAGACTCCCTGAACAGTTCTTGATAATCGGGAAACTCAGGGCGCGTTATCCTGTGGCCACTCTCTGCCATGTGTTCGGGGTTCATCGCAGCAGCTACAAATACTGGAAAAACCGTCCTGAAAAGCCAGACGGCAGACGGGCTGTATTACGCAGTCAGGTACTTGAACTGCATGGCATCAGCCACGGCTCTGCCGGAGCAAGAAGCATCGCCACAATGGCAACCCAGAGAGGTTACCAGATGGGGCGCTGGCTTGCTGGCAGACTCATGAAAGAGCTGGGGCTGGTCAGTTGCCAGCAGCCGACTCACCGGTATAAGCGTGGCGGTCATGAGCACGTTGCTATCCCGAATCATCTTGAGCGACAGTTCGCCGTAACGGAACCAAATCAGGTGTGGTGCGGTGATGTGACCTATATCTGGACGGGTAAGCGCTGGGCGTACCTCGCCGTTGTTCTCGACCTGTTCGCAAGAAAACCAGTGGGCTGGGCCATGTCGTTCTCGCCGGACAGCAGGCTCACCATGAAAGCACTGGAAATGGCATGGGAAACCCGTGGTAAGCCCGTCGGGGTGATGTTCCACAGCGATCAAGGCAGCCATTATACGAGCAGGCAGTTCCGGCAGTTACTGTGGCGATACCGGATCAGGCAGAGTATGAGTCGGCGTGGAAACTGCTGGGATAACAGCCCAATGGAGCGCTTCTTCAGGAGTCTGAAGAACGAATGGGTGCCGGCGACGGGCTATGTAAGCTTCAGCGATGCAGCTCACGCAATAACGGACTATATAGTTGGATATTACAGCGCACTAAGACCGCACGAATATAATGGTGGGTTACCGCCAAACGAATCAGAAAACCGATACTGGAAAAACTCTAACGCGGTGGCCAGTTTTTGTTGACCACTTCAGTGGGTGGTGGTGTTAAGAGCATGCGGTCTGCGTAAGAGAAAGGGGTGAGCATTTTACGCTGCTGTTGCTGCCGGATGCGGCTCGCGCCTTATCCGGCCTATAAATGAGCGTGAAACGCAGGCCTACAAATGAGTGTGAAATGTAGGCCTGATAAGCGAAGCGCCATCAGGAATAAGTGCCAGGTATTACACGCGGAAGTAGCGTGGTGGAATCAACGCGGAAAAGGCGTCGAACTTCTTCACCATCTTTTTCCAGAACAACATAACAACAATCCTCGATTTGAAACATCGGCGCTATTTTAGTCAGCGCCGACAAATCGTAAAGCCTGTCGCCTTGTTCCGTTTCTGGGGTGGTGTAAACCTTTTTGGTCACTGTGTCGTCAAATACGATTGCCGCGAATTTGACGGGGTTGACAATGGCTTACGCCATAAACCAGTAATAAAAGAGACCGACTTTCAGGCCAAGGATCACAATGTAGGCACAGCAGTATTTCATGGTGCCAGACATGATCTGATTGGCCTGACCGTCCATTTTGGTGGCAGAAACCGCGATGGCGATGCTTTGCGGCGAAATCATTTTGCCCCCCGTAGCGCCAGAGGTATTGGCCGCCGCCAGCCAGTTGGGATCGATATGTAACTTGCTGGCAGCTATGGTTTGCAGCTTGCCAAACAGAATGTTCGAGTTGGTATCGCTGCCGGTAACGAACGTGCCCAGCGCGCCAATCACCGGGGCGAGGAAGACGTACGAGCTGCCGGTCAGATCGACAATCGACTGCGCCAGTGTGGAGATAATCCCGCTGAGATCCATCACCGTGGCCAGCGCGACGATCGCCATAATTGCCACGATAGAGTTTTTAAGCTGGAAAATCGTTTTGATAAATACTTCCAGCATCCCGCGTGCGGACGCTCCCTGAATAAAACCGCCGATAATGGTCGCAAAGATAATCAGCATCCCTGGTGTGGTCACCCATTCAACTTTCAGTGCCATCGTTTTGCCGTCAGCCAACGTGAAATGCAGCACCGAAGCCAGTTGGGACGCCGCGCCTTTTATTGTCGGGAACAGCGGCGAACACAGCAGGATAAACACAAAAATAAACAGATAGATAGAGCCCACGCGGAACAACACTTTTGCCGAGCGCGGCGTGGTTTCGCGGGTATGGCTGACCTCAATGCGCCACTCTGGATCGGTTTTCCCTTTGCGCAGGCGACTGACCATCGCCACGGCAAACAGGCTGACCAGGCTACCGGCAAAAGCGGGTAATTCCGCGCCAAGATGGATGGCGACAAAATATTGCGGAATCAGCGTGGAAATGCCGCAAATCAACGTGATCAGAAATACGCCGCGAATGGCTTTCAGGCCACCGCCAATAATGCAGACAATCACAAACGGCAGCAGGATATTAAACAACGCGAGCTGCAAAATAATGGTTCCGCCTAAGGTATAAACCGGCAGATTAACCTGTTCAGCCAGAATAGAAACCGGGATCCCGACCGCGCCGAATGCGGTAGGAACTGTATTTGCCACGAGAGAGGAAATCGCCGCCTTCAACGGGTTGAATCCCAGCGCAATGAGAATGCCGATCGGAATAGCGACCGCCGTGCCATAGCCCGCTGCGGCTTCAAGAAATCCACCAAAACACCATGAAATCAGCAGCACCTGAATACGCTTATCTTCGCTAATGCTGGCGAGAATATCGCGCAAAATATCCAGCGCTTTGGTCGCCTGCATGACGTTATAACTGAAAATAGCGCCGAGGATCACAATCACGATCGGCCATAGTCCCTTCAGTGCGCCATACCCTATCGCGGCTTTCAGATTTTGTACGGGCATTTCCCAGAATATTGCCGATAGTGCAGCGGTGAATACCAAAGAGATCAGTACGGAATAATGGATGGGCATTTTTAATTTCAGTATTAAAAATACCATCAGCAGCAAAGGAGAGAGTGCCAGAGCAAACATTAAATATTCTTGCATTACAATTCCCGATTTACTTTTTTAGACTGAACTATATTTAGGGGGAAGGAAGCTACCTGAATAATAAAATAAAAAATGCTAACTGAATCGCTTCAGTGAAATAAAGTTATAAAGGTTAATAATTGTATAAATAATGTTATTTTTTTATTAAATATGAATAACTACTAAATATTACAACACACATTAGAGTTAATCATTAATAGGTATGGGATGATCTTTGCAATAAATGAAATAAGTGTTTTGGCATCCCCTCAAAGGGCGAGGTATGAATTATATGGCGGTGGTAATTTCATTAAAAAATGTGAGCGGTACCGAAAGAAATAAAATGGGGTATTGCATGTGGATATTGATTGAGGGAATATTCTGCTTTGTCATACAAATGAACTTATAGCCATTTTCACTGGCCCTGATATAAGGAGCGGAGAGCCGCCCTCCATGAAACATACTGATAATAAGACCTTTTTGACGACTCTTACCCAATTGGTTGGCCCTGCTCATATCCTCACCGAACCGTCAAAAACTGCGCGTTACCGTAAGGGATTCCGCTCGGGTCAGGGTGATGCTCTGGCGGTGGTTATCCCCGGCTCTTTGCTTGAACTCTGGAAAGTCCTCAGCGCCTGCGTTGAGGCTGATAAAATAATCCTGATGCAGGCGTCGAACACAGGCCTGACCGAGGGTTCGACGCCAAATGGTAATGACTACGACCGCGAGATCGTCATTATCAGCACGCTGCGGCTGGACAGTCTGCATGTGCTGGATGAGGGCAAGCAGGTGCTGGCTTATCCGGGCACCACGCTGTACTCGCTGGAAAGGGCGCTGAAGCCGTTTGGCCGTGAGCCGCATTCGGTGATCGGCTCTTCGTGCATCGGCGCGTCGGTTATCGGCGGTATCTGTAATAACTCGGGCGGTTCTCTGGTCCAGCGAGGCCCGGCTTACACCGAGATGTCGCTGTTTGCCCGCATTGATGAACAGGGACGCTTGCAGCTGGTCAATCACCTTGGCATTGAGCTAGGTCAGACGCCAGAGCAAATCCTTGCCCAGCTGGATAACAATGTGATTGAAGCCGCGCTCGTCAACCATGACGGGCGTCACGCGCACGATCACGACTATGTTAGCCGCGTGCGGGACATCAATGCCGACACGCCAGCACGTTACAACGCTGACCCGGATCGCCTGTTTGAATCCTCTGGCTGCGCGGGCAAGTTAGCGGTGTTTGCCGTACGTCTGGATACCTTTGAAGCCGAGAAGAACCAGCAGGTCTTTTATATCGGTACCAATCAGACTGATGTCCTGACTGAGATTCGCCGCCACATCCTGGCGAATTTTACAAACCTGCCGGTTGCTGGGGAGTATATGCACCGCGATATCTATGATATTGCAGAGAAATACAGCAAAGATACCTTCCTGATGATCGACAAACTTGGCACGGACAAAATGCCGTTCTTCTTCAACCTGAAGGGGCGTACCGAGGCCATACTTGAGAAGGTGAAGATCTTTCGCCCGCACTTTACTGACCGCGCGATGCAGGCTTTTAGCCATCTGTTCCCGAGCCATCTCCCGGCGCGGATGAAGACCTGGCGCGATAACTATGAACACCATCTGATGTTGAAAATGTCCGGCGAGGGTGTGGCCGAAGCCCAGGCATGGTTAACGGACTATTTTAAATCGGCCGAGGGCGCGTTCTTTACCTGTACCGCGGAAGAGGGCAGTAAGGCGTTTCTGCATCGTTTTGCCGCCGCGGGTGCTGCCATTCGTTATCAGGCCGTTCATTCTGACGAGGTTGAGGATATTCTCGCGCTGGATATTGCATTACGCCGCAATGATACCGAATGGTATGAGAATTTACCGGCGGAAATTGACAGTCAGTTGGTGCATAAACTCTATTACGGCCATTTTATGTGCCATGTATTCCATCAGGATTATATCGTTAAAAAAGGCGTAGATGCCCACGCGTTAAAAGAACAGATGCTGGAATTACTGCGCCAACGCGGAGCGCAATATCCGGCGGAACACAATGTCGGCCATCTGTATAAAGCGCCGGAAAATTTGGCACGTTTTTATCAGAAAAATGATCCGACCAACACTATGAACCCAGGTATTGGTAAAACCAGCAAACATAAAAACTGGGCATGAAATACGACTGAACTTTTGCTTGATATCGCGATATCAAGCGCAATAAACAGAAATGAAGCAATGGAGTAGTTATTGTGAATGTAAATTTCTTTGTTACCTGTATTGGTGACGCACTGAAATCACGGATGGCACGAGACTCCGTATTGCTGCTGGAAAAACTGGGTTGTCGCGTTAATTTCCCCGAGAAGCAAGGGTGTTGCGGTCAGCCAGCCATCAACAGCGGTTACATCAAAGAGGCGATCCCCGGGATGAAAAACCTGATCGCCGCGCTGGAAGACAACGACGATCCGATTATCTCCCCGGCGGGCTCCTGTACCTACGCGGTTAAAAGCTACCCGACGTATCTGGCCGATGAACCGGAATGGGCGCTACGTGCTGAGAAAGTTTCCGCGCGTATGCAGGATCTCACCTCCTTTATCGTCAACAAACTGGGCGTGGTGGACGTTGGCGCCAGCCTGCAGGGGCGCGCTGTGTATCATCCTTCCTGTAGCCTGACCCGCAAACTGGGGGTGAAGGAAGAGCCGCTCACGCTGCTGAAAAACGTGCGCGGACTGGAGCTGCTGACGTTTGCCGATCAGGACACCTGCTGCGGCTTTGGCGGAACGTTCTCGGTCAAGATGGCCGAAATATCCGGTGAGATGGTGAAAGAGAAAGTCTTACATCTGATGGATGCAAAGCCGGAATATTTGATTGGCGCAGACGTCAGCTGCCTGCTGAACATTGGCGGCCGACTGCAACGGGAAGGCCAGCCGGTCAAAGTGATGCATATTGCTGAAGTGCTGATGAGCCGCTGAGGGGAAAGAGATGTCGATAAAAACCAGCGATGTAGAATTTAAACTGCGCATTCGTCAGCAGATAGAAGATCCGATCATGCGCAAAGCCGTGGCTAATGCGCAGGAGCGTATCGGCGCAAATCGGCAAAAAATGGTCGATGAGTTAGGCCACTGGGAAGACTGGCGCGATCGTGCCAGCCAGATCCGCGATCACGTTCTGAGCAACCTCGACGCTTACCTGTATCAACTCTCCGAGAAAGTGACGGAAAACGGCGGGCACGTCTATTTCGCCAAAACCAAAGAAGATGCCACTCGCTACATTTTGCAGGTTGCGCAAAGTAAAAATGCGCAGAAGGTGGTGAAGTCCAAGTCGATGGTGACCGAAGAGATCGGCGTCAACCATGTGCTGCAGGATGCCGGAATCCAGGTGATCGAAACCGATCTCGGGGAATATATCCTGCAACTGGATCAGGATCCGCCTTCGCACGTCGTGGTCCCGGCTATTCATAAAGATCGCTATCAGATCCGCCGCGTGCTGAACGAACGTCTGGGGTATGACGGCCCGGAAACCCCGGAAGCCATGACCTTGTTCATTCGTCAGAAGATCCGTGAGGATTTCCTCAGTGCCGAAATCGGTATTACCGGCTGTAACTTTGCCGTGGCGGAAACCGGCTCGGTGTGTCTGGTAACCAACGAAGGCAACGCGCGCATGTGCACCACGCTGCCGAAAACGCACATTGCGGTGATGGGCATGGAGCGTATCGCGCCGACCTTTGCCGAGGTGGATGTGCTGATCACCATGCTGGCGCGCAGCGCCGTGGGTGCACGTCTGACGGGCTACAACACCTGGCTGACCGGCCCGCGCGAGGCGGATAACGTTGACGGACCGGAAGAGTTCCATCTGGTGATTGTCGATAACGGTCGCTCGCAGGTGCTGGGCTCAGAGTTTCGCGATGTGCTGCGCTGCATCCGCTGCGGAGCCTGTATGAACACCTGTCCGGCGTACCGCCACATCGGCGGACACGGCTATGGCTCTATCTATCCTGGACCTATCGGCGCGGTGATTTCTCCGCTGCTCGGCGGCTATAAAGATTTTAAGGATCTGCCGTACGCCTGTTCTTTATGCACGGCCTGTGACAGCGTCTGCCCGGTGCGCATTCCGTTGTCAAAACTGATCCTGCGTCATCGCCGGGTGATGGCCGAGGAGGGCATTACGCCGAAAGCCGAGCGACGGGCGATCAGGATGTTCGCTTATGCCAATAGCCATCCGGGGCTGTGGAAAGTCGGGATGATGGCGGGCGCGCATGCGGCGAGCTGGTTTATCAATGGCGGCAAAACCCCGCTCAAGGTTGGCGCGATTGGTGACTGGATGGAGGCGCGCGATCTGCCTGATGCTGACGGCGAGAGCTTCCGCAGCTGGTTTAAGAAACATCAGGCGCAGGAGAAAAAGAATGGATAACCGTACCGCGTTTTTAAACACCATCGCCCAGGCGCTGGGTCGCCCGCTGCGTTTCGAACCGCAAGCAGATGCCGCGCCGGTTAACAACTATGCCAACGAGCGCCTGACCGAACTTAGCCCGCAGCAGCGCTGCGATGCGTTTATCCAGTTTGCCAGCGAAGTGATGCTGGCCCGCTGCGAACTGACCAGCGAGGACCAGGCCGCAGACGCGGCGCTGCGCCTGTGCGAAGAATTGGGTCAGCAGCCGGTGGTGCTGAGCGGCGACAGCCGGCTGGTGGAGCTGGGTATCACCGAACGCTTGCAGCAGGAATGCAACGCCGTGGTTTGGGACCCAGCGCGAG
Source organism: Serratia sp. CY38905 (assembly GCF_052168875.1). Lineage (NCBI taxonomy): Bacteria > Pseudomonadati > Pseudomonadota > Gammaproteobacteria > Enterobacterales > Yersiniaceae > Serratia > Serratia sp. CY38905. Next base: position 19,338 of record NZ_JBJNLV010000017.1, on the reverse strand, counting down.
GTAGCGAAAATATTACCCAGGCAGAACAGGCGAAAGTCGGCGTGGTGTATGCCGAATATGGCCTGACCGAGTCCGGCGGCGTGGTGCTGTTTTCCGCACCGGAGCGCGGGCGTTCCCTGAGCCTGTTGCCAGAGTCCTCGATTTTCGTGCTGCGTAAAAGCACCATCCTGCCGCGCGTGGCGCAACTGGCAGAAAAGCTACATCAGAAAGCACAGGCCGGTGAGCGTATGCCATCATGCATTAATATCATCAGTGGACCCAGCTCGACGGCGGATATTGAGCTTATCAAGGTGGTTGGGGTGCATGGCCCGGTGAAAGCGGTGTATCTGATTATTGAGGATTGTTGAGGCAGGATGGAAAACCGCTCTGGCGCTATAGGCCAGAGCGGTATCGACGTTATGCAATCATGCTGATGATCAACACGATTATCAGGCCAACCACGGAGTTTACCAGCTCCAGCAGACCCCAGGTTTTCAGCGTATCCTTCACCGACAGGTCAAAGTAGCCTTTGAACAGCCAGAACGAAGCATCGTTGATATGGGTCAGGGTGTTGGAGCCGGCCGCTGTTGCCAGCACCAGCAACGCCGGGTCGACGCCCACCAGTTGACCGGTTGCCGGGTCGAGGATCGCTGCGCTAATAATCCCCGCCGCCGTCATGGCTGAGACCACGCCCTGACCCGTTGCCAGACGAATCAGCACGGTTATCAACCACGCCATGATGTAGGGAGAAATATTACCGTGCGACATCAGCATGCCGATGGTATCGCCGATGCCGGTAACCGGTGCGACTGTTACCGGCCTTGTGTCGTCTAACCATTCATCAAAACGGCCCATTCTGTGCCTCACTGACGGGGTTAATTTGCGTATGTGAGCACTGTATGGAGATTGTGAATTGCAGAGGCACTAATTATTTTCAGTTTCCAACTTGTCAACTCTGCGGGAGTGCGATATTATGTTTCCAAGATGGAAACACAAGGAGAGCGAAGGATGCACATTGTATCGAGAGCACCTTTCGATACAGCCACCAGGCAATTCCCCAATCAGGCAGCGGCACTAGACGACGTATACCGGACTTTGAAGAGAGAGAACTACACTTCACCGGACGAAATGAAAAAACGATTTGCCTCGCTGGACAGAATGAAATATCGGGAGAAGTGGTGGGTGATCGATGTTGGCGGTGGGAATTTAAGGGTGATGTTTTTTGCTGATTTTGAACGTGGGAAAATCTTTATAAAGCACATAACCACACACGCCGAATACGACAAGCTGACAGATTTTTACCGGAGAACTAAAGAATGATGTACACCGATGCTATCCAGGCGGCAAACAGCCTGGTTAGCATTGTCCCCCTCCTGGGGGGCAATGCCTCTCGCAAGGACTATGAAGACGCGCTGACGCTGGTTGAATACCTGGTTGAACACGAGCCAGATCATCCGCTGGTGGACATGCTGGTTGCGAAAATTGCCCAGTATGAAGATGAGGCGGAAGAGTTCGCAGAGTTCAACGACCGTATTGCAGCGTTACCAAGTGGCGTGGCCCTGCTGCGTGTCCTGATGGACCAGCACAAACTGACTCAGAGTGATTTTGAGGAAGAGATTGGTAAGAAATCGCTGGTGAGCCGCATCCTTAACGGGACTCGCTCACTAACACTAGATCACATGAAAGCACTTGCGCGGCGCTTCAACATTCCGCCCAGCTCATTCATGGACGCGTAAAACAGCCCCCTGACCGAAAGGTTGGGGGCTTTTGTATTAACCCCTGCCTTTGTTTTTCACGTAGTCCAGGAAGCGTTTCTCGGCATCCTGACGTGATACACCAGTCATTACCATCGCATCAATAAACGCCTGGCGTTCCACCTTGAAACGGTCGGCGAGCTGCTGCAGCAGCACCTTGTTTTTATCCTGCTCGGCTTTAAGCTTTTGCTGACTTTCTTCTGCCTTTGCCCGTTGTTTTTGCGTCATTTTCCGGGCTTTTAACAGTTTGTCGCTGAGGGTGCGTAGCTTTGTACTGTCTCGCGCAATCTGATTACCCAGCGCTTTCTGGCGGCGCTGGTATTTATCCCACTCCTGACGCATCGCCCCCTGGTTAGTCTGTGAGTTACGGTTCTTGTTGAATCTTTTCCGGTCTTCCTCAGTGAAATGCTTAGTAGTACGTCGTTTGTCGTCACCGAACCCTACACGTTTAGCGGCCTGCAGCATGGCCTGACCGATCCGCAATTGCCAGCTTGCCGACTGGAGTCGGGTCATTGCGTGGATCACGTGCTTACAGGCGATCCCTTTGAGATTAGGGTTACGGATTTTGGGGAAGGCATATTCTTTTGGCGGTGCCAGGGCAAAGTTACCGGCGGTCGCGATGTAGCGATACCAGTATTGATGACGACCACAATCACAATCGAAGGATACGCGACCGGCACACAGCTTTTTCGTCACTTTTACCGCGCTAGTCTCATCCCCCAGCTCATCAATCAGTGAATCCCATTCCTCAAAGCGCACTTTTACGCGGTGATGCTGGTCTTCTGAGCGATCTGAAGCCTCCACGCTGACTGTGACGACGTTATGTTTCAATGATGAAGGCACGGCGCGCTTAATGCCGGAACCGTCGTCTACGGCGTTGTTAGCACGTTTAACGTCGATCGCCTCACTTCCGGCTATGAGCTGGGCATAGGTGATCCCGGCTATGCCTGAATTGAACGTCTGTCGAATATCCTTGCGGCGACCTTCAAATGCCTTTAGATCTTCGACGGTGAAGAACGTACCGCCTTTTTTCTTCTTGCCCAGCGAGATGATATCTTCGGCTGTTTTGTTCTTCAGTGAAAACGGCGTCAGAGTGCGGCGAGCGGCGCGGCGCTTGCTTCGCTTATCCTTCTCAATCTGGTTGAATAGGCGTTCGAACTCGCGCGCGCTTAGGCCTTCTGTCTGGTATCGCCCGTTACTGGCGCGGGGAAAATCAGCCACTGATTAACTCCACTGTTCCCGACGCATAGTCTCGCATCCGGTCACGTATCCAGGCCACCGGCGGCACGGTTAACGTTATGCCAACCGGCATGGCTTCAGTTTCAGATTCATGCCCCACCAGCAGGCGGAATACCCAACGTAATTCTTCATTGCCGTAACAGCGAAACGCCGACAAATCAGAACGGTAAACCTCATCTGGCTTGATGGTGTAAGAGATGTTGTCGGCGCTGTAGCTGGTGGCCCGTGCAATGACTTCCTGATGAAACAATGCCAGCAGGATAGGATCGTCAATTGTGCGGTCATCCAGGCGGTTGTAACTCATAGAATGACCTCGTTATCACTGATCCGCTGCCCGGTTAGCGATGGCGGAACTGCGCTTGCGCTGGTCACTTCCTGATGCTTAATGAGGTTCCCGAAAACGCGTAATAGCGGGTGCTGCTCGCGTTCTTCGCTGCCGCCGGTCATGGCTTTGATGTACGCAGCTGAGGTGACAGGATGGTATACCGTGGCAAAACAGCACATGATCGTGAGCAGATGCTCAGGTCGAATATCCTGCCAGTTGATGTGATACACCTCGTCACCGGCGGCGTTGTAATCAATGTCCACGATAGAAGACGGGATCTCATATGCGCCGGGGTTTTTCTCAGGAAGAGAAATGGCTTTCTGGAGGCGCAATTCGTTGTAGCGCTCGATGCCGACGAGAACGGCTGCGCGCGAGTCTGTATGTCGCGTCTTCAGTGAAACATGGTGAGCGCCGCTTTCACTAGCAATGGTCCCACTGGTTTCATCCACCAGTACCTTAAAGTCAGCTTTAAGCAGCTTCTCGATGGCGGGGATCACCTTTACTCGTTGTTGTTTTAATGAGTTGGGGAGTGATTTCGGGATGCTCATTATCAGGTTGTTGTCATCGTCATAGATGGCAGTGACATAGAGCGGGTTTGATGTTGAGAGACTGAAAACAGCTATTTTTTGACTCAATTTTCTATCCTCCAGAAAGCAAAAAGGCCGCGATTGCGGCCCCTTACTGGCTATTGATGTTCCCAACCGCGCTAAAGCAGGAAGTTAAATTGTCAAAAGTACCCTCAAGGGAACACAAAAGCTGCGAGGATTTTATGCGGTTTGTACTTTGTGTTTTTTAGCGTCAAGGAATTATTTACCGCCCTGCAGCCGGTTATGGTTCGTCTTCGTTGTCGGGGTTTGCATTGTTATGCCAGTCCCGCTGTTCCTCCGTATTGAGGCCGCACGGCGGCTCTGTCTTACTCCACTTACCAGCCCACCAATATTGTCCGTTTCGGCGCTCACAGGTTCCGCAAATCTTGCAAATATGGAGTTTGGTCAATCCATCCAGTAAGTATACGTGACCGTGGGGATTTAAGGCCCGTTCCGTTGTTGTGCGAGCCATTAGCGCCCCTCTCTGGTTATTCCAGCCTGTTTGTAGGCCATGAGTAGCAAATCCTCTTCCGAGGCGTTCAGGCGCGTAAATTCGGCCTTTCCGCCAACGTTTCCGCTGGCATGAACCGGCACCAGCCACGGGTATTGCTCGCGATCTGCTTTTGGGGCCGCGTCCTGGTGATGCCACCGGCACAACGGTAAAACATCCATATGCGCGCCAGCTGCAGTGCGCCCATTTACATGATGCAGACTGACAATTAGCTGGTGGTGCTTATGCAGCCAGCAAGCGGTGCAGGGGAGTTTGGCTAACGCATCCATTACGCGCCGTTCGTCTGCAGTTGGGGTTCGGCCTTTCAGTCCTCGCATTGAGGTTTTGCGGGGTTTGGTAACGGTAAGTGTTGTACGTGGTTTCTGTGCCGATTCCTGTCGCTTAATGCGCTGTTTTTCACGCTGCGCTTCCTGATACTCCGGCGAATGGATACGGGCTAATCGTTTTTCGGCGGATCGTTGTGCTGCCGCCTGGCGTTTTTCCTGTTGATGTTGCCGATAAGCTGGGTCAGCCAGCTTGGTCTTCTGACGTTCGCGCTGCCGTTGCGCTGCGATTCGCTGTTTTTCGTAGAGTGCATCCCGATCCTCTGTACTAGGGGTCTGAGGGCCAATGGAACGAAAACGTACGCTAAGGAAATAACCAATTGTTATAATTGATATTATTCATTCTTCTCTATGAACTGAAAGCCCGCACTAAGCAATGTTTTAGCCTCAAATGACTTTTTTACCTACCCAACTAACGTAACGATCGCACATCAGGTCGTTTTTCAACCGCATAGTGACACCTGCACTCACATGCGAGAAAACACATATGATTTTGACTTCTTGTTTTGGTGGAGAGACAATACCCATTCATAGCAGGAGTACATAATGCCAGAAATTGCATCCCTACAACTTTTCAAAATACTATCTGATGAAACCCGCCTGGGTATCGTGCTACTGCTCAGGGAGATGGGGGAGCTGTGCGTATGCGATCTCTGCACAGCGCTGGAACAATCACAACCCAAGACCTCCCGCCATCTGGCGATGCTTCGGGAAAGTGGCCTGTTGCTGGATCGCAAGCAGGGGAAATGGGTTCATTATCGCTTATCCCCGCATATTCCTTCCTGGGCTGCCCTGGTGATTGAGCAGGCCTGGTTAAGTCAACAGGACGACGTACAGGCCATCGCCCGTAAGCTGGCATCGGCCAACTGCTCTGGCAGCGGTAAGGCTGTTTGTATCTAAAAATTTTGCCTGTACATATATGTTTTTACGAATGTGAGGTGTTAAAGATGAAAATGTTAACGGTGTTTGATCCGGCGATGTGCTGCAGTACCGGCGTTTGTGGTTCAGATGTCGATCAGGTTTTGGTCAATTTTTCTGCTGATGTGCAATGGCTGAAAGGGCGTGGGGTTCAGATCGAACGTTATAACCTGGCGCAGCAGCCTATGAGCTTCGTTGAGAACGAAAAAGCGAAAGCATTCCTTGAGGCTTCTGGAGCTGAAGAGCTTCCGCTGCTGTTGCTTGATGGTGAAACGGTGATGGCCGGGCGATACCCAAAACGCGCTGAACTGGCTCGCTGGTTTGGTATACCGCTGGAAAAGGTGGGTTTAGCTTCCACCAGTTGCTGTGGTGGTAAAACTTCCTGTTGTTGAGTATGTCAGGAGGACATATGAAATTCTTAGAGAATATCCCGTCTTACCTGTTTTTCACCGGTAAGGGAGGTGTAGGCAAAACTTCGATTTCCTGCGCAACGGCTATACGTCTGGCTGAACTGGGAAAGCGTGTTCTGCTTGTCAGTACCGACCCGGCTTCCAATGTCGGTCAGGTATTCGATCAGACTATCGGTAACACTATCCAGCCCGTGACTGCTGTGTCTGGTCTTTCGGCTCTGGAGATTGACCCGCAGGACGCCGCCCAGCAATACCGCGCCAGAATCGTTGACCCTATTAAAGGTCTTTTGCCTGATGACGTTGTTAACAGCATCAGTGAACAGCTTTCAGGAGCTTGTACGACAGAGATCGCTGCATTCGACGAGTTTACTGGCTTACTGACTGACGCTTCTCTGCTGACCCGCTTTGATCACATCATTTTTGATACTGCCCCAACTGGCCACACTATTCGCCTTCTTCAGCTTCCCGGAGCCTGGAGCAGCTTCATCGAAAGTAACCCGGATGGTGCTTCCTGTCTTGGTCCAATGGCTGGGCTGGAAAAACAACGCGAGCAATATGCTCATGCGGTTGAGGCATTATCCGATCCTGAACGAACTCGCCTTGTGCTGGTCGCGCGATTGCAAAAATCAACACTGCAGGAAGTCGCTCGTACTCATGACGAATTATCAGCTATTGGCCTTAAAAATCAGTATTTAGTCATTAACGGTGTCCTGCCTGCGAGCGAAGCAGAACGTGATGCACTGGCCGCTGCAATATGGCAACGGGAGCAAGAGGCGCTGGCAAATCTTCCTGCCGGGTTATCTGATTTGCCGACAGACAACTTATACCTGCAGCCGCTGAACATGGTTGGTGTATCCGCATTGAAAGGCCTGCTCAACGAACACGCTGAGATAACATCGCTTCCTGAACAAAGCCCACAGAACAAGCCAGAGAATATGTCGTTGTCTGTCCTGGTTGATGATATCGCCCGCAGTGAACACGGTTTGATTATGCTGATGGGCAAAGGTGGTGTGGGCAAAACCACAATGGCTGCGGCTATCGCCGTCAGTCTGGCGGATAAGGGTTTTGATGTGCATCTCACCACCTCAGATCCTGCTGCACATCTCAGTACAACGCTCAATGGCAGCCTCAAAAATCTGCAGGTCAGCCGAATCAACCCTCACGATGAAACTGAACGCTATCGTCAGCATGTTCTTGAGACGAAAGGCAGGGATCTGGATGAGGCTGGGAAACGGCTGCTCGAAGAGGATTTACGTTCTCCTTGCACAGAAGAGATTGCGGTGTTCCAGGCGTTTTCACGCGTAATTCGTGAAGCTGGCAAACGGTTTGTGGTCATGGATACGGCACCTACCGGGCATACGCTATTACTGCTTGATGCTACCGGGGCTTATCACCGTGAGATTGCCAGGAAGATGGGGGATAAAGGTCATTTTACCACTCCGATGATGCAGCTTCAGGACCAGGAACGTACCAAAGTTTTGCTGGTCACTCTGCCTGAAACCACACCTGTACTGGAAGCGGCAAACCTGCAGTCCGATCTTGAACGTGCGGGGATTCATCCCTGGGGCTGGATTATCAATAACAGCCTTTCGATTGCACAGACGCAATCGCCGCTGCTTTGCCAGCGCGCCCTACAAGAGCGTCCTCAAATCGAGGTTGTGAAAAACCAGCATGCAAGCCGCATAGCGTTAGTACCGGTAATGGCTGCAGAGCCCACTGGCATCGAGAAACTCAGAGAGCTGGTTGTTTAATTTTTTTTGTATATACAGGGCGGCAAAGCCGTCCTGTCTGGAGGATTTATGTTACTGGCAGGCGCTATTTTTGTCCTGACCATCGTTTTGGTTATCTGGCAACCGAAGGGATTAGGGATCGGCTGGAGTGCGACGCTGGGCGCGGTACTGGCGCTGATCTCTGGCGTAGTCCATTTTGGTGATATCCCTGTAGTGTGGAATATTGTCTGGAATGCGACGGCGACCTTTATTGCCGTGATTATTATCAGCCTTCTGCTCGATGAATCGGGCTTTTTCGAATGGGCGGCGCTGCACGTTTCACGTTGGGGTAACGGTCGCGGGCGTTTGCTGTTTACCTATATCGTTTTGCTCGGCGCAGCGGTGGCGGCACTGTTTGCCAACGATGGTGCGGCATTGATTCTGACGCCAATTGTTATCGCCATGCTGCTTGCATTAGGTTTCAGCAAAGGCACTACGCTGGCATTTGTCATGGCCGCCGGGTTTATTGCCGATACGGCCAGTCTGCCGCTTATCGTGTCCAACCTGGTTAACATCGTTTCTGCAGACTTCTTTGGGCTGGGTTTCACTGAGTATGCGTCGGTAATGGTGCCGGTGGATATCGCAGCCATTATCGCCACGCTGGTGATGCTGCATCTGTTCTTCCGCAAAGATATTCCGCCAACTTACGACCTGGCTCTCCTGAAAGCACCGGCAAAAGCGATTAAAGATCTGGCAACCTTCAGAACCGGCTGGATAGTGTTGATCCTTCTTCTGGTTGGCTTTTTCGTCCTTGAGCCGTTGGGTATCCCGGTCAGTGCGATTGCTGCTGTAGGGGCTGTCATTCTGTTTGCGGTGGCGAAGCGAGGCCATGCCATTAACACTGGCAAAGTGCTTCGCGGTGCGCCATGGCAGATCGTCATATTCTCTCTGGGAATGTATCTGGTGGTCTATGGTCTGCGTAATGCCGGACTAACAGAATACCTCTCCGGTGTGTTGAACGTGCTGGCAGATAAAGGACTTTGGGCCGCGACGTTTGGTACTGGCTTCCTGACGGCTTTCCTCTCTTCCATCATGAACAATATGCCTACCGTGCTGGTTGGTGCTCTCTCTATTGATGGCAGCACTGCAACAGGCGTTATCAAAGAGGCGATGATTTTTGCCAACGTGATTGGCTGCGATCTTGGACCGAAAATTACACCTATTGGTAGCCTGGCAACGTTGCTCTGGCTGCATGTCCTTTCACAGAAGAACATGACCATCACATGGGGATACTATTTCCGCACCGGGATCGTCATGACTCTGCCTGTGCTGTTTGTAACGCTGGCCGCGCTGGCGCTACGTCTCTCTTTCACTTTGTAATGAGATACTGATATGAGCAACATCACCATTTATCACAACCCAGCCTGCGGCACGTCGCGTAATACGCTGGAGATGATCCGCAACAGCGGTATCGAGCCGACCGTTATTCTTTACCTTGAGACTCCACCTTCACGCGATGAGCTGCTCAAACTCATTGCGGATATGGGCATTTCCGTCCGGGCTTTGCTGCGTAAGAACGTCGAGCCGTATGAGGAACTGGGTCTTGCAGAAGATAAATTTACTGACGACCAGCTCATCGACTTTATGCTACAGCATCCGATTCTGATCAACCGTCCGATCGTAGTGACGCCACTGGGAACTAAACTTTGCCGTCCTTCAGAGGTTGTTCTCGATATCCTTCCAGATGCCCAGAAAGCGGCTTTCACCAAGGAAGACGGTGAAAAAGTCGTTGATGATTCAGGTAAAAGACTGAAATAAAGACGAAGGGGGCATTTGCCCCCTTCATTATTACTTCGCCATTTCTTCCAGCAGGTCAATACCAACCGGCTCTTCGCTCTGTAGCGCTGTTAATGCAATACGCTTTGCATACTGCTCTTCCACATCAGAGATGAGAGGCAGCTCGCGGTTCGCCCTGATCTTCAGGAAAGGCGAAGACGGTTGAGCAGCTGCCAGGCTGTTATTAACGACCCATGCCCACGGCTCGATGCCAGCTCGGCGTAGATCCTGCTGCAGGTTAGCGGCTTCCAGTACAGGTGTCGTTTCGGCAAGCGTCACGATAATCACCTTCGTCTTCTCCGGGTCTGCTGCTTTTTCGCTATCACCTGTCTTCGATGTCAGAAAGCGAGAGAATTCGGCTTCATGCTGTCGCCAGAACACACTCATGCAATTGTTGAATGCCTTTAGGGGTCCGCTTGGGAAACGGAAATTATCCCACGCTAAGACTATATTTTGTACAGCAGTGGAGAAGGATGAGAGACCAGCAGTTCATTAACAGGGACTCCTTTTTGCTTAAGCGGCTCAATGGTTCTTTCTATATAAACCGTATTCCAGAGTGTTATCGCCGCCGTATGTAGTGTCAGCGCCGGTGGCGTGGTAACGCTGATCCTCCCACCCCCAGATCCCTGATTTCATTCAGCCGGTGCATGAAGGATGCTCGCCCAAGGGCCTCACCCTTATTCAGCCCCGCCTGTATGCATCGGCCTAAGCCTTTATCGCAAAATCAGTCCAGCATAAACAGCGTCCGATCTCTGCAGAAAATCGCCCTCAGCGCTACGAGTTTGAACGCATTTACTCTGTTTATAGGTAACATTCGCTCCACGATATAATGATATCGGCAACGTATTCAGCATCCTGAGCATGTGTCAGAAGGTGATCAGCCTTACCCAGGGAAATGAAACTCTTGGGATGCTTAGCTGCTTTGAATATTTTCTCGGCCTGCTCAATTAACACGGTATCATCTTCAGTCGCATGAAAAATCAGCAGAGGTTTGTTCATGGCGAACACCTTATGAGCGATTTTGTGTTCCTGAATATTGTCCAGCATCTGTTTCTTTAACGTAAATACCCGCCCGGCCAGCTCAACGGGATAGGCTCCATGCTGGTTAATGTTTTCAACATCATCCTTAAAAAGACGTTTTACGTGTGTCAGTTCTCCGGGTGATCCTATGGTGACAATGGCCTTTGCCTCAGGAACTTCGCCGGCGATAGACAGGATGGCCGATCCCCCCAGGCTATGACCGATGAGCAAAGAAGGCGCTTCGTACTGTCGGCGGAGATAATCTACCGCGCAAAGCAGGTCCGAAATATTGGATGAGAAGTTGGTGTTGGAAAAATCCCCTTCGCTGTTTCCCAGACCAGTAAAATAAAACCGGAGAACGGCGATAGCTTTCTCTGTCAGTTTCCGCGCAATACGCGCCGCGCCTTTGAGGTCTTTGCCACACGTAAAATAATGAGCTAACAGCGCAAACGCTTTAGGATTTTCAGGAAGTTCAAGCAATCCGGCCAGTTCTTCACCCGCCGCATTTTTGAACGTAAATTTTAGTTTTTTCATAGGATATTCCGGGCCTTAAACTGATGTCATATGTTTGATCGCAGGAGAAAAATAATCTTCTGCTCTGCATCTGGCATAACGCGTTTTCCGTCCTCCACTGGGGATGTGAAACAGAATTCATTCCGAATGCCTGTCCTCACCTTCCAGTTTGGAAGCTGGTTATTGCTTCCTGTTCGGCGATCACTTACGCTATGCTACCAACTAGATGGTAGTTTACAAGGCTTTTGTGAGGACTTCTCGAATGGCCAGGTGCGCGCTCATTCTTAAAATATCACTGGCAATGCTGGCATTTGCGGCAAACTCCATTCTGTGTCGTCTGGCCCTGCAGGGAGGCCACATTGATCCCCTTTCATTCAGCAGCCTCAGGCTGGCCAGTGGTGCATTCGTCCTGTCCCCCTTCCTCTTTTATCACGCCAGGACCACATTATCGCTGTGGCGTCCGCTGAGCGGGTTTTACCTCATGGCGTATGCGGTGCTGTTTTCTGTCGCCTATATCCATCTCGATACCGGGGCTGGTGCGCTGTTACTTTTTGGTGCCGTACAGTTTGCGATGGTGATCCACGGATTATTTAAAGGAGAATCACTCTCCGCTATGCGGGCTTGCGGTTTAGTTCTGGCTCTGACGGGAATTGCTGCCCTGCTGTTACCCGGGACGAAGGCACCGCCGCTTTACAGTGCACTTATGATGATCGTTTCCGGATTAGCCTGGGCTTCAACGGCGGCTAATTTTATTCTCGCAGCGCCGATGGCTCTCGCTCTTACGTTGCTGTTTATGAAGCAGGGTCACTCTGATGCTGCAGGCATTGCTTTGTCATTGCTGTCCGGTGCCGTCGCCTCAGCCGGTGCCTATGTATTGTGGTATACCCTTTTACCCTCCCTCGGCTCTATTACCGCCAGTATCCTTCAGCTCAGCGTTCCCTGCCTGGCAATGCTAGGGGGTGTGGTATTCCTGGGTGAATCACTGACGGTCAGAACGATATTTTCTGCCCTGGCAGTGCTGACTGGCATTGTGATGGTGACACGCGAGAAATCCCCCCGTCAGCCGATGGCAAAGGCGAGAAAACCTCAATAACGCAATTAATTCATGCAGTTGTAATGATTCTCTTATGTTAATCACACGAGCCAGTTTTCCCGCTCCGGCATCAGACTGACAGGAATACTGAGGTCGACGTTTCAGACTACACCTAAGGCAGGTTCATGAAATGAAATATGATTTTGATGAGTACGTAAGCAGAGAGAAAACAGACAGTCTTACCGTGGACGGCTGGCGGGAATACCTGTTTGCGGGGCAGTCCGAATTTGCAATGCGGTATCCGGCAGAAGGGCTAATCAACCTCTGGGTTGCTGACATGGCTTTTGCCACACCAGAGCCGATTCTTCAGGCCATCAGAGACCGTCTGGATAGAAAAATACTCGGCTACACTAAAATCTACGACGAAGAATACTATGAAATCTTTGGCAACTGGTGTGAGCGACAATATGGTCACCGTTTCAAAACGGAAGACATTGTGCTGTCTCCGGGCATTATTCCCGCGCTGAACCGTCTCGTCCCGCTTCTGACCGACAAGGATGACAGTATTCTTATTATGACGCCTTCATATGGCCCGTTTAAAAAGGCGGGTGAATACAGTCAGCGTCGCGTGGTGTACTCGGCGTTAAAAAAATCAGCAGGTGGCTGGGAACCTGACTGGGAAGACTTTACACGCAAAGCCAGTCAGGCCGACTTACGTGTGAAAATTCTTTTCCTGTGTAATCCGCATAACCCGACCGGACGAGTCTGGCGGCCTGATGAACTTAAGCGGATTATTGAAATTTGCCTGGCCAATGATATCTGGGTGATATCTGACGAAATTCACTGTGACCTGTCCCGAAGTGGTATCGGTCATACACCGGCCGCCTCTCTTTTCCCTGATTCTACACGCATTATTACCTGCATGTCCTCGAGTAAAACATTCAATCTGGCCGGGAATTTGTTGGCAAATATCATTATTCCGGATCCCGGTGTCAGAAGCGAGTGGCGTCTCAGACACGACGAGTTCATCTCTCCGCTGAGCCTGGCAGCAAACAAAGCGGCGTGGAGTGAATGCGATGACTGGCTTGTCCATCTGAGGGAATATATTGACGGCAATTTCCAGTACCTGCACGACTACCTCAAAAGCTATTTACCCGAAACCAGGTTCTCGATCCCCGAAGGGACATATCTGGCCTGGATAGATATTAGCCACTACCTGCCCGACACTGTGGGTGAGGATTTATCGCTGTATTTTGCCCGGGAGTCAGGGGTGCTTCTTGAAGGGGGCTTGCTGTTTGTCGACAATGGGGAAGGACATATCCGGTTAAATCTGGCGTGCCCACGGACTATGCTGACAGCAGGGATGAAAAGAATTTCACAGGTACTGCGGACACCGGCCCCTAACAGGGTATAACCCCTTTCTCTTTGGCAGTTTGTCCTGTCAGGATGTCGTCAGAACCCGGCATAACACCCTGTGCCGGGAACAAAAAAGGCACGGATGAACAGGTTGTGAATATCCTGAGTGAAGCCTGCTGATGACATTTCTGGCGACAAAAAAATGCCGCCCGTAAAGGGGCGGCTCTTGTCAACGTACCGGGGTTATCGTCTGACCGCCATAATGCCGGCATCGACATCCCAGATAGCGCCCGTCACCCATGATGTTTTGTCAGACAACAGGAATAGAATGGTGTTTGCCACATCCTCTGCGGTTCCGACGCGGCCTAACGGGTGGAAATCGTTCAACGACTTCATAGCATCAGCGATATCCGCTTTGTCCATGAAGCCTTCGTATATTGGTGTATGAACAATCCCGGGAGACACAGCGTTGACACGAATACCCGCGCTGGCCAGTTCAATCGCCAGATTACGCGTCAGGGCATGCAGACCCGCTTTTGCCATTGAATAGGCCGAGGACGGCGAGTCACCCAGTGCTGCCTGGGCACCAATCGAACCGACGTTGACGATAGACCCTTCGAGCTTCGCGGCGAGCATGTTCTTCACGACATCCTGCGTAATAAAGAACGTGGCGCGGTTCAGCGAAAAGTACATGTCATAATCGGCAAAGCTGTGCTCGGTAAACCCTTTCGGCATAAAGATCCCGGCGGCATTTACCATCAGGCTGATATCGCGATGGCTGGCATTGATTTCATGACGGATAGTTTCCATACCTTCTTCAGTCATCAGGTTGGCCGCGATGACCGCCACCGGTCCCAGCGGGCTCAGCTCTTTTTGTACCGCTTCGGCTTTGTCTTTTTTATTCCCGGTCAGCACCACACTGCCGCCCGCTTCCAGTACCATGCGTGCCACGGCGAGACCCATGCCGCTGGTGCCGCCGACGACAAGCAGTTTTTTACCTTTGAAAAATGTATTCATTTTCAGACTCCATTACTGGTGGGTAAGACGTTGCCGGCAGCGTGAAACTGCCGGCGGTTGACGGATTAAATGCTGCAGCCATCCGTTCCGCAGGTCTGACCCGCTGTGGCTGAAAATTCGGTTTGCTGTTCATCCCAGACCTGACGCAGGGCATTCAAAAAGTTGTCTGCCCCCTGAGCCCCGCTGATGGCGTATTTCTCGTTCATCACAAAAACCGGAACGCCGCTGAGGCCAATAGACTGTGCGTGGGCTTCATCGTCGGAAACGGTGGCGCGAAAATCGTCATTTTCCAGAGCGGCTTCGGCGTCAGCTTTCTCCATACCGGCTTCTACGGCCATTGCAACGAGCTGCTGACGGTCAAAGAGAGAGCGACCTTCGGTGATACTGCCGTGATAAAAACGTTCTTCCACCGCGTCCGCAATTCCGGCCTTACGCGCGGCAACCAGCAGGGTGTGTGCATCTTCTGTATCACCAAACATCATGCCGTCAAAGTTGTAGATCAGACCTTCAGATTTACCGGCGGTGCCCACCTGATTCATCATCAGCTCCGCTGAATGCTGACTGCCCAGTTTTTTAACGATGGCATCCTTAAAAGGCATAGCGGGAGTACCACCGGCCAGACGGTAGCTGTGATGACGGATCACCACCTGATCGCGAAATTCAAAGCGATTCAGACCCTGTTCAAATCTTTTCTTAGCAATCCAGCACCACGGGCAGACCAAATCTGACCAGATATCGATGGTGAGGGTGGGTTTCAGCGTTTGCATAATGATTCCTCAAAGACCTTGGGCGGTCGGGTCTCACTTATCAGAGAACCGCGACCGTATGGGATTTATTGCGCCTGCCAGACCGGGTAATCGGTATAGCCTTTTTCCGGGGAACCACTGACGCCGTAGTAGGTGGCGCGGTCACTTTCTGCCAGTGGCCAGCCGTTTTGCATTCTTTCAACCAGATCCGGGTTAGCGATGTAGGGCACACCAAATGCCACCAGATCCAGCTCATCATCTTCCAGAGCCTGCTCTGCGATATCACGGGTGAAACCGCCGGCAGCGATGATGGTGCCTTTAAACGTGTTGCGAAAACGGCGGCGGAATCCTTCCGGAAGTGGCGCTTTGGTGTACACCGGCTGATAGTAAAGGTGTACGTAAGCCAGCTCCCGCTGACCGAGCGCGTCGGTGATGGCTGACCAGGTTTGCTCTTCACCTTCATACGGCGCGAGGTCATAAATGCGGCCGAACGGTGACAGGCGCACGGCAACGTGGCTGTTACCCACGGCTTCCGCCACGGCGTCAATGGTCTCCAGCAGGAAACGCTGACGATTTTCCACCGAGCCGCCGTATTCGTCGGTGCGGGTGTTCAGTTCGCTACTGAGGAACTGGTCAAAGATGAATCCGTTTGCAGCCATGATTTCCACACCGTCAAAGCCGGCTTCCATCGCCAGGCGTGCGGAGTGCACGAAGTCTGCAGTGATGCGTTTCACTTCATGCGTTTCCAGCGCGCGTGGCTGGCTTGGTACAACCGGGCCCGGTTCTCCGGATTCAGTCAGCGCAAAAACGGTGGTATTGACCGCCTGAACGGTGCCCGCTGAAACCGGCGCTATGTGGCCTGGCTGAAGAGAGACGTGAGACATACGGCCGACGTGCCAGAGCTGCGCGAAAATACGGCCACCTTTGGCGTGAACCGCTTGTGTCACCTTACGCCAGCCCTGGACGTGTTCGTCGTTGTAGATACCAGGGGTATAGAGGTAACCCCGGCCTTCTTCTGAAACCGGCATCCCTTCGGTGATGAGCAGGCCAGCAGAAGCACGCTGTGCATAGTACAAAGCCACGACCTCATCCGGCACGTCATTCATGGTGCGGGTGCGGGTCATCGGTGCCATGACTACACGGTTTTTTAACGCCAGGCCAGACAGATTGTAGGGGGTGAAAAGCTTACTCATCGTATACCTCACAGAAACAAAAAGGAGTATCCCGGCAGGGATTTGCACAACCCGGAAGTATCATCGACCGGACGTCGCGCACTGGAGTTGCATAAACATCTGATGGATGGCAATATACCAACCATCTAGTAGGTAGGTCAACAGGTGTGCCGTATTTTTTTGTCATAACGCAGCCATTTCTGAATTGTCACTCATTTTGCGAGGTCATCACCATGCGTACATTAACAGCTTATAACGAAGATAATTTCCGCCAGATAGAGCAGTACAAAGGAATATCGGTGGTACGTTTCTCTGCACCCTGGTGTCCGCCCTGTCAGGCCAGCGAAGAAATGTTCAGTCAGTTTGCAGACCGGCTCGATGGAGACATTCAGGTGGGGAAAGTCAATGTAGATCAGGCGCCGGTGCTGACAACCAAATACGAGATCTGGGGGCTGCCGTCTGTGCTGATATTTCATGAAGGGCAATTAGTTAAACGCATACCGGGTGTGAAACCTGCATCGGTATATGCTCAGGCGATTGCGGACATAAAAAAAGGGCAGTAATGCCCTTTTAACGTGGAATTTATTAATGCTTAACCGCGTGCCTGACCGACGGCATCCAGAGTGCGGGCTGAATAAATGACCGCCGCGCCAGCGTTGAGGTTAATCGCCACGCCCAGCGCTTCAGCAATTTCAGCGTCGGTTGCACCGGCTTTCACAGCGGCGTCGGCGTGAAAAGCAATACAGCCGTCGCAGCGGGTTGTGACTGCGCACGCCAGGGCAATGAGTTCACGCACTTTTGCGCCCAAAAGGTCAGTTTTGTTACCTGCGTTGCCCAGGGCAACCACGCCTTTCATGGTCTCGGGGGTCAGTTTGCCCAACTCGCCTAAACGTTGCATTAACTCTGAGCGATAGTTGTTCCAGTCCAGCATAGTGTCATTCTCCTGAATGAGGGGTATTAAGAAGCAGTTTTATATACTTAAGGCTGTTGGCGAAGACTTCGGGTCTGGCCGTTGCATGCGCCACTACGCTTGAGCCTTCACAGACATTAATGATCATCAAAGCAATATCTGATGGTTCGGCATGGGATGAAAACTCACCTGACTCCATGCCCGCCCTGACGACTTTTGTGAGCCACTCGATTTGCATATCGAAATAAAGTGATGTCTGTACAGTAATTGCCTGAGGCAGATTGGCGGTCTCTGCTGACAACGCACAACACAGTGGCAGTAGTGAAGCTTTATGGCTTTGCGCGAAGATATCGATGTAGGCCGCAATTCTTTTCTCCGCGCTTTTCTCAGTAGCCTCTATCTGCTCAAATACGCGTTGCGTATCAGAGAACGCCTGTATTACCACCTGCTCACCCAGAATATCTTTGGTCGGGAAATGGTGATGAATACTGGCCTTGGTGATACCCACTATTTTTGATAAATCAGCATAGCTGAATGCTGAATACCCTTTTTCGCGCATCAGGTGTTCTGCTTCGCTGAGCAGCCGTTCCCGTGTCATGGTTGTCATAATTACTCCATATAATCTACTAGTTGATAGATTATATTGTTGCTATTTTTCCGTAGCAAGTTGTATCACTGACTCAGTATCGTGCAGAGCTGAACGTCACTGCCATCCTGCATTCTGAATGGCAGCATTACATCTCTGACATCACGCCAGGCGTGTAATCATTTCAACCGGATTAGCCAGAGTATCGTGGATTGGCGAATTCTTTTGCATTTCGCTGACCAGCGCTTCTAACTCCTCGCGACTGGCGGTCTTGCTCGTAAGGTGAACATCGACGCGAATAGATTTCGCACCTTTACGCACGTTGCTGTCCAGCCCAAGGAAGCCGTTGAGGTTGATATCGAAATTAAGATCCAGCTCGATACCGTCCAGGTCGATCCCTTTTTCAGCAGCCATCATGGTAAGGGTGGCGGTATAACAGCCAGCCAGCGCCTGCATGATGTATTCAGTCGGGCTCATGCCGGTATCGGTGCCGAGTAAACCTGCGGGTTCATCACCGATATTAGAAAATTTCCCCACACGGCTGGTATCGATAACGCCGTTCTGGATTGTGGCGCCGGTCTCTGTGCGAATGGTTAATCCGCCGCTGGAACGGGCTTTCATCTGGAAAGTCAGGTTACCCAGGCCAGGCTGGCTGCGAACTGCTTCACGGGTATTGTGGATCGCAGCTGCGTCTGCAGAAGGTTTAACGGTAGTAGACATAATGGCTCCTGTAATTTCTTGATAAAAGGTATAGCTGGTGTAATCAGTACCAACCATCTAGTTGGTAGATTAGTATCGCGAACCTCTTTTGTCTACTCTTTTATAAAAAATAGGGGGGAAAAGAACCCAGCAGGCTGTTTTATTTCATAATAACCATTTGATTTTTTTTATAATCTTCCCAGCCGCTCACTCTTGCAGCAATCCAGCCTTTACCCGAAGGATAGTCTGGCGGGTGGTATTAAATTCCCGGGCAATAGCACTGATACTGATGCCAGCATTTAGGCGCTCTGTCACTGTTTGCTTTTGTTCCTCGCTCAGGATGGGGGGGCGACCGAAGCGTTTTCCAGCCGCTTTTGCCCTCGCAATACCTGAATACGTTCGCTCAAGCAGCAAATCCCGCTCAAACTCCGCTACAGCAGAAATTACCTGCATAGTCATTTTTCCGGCCGGACTGGTCAAGTCAACGCCTCCGAGTGCGAGACAATGAACGCGAATATCTAAAGCCGCCAGTTGCTCTACTGTTTTTCGGATATCCATCGCATTACGACCCAGACGGGGCACTGTTGCAAATAGTCGGTGGTGATAAACTTATCATCCCCTTTTGCTGATGGAGCTGCACATGAACCCATTCAAAGGCCGGCATTTTCAGCGTGACATCATTCTGTGGGCCGTAC
>NZ_JBJNLV010000016.1:0-90089 GCF_052168875.1 Serratia sp. CY38905 | reverse complement strand
CGCCACCCGGCTGTCCGGGCCGACGCCGCGCGCTATCAGCGCGTGCGCCAGCCGGTTGGCGCGGGCGTTCAGCTGGGCGTAGCTCAGGCTTTCCGCGCCGCTCACCAGCGCGGTGGCGTTCGGCGTGCGGCGCACCTGCTGCTCGAACAGCGCCGCCAGCGTCTGATCCAGCGGGTAGTCACGCTCGGTGCGGTTCCAGCCATGCAGCAGATGCTCCCGTTCGGCGAGCGGCAACAAATCGATATGGGATACTGACCGTGGGCTATTCAGCGTCATCGCCCGCAGCGCCTGTACCAGGTAAACGCCGTAGCGTTCGGCGGTGGCGCGATCGAACAATGCCGTGGCGAAGTTCAGCGTACCGCTGATGCCTTCGCCGGTATCGGCCAGATCGAGCGTCAGATCAAACTTCGCCGCGCTGTATTCCAGCCCGGCCAGCTCGGCCTGCAGCCCAGGCAGCGGAATATCGCGCACCGAGCCGTCCTGCCAGGCCAGCATCACCTGGAACAGCGGGGTATAGCCCAGATGACGCGGCGGATTGACCAGCTCCACCACCTGCTCGAACGGCAGATCGCGATTTTCCTGCGCCGTCAGCACCGTGTGGCGGATCCGCGCGATCAGCGTCGGCAGATCCGGATCGTCGCGAAGATCGATGCGCAGCGCCAGCGTGCTGACGAAGAAGCCGACCAGCGATTCGGTTTCCAGCCGGCCACGGTTGGCCTCCGGCGTGCCGATCACCAGCTCCTGCTGCCCGGCCATGCGCGCCAGCACCAGGCTCCAGGCCGCCAGCACCGTCATGAACAGCGTGCCGCCATGCTGCCGGCTGAACTGCCGCAGCGCCTGCGTCAACTCGGCGTCGATCGCGATCGGCACCTCCCCGCCGCTGAAAGACTGCACCGTCGGACGCGGCCGGTCAGTCGGCAGCGTCAGCAGCGCCGGCGCACCGATCAGCGTTTCGCGCCAGTATTGCGCCTGCGCCGCCAACCGCTCCGGCGTCAGATAGCGACGCTGCCAGGCGGCATAATCCGGGTATTGCAGCGTCAGCGGCGGCAGCGGATCGGCATCGCCGCGACGCAATGCGCCGTACAACGCCCCCAGTTCACGCAGCAGAATGCCGGTCGACCAACCGTCGGAGACGATGTGATGACAGGTGAGCAGGAACAGGTGCTCCTCATCCGCCAGGCGGATCAGCGCGGCGCGCACCAGCGGCCCCTGCGTCAAATCAAACGGTTGAGTGGCCGCCTGACGGCACAGCGTGTCGGCTTGCGCGGGGTGACGTCGCAGATCGTGGAACGCAAGCGGCAGCCCGTTTGCCGGCAAAATCTGCACCTGTGGCCGATCTTCCCGGGTGATGAACCGGCTACGCAGCGATTCGTGACGCGCATAGAGCGCATCCAGACTATGTTGCAGCGCCTGCCGGTCCAACCGGCCGTGCAGCCGCAGCGCCAGAGGGATATGGTAGGTTTCGCTCATCCCTTCCAACTGGGTCAGGAACCACAGGCGTTGCTGGGCGAACGACAGGGGCAATTCGCCGTCGCGCGCCACCGGCAGTATCGGCTGCGGTTCCTGAGCCGGCGCAACTTCCAGCGCCTGCGCCAGCACGTGCAGTACCGGGCTGGCGAACAGCGCCTGCAACGGTAACTGCCATCCGGCCTGTTGCACGCGGTTAGCCAGGCGCACCGCCATCAGCGAATGCCCGCCCAGTTCGAAGAAGTGGTCATAGCGACCGACGCGCTCTACGCCCAGCAGCTCGCGCCAGATAGCCGCCAGCAGGTTTTCCGCCTCGCCCTGCGGCGGCGCATAGGCTTCACGCACATAGGCGTCGACCTGCGGCACCGGCAGAGCCCGCTTGTCCAATTTGCCGTTGCCGGTCAGCGGCAACGCCTCCAGCCAAACGTAAGCCACCGGCACCATATAATCCGGCAGCCGCGCCTGCAGATGCTGACGCAGCCCGGTCGCCAGCGTAGCGCGTTCGGCTTCCGGTGCCGGAACCACCCACGCCACCAGTCGCTTGCCCCCGTCGCCATCGTCAATCGCGTCCACGGCTACGCTGCGCACGCGCGGATCGGTACTCAGCTGAGCCTCCACCTCGCCGCATTCGATGCGGAAACCGCGGATTTTTACCTGCTGGTCATTGCGCCCCAGGTATTCGATATCGCCACCCGGCAGATAGCGCGCCAGATCGCCGGTACGATACATGCGCGCACCCGGCGCCCGGTTGAAAGGATCATCGAGAAAACGTTCCGCCGTCAATTCGGGCCGGTTCAGGTAACCCCGCGCCACTCCTTCGCCGCCGACGTACAGTTCGCCGATCGCCCCCATCGGCACCGGTTCGCCGTCGGCGCCCAGCAGATACAAGCGCAAATCCGGGATGCGGCTGCCGATCGGACTGGTGGTGATCGCCGTATCCTGCGCCGACAGCGGCCGATAAGTCACATGCACCGTGGTCTCGGTGATACCGTACATGTTGATCAACCGTGTCTGCCGGTTCTCTGGACGAGCAAACCACGGCGCAAGATCGCAAGGCTTCAGCATTTCGCCACCGAACACGATCTCGCGTAGCTGCTGGCGCGCTTCGCTGTGCGCCTGAGCCTGGATAAAGGCTTTGAAGGCACTCGGCGTCTGGTTCAATACCGTGATGCCGCTGCGGCAGACGAAATGATAAAAATCCGGCGCCGAGCGGGCGATCGCCTGCGGTACGATGAACAGCTGGCCGCCATACAGCCAGGCGCCCCAGATCTCCCAGACCGAGAAGTCGAAGGCGAATGAGTGGAACAGGCACCACCTGTCGGCGGCGCTGAAGTTGAACCAGGCGTTCGTCGCGCTGAACAACCGCGCGACCTGCCGGTGCTCCACCATCACCCCTTTGGGTTTGCCGGTCGAGCCGGAGGTATAAATCACATATGCCAGGTGCGCCGGGCGCACCCCGACGTCCTGCAGATCGTCGCTTTCTCCCCTCAGTGGCTGTTCCAGCGCCAGCACCGGCACCTCGCAGTCACCCAGCGCTTGTCGGCCGAGCTCATCCGCCAACAGCAGCACCGGCGCTGAGTCCGCCAGGATGTACTGTAGCCGCTCGCCGCTATAGGCGGGATCCAGCGGCACATAGGCGCCGCCGGCTTTGAGGATCCCCAGCAGCCCGACCAGCATCGGCAGCCCGCGCCCGGCACACAGCGCCACCAGGCTGTCCGGCTGCACGCCAAGCTGTACCAGCCGATGGGCCCAACGGTTCGCCTGGGTATTCAATTCCGCGTAGGTCAGGCTGTCATCACCATACGTCACCGCGATCGCCTCCGGCGTCCGTTTAACCTGTGCTTCGAACAACCGGTGCAGACAGGCCGTCGGCGAATGTGAAGCGACGGTGTGGTTGAGGCCCTGCAGCAACTGCGCGCGTTCTTCCTCGGAAACCAGACTGAGTTCGCCGACGGTGCGACGATGAGAACCCGCCCTCACCGCGTCGTTGAGCAGCATCAGCAGATGTTGCGTCGCCCGCAACATCTGCTCGTCAGCCACGGAGGCGGCGTCGTAGACCCAACGGAAAGCGCCGTCAGCCTTGCAGATTTGCAATACCGCGCGCGAGCCGGAAGCCATGATGGCGGCAACCCCCTCGTCTTCAGGCTGCAAGCCCTGCGCCGAGCGTCGGCTGACGATCGATACCGCCGTCGGCCAAGTCTGAGACGCTCGCAGGTCCGCA
This sequence comes from Serratia sp. CY38905, assembly GCF_052168875.1. NCBI lineage: Bacteria > Pseudomonadati > Pseudomonadota > Gammaproteobacteria > Enterobacterales > Yersiniaceae > Serratia > Serratia sp. CY38905. Next base: position 86,401 of record NZ_JBJNLV010000016.1, on the reverse strand, counting down.
TCGCGCGTCAGCAACGCGGGATGATAATCGGCATGAGCGCGCAGCTGGCTATATTCCTGTTCCAGCGCGGCCAACGCCTGCTGGAAATTGCCGGTGTGATCAACAGAGACCTGCAGCGGCAGCACGCGCGCGCTCAGGTGAGCCCAACGCCCCCAATTCCGATCGTCCGGGGTGATCCACCCCAGCTGAAAATCGGTTTCATTGCACATGCGCGCCAGATAAAGGGTTGCTGCCGCCAGCACCTGCTCGCCGGCAATTTTTTCCAGGCGCTGCCAGGCCGTCGCCTGCCAGCGTGCGGGAAGATCCGCCTGGCGGCCAGGCCCCGGCGGGAACGGCGCCGGATAATAACGCGTCAGGCGCGGTTGCCAAAAAGCGGCGCTATCGGCGCTGGCGCCATACGCCGCGCCTAACAGCGAGGCTTCGGCAGCGTTAATCGTCGGCAAGACCGAGCCGACAGACAGGCCGCAGGCCAGCGCCAGCGCATCACCTGGCTGAGCCGAGCCGTCGGCGCGCAAGAACGGCCCGACGCGCACCACGCCGGGGTTCGCGGCAATTACCCAGCCGTCGGCCTCGACGTGCAGCAGGGTACCGGGTTCGGCCTGCCGCTCATCGCTCACCGCCTGCAGCGCCGTCACGCCCAACACGCGCTCCGCCAACAGCATCTTCGCCGCGCATCCCGCGCCATGGCTCAGCGAACTCACCAGGCGCTGCAGCGCCTCAGCAGGGCGATCCCAACGAATGATGCCGCCGGCAGGCGGTTGCCGACGGTTGGTGTAAAAGCTGCCGCCGGCCTCGGCATCCGCCAGCGCCGCCACTTGCCGATCCAACGCCTCGATCGTCCCCGCCGTTGATGCGTTCAGCGCCCGTAAAATAAACTGGAAACGGCGCTGCAAAACATCCAGATCGCCTAATGAATTTGCATAATCGGCGTCAGAAAAAGTGACGTCCAGCTCATTCGCCTGCTGGTCTTCATACAGCATAATCTGTAGATCGCCGGACGGAATATTCCCGCCATAATACCAACGGGTGCGGCATCCCCAGAAAGGATCGCCGTGGTCGAAAGAAACAATGTTAATTGAAGGGCCAAACCAGGCGGAATCCGTCGCGCCATTGTCACGCCGAATGTCCTCCCCACGATATAATTGATGACGAACCACTTTTGCTATTTCGGCTGCGACCTTTTGGATAAATTCGGCCAGACTCAGCTGGGGTTCAACCTTGATAATCAAAGGGACAACGTTAGAGGTCATACCAATACTGTTTCGTTCTCTCGTTCCGGTCACCGGCATGCTGAAATTAAGATATTCACTGCCGGTCAGGCTGTAGAAACATAATGCTACGGCGGCGGCCAATATATGTGCGCGGTGTACGCCGATATTGTCAGCTTGTTGCTGCAGCTGATCCAATGCCTCTTTTTCCAGCAGCTGCGTATTGCGGTTCATCGCGGCATCCGGGGTCAATATGGCTCTACGCGACAAACTCTGCGGCGCAGCGGCAGTATATTCCCGCCAAAAAGCCTGATCGGAAGAAAAGCGTGAGGAGTCGCGGTATTTGATGTCGTTTTCATAAAGCAGAGAGAAATTGCAGTTGGCGAATTCAGGGATGACGCCGCCGGACGCCAGCGCGTTATAGTAAGCCGCGATGCGCCGCATCACTTCCTCGGCACTGCGGCCGTCGGTGATCATATGGTGGAAACGCCGATAGAGGACATAGCGCTGCGGAGCGAGCGTAATCACATAAAAACTAAAAGGTTCCTCTCCCGTGGCGCGGCGCGGCAGCGCCGCATCCGCCACCATCCAGCGTCTGGCCGCCTGCAGGGGATCGGGTTCCTTACTGAGATCGAGTGTGAACAGCGGCTCATGTGTGCGTGGCGCGCGGTATTGATAAAGCTCACCGTCTTTTTCCACAAAATGCGCTTGCAGAGCCGGCGTTTCTTCGACGATAGCATCGATGGCTTGCCGCAGCAGCTTAACGTCGAGAGGCCCGTCAACCTGCCCATAGCCCCAGATATTGAACGACAACTCTTTGGAAATATTTTCCCCCAGCCAGAGTTCACGCTGGGCGATAGTCATTTCATGCAGTTCGACTTTCTCCGCCGCGGCCTGAGCACCCGTACGGAGTTCCCCACTCTTCACATCAGTTTGTTTGTTCATAATATTCTCTAGCACGTTTTCATTACGTTAATGAAAGGGACCGTCCGGATTTAGGCAAAGCCTGGCCGTCCGACAGTTCAGGTCAGAATAAAAAAACCGTAGAAAAGTTGGGTCTCCCCCCAACTAAGAAAGGATGAAATGGTTAATCCAGAGGTTCCCCCTGTGCCTCAATTCGTTGAGCTGTGAAGTATAGGAGAGGATATTTTTTTTGGCGAAATGTGCGAAAGGGAATAAATGACCATTTTATTTCCCCGATATTACTCAGGAATGACGAGCGTATTCCGCTTGTATTAATCTGAGATAATTAGAGAGGAACTCATATTCTTTTGTATTATTCACCTCAGTTAATGTGCAGCAATGCTTACGATAAGAGGCTCTCGATATCAATAAGTTATACTTTATTGTTTTTATGATAATAATTTATTATTTAATTAATTCATTAGCATTTAAAATGAACGGCAATTTTGCTCGCGGCGCATCTATCGTTTTTTGTTATAACGATGGGAAAAATTATGCTGAAAAATTTCTTCGTTTTTTCGGGCGTCAATCAACGGCATCGTTCCCAATGCCAGACAACGTAAAACGGGGCGGCAGAGCCCGCCCCGAGAGGTCTTACCACATCAGCCGACCGATCAGCGGCGCGGCCACCACCGTGATAATGCCGGCCAACATCATCACCAGACTCGACACCACGCCCTCCTGCGGCCCCAGTTCATAAGCGCGGGCGGTGCCGGCACCGTGCGACGAGGCGCCAAATCCGGCCCCCTTCGCCAGGCGGCTGCGCACCGCCAGCCGCAGAAACAGAATGTCGCCCACCGCCATGCCGAACACCCCGGTGATCACCACGAACAGCGCCACCAGATCCGGCTGCCCGCCCATCTGTTTGGCGGCCTCCAGCGCGAACGGCGTGGTGATCGAACGCACCGCCAGGCTGCGCTGCACCTCTTCCGGCAGCGTCAGCAGGCGCGCCAGCCACACCGAGCTATACACCGCCACCAGCACCGCCGTCGTTACGCCGGCGGCCAGCGACAGCCAGTGGCGGCGGATGATATGCAGGTTCTCGTACACCGGCACCGCGAAGGCGATGGTCGCCGGCCCCAGCAGCCACAGCAGCCAGTGGGTTTCGCCGATATAGTCCTGATAGGAGATGTGGGTGACCACCAGCAGCAGCACCAGGATCATCGGCGTCAGCACCAGCGGCATCAGCAGTAACGTGCGGCGGCGGCGGTACAGTTTCTTGTTGGCGAAGTAGAGCGCCAGCGTCGCCAGAAAGCAGGCCAGGCTGAGGATAAAATCATTCATGGCGCTGCTTCCGCCGCTGCAGCCAAATCTCCAGCCGATACACCCTGTCCACCACCAGCCCGGTGGCGCCCAGCGTCAGCATGGTGCTGACCGCGATCACCAGAAAGATCTTCCAGCCCTCGACCATCAGCAGTTGGGCGTAGTTGACCACCGCCACCACCGCCGGCACGAAGAACAGCAGCATTTCCGCCAGCAGCCAGCGGGAACCGGCCTTGACCCAGCTCAGCGGCAGAATGCGCAGCAGGATCAGCGCCAGCAGCATCAGCATGCCGACGATATTGGCGGGGAGCGGCAGGTGGAATTGTTGCACCAGGCGATCGGCGATCAGGAACAGCGCCGCATACAACGCCACCTGAATCGGCACCTGCAAACGGGTCAGCAGGGAGGGGGCAACGCGGCGTAACGCCAGAGACATGAAAGATGACCTCAAACAATAAATTGACGGCCTACAGTATACGCAGCCGGGAAACCACGCCTGAAATGAATTAAAATTATCGACATCATGCCGGCCGGGAATAGTTTCCCGCCGGTAGCGCCCTCAAGGAGGCCCCTAACGTGGATGTCCGCACCCTGCGCTACTTCGTTGAAGTGGTGCGCCAGCAAAGTTTCACCCGCGCCGCAGAAAAACTGTTCGTCACCCAGCCCACCATCAGCAAGATGCTGCGGCATCTGGAAGAGGAGCTGGAATGCACGCTGCTGATCCGCGAAGGCCGCAAGCTGCGCCTGACCGACAGCGGCCAGGCGGTGTATCAGCGCGGCCTGACGATCCTCGACGAATTCCGCCAGCTGGAGGCGGAGCTGGAAGACATCAGCTCGGTGAAAAAAGGCGTGCTGCGGCTGGGTATTCCGCCGATGGTGGGCAGGCAGATCGCCGATCTGATCCGCCGCTTTCGCCAGACCTACCCCGGCATCGAATTGAAAATTTCCGAGCTGGGCGGGCTGTCGGTCGAACAGGCGGTGATGTCCGGCGAACTGGATCTGGCGATGACGGTGCTGCCCTTCGATTCGGAACAGCCGCTGACCTTTCTGCCGCTGCTGGGCCACCCGATGTGCGTGGTGGCGCCGCGCACGCCGCAGTGGCTCAACCGCACCCGCATCAATATCGCCGAATTGGCCGACAGCCCGATCCTGATTTATAACGAAGACTTTGCGCTGTACAAGATGCTGATGAAGGCGTTTCGCCAGGCCGGTTTTGAACCGCAAATCGCGGTGCGCAGCGGCCAATGGGATTTCCTCGCCTCGATGGTGCAGGCCGGCGTGGGCATCGCCATGCTGCCGGAGCCGGTCTGCCGCTGGCTGGACAAGGAAAACCTGGTCTGGCTGCCGCTGGAGCCACGCATGGAGTGGAAAATCGGGCTGATCTGGCGCCAGGGCAGCTACCTGTCGCACAGCGCACAGGCCTGGATCGCCTGCTGCCGCGACTACTGGCCGCCGCTCAAGTAGCCAAAAAACAAGGGCCGCACAGGCGGCCCTTCAGGACAGAAATAGAGAGGAAAAACGTTAATTCCTCGTCTGAGGTTTAGCCTTCGCGCTCGATCAGCAGCGCTTCGAGCAAGTCGAGATCGTGCAGCAGTTTTTGCAGCGTCTCGTTGCTGATTTTCTGCGTGGCGCGCAGGTGGTACAGCTCGCCGCGCTCGGCGCGCAGCGCCGTCAGGCGGAAACGCCGCTCGAGGTTTTCCATCGCCAGCGCATTCTCGATGTCGTCTTTCGAGGCGATACGCCGCCGCAGCATGCCCGTCACCCGCGAGCTGACCTCTTTCAACACCTGCGGATCGAGGTTCTCTTCGGTATCGGCAACCAGGCGCTCTTCCATTTTATTCACGCTCTCGATCGCCACTTCGGCCGCCATGGCGATCGCCATGCGTTCTTCCTGCTTGCTGGCGCTCTTGTCGGCCACCTGCACGCCGCGCAGCAGCAGCGGCAATGCCAGCACGCCGACGATCAACGACAGCAGGATCACCCCGGCGGCGATAAACACCAGCTGATAGCGCGCCGGGAAGGCGGTGCCGTCGCTCAGCAACAGCGGTATCGACAGCACACCGGCCAGGGTAATCGCCCCGCGCACCCCGGCGAACGACGCCACCCACAGCTCACGCGTGCTGTAGTCGCCGAACTGCAGCGGGCGCTTTTTCATAAAGCGGTTGCTGGCCTTCTTCATTACCCACAGCCAGGTGAAACGCAGCACCAGCAGCGCGGCGTAGATGGTGGCCACGTCGGCGAACAGGTACCAGGTCTGGATGGTCGGATCCAGCTCCGCCTGCAGGATGGAGGTCTCAAGAATGCCCGGCAGCTGCAGGCCCAACATGATGAATACCATGCCGTTGAACACGAATTCCAGCATCGCCCACACGCTGTTGGCGCGCAGGCGCATCGCCAACGGCGCGTTGCGGATCACGCCGGACTGGCTGATGGTCATCCCCGCCGCTACCGCCGCCAGGATGCCGGAAACGCCGATATGTTCGGCGATCAGGTAAGAAGCGAACGGCAGCAGCAGCAGGAACACGATCTGGGTCGCCGGATCGTCGCCGCTCCAGCGGCTCATCACCCGCAGCGATTTACTGTAGGTCCAGGTGACCGCCACGCCAGCCAGCAGGCCGCCGATCGCCACTTTGAGAAACTCGAGGGTTGCGCCGCCCACGGTGAACACCATGGTGCCCATCGCCACCGCGATGGCGAACTTGAGCGACACCAGGCCGGAGGCGTCGTTCATCAGCGCCTCGCCTTCGAGCACGCCCATGATCGGCTTGGGAATGCGCCCTTTGCCGACGATGCCGGACAATGCCACGGCATCGGTCGGCGACAGCACCGCCGCCAGCGCGAAGGCCGCCACCAGCGGAATGCCCGGCACCATGGCGTAGATCAGATAGCCGACACCGACCACGGTGATCAGCACCAGCACCAGCGCCAGGCCGAGAATTTCACGCCCGTGGTGCAGGAATTCGCGCGTCGGCGTTTTCCAGCCGTCGGCGAACAGCAGCGGCGGGATGAACAGCACCAGGAACAGTTCGGGATCAAAGTCGACGTGCAGCCCGAAATGCGGCCAGGCCAACAGGGCCCCGATGGCGATTTGCATCAGCGGCAGCGGCACCTGGAACGGCAACATGCGCGTCACCACCCCGGACAGGGAGACCACCAGGATCAAAATGAGGATTGTAAAAAAGATTTCCATGCTTTCCTTAGACTCTACGATTCAGACGACATCGGCTCAGGGCCTGCGTTGGTTCCGATAGTAGATCACTTTTTTTACAGCCGTTAAAGCTTGTTGTGCCTTTCAAAACGCGGTGCAGAGCAGAAGAAGACTTATCTTAAGAAGGGAATTGCCGTGACAGCTTCCCTCGCCCGCCGGGCGAGGGAAACCCGAGGGCTTAGATCGCCCAGCCGCCGGCGTAGAACGCCACCAGCGCCACGGCGATCAGCACGGTGCCGATGTTCAGCTTGCGCCATTCGCCGGAGAAGATGCGGCCGATGACCAGCGAGCTGAAGCCCAGCATGATGCCGGTAACGATGTTGCAGGTCAGCACGATGAACACCGCGCACAGCAGGCCGGCCATCGCGTCGACGAAGTCGTTGAAGTCCAGCTTGGTGACGTTGCTCAGCATCAGCAGGCCGACGTACATCAGCGCCGGTGCGGTGGCATAGACCGGCACCAGATAGGCCAGCGGCGACAGGAACAGGATCAGCAGGAACAGAATGCCGACCACGGTGGCGGTCAGGCCGGTCTTGCCGCCCGCGGCGGTGCCGGCGGCGGATTCGATGTAGACCGCGGCGGGCGCGGCGCCCACCAGGCCGGAGAAGATGCTGCTCAGGGAATCCGAGGTCAGCGCCTTGCCGCCGTTGATGATCTGCCCGTCTTTATCCAGCAGGTTGGCCTGCCCGGCCACCGCGCGGATGGTGCCGGTGGCGTCGAACACCGCGGTCATCACCAACGCCAGCACGCTCGGCAACACCACCGGCTGCAACGCGCCCATGATATCCAGGCTGAAGATCAACGACTTGCCGTCCGCGTCCGCCAGGCTCGGCATGGCGAACAGCCCCTGGTATTTCACCGCCGGGTCGAAGATCAGGCCGATGATGGAAATGGCGATGATCACCAGCAAAATGCCGCCGGGCACGCGCAGTTTTTCCAGGCCGAAGATCACCGCCAGGCCGACCAGCGTCATTACCACCGGGAAGGAGGTGAACGCGCCGAGCGCCACCGGCAGGCCATCCAGCGGATTCTTCACCACCAGGCCGACGCCGTTGGCGGCGATCAGCAGCAGGAACAGACCGATACCGATGCCGGTGCCGTGCGCCACGCCCATCGGCAGGTTGCGCAGGATCCAGGCGCGGATACCGGTGACCGAGATGACGGTAAACAGTACGCCCATCAGGAACACCGCGCCCAGCGCCACCGGAATGCTGATGTGCTGGCCCAGCACCAGGCTGAAGGCGGTGAAGGCGGTCAACGAGATCGCACAGCCGATGGCCATCGGCAGGTTAGCCCACAGCCCCATCAGCAGCGAGCCCAGCCCGGCCACCAGGCAGGTGGAGACAAACACCGCCGCCGGCGGGAAGCCCGCTTTGCCCAGCATGCTCGGCACCACGATCACCGAGTACACCATCGCCAGGAAGGTGGTCAGCCCCGCCACCACCTCCTGGCGCACGCTGCTGCCGCGCGCGGAAATTTTAAAATAGCCATCAAGCCCGCCGGTTGGTTTTGCGGCGTGGTTCGCTTGAGAGTTCGACATAGGTTACTTCCCCTGTGTTTCATGAATCGGCCCGTCGCAGCAGGCCTGTAATCTCGCCCGCGCCCGATCGTCACGTAATCGTTTACGTCACGTTCCGCATCCGTGCCCCTCCGTCGCAGCGCCAACGGCGATGCGCACCAAGGCAAACGTTTAACTCGCAGCGCGCGGTACGGGTGATTTATGGTGGTTTATTCAAGGCAAACGATTATCCTGCCTTCCCTAGCGTCTAATCAACTAAAGATCGCGGCAATTTATGCAGAAAGCGGCGGAAATGGCGCCTGCACGATAAAACCGGGGCGACGAGCGCCCCGGCGAATTCCGTCACGGCGGGGTTATTGCGCCTGCACAGCCGCGGGATCCATATACATCAATTCCCAGATATGGCCGTCCAGATCCTGAAAACCGTGGCCGTACATCACGCCGTAGTCCCGCGGCGGGTGGTAGGTGTTGCCGCCGCCGGCGACCGCCTTGCGCACCAGTTCGTCCACCGCCGCCCGGCTGGGCTGCGACAGGCACACCAGCACTTCGGTGGCCTGTTTGGCGTCGCCGATCGGGTTCGGGGTAAACACCCTGAATTTGTCATGGGTCAGCAGCATCACGTAAATCGTGTCGCTGACCACCATGCACGCGGCGGTGTCATCGGTAAATTGCGGGTTGAAAGTGAAACCCAGGCGGGTGAAAAACGCCATCGAGGCGGGCAGATCGCGTACGGGCAGGTTAACGAAGATTTGCGTAGCCATGGGCTACCTCCGATGAAGAATGACCCCATCGAGTATAGCCCATCCGGTTAACTCAGCAGGTCGTAAGGGCCGCCCTGCTCCAACGCCCGCTGGTAGGCGGGCCGGGCGTGAATGCGCTGCAGAAAGCCGCGCAGTTTCGGGCAATCATCCAACGCGCCGCGCGCCGCCATCGCCTCCAGCGGGAAGCTCATCTGTATGTCCGCCGCGCTGAAGTCGTTGCCGACGAACCAGCTGCCCTTGTTCAGGTGCTGCTCGAGATACTCGCAGTGCGGCGCGATCTGCTTGTCGAGATATTCGCGCTGCACGCCCTTGCCGATCGCGCCGGCCACCGGCCGCAGCAGCCAGGGGATCGGCGGCTGGCCGAGGCGGCTGAACACCAGTTTCATCACCAACAGCGGCATCAGCGATCCTTCGGCGTAGTGCAGCCAGTAGCGGTATTGCTGGCGCGCGTGGAAGTCGGTCGGCATGAACATCCCTTGCGCGTCATAGGCTTCCTGCAGGTATTCGATGATGGCGCCGGATTCCGCCAGCGTCAGATCGCCGTCGACGATCACCGGTGATTTGCCCAGCGGGTGGATCTTTTTCAGCGCCGCCGGCGCCAGCATGGTCTGCGGATCGCGTTCGTAGCGTTGCACCTGATAGGGCACGCCCAGCTCTTCCAGAAACCACAGAATGCGCTGCGAGCGCGAATGATTGAGATGATGAACAATGATCATAAAGAAGCTCCTGTCCGCTGCCACACCAGTTCGCCCACCTGCACGCCGTTGCCGAGCTGCAAGGGCACCGTGCGCAACGTCAGCCGATCGCCGCTGAAAGCGTAAAAACGCACCTGACGGCTACCTACCCAGTTGGGGAACGAGCAGCCTTCGACCTGATGCACCACCCGCTGCTCGCTTTCCTCCACCTGATAGCGGCCGAAGTAGCAAATCATATTGATGAAGGCGGCGCGGATCTCCCGCTCGGATCCCTGCGCCAAATCGTCGGCGGCGAAACGCGGCCGCACGGCGCTGTACAGCTGCGCCGCCATCGTGCCGTTGGCCTCATAGTGGATACGCCCCAGCACCTGCTCGCCCAGCGGGTAATTCAGCTCGCCGTCCTGGTTCTCAAATGCCGAGGACACCAGCGCCCAGCTGCCGATAAATGCGTTTACCGTCATTACGCTTCTCCGGTTAAGGATCGTCTGTAAAGGGTAGTGGCGATTTTTACCGCGCGCCAGCGGATGAAAAAACAATCAGTTTATTTGACAGAGATACTCAAAACTCTCCGATTTTTTATTCCTGCCTGCCGCACTACTATTTAATACATCGAGAGACAACGGGCTCTCATCCAATCAATACGCTGAGGAATACATCATGAAAAACGTCAAAATTTTTGCTACCGCTGCGCTGCTGGCTACCGCTTCTTTCGCTACCTTCGCCGCTGACCTGCCGTCCAGCCAACCCGCTGCAGACGCCCAGAAAATCGGCGTAGTCTCCGTTAGCGGCGCCAGCAACCTGAGCGCGCTGGAAAGCGAACTGGCCAGCAAAGCCGCTGCGTCGGGCGCCAGCTCATACCGCATCGTCGCCGCCGGCGGCCAGAACAAACTGTACGGCACCGCAGAAATCTTCAACTGATCGTCGAACAGCCAACCGACGGAAGAAAGAAGCCCCGCAAGGGGCTTTTCTCGTTGTGGGCAGGCAAAGCTCTTTGTGAACAGTGGCCGCCAGACATTTCACCGATACTGGGAATAACGCCTTACCCTCACCCACTTTGGAGAAATAACATGACCACAGCACAACCTCTGCATGGCAAAGTCGCGTTCGTCCAGGGCGGCTCACGCGGCATCGGCGCCGCCATCGTGAAACGGTTGGCGAGCGAAGGGGCCGCGGTCGCCTTTACCTACGCCGCCTCGGCCGATCGCGCCGAAGCGGTGGCAAGCGCCGTTACCGCCGCCGGCGGCAAAGCCCTCGCCATCAAGGCCGACAGCGCCGATGCGGCGGCGCTGCAGCAGGCGGTGCGCCAGGCGGTCAGCCAGTTCGGCAACTTGGATATTCTGGTGAACAATGCCGGGGTGTTTACGCTGGGCAGCACCGAGGAGCTGGCGCTGGACGATTTGGATCGCATGCTGGCGGTCAACGTGCGCAGCGTGTTCGTCGCCAGCCAGGAAGCGGCGCGCCACATGAACGACGGCGGCCGCATCATTCACATCGGCAGCACCAACGCCGAGCGCGTGCCGTTCGGCGGCGCGGCGGTGTATGCGATGAGCAAATCGGCGCTGGTCGGCCTGACCAAAGGCATGGCGCGCGATCTCGGCCCGCGCGGCATCACCGTCAATAACGTGCAGCCCGGCCCGGTAGACACCGAGATGAACCCGGACGCCGGTGAGTTCGCCGAGCAGCTCAAGCAGCTGATGGCGATCGGCCGCTACGGCAAAGATGAAGAGATCGCCGGCTTCGTCGCCTACCTCGCCGGCCCGCAGGCGGGTTATATCACCGGCGCCAGCCTGAGCATCGACGGAGGCTTCTCGGCGTAACCATCCCTGAAATGCAAAAAGCCCCGTGAAGGGGCTTTTTTTTGGCTGCAAACGGCCGGATATCAGAACGGGATATCGTCGTCGAAATCCATTGGCGGTTCGTTGCTGCTGGCCGCCGGAGCGCTGTTCTGCGCCGGGCGCGACTGCTGCTGGCCGCCGCTGAACTGGTTGCCGCCCTGTGGCTGCTGAGGCTGGCCCCAACCGCCCTGGCCGCCGGCAGATTGACCGGCCGGTGCGCCGCCGCCCTGACGGCCGCCCAGCATCTGCATGGTGCCGCCGACGTTAACCACGATCTCGGTGGTGTAGCGATCCTGGCCGCTCTGATCCTGCCATTTACGGGTCTGCAGGGAGCCTTCGATGTAGACCTGAGAGCCTTTACGCAGGTATTCGCCCGCCACTTCGGCCAGTTTGCCGAACAGCACGACGCGGTGCCACTCGGTCTTCTCTTTCTGTTCGCCGGTCGCCTTGTCACGCCAGCTTTCGGAGGTCGCCAGGGTAATGTTGGCCACTGCGCCGCCGTTCGGCATGTAACGGACTTCTGGATCCTGACCCAGATTCCCGACCAGAATTACTTTGTTTACGCCTCTGCTGGCCATGAGCACTTCTCCCGATGATTGATTTCTACACAGTATAAACGCGTCAGTTTACCACGCTGAGTGCGAAACCACACCCGTGTTGATAAGTGCGAATTGCATTCCAGAATTGTCTTTTCGATCGACCTTGTTTGCATTCGCATACTGGATATTCATTCAGGTTTTTTTGTGTCATAATTATGCGTTTCGACCTGGCTGTGCCGGTTTTTTGCGAGATCCATCACAAAATCCCCCGCAAAAATCGCGACAGGCGCGGTGTATCATCAAGACGGGAAGTGTAAATGGACAATATCGAAGTTCGTGGTGCTCGAACCCATAATCTGAAAAACATCAACCTGATTATCCCGCGTGACAAACTGATCGTCGTCACCGGCCTGTCCGGTTCCGGCAAGTCATCGCTGGCTTTCGATACGCTGTATGCCGAAGGGCAACGCCGCTACGTCGAATCGCTCTCCGCCTATGCGCGCCAGTTCCTGTCGCTGATGGAAAAACCGGACGTCGATCATATCGAGGGCCTGTCGCCGGCGATCTCCATCGAGCAGAAATCCACCTCGCACAACCCGCGATCCACGGTCGGCACCATCACCGAAATCCACGACTACCTGCGCCTGCTGTTCGCCCGCGTCGGCGAGCCGCGCTGCCCGGATCACCATGTGCCGCTGGCGGCGCAAACCGTCAGCCAGATGGTCGATAACGTGCTGAGCCAGCCGGAAGGCAAGCGCCTGATGCTGCTGGCGCCGGTGGTGAAAGACCGCAAGGGCGAACACACCAAAACGCTGGAAAACCTGGCCGCCCAGGGCTATATCCGCGCGCGCATCGACGGTGAAGTGTGCGATCTGTCCGATCCGCCGAAGCTGGAGCTGCAGAAGAAACACACCATCGAAGTGGTGGTCGACCGGTTCAAGGTGCGCGAGGACATGGCGCAGCGCTTGGCCGAATCGTTCGAAACCGCGCTGGAGCTGTCCGGCGGCACCGCGGTGGTGGCGGATATGGACGACGAGAAAGCGGACGAGCTGCTGTTCTCCGCCAACTTCGCCTGCCCGATCTGCGGCTACAGCATGCGCGAGCTGGAACCGCGCCTGTTTTCCTTCAACAACCCGGCTGGTGCCTGCCCGACCTGCGACGGCCTGGGCGTGCAGCAGTTCTTCGATCCGGATCGCGTGGTGCAAAACCCCGAGCTGTCGCTGGCCGGCGGCGCGATCCGCGGCTGGGATCGCCGCAACTTCTATTACTTCCAGATGCTGCGTTCGCTGGCGGAGCACTATGAGTTCGACGTCGAAGCGCCGTTCAACACCCTGAGCGCCGACGTGCAGAAGGCGGTGCTGAGCGGCTCCGGCAAAGAGTCGATCGAATTCAAATACATCAACGATCGCGGTGATACCACCGTGCGCCGTCATCCGTTCGAAGGCGTGCTGCACAACATGGAGCGCCGCTATAAAGAGACCGAATCCAGCGCGGTGCGCGAAGAATTGGCGAAGTTCATCAGCAACCGCCCTTGCGCCTCGTGCCACGGCACCCGCCTGCGCGAAGAAGCGCGCAACGTGTTCGTCGAAGATACCACGCTGCCGGAGATTTCCGATCTGAGCATCGGCCATGCGATGACCTTCTTCCAGAACATGAAGCTCAGCGGCCAACGCGCCAAGATCGCCGAAAAAGTGCTGAAAGAGATCGGCGATCGCCTGAAATTCCTGGTGAACGTCGGCCTGAACTACCTGTCGCTGTCCCGCTCGGCGGAGACGCTCTCCGGCGGCGAAGCGCAGCGTATTCGTTTGGCCAGCCAGATCGGCGCCGGCCTGGTGGGCGTGATGTACGTGCTGGACGAGCCGTCGATCGGCCTGCACCAACGCGACAACGAGCGCCTGCTGGAAACGCTGATCCACCTGCGCAACCTCGGCAATACGGTGATCGTGGTGGAGCATGACGAAGACGCCATCCGCGCCGCCGATCACGTGATCGACATCGGCCCCGGCGCCGGCGTGCACGGCGGCCAGGTGGTGGCGGAAGGCACCGTCGACGACATCATGGCGCAGCCGGACTCGCTGACCGGCCAGTTCCTCAGCGGCAAGCGCGAGATCGCCATTCCGGCGCAGCGCGTGCCGGCCGATCCGACCAAGGTGCTGAAGCTGAGCGGCGCGCGCGGCAACAACCTGAAGGACGTGACGCTGACGCTGCCGGTCGGTCTGTTTACCTGCATCACCGGCGTTTCCGGCTCCGGCAAATCGACGCTGATCAACGATACGCTGTTCCCGATCGCCCAGCGCCAGCTCAACGGCGCCACCATCGCCGAACCGGCGCCGTTCCGCGAAGTGACCGGCCTGGAACATTTCGACAAGGTGATCGACATCGATCAGAGCCCGATCGGCCGCACGCCGCGCTCCAACCCGGCCACCTATACCGGCATCTTCACCCCGGTGCGCGAGCTGTTCGCCGGCGTGCCGGAATCGCGCAGCCGCGGTTATACGCCGGGCCGTTTCAGCTTCAACGTCAAGGGCGGGCGCTGTGAAGCCTGCCAGGGCGACGGGGTGATCAAGGTCGAGATGCACTTCCTGCCGGACATCTACGTGCCGTGCGACCAATGCAAGGGCAAGCGCTATAACCGCGAAACGCTGGAAGTGAAGTACAAGGGCAAGAGCATCCACGAAGTGCTGGAGATGACCATCGAAGAAGCGCGCGAGTTCTTCGACGCGGTGCCGGCGCTGGCGCGCAAGCTGCAGACCCTGATGGATGTCGGGCTGTCCTACATCCGCCTCGGCCAGTCGGCCACCACGCTCTCCGGCGGTGAGGCGCAGCGCGTCAAGCTGGCGCGCGAGCTGTCGAAGCGCGGCACCGGCCAGACGCTGTATATCCTCGACGAACCGACCACCGGCCTGCACTTCGCCGATATCCAGCAGCTGTTGGCGGTGCTGCATCAGTTGCGCGATCAGGGCAACACCATCGTGGTCATCGAGCATAACCTGGACGTGATCAAGACCGCCGACTGGATCGTCGATCTGGGGCCGGAAGGCGGCAGCGGCGGCGGCGAGATCCTGGTGGCCGGCACGCCGGAAACCGTGGCCGAGTGTGAAAAATCGCACACCGCACGCTTCCTGAAACCGCTGTTGAAGCCGTAGTGCCGCCGGCGTGCGGGCCGTCGCTCAGGCGGCCCGCACGCCGGCCCGTTTCGCTGCAATCAAACAGAAACAGGCAAGATTTCGACATTTTCAGGCATTTCCCTCCGCGCTCACCGCTTTTATCATCAATGTTCCCTCGGCGGCCGCCCTGTCTGACTCAGGCCGCGTCTCACCGGCACTCGCTGCCGGCCAAGCGTTGTCCCCCATACATTGATAACTGGAGCGACCATGAACATTACCCATGCCTATGCCGCGCATGACGCGAAGTCTGCGCTGGTGCCTTTCGATTACCCACCGCGCGCCCTGCGCGAGCACGATGTGCAAATTCAGGTGTTGTTCTGCGGCGTGTGCCATTCGGATCTGCACCAGGCGCGCAATGAATGGAGCAATACCATTTACCCGGTGGTGCCGGGCCACGAAATCGTCGGCCGCGTTAGCGCCGTCGGTGGCCATGTCTCGCGTTACCGGGTCGGCGATCTGGTCGGCGTCGGGTGCATGGTAGATTCCTGCCGCAGCTGCCCGAGCTGCGATGAGGGGCTGGAGCAGTATTGCGAGAACGGCTTCACCGGCACCTATAACGGTCAGGACCGCCAGACCGGCGCCGTGACCTACGGCGGCTACTCCACCGATCTGGTGGTGGATCAGGACTTCGTGCTGCGCGTGCCGGAAAATCTCGATCCGGCCGGGGTCGCGCCGCTGCTGTGCGCCGGCATCACCACCTATTCGCCGCTGCGCCAGTGGGGCGCGGGGCCAGGCAAAAAAGTCGGCATCGTCGGGCTCGGCGGGCTGGGGCACATGGGCGTCAAACTGGCGCGGGCGATGGGCGCGCACGTGGTGCTGTTCACCACCTCGCCGTCGAAAATCGAAGACGCCAAGCGTCTTGGCGCGCATGAAGTGGTGATTTCGCGCAACCCGGAGGAGATGGCGCAGCACGTCAACAGCTTCGACTTCATCCTCAACACGGTAGCGGCCCAGCACGATCTGAATCCGTTCCTCAACCTGCTGCGCCGCGACGGCACCCTGACGCTGGTCGGCGCGCCGGAACACGATCACCCGTCGCCGCAGGTGTTCAATCTGATCATGAAGCGCCGCCGCATCGCCGGTTCGCTGATCGGCGGCATTGCGGAAACGCAAGAGATGCTGGACTTCTGCGGCCAACACGGCATCACGTCGGATATCGAGCTGATCCCGATGCAGCAGATTAATGAAGCCTATGAGCGCATGCTGAAAAGCGACGTGAAGTACCGCTTCGTGGTGGATATCGACTCGCTGCGGGTCTGATGACGGCGGGCGCCCAACGGCGCCCGTTTCTTATAGCTGCTTGATGATCCTGGCCGGGTTGCCGCCCACCACGCAATTGGCCGGCACGTCTTTGGTTACCACCGCACCGGAGGCAACGACCGCATTGTCGCCGATGGTCACCCCCGGATTGATCACCGCGCGCCCGCCGATCCACACGTTATCGCCAATCCTGACCGGTTTGCCGAACTCCGCCCCACCGACGCGGGTCTCGGCGTCCAGCGGATGGGTCGCGGTGTAGATATGCACGCCCGGCGCCAGCAGGCAGTTGTCGCCGATATGCACCTCGCACACGTCGAGGATCACGCAGTCGAAGTTGGCGTAGAAGTTCTTGCCCAGATAGATGTTATAGCCGTAGTCGCAGCGGAAGGTCGGCTCGATGGTGCCGCCCTGATAGCCGCCCAGCAACTCGCCCAGCCACTGTTTGCGCAGCTCGCCCTCTTCCGGCGAGGAGTGGTTATAGCGATGCGTCAGCTGGCGCGCGCGCCGACGTTCGCTGCGCAGCAGGTCATCGCCGGCGTCGTACAGTTCCCCGGCGATCATCTTGCGCTTTTCTTCGCTGATGGCCATGTCGGCCTCCTTATTTACCCGCGTTTCTTGAATGCCCAAGCGTAGCCGCTTTAGCCCGGCAACAGAAAGGGAACGTTCCCAACTTAAAACCGCGATCACGCTTTAACATGAAAAAGCAGGAGAAAACGGGCGGCGCCGCCGCCCGGCAATCAGGCGCGCAGTTCCTGGCGCACGTGTTCGGGTAGGCCTTCCACCACCAGCTGATAGGAGCTGTCGATCAGCGTGTAAAACTGCGAGTTCGGCAGGTTGCCGTCAAGAAACACCGTGTTCCAGTGCGCCTTGTTCAGGCCGTCGCAGGCGACGATCTCCGGATGGTGTTCACGCAGGCTTTCCGCCAGCTCCGGGCTGGACTTGACCGCCAGCGCCGGCCGCCCTTCGACCTCGCACACCATGGCGAACATCACGTCGCCCACCTTGATCTGGCTGGCCTGCCACTGGTTCTGGTCGCTTTGTTCCGCGCCCGGCTTCGCCATGCAGTACTCCAGCAATGCACTGTTATTCATTGGGTTATTCCCCCTGTAACGTGGCCACAATACGGCGTGCTCCGCCGTGGATGCGGTGCTCCCCCAGCCAGATGCCCTGCCATGTGCCCAACATCAGCCGCCCGTGCCTGACGGGCAGCGTCAAGGAAGCGCCCAGCAGCGAGGATT
Source organism: Serratia sp. CY38905 (assembly GCF_052168875.1). Taxonomy (NCBI): domain Bacteria; kingdom Pseudomonadati; phylum Pseudomonadota; class Gammaproteobacteria; order Enterobacterales; family Yersiniaceae; genus Serratia; species Serratia sp. CY38905. Next base: position 68,745 of record NZ_JBJNLV010000016.1, on the reverse strand, counting down.
TGATGTGCGCCGGCATGTCGTCCGGCCCTTCGTAGTCATGCTGATAGGGTGCGTTTTCCGGCACCTGACGCAGGAAATGCTGCTCCATATCGGCTCGCACCGTGGGATCGCAGTTCTCGTTGAGCGTCAGCGAGGCCGAGGTATGCTGCAGCAACAGATGCAGCAGGCCGGTTTGCAGGCGGTGTAAGTGGGTTAACTGGTTGACGATTTCGTCGGTAACCAGATGAAAGCCACGCGCTTTTGCGCTGAGGATTAGCGTTTGCTGATGCCACATGAGTGAGCGCCCCTCAATCAGTATATTCTCTCTCCGGTTTGCGGCAACTTCGGCGGCGCGCCGGCAATAAAAAAGGAGCGATATCGCTATCGCTCCCGATGAACGTCCGTTCAGACTAACAGGCGTTACTGCACCGCGGCAAACGCCTCGGCCACCTGACGCACGTTGTTGTGGTTCAGGCCGGCCACGCACATGCGGCCGCTGTGGATCAGGTAGACGCCGAACTCTTCACGCAGGCGATCGACCTGCGCCGCGCTGAAGCCGGTGTAGCTGAACATGCCGCGCTGCGCCAGCAGGTAATCGAAGTTGCGCTGCGGTAGCGCGCTCTTCAGGGTGTCCACCAGCGCGTGGCGCATCTCGAGAATGCGGGTGCGCATGCTCTCCACTTCGTCCAGCCACTGGGTTTTCAGCTGGGCGTCGTTCAGCACCTTGGCCACCAGCTGCGCGCCGAAGTTCGGCGGGCTCGAGTAGTTGCGGCGCACGGTGGCCTTCAGCTGGCCCAGCACGCGCCCGGCCGCCTCTTCGCTTTCGCACACCACCGACAGGCCGCCGACGCGCTCGCCGTACAGCGAGAAGATCTTCGAGAACGAGTTGCTCACCAGGCACGGCAGGCCGGCCGCCGCGATGGCGCGAATGGCGTAGGCATCCTGCTCCATGCCGCCGCCGAAGCCCTGATAGGCGATGTCGAGGAACGGAATGATTTCACGCTCGGCGATCACCTTAACCACCTCATCCCACTGGGCAGGGGTCAGGTCGGAACCGGTCGGGTTGTGGCAGCACGGGTGCAGCAGCGCGATGCTGTGCTTCGGCAGCTGTTTCAGCGCAGCGAGCATGGCGTCAAACTTCACGCCCAGGCTTTCGCTGTCGAAATACGGGTAGGTATTCACCTTGAAACCGGCGCCGCTGAAGATGGCGACGTGGTTTTCCCAGGTGGGATCGCTGACCCACACCTGCGAATCCGGGAAGTAGCTTTTCAGGAAGTCGGCGCCCACTTTCAGCGCGCCGGAACCGCCGACGGTCTGAATGGTGGCGATGCGCCCCTGCTGCAGCATCGGGTGCTGCGCGCCGAACAGCAGCTGCTGGATGGCGGAACGGTAGGGTTGCAGCCCTTCCATCGGCAGGTATACCGAGGCGCCGTGCTCGACGCTGTTCAACTGCGCTTGCGCCGCGGCGACCGCCCGCATCTGCGGGATGATGCCCTGCGCATCGTAGTACAGGCCGATACTCAGGTTCACCTTGTGCGCGCGCGGGTCTTGTTTGAATTTTTCCATCAGCGACAGAATGGGATCGCCGGCATAGGCGTCAACGTTCTGGAACACGGGGGTTTTCTCCTGGTTTATTTATTGTGGTTTGGGCACAGCGTTACGTTCCTAATATAGACGGAAAACCGCATTCGGTTTTAGCTTTATCTCGCCACCGGCAACAAACCGTTTTCCTTGATGCGATTGAGCACCACCGCCGTTTTGATATGCGCCACGCTTTTGTGCGGCGACAGCGTCTGGCTGATGAACTCGCTCAGCGCCGGCAGGTCCGCCACCGCCACTTTCAGCAGGTAATCGGCGTCGCCGGTGGTCTTGTAAGCGTCGAGGATCGCGTCCACCTCCTCCAGCATCTGATGAAAGCTGTCGATCTGCTCCTGCGCGTGCGTGATCAGGCTAACTTCGATCAGCCCTACCAGCCCCAGGCCGACCGCCTCCGGCGCCAGCCGCGCGTGGTAGCCGCGGATCAGCTGCGCCTGCTCCAGGCTGATGCGCCGCCGCGAACATTGGGAGGCGGAGAGCCCGACCAGCTCGCTCAGTTCCTGATTGGTCAGACGGCCGTTGGCCTGTAACAGCGTCAGGATTTTCATATCAAAATCGTCAATGTTGTACATAGCCACCTGTAAACTGTGTTAATAAATGTTGACGTTACAGCCTACCAGTTTTTTTACCGCTGCCGACGTCACACCCTGGCGCTTAAATCGCGTACAGCAGCAACGCCCGGCGTTTTCGCCGGTAAGCGGCATAAAAAACGGCTAACTCATGCAGGTAAACGACAATTAACGGCGAAGTAACGCATAAAACCACGAATGTATAAAAAGGACGCCAGATGAAAAAGCTACTCCCTCTCGCGCTGCTGCTCGCCGCCGGCGGCGCCGGCGCGCAATCCCACCTGGACAAGGTGCTGCAGCAAAAGACCCTGGAGGTCTGCACCACCGGCGACTACAAGCCCTATACCTTCCTCAAGGAAGACGGCGGCTATGAAGGCATCGACATCGATATGGCGGAGTCGCTGGCCAAGAGCCTGGGCGCCAAAGTGAAGTGGGTGAAAACCAGCTGGAAAACCCTGACGCCGGACTTCACCTCCGGCAAGTGCGATATCGCGATGGGCGGCATCTCCGTCACGCTGGAGCGACAAAAACAGGTGTTCTTCGCCGACAAGCTGGATACCGACGGCAAAATCCCGCTGGTGCGCTGCACCGACGTGAAGAAATACCGCACTCTCGAGCAGATCAACAAACCGTCGGTGCGCCTGCTGGAGCCGGCGGGCGGCACCAACGAAGCCTTCGTGCACGCCTATCTGCCGAAGGCCAAGCTGACGCTGACGCACGACAACATGAGCATTTTCCAGCAGTTGGTAGACCGCAAGGCGGACGTGATGATCACCGACGCCTCCGAGGCGCTGTACCAGCAGAAGCGCTATCCGAAGCTGTGCGCGGTGAATCCGAGCAAACCGATGCAGTACGGCGAGAAGGCTTACATGCTGCCGCGCGACGATCTGAGCTGGAAACTGTATGTGGATCAGTGGCTGCACCTGGCCAAGGCGACCGGCGAGTATCAGAAGATTATCGACAAGTGGTTGGCGGTAAAGAAGTAACCCGCTGAGAAACGGGGCCGACGCGCGTCGGCCCCTGCTGCGCATCAGTCGCCGATGTATTCCATCGCCACGCGCTGCGTGAGCTTGGTGATCAGTTCGTAAGCGCTGATGCCGGTGCAGGCGGCGATGCGCTCGACCGGCAGCGCCTCGCCCCACAGCACCGCTTCATCCCCCACCTTATCGGCGGCGTCCGGCCCGAGATCGACCGAAATCATGTCCATCGACACCCGGCCGACGATCGGCACTTCGCGGCCGTTGATCAGGATCGGCGTACCGGTCGGCGCGCTGCGCGGGTAGCCGTCGCCGTACCCCATCGCTACCACGCCCAGCCGGGTATCGCGCGGGCTTACCCAGGTGCCGCCGTAGCCAACCGCTTCGCCGGCCTTGTGCTCGCGTACCGCGATCAGGCTGGATTTCAACGTCATCGCCGGCTGCAGCCCATGCTCGGCGCCGCTGCCGTTATCCAGCGGCGACACGCCGTACAAAATGATGCCGGGACGCACCCACTCATTGTGGGCATCCGGCCACAGCAGCGTGCCGCCGGACGCGGCGACCGAGCGCTGGCCCGGTTTGCCGCGCGCGAACTGCTCGAAGCAGGCGATCTGTTTCAGGGTGGTGTCGGATTCCGGCTCATCGGCGCGGCTGAAGTGGCTCATGATATTGACCGGCTGCGCCACGTTGCGGCAGGCGCACAGGCGCTGATAAAACGCTTCCGCCTGTTCGGGGCGCACCCCCAGCCGATGCATGCCGGTATCGAGCTTCATCCACACCGGCACCGGGCGCGCCAGCTTGGCCTGCTCCAGCGCTTCGAGCTGTTCGATGCTGTGCACCGCGGTTTCGATGTTGTTCGCCACCAGCACCGGCAGATCTTCGGCACAGAAGAAACCTTCCAGCAGCAGGATCGGTTTGACGATGCCGCCGGAGCGCAGCATCAGCGCCTCGCCGATGCGCGCCACGCCGTAGCAGTCGGCGTCTTGCAGGGTGTGGGCTGTTTCCAGCAGGCCATGTCCATAAGCGTTTGCTTTCACAACGGCAATCAGGCGGCTTTGCGGCGCCTGGCGGCGCACCTGTTGCAGATTATGTCGCAGAGCGCGGCGGTCGATTACAGCGGTTGCCGCTTTCATTTCAGTTCCTTAGCTGATTATTCGTCATCGTATTGTGGCCCCGCGTAGTTATCGAAACGCGACCACTGGCCGTTAAAGGTAAGGCGCACGGTGCCGATCGGGCCGTTACGCTGCTTACCGATAATAATTTCCGCGATCCCTTTCAGATCGCTGTTCTCGTGATACACCTCATCACGATAGATGAACATAATCAGGTCGGCATCCTGCTCGATAGAGCCGGACTCACGCAGGTCGGAGTTGACCGGGCGCTTATCGGCGCGCTGCTCCAGGCTTCGGTTCAGCTGCGACAGCGCCACCACCGGCACCTGCAGCTCTTTCGCCAGCGCCTTCAGCGAGCGCGAAATCTCGGCGATCTCCAGCGTACGGTTGTCGGACAGGGCCGGCACGCGCATCAGCTGCAGGTAGTCGATCATGATCAGGCTAAGCCCGTCGTGCTCGCGGAAAATGCGCCGCGCGCGCGAGCGCACTTCGGTCGGCGTCAGGCCGGAGGAGTCGTCGATGTACATGTTGCGCTTCTCCAACAGGATACCCATGGTGCTGGAAATGCGCGCCCAGTCCTCGTCGTCGAGCTGGCCGGTACGGATGCGCGTCTGATCCACGCGCGACAGCGACGCCAGCATACGCATCATGATCTGCTCACCGGGCATCTCCAGGCTGAAGATCAGCACCGGTTTTTCCTGGGTCATCGCGGCGTTTTCGCACAGGTTCATGGCGAAGGTAGTTTTCCCCATCGAAGGACGGGCGGCGACGATGATCAGATCGGACTTTTGCATGCCCGCGGTTTTCTTGTTGAGATCCTGATAGCCGGTATCGACCCCGGTCACGCCATCGTGCGGCTGCTGATACAGCTGCTCAATGCGCGACACGGTGTCTTCCAGGATGCGCTCGATGCCCTTCGGGCCTTCGTCTTTGCTGGCGCGGTTCTCGGCGATTTGGAAGACGCGGGATTCCGCCAGATCGAGCAGGTCTTCGCTGCTGCGCCCCTGCGGATCGTAGCCGGCGTCGGCGATCTCGTTAGCCACCGAGATCATCTCGCGCACCACCGCGCGCTCGCGCACGATGTCGGCGTAGGCGCCGATGTTGGCGGCGCTCGGGGTGTTTTTCGACAGCTCGGCCAGGTAGGCGAAGCCGCCGACCGAGTCCAGTTCGCCCTTTTGTTCGAGCGATTCGGACAGGGTGATGAGGTCGATAGGCTTGCTCATCTCCAGCAGACGCTGCATCTCGGTAAAGATCAGGCGGTGCGGGCGGCTGAAGAAATCGTTGGCGACCACGCGCTCCGCCACGTTGTCCCAGCGCTCGTTATCCAGCATCAAACCGCCCAACACCGACTGCTCGGCCTCCAGCGAGTGCGGCGGCATCTTCAGCCCTTCCATCTGACGATCTCTGGAACGCTCTCTGGTTTCGTCCGCGTTTGTTTTGTTGGTTGGTTTTTTTCCTGCCATGAAACGTAGTCTTTATCCGGTTGCGAATGAAGGATCCTGACGCGAGAGTATACGTGATTTTTGCGCCATAACCGATGCAAAAAAGGTATTGAACCCCGCACGGGCAAACTGGATCTCCGAGACTAAAAAGAATAGGGTGAAATCAGACACTCCAACGAGGTAACGATATGGCCAAGCGCATTCAATTCTCCGCCACCGGCGGGCCGGAAGTCTTGCAATACGTTGATTTTACACCGCTCGATCCGGCTGCCGGGGAAGTGCAGATCGAGAACAAGGCGATCGGCATCAACTACATCGACACCTATGTGCGCAGCGGGCTGTACGCGCCGGCCAGCCTGCCGAGCGGCCTCGGCACCGAGGCGGCCGGCGTGGTGGTCAAGGTCGGCGCCGGGGTAAGCGCGATCAAACCGGGCGACCGGGTGGTGTATGCGCAGTCGTCGCTCGGCGCCTACAGCGAGATCCACAACGTGCCGGAAGAAAAAGTGGCGCTGCTGCCGCACAACCTCAGCTTTGAGCAGGGCGCCGCCTCTTTCCTCAAAGGGCTGACGGTGCACTACCTGCTGCGCCAGACTCACGAAGTGCAGCCGGGTGAAGTGTTCCTGTTCCATGCCGCCGCCGGCGGGGTTGGCCTTATCGCCTGCCAATGGGCCAAAGCGCTGGGTGCGCGCCTGATCGGCAGCGTCGGCTCCGACGAGAAGGCCGCCCTGGCGAAACAGGCCGGCGCCTGGGCCACCATCAACTACCACAAAGAGGATATCGCCCAGCGGGTGGCCGAGCTGACGCACGGCGAGAAGGTTGGCGTAGTGTACGATTCGGTGGGGCAAAGCACCTGGCAGGCCTCGCTCAACAGCCTGAAACGCCGCGGCCTGATGGTCAGCTTCGGCAATGCCTCCGGCCCGGTGACCGGCGTCGATCTGGCGCTGCTCAACCAGAAAGGATCGCTGTACGTCACCCGCCCTTCCCTCAACGGCTACGTCACCAACCGCGCCGAACTGCAGTACGCCAGCAACGAGCTGTTCTCGCTGATCGGCAGCGGCGCCATTCGGGTGGAGGTGAGAGACGAGCAGAAATTTGCGCTGGCCGACGCCCAGCGGGCGCACCAGGTGCTGGAAAGCCGCAGCACCAGCGGCTCCAGTCTGCTGATCCCCTGATAGCGGCAAAAGAAAAGGGCTCCTTGCGGAGCCCTTTCTGTTACTGCGTTTTGTAGGGGTAGAGCAGAGTCCGCCAGAGACAGGGGGTTGCTTTAGCAACACGAATTTTGGTTGTCTCTCACGGTGATGAAATCGGTCGCATCACTGCATCGACCCACATCCTAACAGCCCCGTTCGGCAAAAAACACGCTTTATGTGCCACATCGCCGGGGAAAACTGCCAAGCTGTGATCGTTGCCGCATTCGCGGTGCGAAAAATTGTGCAAGTTTCAGTGTGACTGTCTGATTATTCAGCAAAAAATCAGTAACGCCTGGCCTGCGGTTTCTGCATCGCGCGGTAAATCCATACCCCGACCACCGCCAAAATCAGCCACGGCAGCAGCTTGATGACCACCGCGAACAACCCGCCCACCAGCATGAACGCCGCCGCCGCCAACAGCGCAGCGAAGATCCCCAGCAGCGAGATGCCGGTCACCATCAGCATCACCACAAAGCCAATGAGAAAGAAGATTTCCAACATGATTGCTCCTTTGCAACTCAACGTATCTGCTGAATGGATTACAAGAAGCGTGCCAGAACGGCGAAAGTGCTAACCTATTGAAAAAACGGGGCAGGCATCCGGCAACGCGCCGAATGCCTGGCGAAAAAGACTAACTGTTGGTCAAACTTTTTGTGGGTTACGCCATTTCCACACGCGGCTGACGCACCAGCGCCAGCGCCTGCTCCACCACCCGCGCATCGGCGCCCGGCTTGTGGGCGTTCTCGCTCAGGTGGCGACGCCACTGGCGCGCGCCCGGCACGCCCTGGAACAAACCGAGGATGTGGCGGGTGATGTGGCCGAGATAGGTGCCGTTGGACAGCTCGCGCTCGATATACGGATACAGCGCTTCGACGATCGCCACGCTGTCCGGCACTGCGATCTGCGCGCCGAACAGTTCGCTGTCGACCCGCGCCAGGATGCCCGGATTCTGGTACGCCTCGCGCCCCATCATCACGCCGTCCAGATGCTGCAGGTGCTGCCGCGCCTCCTCCAGCGTTTTCACCCCGCCGTTGATGGCGATGGTCAACGCCGGGAAATCCCGCTTCAGCTGATAAACGCGCGGGTAGTCCAGCGGCGGCACTTCGCGGTTCTCTTTCGGGCTGAGGCCGGAGAGCCAGGCCTTGCGCGCGTGAATGGTGAACATGTCGCACTCACCGCGCCCGGCGACGGTCTCGATAAAGTCGCACAGGAAGGCGTAGCTGTCCTGATCGTCGATGCCGATGCGGGTCTTCACCGTCACCGGGATCGACACCGCGTCGCGCATCGCCTTGATGCAGTCGGCGACCAGCGTCGCCTGCCCCATCAAACAGGCGCCGAACATGCCGTTTTGCACGCGATCGGACGGGCAGCCGACGTTGAGGTTAATCTCGTCGTAACCGCGCTGCTCCGCCAGTTTGGCGCAGTGCGCCAGCGCGGCCGGATCGCTGCCGCCCAGCTGCAGCGCCACCGGATGCTCTTCTTCGCTGTAGGCCAGGTAGTCGCCTTTACCGTGGATGATCGCGCCGGTGGTCACCATTTCGGTGTACAGCAGCGTTTCCTTGGTCAGCAGGCGGTGGAAGTAACGGCAATGACGATCGGTCCAGTCGAGCATCGGCGCGATGGAGAAACGATTGGCGGCGTAGGTTGGGGCGTGGTTGTCTTTCGTCATGCTGAGTTACTGGCTACCTGAGTCTGTCTGGGTTCAACGAACGGCGCGCGGCCGCAAACGGCTATTATAACGACAATCGGCGCCGTTGGGAAAACCGCCTTATCTGCGCCCTATTCCAACGCGCGGATAACCCGGCACGGCTGCCCCAGCGCCAGCACGTTGGCCGGGATGTCGCCGGTCACGATGCTGCCCGCGCCGATAGTGGTGCCGTCGCCGATGGTCACGCCCGGCAAGATCACCACGTTACCGCCGATCCACACATTGCTGCCGATGGACACCGGCTGCGCCGAGGTGCGGAAAGGGAAAGCCGGGTCACCGGTAAAGCGTTCACCGGCCTTCAGCGGATGACTCGGCGTGTAGATTTGCACGTTGGGGCCGATCAGCGTGTTGTCGCCGATGGTGATGGTATTGCAGTCGAGGAACACCGCATTGACGTTGATAAAACAGTTCTTGCCGATGCGGACATGTTGCCCGTAGTCGCACCAGAACGGCGTTTCGATCCAGCTCGCCTCGCCCCAGGCGCCGAACAGTTCGCCGAGCAGACGGTTTTTCTCGTCCGCCTGATGCGAATCCAGCTCGCCCAGGCTTTTGGTCAACGCTCTGGCCCGATGGTACATAGCAATCAATTCTTCATCGCGGCTGTTGTACACCTGGCCGCTTAACAGCTTCTCTCTTTCCGTCATCGTACAATGGCTCCTGCTCATCACGCGGGTGAAGCGCGTTATACCGCTCTCGCCCGCTGCTCTCCAGCGCTAAAACCGGCAATGTTGATTTGTCGCCCTGCGGCGGGGAAAAGTTGTGATGCATCTCTCTTTTAGCGCACTCTGCGCGCCTTTCCCTGCGCAATCCTCAGGGGAAAAGGGGGCAACTCTCGGCGATTCGCCGTAATCATGGTAAAATCGGCTTTTTTACGTACCGGGATATTTGCGATGAACTCAACCACCCAGGAAAAGCTGCTGGCGCAGGCGGAACGCCTCTGCCAGCAACGCAATGTGCGATTGACGCCGCAGCGGCTGGAAGTGCTGCGTCTGATGACTCAGCAACCCGGTGCAATCAGCGCTTATGACCTGCTCGATCTGCTGCGCGTCGCCGAACCGCAGGCCAAGCCGCCGACGGTCTATCGCGCGCTGGATTTTCTGCTGGAGCAAGGGTTTATCCATAGAGTGGAATCCGCCAACAGCTACGTGCTGTGCCACCATTTTGAACAGCCGATGCACACGTCCGCACTGTTTATCTGCGATCGCTGCGGCCAGGTGACCGAACGCACCACCGAAGGCGTAGAGGAAACGCTGCAGAAGCTGGCGCAGGAAGCCGGATTTGCGCTGCGGCACAGCGTGGTGGAAGCGCACGGTCTGTGCGCCGGCTGCGTGGAGGTTGAGGCGTGCGACAGCAAGCATGACTGCGCCGAACACGATCACAGCATCGCCATCAAGAAGAAGTAAGACGAAGTCAGGTACCTCCCTGTACCTGCGGCCGGGGCGCCAGAGGATGAGAGCGACGCCGGCCTGCGCTGGGCAAGCCGCCTTCAATGGCGGCCCTGCAAATTACCAGCGGTGCTTGGTGTGTTCTTCCCAGGCCTTCACCTCTTTCTCGGCCGCCTCTTTCTGGTAACCGTAGCGCTCCTGGATTTTGCCGACCAGCTGTTCGCGTTTCCCTTCGATGACCGTCAGATCGTCATCGGTCAGCTTGCCCCATTTTTCCTTCACTTTGCCTTTCAGCTGCTTCCAGTTACCGTCGGCTTGATCTTTATTCATAGTCTCTCCGTTAACCTGTGGTGAATCAGTGATCCCTGTCGCCGGCCGGGGTTAACCAGAAATTTTTCTGGCTGATGCTCCCTTCACCTTAAGGAGCACCGTTCCCCTTCATGTACCAGCCACATGATTCATTCTAGTTAAACGTGGAAATAAAAAAGCCAAAACACAGAATAAAAAACCATTAACTGACAAAATAAAAACAAAAAACGCCAGTAAACAACAAACTAACGCGAACGGGACCAGGCTGAAAACATGTAAGCAAACATGACAAAAAACATAAGAAAAACTAACCATTATCCCAACGGAACGCCCGGGTTAATGTGCGGTAAACCAGCTGCCGCGCACCTGGTGGCGGTGCCAAATCCAGCCCAACGCCACGCCGCGCAACGTCAGAAACACCGCCAGCGCCAGCCAAAGCCCGTGGTTGCCAAGCAGCGGCACGCTGAACAGCGTCAGACCATACCCTACCGCAGCCACCGCCATGCTGTTACGCATCTCGGCGCCGCGCGTGGCGCCGATAAACATGCCGTCCAGCAAATAGCACCACACCCCGACCAGCGGCAGAATGACCTGCCACGGTAAATAATGGGCAGCCAACGCACGCAGCTCCGGCAAGGAGGTCAACGCCGCCACGATCTGCTGGCCGGTAACGGCATACGCCAGGCCGAAGGCCAACGCGACCAGCCCCGCCTGCCTGCAGGCCGCGTGCCACACCTTACGCAGTTGGCTATCGTCCCGGGCGCCGTAGGCGTGGCCTGAATGGGCCTCCACCGCATAAGCGAAGCCGTCGAGTGCATAGGCGGTGAACGTCAGCAGATTCATCAATACCGCATTGACCGCCACCACCTCGCTCCCCAGGCGAGCGCCGAAAATGGTCAGCGACGCAAAGCACAGTTGCAGCAACAGTGAACGCAGCATGATGTCGCGGTTGAGCGCCAGCAGGCGACGCAGATCGCCGCGCCAAGCCTGGCGCAGCATCGGCAGGGTAATACCGCGCAGGCGCATCACCCGCCACGCCAGCCACAGGCCGAGCAACAGCGTGGCGTATTCGGCGATGGCGGTGGCCGCCGCCGCCCCTCGCACGTTCCAGCCCAGGCCCATCACCAGCCAGATATCCAGTACGATATTCAGCAGGTTGCCGACGATCAGCAGGATCACCGGCGCCCGCACGTACTGCACGCCGAGCAGCCAGCCCAGCAGCACCAGATTGGCCAGCGCCGCCGGGGCGCTGAGCCAGCGGATCTCAAGAAAACGCCGCGCCTGTTCCAGCACTTCGCCATCGCCACCGACGATCCGCAGCGCCAGTTCGATCAGCGGATAACGCAGCAGGACGATCGCCGCTCCGGCCAGCAGCGCCAACAGCAGCGGTTGCATAAAGGCGCGCGCCAGCGCCTGCGGGTTCTGTGCCCCCAGCGCCTGCGCCGCCAGGCCGGTGGTGCTCATGCGCAGGAACAACAGCAGCATGAACAGGAAGCTGGTCGCCACCGCGCCGATCGCGACGCCCCCCAGATAGATCGGGCTGTCGAGGTGGCCGATCACCGCGGTGTCCACCAGCCCGAGCAGCGGCACGGTAATATTGGAGAAAATCATCGGCAGGGCCAGGCGCCACAGAGCTTTATCGGTGTCGCTGGTAAAGGCGGAAATCAAGCGCATGATGAGAAGTTCCCGTAGCGGTGGCGAATGGCAAGGTCAGAAACAAAAACGCCCCAGAACAGGGGCGATTGATACAAGGAGGCGGCACTGAGGGTGCGACGATTAAATCCAGTCGCCGTTGCGGATCACGCCGACCGCCAGCCCTTCGATAGTGAAATTCTGCTGACGCAGATCGACCACGATAGGTTGGAATTCGTTGTTCTCTGGCAGCAGTTCAACCACGTTGCCGTGCTTTTTCAGGCGCTTGACCGTCACTTCGTCTTCGATGCGCGCCACCACGACCTGGCCATTGCGCACGTCTTGCGTTTTGTGCACCGCCAGCAGATCGCCATCCAGAATGCCGATGTCGCGCATCGACATGCCGTTCACCCGCAGCAGGAAATCGGCGCTCGGTTTAAACAGGGAAGGATCCACCTGGTAGTGCCCTTCGATGTGCTGCTGCGCCAGCAGCGGCTCGCCGGCGGCGACGCGGCCGATCAGCGGCAGACCCTCTTCTTCTTCCATCAGCAGGCGGATACCGCGCGAAGCACCGGAGACGATTTCGATCACGCCTTTGCGTGCCAGCGCCTTCAGGTGTTCTTCGGCGGCGTTAGGCGAACGGAACCCCAGACGCATCGCGATCTCGGCACGCGTTGGCGGCATGCCCGTTTGCGAAATGTGCTCGCGAATCAGGTCGTAGACCTCTTGCTGTCTGGTAGTTAGTGCTTTCATTCCGCCCCCTGTTTGTTTATACAGTCTTGCTGTGAGTATATACAGGTAAGCGCGGATTGGGAACCGAAGATTAAATAAAAATCAGTCAGTAGGCGCTTTTCGTCAGCCGAAGTGCTGCCATAAGACCGTGCCCCAAACGAACAGCGCCAGCACGATCGCCAGCGACACCGCCGCCGATCCCATGTCCTTGGCCCGGCCGGACAGCTCGTGATGTTCGCTGCCGATGCGATCCACCACCGCCTCGATCGCGCTGTTCAGGATCTCGACGATCATCACCAGCGCTACCGATCCGATCAATAAAATGCGCGCTATCGCACCCACATCCAGCCAGACAGCCAGTATGATAGCCAGGAGGGTGACCACCAGTTCCTGGCGGAACGCCGCTTCGTGTTGCCAGGCGGCGGAAAGCCCTTTATAGGAATAGCCGGCGGCCTTGATGATGCGGGTCAGGCCGGTTGCTTGGTTTGCCATGTTTTCGTGCCTTTCTCAGAGGTCGGTCATAATAAAAAGAGTCTAGAACAGTCCGCGCTGACGGCTCTCGGATTTCGAACACCACAGATCTGCTACCCGGTTTCTGGTATGCTTGCGGCGCATTGCTAACAAGAGGCTTCACGTTGTTATGTCAGGTTGGCGTAAAATTTATTATAAAATATTGAATTTACCACTTAAATTGTTGGTAAGAAGTAAGGTCATCCCTTCAGATCCGGTTACCGAGCTAGGGTTGGATCCCTCACGGCCGATTTTGTATGTTTTACCTTACAATTCCAAGGCGGATTTGCTGACGCTGCGAACCCAGTGCCTGGCGCAGGATCTGCCCGATCCGCTCAACTCGTTGGAGATCGACGGCACCGTGCTGCCGAGCTACGTGTTCATTCACGACGGCCCGCGCGTGTTCCGCTATTACACCCCGAAAGAAGAGTCGGTAAAGCTGTTCCACGACTATCTGGATCTGCATCGCAGCAATCCGGATCTCGACATTCAGATGCTGCCGGTTTCGGTGATGTTCGGCCGCTCGCCGGGCCGCGAAGGCCACGGTACGCCGCACCTGCGTCTGTTGAACGGCGTGCAGAAATTCTTCGCCGTGCTGTGGCTCGGCCGCGACAGCTTCGTGCGTTTCTCCAACACCGTTTCGCTGCGCCGCATGGCCACCGAACACGGAACGGATAAAACCATCGCGCAGAAACTGGCGCGCGTGGCGCGCATGCACTTTTCGCGTCAGCGCCTGGCCGCCGTGGGCCCGAGCCTGCCGGCCCGTCAGGATCTGTTTAACAAGCTGTTGGCGTCCAAAGCGATCGAAAAAGCGGTCGAGGACGAAGCGCGCAGCAAGAAGATCTCACACGAGAAGGCCCAGCAAAACGCCATCGCGCTGATGGAAGAGATCGCCGCCGATTTCTCCTACGAAACCGTGCGCCTGTCCGACCGCGTGCTGAGCTGGACCTGGAACCGGCTGTATCAGGGCATCAACGTCACCAACGCCGAGCGCGTGCGCCAGCTGGCGCAGGACGGCCACGAGATCGTCTACGTGCCCTGCCACCGCAGCCACATGGACTATCTGCTGCTGTCCTACGTGCTGTATCACCAGGGCCTGGTGCCGCCACACATCGCCGCCGGCATCAACCTCAACTTCTGGCCGGCCGGCCCGATCTTCCGTCGCCTGGGCGCGTTCTTCATCCGCCGCACCTTCAAGGGCAACAAGCTGTACTCGACGGTGTTCCGCGAATACCTCGGCGAGCTGTTCACCCGCGGTTACTCGGTGGAATACTTCGTGGAAGGCGGCCGTTCCCGCACCGGGCGCCTGCTGGAGCCGAAGACCGGCACCCTGTCGATGACCATCCAGGCGATGCTGCGCGGCGGCACCCGTCCGATCACGCTGGTGCCGATTTACATCGGTTACGAGCACGTGATGGAAGTGGGTACCTATGCCAAAGAGCTGCGCGGCGCCACCAAGGAAAAAGAGAGCCTGCCGCAGATGCTGCGCGGCCTGCGCAAGCTGCGCAACTTGGGCCAGGGTTACGTCAACTTCGGCGAACCGCTGCCGTTGACGGCTTACCTCAACCAGAACGTGCCGCAGTGGCGCGAGTCGATCGATCCGATCGAAGCCCAGCGCCCAAGCTGGCTGACGCCGACGGTCAACGATCTGGCCGGCCAGATCATGGTGCGCATCAACAACGCCGCCGCGGCCAACGCCATGAACCTGTGTTCCACCGCGCTGCTGGCCTCGCGTCAGCGTTCGCTGACCCGCGAGCAGCTGATCGAACAGCTCGAGTGCTACCTGCAGCTGATGCGCAACGCGCCTTACGCGCGTGACGTCACCGTGCCGACGCAAACGCCGGACGAGCTGCTGGATCACGCGCTGAACATGAACAAGTTCGAGGTGGAGAAGGACAGCATCGGCGACATCATCATCCTGCCGCGCGAGCAGGCGGTGCTGATGACCTATTACCGCAACAACATCCACCACCTGCTGGTGCTGCCGTCGCTGATCGCCAGCATCGTGATGCATCACCGCCGGGTATCGCGCGCCGAGCTGCTGCGCCAAATCGGCATGATCTATCCGATGCTGAAAGCCGAGCTGTTCCTGCATAACGACAAGGAACAGCTGCCGGAGGTGCTGCGGCCGGTGATCGACGAGCTGATCCGTCAACAGCTGATCTGCGACAAAGGCGACGAGCTGGTGCTGAACCCGGCGCGCATTCGCCCGCTGCAGCTGCTGGCCGCCGGGGTGCGCGAAACCCTGCAACGCTACGCCATCACCATGTCGATCCTCAGCGCCAACCCGAGCATCAACCGCGGCGCGCTGGAGAAAGAGAGCCGCATCATGGCGCAGCGTCTGTCGGTGCTGCACGGCATCAACGCGCCGGAATTCTTCGACAAGGCGGTGTTCTCCACCCTGGTGGCAACGCTGCGCGAAGAAGGCTATATCAACGACAGCGGCGATGCGATCCGCGAGCACACCCTCGAGGTGTACAACATGCTGAGCGATCTGATCACGCCGGAGATCAAGCTGACCATCGAAAGCGTCAACATGCCGGAAGAAACCAACGCCCTGCCGCAATCCGATGCGGAAGAAGAGAAAGACGAGTGATTTCGCCCGGCGCGGAAACACAAAAGGCACCCTCGGGGTGCCTTTTTTCTTGCGGAAGGGAAGCGTTACGTCGGCAGATAGCTCAGCGCGATACCGATGAACACCACCAGCCCCACATAGTTGTTCTGCAGGAAGGCCTTGAAGCAGGCCTCGCGCTCGCGGCCGGCGATCTGTTTCTGCTGGTGAATGAACAGCGCGCCCGCCAGCAGCAGTGACCAGTAAAACGCCCCGCCGAGCTGCGCCAGATAACCGACCCACACCAGCAGCAGCAGCGTCGCAAACTGCAGCAGCCCGACGATCAGCTTGTCATAACGGCCGAACAGGATAGCGGTGGATTTGATGCCGATCTTCAGGTCATCGTCGCGGTCGACCATCGCATACAGCGTGTCGTAGGCCACCGTCCAGCAGATGTTGGCCAGCAGCAGCAGCCAGCAGCTGAGCGGCAGCGATTCGCTGACCGCCGCATAGCCCATCGGAATGCCCCAGCCGAACGCGGCGCCCAGCACGAACTGCGGCAGGTTGGTCACCCGCTTCATGAACGGGTACGCCCAGGCCAGCGCCAGCGCCGCCAGCGACAGCCAAATGGTCATCGCATTGAGCGTCAACACCAGGCAGAACGAGACCAGCACCAGCACCACGAACAGCACCTTGGCCTCTTTCGCGCTCACCTGGCCGCTCGGCATCGGCCGCCCGGCGGTGCGTTTCACGTAGCCGTCCACCGCGCGATCGGCGTAATCATTCACCACGCAACCGGCGGCGCGCATCAGGAACACGCCGAGCACGAACACCAGCAAAATCGACAGCGGCGGCACGCCTTTCCCGGCCAGCCACAGCGCCCACAGCGTCGGCCACAGCAGCAACAGCGTGCCGATCGGTTTATCAATGCGCATCAAATGGCTGTAAGCCCGCCATTTACTTTGAGTCACGCTTCCCTCCAAGGTCTTGCTCTCCTCTTTTATGCAGGAACCGCTGAATACAGCGGTGAAGCCGGTAAAAACAGTTCGGTCAGCAACAGCGGTTTGCCCGCCAGCCGCAGCCGTGAACGACGCGCCCACAGCGCATCCTGTCGGCCGATATGGATATAGTCGCGGGTCAGCTCGCCGCTGCTGAACAGGTAGCGCCCCAGCGGCAGCGTGCCCAGATCCACCAGCGCCTGGTCGGGGCCGGTCAGCGTATTTTCCGGGATCACCGTGCGCCCCAGCAGCCAGGGCTGGTTGTCGCCCAGCAGCACCACTTCGCGCAGCCAATAGCGCGGGCTGTCGGGCAGGTGGTTCGCCTCGTCGCCCAGCGCCTCGCGCGTGACGAAGCATTCGCGCTGCGGTTCGACGCGCACCTGGGCGCAATGGCGTTCAAATCGGCGGGTCATGGAGCCTAACTCCATCAGCCAGTCGCTGACGGTGGCGGGCGCCGGAGGATCCTGTTCGGACAACCACTCCAGCGGCGGCAGGATGGAATCCCTGATGCCAGACATTGCTTTACTCCTCGCCTGAACCGCAGCCGGTAAGGCGCGCCAGACGATACAAACTGTTAACAGGCCCCCATTGTAGCGCAGAAATGCGAAAGCGGCAGGCTGATTCGTGGCGAAAACGGCAGGCCTATCGGCCGGAAAAACCGGGGTTCTGTCATCTTTTTGCCATCCGTATTCTCTATCTTCGTTCCCCGGCACGATGACGATTCTGTGATCGCCTGCAAAGTTTCATCTTTGTCGCGTTGTTTTATCTACGCGCGTAGATACTCTGACACCGCAGCGTTGAATCGCCATGCGTCCGACATCATTTGTCGGCACACCTTTGTTGCCGGCACCAGGGAAACCATCTTTAACCGCGCCCCTCCAGGCGCAGAACAAAAGAGGATAGCACCGTCATGAGCGAAACAACGCTTGCCACTCCACAGACCGCCGACGCCGCGCTGGCGGCCGATGAACGCCTGGCAACCAAAGAGGGGCGCAGCCAATTTTGGCGCGCCACCTTCTCCTGCTGGCTCGGCACCGCCATGGAATACGTCGACTTCGCGCTGTACGGCCTAGCGGCCGGCATGGTGTTCGGCGATGTGTTCTTCCCCGAGGCCACGCCGCTGGTCGCCCTGCTGGCCAGCTTCGCCACCTACTCCGTCGGTTTCGTCGCGCGGCCGATCGGCGCGCTGGTGTTCGGCTGGATCGGCGATCGCAAAGGCCGCCGCGTGGTGCTGATCACCACCGTGGCGCTGATGGGCATTTCCACCACGCTGATCGGCCTGATCCCCTCCTATGCGCAAATCGGCGTCTGGGCGCCCACCTGCCTGGTGATCCTGCGCTTCGCGCAGGGATTCGGCGCCGGCGCGGAGCTGTCCGGCGGCGCGGTGATGCTGGCGGAATACGCGCCGGCCAAGCGGCGCGGGCTGGTGGCCTCGATCATCGCCATCGGCTCCAACAGCGGCACCCTGCTGGCGTCGCTGGTATGGCTGCTGGTGCTGCAACTCGACAAGGAAGATCTGATGAGCTGGGGTTGGCGCATTCCGTTCCTCGCCAGCATTCTGATCGCCGGGGTGGCGCTGTACCTGCGCCGTCACGTGCGCGAAACGCCGGTGTTCGAGCGCGAGCTGCAACAAAACCACCAGCGCATGCTGGACGCCGCTCAGGCCGCGCCGGACTCACGCAGCTACCTGCAGCGCACCACAGCGTTCTGGGTGATGCTCGGCCTGCGCATCGGCGAAAACGGCCCCTCCTATCTGTGCCAGGGCTTTATCGTCGGCTACGTCGCCAAGGTGCTGATGGTCGATAAATCGGTGCCGGCGCTGGCGGTGCTGATCGCCTCGCTGTGCGGTTTTCTGGTGATCCCGCTGGCCGGCTGGCTGTCCGATCGCTTCGGCCGCCGCGTCACCTACCGCTGGTTCTGCCTGCTGCTGGTGCTGTATGCCTTCCCGGCTTTCTGGCTGCTCGACAGCCGTGAACCGGCGATCGTCATCTCGGTGATCGTAGTCGGCATGTGCATCGCATCGCTGGGGATCTTCGGCGTGCAGGCGGCCTACGGCGTCGAACTGTTCGGCGTGAAGAACCGCTACTCCAAGATGGCGTTCGCCAAGGAGCTCGGCTCGATCCTCTCCGGCGGCACCGCGCCGCTGATCGCCACCGCGCTGCTCTCCGGCTTCGGTCACTGGTGGCCTGTCGCCGCCTATTTTGTTGTAATGGCGGGCATCGGCTTAATCACCACCTTCTTTGCTCCCGAAACCCGCGGCCGCGATCTCAACCTGCCGCAGGATGCCGCGTAGCGAGAAGGCGAACAGGATCTCAATTTGGATAATCACTCCGCGCGACGCGTTACCCGCGCCGACGTGGCCCGCGTAGCGGGCACCTCCGTCGCCGTGGTCAGCTACGTGATCAACAACGGCCCGCGCCCGGTGGCGGAAGCCACCCGGCTGCGCGTGCTGGCGGCGATCGAGCAGACCGGCTACCGGCCGAACGACATCGCGCGGGCGCTGGCCTCCGGCAGCACGCAAACCTACGGGCTGGTGGTGCCGGATATTTCCAACCCGTTCTTCGCCACTCTGGCGCGGGCGCTGCAGCAGGAAGCCTTCAGCCGCGGCCGCGTGCTGCTGCTGGGCGATGCCGGCGACGATCGTCAGCGCGAATATGAGCTTATCAACAACCTGCTGCGCCGCCAGGTCGACGGCCTGCTGTACACCAGCGTCGATCGCCACCCGTGGTTCGATCTGATCCGCGCTTCCGGCACCCCCTGCGTGATGATAGACACCATCGACAGCCAGGCCGGCGTCTGCGCCATTCGCGTCGACGAGCGCGACGCCGCCTGCCAGGCGACCCGCCATCTGCTGCAGCACGGCTATCGCGACATCGGCATTTTTATCGGTCCGCTGACCATGCTCAACGCGCAGGATCGCCTGAACGGCTGGCGCGATGCGCTGCTGGAGGCGGGCATCGCGCCACGCGACGCGTGGATTTTCGAAGCGCCCTACACCCGCCAGGGCGGTTACCAGGCCACCCAGCGCCTGGTGCAAGGCCCGCGCCCGCGCGCCGTTTTCACCTCTAACGAGCAGCAGGCGCTCGGCTGCCTGTCGGCGCTGGCGGAGCATGGGCTGCGCGCGCCGGACGATCTGGCGCTGATCTGTTTTAACGGCACGCAACAATCCGAATTCAGCGTGCCGCCGCTCAGCGCGGTCGAGCAGCCGATCGACGCCATGGCCAAGCGGGCCATCGCCATGCTGGCCGCCGGCGCCGCGCCCGCCGAGCTGCATGAATTCGCTTTTCAACTGCGCATCCGCCGTTCGTGCGGCTGTTAGCGGTTTTTCAGGACACCTTATATGCGTTTAATCATTGATTGCGATCCCGGCAACGGCGTTCCCGGCGCCAACGTCGACGACGGCCTGGCGCTGGCCCTGGCGCTGGCGGCCAAACCGCAGCTGCAGCTGGAGTTGATCAGCATCGTGGCCGGCAACACCCCGCGCGAAGTGGGCTTCGCCGTCGCCAGCGATCTGCTGGCGCGGAGCGGTTATCAGGTGCCGGTCGCCCTCGGCGCGGCGCGCGCCCTGAGCGAACCGCCGGAGCCGTGGCGCGCACACCTGGACCGCCCGATCGCCGATCCTAAGCTGGCGGCGCTGTGGCGTGACCTGCCCGCGCCCTCGCTGGCCAACGCGCCCGCGCCGGACGCCGCCATCGCCATCGGCGAACTGATCTGCCGGCATCCCGGCGAGATCACGCTGGCGGCGATCGGCCCGTTGACCAACGTTGCGCACGCCATGCAGCTTTACCCGCAGATGGCGCAGGCGGTGAAAGAGATCGTGATTATGGGCGGCGTGTTCAACGTTGAGGGATATATCAAGGACACCAATTTCGGCCTGGATCCGGAAGCGGCGCGGCTGGTGTTGAACAGCGGCGCCGCTATCACGCTGGCGCCGCTGGACGTCACCACCCAGACCATGCTGACCCAGGCGGATCTGGCCGCGTTGACCCAGCAGGATACCCCGCTGTGCCGCTATTTGCGCGCCACGACGCAGCCGTGGATCGACTATTCGCGCCATACGCGGCACCTGCCGGGCTGCTGGATCCATGATGCGCTGGTGATCGCCTGGCTGCTGGCGCCGCAGCTGGTCACCACCGAGATGTTTCATGTGGATGTGGCGGTGGAAGGGGCGTTGACGCGCGGCAGCTCACGCCGCTGGCGGCCGGACAGCCTGCGCCTGACGGTCGGCATGCCGGCGCCGCAGGGCAAGCCGGTGCGCGTCATGCAGCAGGTGGACAACGCCCGTCTGCTGGCGTTGATCGGCGCAACGCTGACCCGCGGATGAAAAAAGGTGCGCCAAAGCGCACCAATCATCGAGCCAGCATCGGCAGCGCCGGGTGTTACCCCTTGCCTTTAACGCTGCTGATAAACGTTTTACGCGCGGTGGTCGAGCCCAGTTTCTCGGCCTCATTCATCAGCTTCAGCGCCTTGTCGATATCGCCCGCCTTCACCGCCTGCTTGATGCCGTTATTGAAGTAGCTTTCGGTATCGTTGAGCATCGGCTCCGCCGGTTTCTCCGGCGCTGGCGCAGGCGCCGCCACGGCGGCCGGTGCGGTCGAGCCCACCACCACCGGCGCCACGGTCGGCGCAGGCTGCAGCATGCCGATCATCACGTTGCCGGTGCCCTGTTCCGCGGTCACCTTAAGCTTCAGCGTGCCGGTCGTCGCGTGGCCGGCGATCGGATCCGGGATATCCGGCACCGCGTTGCCCACGCCCTGCGCGTAGGCCTTGGCCGGGTTGGTCAGCTGCGTGGTTTTCGCCAAGTCCTGGCGGGTGGTGTACACCAGCAGGTAAATCTGTTTTTGACCGAGCGCCGGCGTCAGTTTCAGCGTGCCTTCGAGGCGATCGGAGGACATCGCCCCCGGCGGCTGATACGGGAAATAGCTGCTCGGGTAATACGCCGCCGGGCGCAGATGCTCATCCAGCACCAGCACGCTCGGCGCGTACAGCGAATTGTTTTTGGCGAGGCTGCTCAGCGTCACTTCCAGCGAACCGCGATCGGCCGGCAGCGTATAGGCGGCGATCGCCCCCTGAATCTCGCCCTGATTGAGCTGCGGGCTGACGGCGTCGAGCTTCACCTCTTGCGACACCGGCGGCTGCAGCGGCTGCCACGGCAGGCTTTGCAGCGTGGCGGCGCTGATGGCCGGCGCGACGGAAACGTTGGCCGGCGTGTCGGCGTTGGCCGCCAAAGGCGCGCCGACGGTCAGCGCCAGCGACAGGCAGAGTGACAGCAGATTCTTTTTCATCGTTATATCCTCTTTCAGCGCCGCGGCGGATCAGGCAAGAGATCCGGCCGCGGCGAATGCGGTTGGGGGAGAGCCGGTGGCCCTCCCCGTCCTGTCGTCGTTACCACCAAATTTCCATCTGGGCGCCGAAGGTGACTTCGTCATCCTTGCCGCGGCTGAAGGTATGCATGCTGGTGTCGTTGTAAGCGGTGCCGGTGTTATACCCGGTGTCGTCACCGGTGGCGTAGCCCCACTTCTCATCCCACTTGGCGTAGGTGGCGAACAGGCGGATGGCCGGACGCGACCAGATGCTGTTGCCCGCCTGCCACTGCTGCGCCAGGGTCACTTTATACTGGCCGTTGCGATCGCCGGTGCGCTGGGATTTGACGTTGTCATAGCCGGCTTCCAGCAGGGTGCTCATGATCGGCGTCCATTTGTACATCGGGCGCACGCCCACGGTGTACCAGGTGGTGCCGTTGTTGTTATCGCGGTCGATGTCCTGGAACATGGCGACGTACATCAGCGCCCATTGATCGTTGAAGTCGATGGCGCCGTGATCCAGCACGCGGATCATCTTGCCGTTGTTATCGATGGTGGCGCCTTCGTTGCGGCCGTTGTTCTGCGAAGTCATCGAGTCGGTGGCGTACTGCAGCACGAACTTGTTGTAACCGTTCAGGATGCTCTGCGTGTGTTCCGCGGTGAACATCCAGCCGTCTTTGCTGGCGCCGTCGGCCAGGCGATAGTTATCCTGCGCATTGGCGCGGCCGTAGTCCACGCCCAGCTCCAGGGTGCCGCCCGGGTTCAGCTCCAGGCCGGCCAGACGCAGGTCGAAGGTGTCGTTGACGGTTGGGCGCTGTTTCCATTCGTTATCCAGGTAGCCGTAAGAGCCGCCGGATTCGGAGTTGCGGGTCACGGCGGCGGACAGCTTGCCGAAGCCCAGATCGATGTTTTCCAGACCGGCGCCCGGGCCGGAGATATCCCAGTAGTAGAAGTCGATCATGTGAACGTCATGACGCTGATAGAAGCGCTTACCGGCCCACAGCGTGGAGCCCGGCAACCAGTCGATCAGGTTTTTACCCTGCACGTTGACTTCGCGGAAGCCCGGGGTCACGTCTTCCCAGTCGGAACGTTGCGAGACCGAATAGGCCAGGTTGGTGTCGAAATAGAAGCTCTTGTCGCCTTCTTTCCACACTTCCTGCCCCAGTTTCAGTTCGGCGTAGGTTTCGCATTCGTTGCCGAGACGGTATTTGCTCGCGGCACCGGTGGCCTTGAAGCACTGTTGCTCACCGCCGCTGCCGGTCCAGCCGATGCCGGAACGGGCGTAACCGTGAAAATCCACGGCCAGCGCCTGGGTAGAGAGAACACCGGCGGCGACAGCCAGTGCCAGAGGAAGTTTGCGCAGAGTAGTCATCATTATTCTCCTGTTATACCGACTTTGATGCTTTAAACGCCCGGCTCCTGGTGCAGCCGTTTACATGCCGTACCGTCTTCACGGAACAGGTGGCAACGATGAGGCGGCAGGCCGATGGCGAATGTGGCACCTTCTTCTACCAGCACCACGTCATTCTGGCGGTACACCAGGTTTTGACGGATGGCCGGGATTTGGATGTGGATTTGCGTCTCGTTGCCGAGCTGCTCCACCACCTGTACGTCGCCGGTAAGCCGCACTTCTGAGGCTTCGCCGGGCAGCAGATGTTCAGGGCGAATGCCCAGTGACAGGTTGGCGCCGGGCTGAACGCCCTCGCCTTCCACCGGCAGCCAGACCAACTGGCGGTTGGGCAGTTCGACCTGCACCTGTTGCGGCTGCGCCGCGGTCACCTTGACCGGCAGGAAGTTCATCTTCGGCGAGCCGATAAACCCGGCGACGAAGCGGTTGGCCGGGTAGTGATACAGCTCCAGCGGCTTGCCGACCTGCGCCACGCGACCGGCGTCGAGCACCACGATCTTGTCGGCCAGCGTCATCGCTTCGACCTGATCGTGGGTGACGTAAATCATGGTGCGCTGCAGGCGCTTGTGCAGACGGGAAATCTCGATGCGCATCTGCACCCGTAGCGCGGCGTCGAGGTTGGACAGCGGTTCGTCGAGCAGGAACACGTCCGGCTCGGCCACCAGCGTGCGGCCGATCGCCACGCGCTGACGCTGCCCGCCGGACAGCGCCTTCGGCCGCCGATCGAGCAGGTGCGCCAGCTGCAGCACCTCGGAAACCTGATTCACCCGTTGATTGATTTCCGCTTTCCTGGCGCCGGCCAGCTTCAGGCCGAACGACATGTTGTCCGCCACCGACAGGTGCGGATACAGCGCGTAGGACTGGAACACCATGCCGATGCCGCGCTCGGAAGGCGGCACCTCATTCATGCGTTTCTCGCCGATCAGCAGGTCGCCGGAGGTGATGTCCTCCAGCCCGGCGATCATGCGCAGCAGCGTCGATTTACCGCAGCCCGACGGCCCGACAAACACCACAAACTCGCCGTCTTCGATGGTTAGATTGACGTCTTTGGAAATCACGGCCTCACCGAAGGCCTTATAAACGCTGCGCAGTGTCACGCTAGCCATGCGTTACTCCCCTGCTTTCGCAGTTAACATGTCGTGTGAAAATGGCGGAGGCAAAGCCCGCCAAAACCCATTGATGACCCTCTTGCTGCGCGCCGTGCTGCCATGCCAACGGCAAGGTCGCCTCAGACGGCGCGGCCGCCTGAGTATAAGGCTGCAGGTTTATCAGCGCTTCAAGGCATTGATCCTGATGGGTAATAAGTAAGCGCACCACGCCGTCCCGCTGGCTGATCGCGTTCAATTCGCCACGCTGGATGAGCGGCGAACGGCGCAGGGCCAACAGCGCCTGGCAGTAACGTAAGGTGGAGTGGCTGTCGTGCTGTTGGCGGCTGATGGCCAATGCGCGGTGTTCGATCGCCACCTGTTGATACCAGCTGATTTCGCCGGCGGTGACCTGTTCGGGGGCTTCATGCCACGGCATCGGCGTTTGCGCGCCGCGCGGATCCTGCAGCCCGGCGGCATGCGGCAGCCCCAGCTCCTCGCCCTGGTACAGGCAGATCGGCGCCGGCAACATCGCCAACAGCGTCAAAAAGGCGGCGGCGGAACGCAGGTCGCCCTGCCCCCAGCGGCTGACCACTCTTGGCTGATCGGCGTCGCCGGTGCTCCACAGGCTGTCCGCCAACGTGGCGCGGCGGGCGTGCAGCACCGCCACCAGCTTCTCCGCGCTGAACGGCATCACGTCCAGCGCCAGCGCGCCGTGGACGAACCGCTGCGGCGCGACGGCATTGCGAACGCGGTTGGCTTCATCGCCGTACCACAGCGTCAGCCCTTCGGCCGTCACCGTCGCCTCGGCCTCCGGCGCCAGCGTCTGCGGCAGCAACAGGCCGTCGATCGACAGCGCTTTCAGGTACGGCAGCGCCGTCAGCATGCCGTGCGCGTCGCCCACGCCGTCCCCGTTTCCGTCACGGAAACTGGCCGGATGGATCCGGTACAGGGTGGGCTGAGTAGCGATAGGCATTGACGACATAAATCCTGTATCCCTGCTGCGCGTGGCGTTAAAAATCAATGGGCCGATAGTGCGGGAGTCGCCGGAAAGGGTAATCATCCGTAACAGGATTTTTCATGGGGGAGGAGGCGGGAGGATGAGAGAACGACCGCGGCGATGAGAAGTTCCGCGCTTAAGGCAAATCTGTGATCCGTCTGGCAAAAATCGCCCCCCTATTTTGTGCCTGACGCCACAGAATAGAGCGCAACGTTAACTGGATCACACTCCTCATCTCAGGGGCGTAGAGGGGGGGAGGATGAGAATATGTCGCGTTGTGACCCACTATTACCGCGAAACGTCACTCCTTGATTTATGTGCCCACAAAAAGAAGGACTGGATTATGACTCGCAGCATTACCCTCGCCCGCACGCTGGCGCTCTCGGCACTGGCCACCCTGGTGCTCTCTTCTTCCGCCTTCGCCAAGATCGAGGAAGGCAAACTGGTTATCTGGATCAACGGCGACAAGGGCTATAACGGCCTGGCCGAAGTCGGCAAGAAATTCGAAAAAGACACCGGCATCAAGGTCACCGTCGAACACCCGGACAAGCTGGAAGAAAAATACCCGCAGGTGGCCGCCACCGGCGACGGCCCTGACATCATTTTCTGGGCCCACGACCGCTTCGGCGGCTATGCGCAGTCCGGCCTGCTGGCCGAAATCCACCCGTCCAAAGCCTTCCAGGACAAGCTGTTTCCGTTCACCTGGGACGCCGTGCGTTATGACGGCAAGCTGATTGGCTACCCGATCGCCGTCGAGGCGCTGTCGCTGATTTACAACAAAGACCTGGTCAAACAGCCGCCGAAGACCTGGGAAGAGATCCCGGCGCTGGACAAGCAGCTGCGCGCCAACGGCAAGAGCGCCATCATGTGGAACCTGCAGGAACCCTACTTCACCTGGCCTATCATCGCCGCCGACGGCGGTTATGCCTTCAAGTATGAAAACGGCAAATACAACATCAAGGATGTCGGCGTCGCCAACGCCGGTTCGCAGGCCGGCCTGCAGTTCATCGTCGATCTGGTGAAAAACAAGCACATCAACGCCGATACCGATTACTCGATCGCCGAAGCCGCGTTCAACAAAGGCCAGACCGCGATGACCATCAACGGGCCGTGGGCCTGGAACAACATTGAGCAGAGCAAAATCAACTACGGCGTGACGCTGCTGCCGACCTTCAAAGGCAAACCGTCCAAGCCGTTCGTCGGCGTGCTGACCGCCGGCATCAACGCCGCCAGCCCGAATAAAGAGCTGGCGACCGAGTTCCTCGAGAACTACCTGCTGACCAACGAAGGGCTGGCGGACGTCAACAAAGACAAGCCGCTGGGCGCGGTGGCGCTGAAGTCCTACCAGGAAACGCTGGCCAAAGATCCGAAGATCGCCGCCACCATGCAGAACTCGCAAAACGGGGAGATCATGCCGAACATCCCGCAGATGAGCGCCTTCTGGTACGCCGAACGCAGTGCGGTGATCAACGCCGTCAGCGGCCGTCAGACGGTGAAAGCCGCGCTGGACGACGTGCAGACCCGCATCACCAAGTAACGACGTCGTGCGGGGTGCCACGGTGCCCCGCCGTTGCTTCACAGAAAGGAACGCCCTATGCAATTCGCTCACGCCGGGACGCCTGCGCGTAAAAAATCGAAGTGGTGGCAAAGCGACGCGCTGAAATGGCTGGTAGTCAGCCTGTTCAGCCTGGTGACCTGCTACCTGATTGTGTTGATGTATGCACAGGGTGAATACCTGTTCGCTATCCTGACGCTGATCCTGGTCAGCGCCGGGCTTTACGTCTTCGCCAACCGCCGCGCCTACGCCTGGCGCTATGTGTATCCCGGCGTCGCCGGCATGGGGCTGTTCGTCCTGTTCCCGCTGATTTGCACCATCGCCATCGCCTTCACCAACTACAGCAGCACCAACCAGCTGACCTTCGAGCGCGCGCAATCGGTGCTGATGCAGCGCCAGTTCCAGAGCGGCAAAACCTTTACCTTCGGCCTCTACCCGGCGGAAAACCAGCAGTGGCGCTTGCAGCTGACGCCGCCGGACGGCGAAGCACCGCTGATCTCCGAGCCTTTCCGCCTCGACGCCGCCGCGCCGCAAACCCTGAAACTGACGGCGCAGAGCGCCGCACCGCAGGGCGAGCGCGCCACGCTGCGGGTGATCACCCAAAACCGGCAGGCGCTGAGCCAGCTGGTGGCGCAGCTGCCCGACGGCGGTGAATTGCGCATGAGCTCCCTGCGCCAGTTCTCCGGCACCCGCCCGCTGTATGCGCTGGACCAAGACGGCAGCACGCTGACCAATAACCAGACTCAGGTGCGCTACCGGCCGAACGGCGACACCGGCTTCTATCAGGCGATCAACGCCGACGGCGGCTGGGCGCAGGAAACCCTGAGCCCGGGCTATACCGTCACCACCGGCTGGAAAAACTTCCTGCGGGTGCTGCAGGACGAGGGCATCAAAAAGCCGTTCGTGTCGATCTTCATCTGGACCATCGTGTTCTCGGTGATGACGGTGATCCTCACCGTGGCGGTCGGCATGGTGTTGGCCTGCGTGGTGCAGTGGGAGGCGCTGAAAGGCAAGGCGATCTACCGTGTGCTGCTGATCCTGCCCTATGCGGTGCCGTCATTCATCTCGATCCTGATCTTCAAAGGTTTGTTCAACCAGAGCTTCGGCGAGATCAACATGATGCTCAGCCATCTGTTCGGCATCAAACCGGCCTGGTTCAGCGATCCGCTCACCGCCAAGAGCATGATCCTGATCGTCAACACCTGGCTCGGCTACCCGTACATGATGATCCTGTGCATGGGGCTGCTGAAGGCGATCCCGGACGATCTGTACGAGGCCTCGGCGATGGACGGCGCCAACCCGTGGCAAAACTTCTTCCGCATCACCTTACCGCTGCTGATCAAGCCGCTGACGCCGCTGATGATCGCCAGCTTCGCCTTCAACTTTAACAACTTCGTGCTGATCCAGCTGCTGACCAACGGCGGCCCGGACATGATCGGCACCACGACGCCGGCCGGCTATACCGATCTGCTGGTCAGCTACACCTACCGCATCGCCTTCGAAGGCGGCGGCGGGCAAGACTTCGGGCTGGCGGCCGCCATCGCCACGCTGATCTTCCTGTTGGTGGGCGCGCTGGCGATCCTGAATTTGAAAGCCAGCAAGATGAACTTCGATTAGGGAGAATGACGATGGCCATGGTTCAACCCAAATCCCAGCGCCTGCGCCTGTGGATCACCCATATTTTGATGCTGTGCTTTATCGCCCTGATCATGTTCCCGCTGCTGATGGTGGTCGCCATCTCGCTGCGCTCCGGCAACTTCGCCACCGGCAGCCTGATACCGGAAACCCTCTCCTGGGATCACTGGCGGCTGGCGCTCGGCTTTAGCGTCACCCACGCCGACGGCAGCGTGACGCCGCCGCCGTTCCCGGTGCTGCTGTGGCTGTGGAACTCCATCAAGATCGCGGCGATCACCGCCATCGGCATCGTGACGCTGTCTACCACCTGCGCCTACGCCTTTGCCCGCATGCGCTTTCGCGGCAAGAGCACGTTGCTGAAAAGCATGCTGATCTTCCAGATGTTCCCGGCGGTGCTGTCGCTGGTGGCGCTGTACGCCCTGTTCGATCGCCTGGGCCAGTACATTCCGTTTATCGGCCTGAATACCCACGGCGGCGTGATCTTCGCCTACATGGGCGGCATCGCGCTGCACGTCTGGACCATCAAGGGCTATTTCGAAACCATCGACAACTCGCTGGAAGAGGCGGCGGCGCTGGACGGCGCCACGCCGTGGCAGGCGTTCCGTCTGGTGTTGCTGCCGCTGTCGGTGCCGATTCTGGCGGTGGTGTTCATTCTGTCGTTTATCGCCGCCATCACCGAAGTGCCGGTGGCATCGCTGCTGCTGCGCGATGTGAACAGCTACACGCTGGCGGTGGGAATGCAGCAATATCTCAACCCGCAGAACTACCTGTGGGGCGACTTCGCCGCCGCCGCGGTGCTGTCGGCGATACCGATCACCGCCGTGTTCCTGCTGGCGCAGCGCTGGCTGGTTGGCGGCCTGACGGCCGGCGGCGTGAAGGGGTAATTTGTGCCACTGCAGTGCGTTTGATGTCTTTCCTTATCTTTTACCCTATGAATTTCAAGTTACAGCGAGTGCAGTCAACAACGCTGTAGCTTGAAAGACGTCGGGTAATGATATCCTGTGTCTTTGGCGGCCATTGGCCGCCATTTTTATCGCTACTCCCGTTTCAGCCGGTCGGTATTAGCCAGATAAAGCGTCACCACCAGCACCAATATCGCCGCGGCGTAGATCAGGGTATCGATAGGGTTTTTGTGATCCACGATAATCAAACGAATAATCGCGGTAATGCCAATGTAAATAAAATAGCGCAGCGGGAAATGATAACCCGACTCAAAATACTTGACGATCAAGGCGATAAATTCAAAGTACAGGAAATAAATCACAATGCCTTCAATCAACAGGTAAGAGGACGACTCTTCGCTGTTGATAAATAACACCTTCGCCAGATGGAGGGTTTCCTTGACCAGAAACACCACCAGAATGGCCGCCAGCAGCAGCAAGCCCACGTTCAGCACCCGCTGCAGCCCCTTCGCTATCATTATCGAACGCGACGTTTTTGCCATAAAACCTCTCTCTGAATACCGCGTATATGATTCAACCGTGCCAATATAGGCATTGTCCTAAAAATTCCGCCCCTCGCGAAAGCACTTTAAACCCCATTTAATTCATCACGTTATAATAAGATGTTTCTGACCTATAGATTTGTAGCAAATCGAAATGTCAACTATCATGGGACACAGAGATCTTTACATAAAACCAATAACCTCGAATTAACAAGGGAATTCTTTATGCGCGCTAAACTTAACGGACTGGTCGCTGCGGGCCTGTTTACCTGTGCATTGTCCGGCCACGCCGCCGGCCTGGTAGCCCCTGACAACGATCTGCGTAACGATCTCGCCTGGCTGTCTGACCGCGGCGTCATCAACGTCAGCCTGTCCACCTGGCCGCTGAGCCAGGAAGAGATCAGCTCCGTTATCGCGCAGGCCAAGCCGGTGACCAACACCGAGAAAAACGTTATCGACCGCGTACAACGCCGCGTCGATGCCCTGAAAGCCAACATTCGCGTCAGCGGTTACGCCTCGACCGATAAACCCGGTACCCCGCAGGGCTTCGGCCAAAACGAATACGCCGACGATCGCCTGACCATCGGCGCCGGCGCCAACGGCGAGTTCTGGGACGTGCGTCTGCAGGGCTCGGTGGAAGGCGATCAGCGCGTCAGCGACGGCTCCAAATTCAACATGAACGGCTCCTACGGCGCGGTGAAAATCTGGAACCAATGGCTCTCCTTCGGCGAGGTTTCCCAGTGGTGGGGCCCGGGCTACGACGGCAGCCTGATCCGCTCCGACGCCGCGCGCCCGGTGGCCGGCTTTATGCTGCAGCGCGCCGACCAATCGCCGTTTGAAACCCCGTGGCTGTCGTGGATCGGCCGCTGGCAATACCAGTTGTCCGCCGGCCAGCTGTCGCAGTACGCTGCCGTGCCGGACACCAAGCTGATCGGTGGCCGCCTGACCATGATGCCGACCGACTTCCTGGAGTTGGGCGCTTCGCGCGTCATGATGTGGGGTGGTGATGGCCGTCCGCACTCCTGGAGTTCCTTCTGGGATGGCGTCACCGGCAACGACAATACCGGCGATCCGAAAAACGATCCGGGCAACCAGTTGGGCGGTTTTGACTTCAAACTCAAGCTGCAGCCGCTCATCGGCATGCCGGTCAGCCTGTATGGCCAGATCACCGGTGAAGATGAAGCAGGCATGTTGCCTTCGCATAACGCCTACATGCTGGGGCTTGAAGGCCATCCGGAATGGGGCCCGACCACGATCAACTGGCATATCGAAGGTACTGATACCCGCTCTAACGGCAACGCCAACAACGTGATGTACAACCATTACATCTATCGGGGCGGTTACTACCAGCAAGGTTATCCGCTGGGCCATGCGATGGGCGGCGACGGTCAGATGCTGTCCGGCCGCGTGGAAATGGTGCTGGACGACGGCCAGCGTTGGAGCACTCGCCTGGTGTACGCCAAGGTGAATCCGAACAACCAAACCATCAACCGGGCGTTCCCGCGTTCCGATACGCTGAAAGGCATTCAGCTCGGCTGGGGTTACAGCTTCGATTCTCAGATTAAATTCGATACCAGCCTGTGGTACACCAACAGCGATCACAGCACCGCCGACGACGTGGGTGCCGGCGTCAGCTTCGAAGTGCCGATCAACCTGTAATTTTTGCAGACGTAAAAAAACCCGCCGCGGCGGGTTTTTTATTGGCTTCAGCTCAGGCGCTTAGCGCCATTCCTTGAAGCGGTTGATCAGCGCATTGGTCGAGCTGTCGTGGCTGCTGATTTTCTCGCTGCCCGCCAGCTCCGGCAGGATGCGGTTAGCCAGCTGTTTGCCCAGCTCCACGCCCCACTGATCGAAGGTGAAGATGTTCAGGATCGCGCCCTGGGTGAAGATCTTGTGCTCGTACAGCGCGATCAGGCTGCCCAGGCTGAACGGGGTGATTTCGCGCAGCAGGATCGAGTTGGTCGGGCGGTTGCCTTCAAACACTTTGAACGGCGCCACGTGCTTGACCTGCTCAGGGGTTTTACCCTGCGCCGCGAACTCGGCCTCCACCACGTCCAGCGACTTGCCGAACGCCAGCGCTTCGGTCTGGGCGAAGAAGTTGGACAGCAGTTTGGCGTGATGATCGCCCAGCGGATTATGGCTGATGGCCGGCGCGATGAAATCGCACGGCACCAGCTTGGTGCCCTGGTGGATCAGCTGGTAGAACGCATGCTGGCCGTTGGTGCCCGGCTCGCCCCAGATGATAGGGCCGGTCTGATAATCCACCGGATTGCCGTTGCGATCGACGTACTTGCCGTTGGATTCCATGTTGCCCTGCTGGAAGTAAGCGGCAAAACGGTGCATGTACTGATCGTACGGCAGAATGGCTTCGGTTTCGGCGCCGAAGAAGTTGTTGTACCAGATACCGATCAGCGCCAGCAGCACCGGCAGGTTCTTCTCCGCCGGCGTTTCGGCGAAGTGCTTGTCCATGGCGTGCGCGCCGCTCAGCAGCTGCTCGAAGTTGTCATAACCGATGGACAGCGCGATCGACAGGCCGATCGCCGACCACAGGGAGTAACGGCCCCCTACCCAGTCCCAGAACTCGAACATGTTGTCGGTATCGATGCCGAACTCGGCCACCGCTTTGCCGTTGGTGGACAGCGCGGCGAAGTGCTTGGCCACGTGTTGTTGATCGGCGGCGCTGCTCAGGAACCAGTCGCGCGCGCTGTGGGCGTTGGTCATGGTTTCCTGAGTGGTGAAGGTTTTGGAGGCCACCAGGAACAGCGTGGTTTCCGGGTTCAGCGGCTGCAGCGTTTCGGCGATATGGGTGCCGTCGACGTTGGAGACGAAGTGCATGTTCAGGTGGTTTTTATACGGGCGCAGCGCTTCGGTCACCATGTAAGGGCCGAGATCCGAACCGCCGATGCCGATGTTCACCACGTCGGTGATCGGCTTGCCGGTGTAGCCTTTCCACTCGCCGCCGATGACGCGCGCGCAGAACTGTTTGATCTTGGCCAGCACCGCGTTCACTTCCGGCATCACGTCTTTGCCGTCGACCAGGATCGGGCTGTTGCTGCGGTTGCGCAGGGCAATGTGCAGCACCGCGCGATCTTCGGTGCGGTTGATTTTCTCACCGGCGAACATCGATTTGATGGCGCCTTGCAGATCGGTTTCTTTCGCCAGCGCCTGCAGCTTCTCCAGGGTTTCCTGCGTGATACGGTTCTTGGAATAGTCCACCAACATTTGGTCGTTGAAGGTCGCGGAGAACCTGGAGAAACGATCGCTGTCCTGGGCGAACAGGTCGGCGATCCGTACGTCTTTCATCTGTGCATAATGTTGCTGCAGGGCTTGCCAAGCAGCGGTTTGACTAGGATTGATATTTTTCATAGCAACACTCTTAGGCTTGAGAATAAAAATGACGCGTTGTCCGATTGTAGCCTGTTCGACTGTGATTATGATCTCTTTTCTTGCGATAGGCGCTAACTGTCAACGCAGTGCCGCCTCGTTTCAGCTTTCACTCTATACTTTTGGCTAACGGCCTGTTATCGGGGTTGCCGAATTGTCATCAGGCTGTGTCATCGTTGCTTATTTCGTCATTTGAAAGGGATCTCGCTTATGGAATTATCTGCCCCGCTCATGTTGGTGCTTATCGGCCTGGCGTCGCTGCTGGCGCAGTGGCTGGCCTGGCTGCTGCGCCTGCCGGCCATTTTGCCGCTGTTGCTGTTCGGCATCGTGCTCGGCCCGACGGTGCATCTGGTGCAGCCGGATCTGCTGTTCGGCGATCTGCTGTTTCCGCTGGTGTCGCTGTCGGTGGCGATCATCCTGTTCGAAGGGGCGCTGACGCTGCGTTTCGAGGAGATACGCGGCCTCGGCGGCGTGGTGCGCAATCTGGTCACCGTCGGCATGCTGGTCACCTTTCTGGTCATCAGCCTCGCCAGTTGGTGGCTGCTGGATTTCCCGCCGGAGCTGGCGGCGCTGATCGGCGCGGTGACGGTGGTGACCGGGCCGACGGTGATCGCCCCGCTGATGCGCGTGGTGCGGCCGAACGCCAACATTAACCAGGTGCTGCGCTGGGAAGGGATCGTCATCGATCCGGTCGGCGCCATCTTCACCCTGCTGGTGTTCGAATTCATCGTGCTGAAACAGAATGCGGAGTCCTATACCCATCTGTTTTGGACGCTGGGCATGACCGCCGCCGTCGGCCTGATCGCCGGCGCACTGTTCGGCTACCTGCTCGGCCTGGCGCTGCGCCGCGTCTGGCTGCCGCGCTACCTGCAGAACCTGGCGGTGCTGGCGATCATGCTGACCGCCTTCGGCGTTTCCAACGCCATCGCCGACGAATCCGGCCTGCTGACCGTCACGGTGATGGGCATCTGGCTGGCCAACATGCGCGACGTGGACACCAGCGATATTCTGGCGTTCAAAGAGGAGCTGTCGGCGATCCTGATCTCGGCGCTGTTCATCATTCTGGCGGCGCGGCTCGATATCCAGGCGCTGTGGAACATGGGCTGGCCGCTGCTCCTGCTGCTGCTGGTGGTGCAGTTCATCGCCCGGCCGCTGTGCATCGCGGTGTCGACCTGGCGCTCTTCCCTGCACTGGCGCGATCGGCTGTTGCTGTGCTGGATCGCCCCGCGCGGCATCGTCGCCGCGGCGGTCAGCTCGCTGTTCGCGCTGACGCTGCAGCGCAGCGGCTACCAGGGCGCCGACCGGCTGGTGACCGTGGTGTTCGCCATCATCATCGGCACCGTGGTGCTGCAAAGCCTGACCAGCGGGATGATGGCGCGCTGGCTGCGGGTGCAGCAGCAAAAGCCGCGCGGCGTGCTGATCGTCGGCGCCAACAGCGTGGCGCGCATGCTGGCGCAGGCGCTGATCAAGCTGAACGTGCCGGTAATCGTCACCGACAGCAGCTGGGAATACTACCGCCAGGCGCGCATGGAAGGCATCCCGGCCTACTATGGCCACGCCTACTCCGAACACGCCGAGAACTATCTCGATCTGAGCAATATCGCCCAGGTGCTGGCGCTGTCGCCCAACCGCCACCAGAACGCGCTGGCGGTCTACCACTTCGGCCATCTCTTCGGCGAGGATCACGTGTTTGCCATCCGTTCGGGTGCGCCGCTGAAAGGGCGCGGCGCCAGCGCGGAAAGCTCGCGTTTCCGCCGGCATGAAATTTTATTTAATCAGGAAGCCACCTACGGCCGCCTGAGCAGCCTGCTCGCCAGGGGAGCCACCATCAAAGCGACCAAATTGAACGAAAATTTCGGTTGGCTGGAGTATTTGGAGAAACATCAGGGCGTTATTCCGTTATTCAGCCAAAAGGAAGACGGTTCTCTGCAACCGATTGGCGCCGGTTCCACGCCCGCGATGCCCTGTACGCTTATCGCGCTGGTGCAAGATGAAAATCCCTCACCGTCTGTACGTTGACAGAATGGCGATAACCGGCTATTCCTAACAGCCTACTTGCGCACCCGGTGCGCAAGCCAGAAGAGGCGCGTCGCCCAGGTAGAGTGTCAGAGGAGCCGTTTCTCCGTTGACGGCACCCGAGGGGGAGCGACGCCGAGGTAGGGTAATGGCCGGCCATTATCCTATCGACTACAGGGGCTGAATCCCCTGGGTTGTCACCAGGGGATCGCCCGCAGGGCGATCGACAAGGTGGGGCGCTTCTGGGTGTATCGTAGCCTGACCTCTACGCCTGCCCCCTGTTTACCGCTCTCCCCTTGTGCCAAGGCTATGGAATTACAGTGCCCCCAAACGGGCATCCCTGACACGAGGTTTCTAGATGAACCAAGCAGCACCCCAGAATTCCACCGTGGTAGCCAAATTCGGCGGCACCAGCGTCGCCGACTTTGAAGCCATGAACCGCAGCGCCGACGTCGTGCTGGCCAACCCGCAGGTCCGCCTGGTGGTGTTGTCCGCCTCGGCGGGCGTCACCAACCTGTTGGTCGCCCTGGCCGAGGGTTGCGAGGCCGACAAGCGCAACTACCGGCTTGATGAGATCCGCCGCATCCAGTACGCCATCCTCGATCGCCTCACGGCGCCGGCGGTGATCCGCGAAGAGATCGACCGCCTGCTGGAAAACATCGCCATGCTGTCGGAAGCCGCGTCGCTGGCCACCTCGACGGCGTTGACCGACGAACTGGTCAGCCATGGGGAGCTGATGTCCACCCTGCTGTTCGTTGAAATCCTGCGCGCCCGCAACGTGCAGGCCGAATGGTTCGACGTGCGCAAAGTGATGCGCACCGACGATCACTTCGGCCGCGCCGTGCCTGACAGCGCCGCGCTCAGCGAACTGGCCCGGGCGCAGTTGCAGCCGCGCCTGCAGGAAGCGCTGGTGGTCACCCAGGGCTTTATCGGCAGCGAGCCGAAAGGCCGCACCACCACGCTCGGCCGCGGCGGCAGCGACTATACCGCCGCGCTGCTCGGCGAGGCGCTCGGCGTTGGCCGGGTAGATATCTGGACCGACGTGCCGGGCATCTACACCACCGATCCGCGCGTGGTGCCGGCGGCCAAGCGCATCGACAAAATCGGTTTCGAAGAGGCGGCGGAAATGGCCACCTTCGGCGCCAAGGTGCTGCATCCGGCCACCCTGTTGCCGGCGGTGCGCAGCGACATTCCGGTGTTCGTCGGCTCCAGCAAGGATCCGGCGGCCGGCGGCACGCTGGTGTGCAACACCACCGAGAATCCGCCGCTGTTCCGCGCGCTGGCGCTGCGTCGCAAGCAAACGCTGCTGACGCTGCACAGCCTGAACATGCTGCACGCGCGCGGCTTCCTGGCGGAGGTGTTCAACATTCTGGCGCGCCACAACGTCTCCGTCGATCTGATCACCACCTCGGAGGTCAGCATTGCGCTGACCATGGACACCACCGGCGCCACCTCCGTTGGCGGCAGCCTGCTGACCACCTCGCTGCTGACCGAGCTGTCGTCGCTGTGCCGGGTGGAAGTGGAAGAAAACCTGGCGCTGGTGGCGATCATCGGCAACCAGCTATCGCGCGCCTGCGGCGTAGGCAAAGAGGTGTTCGGCGTGCTCGATCCGTTCAATATCCGCCTGATCTGCTACGGCGCCAGCAGCTATAACCTGTGCTTCCTGGTGCCGGGCGAAGAAGCCGAACAGGTGGTGCGCACCCTGCATCACAACCTGTTCGAATAAGTCATTATCCCCGATTGCGGGCGCAGCACGCTGCGCCCCTGCGTCTAAAAAATCCGTCCAAAACCGGCAGGGGTTCAGCATGTTGAACCCGCAAAAAACACGACCACACCCACCGTTCTCAATCTGGCTAAGGAAAACCTGCATGTTGGCATTACTCACGCGTTTATTCCCCCTGTGGGCGATACTGCTGTCCGTCGCCGCCTATTACACGCCGACCACCTTTACCGGCATCGGCCCCTACGTCAGCCCGCTGCTGATGCTGATCATGTTCGCCATGGGCGTCACGCTGCGGCTGGACGACTTCAAACGCGTGCTGGCGCGCCCCGGCCCGGTGGCGGCCGGCATCTTCCTGCACTATCTGATCATGCCGCTGGCGGCCTGGATCCTGGCGATGCTGTTCCGCATGCCGCCGGATCTGTCCGCCGGCATGGTGCTGGTGGGCAGCGTGGCCAGCGGCACCGCCTCCAACGTGATGATCTATCTGGCCAAGGGTGACGTGGCGCTGTCGGTGACCATCTCGGCGGTCTCGACGCTGGTGGGCGTGTTCGCCACGCCGCTGCTGACCCGTTTGTACGTCGACGCCGAAATCAGCGTCGATATCATGGGCATGCTGCTGAGCATTCTGCAGATCGTGGTGATCCCGATCGGCCTGGGCCTGATCGTCCACCATACCCTGACCAAAACGGTGAAACGCATCGAGCCGCTGCTGCCGGCGCTGTCGATGGTGTGCATCCTGGCGATCATCAGCGCGGTGGTGGCGGGCAGCCAAAGCCATATCGCCTCGGTCGGTCTGGTGGTGATCGTCGCGGTGATCCTGCACAACGGCATCGGTCTGCTGAGCGGCTATTGGGGCGGCAAGCTGTTCGGCTTCGACGAATCCACCTGCCGCACGCTGGCGATCGAAGTCGGCATGCAGAACTCCGGGCTGGCGGCCACGCTGGGCAAAATCTACTTCTCACCGCTGGCCGCGCTGCCGGGTGCGCTGTTCTCGGTCTGGCACAACCTTTCCGGTTCGCTGCTGGCGGGTTATTGGTCCGGCCGCCCCATCAAGAAAAAATAAACCACCTGTAGGGACGCAAACAATTGCGTCCCTTTTCTTTCCTGCGAAATTTCGTATTTCCCACTGGTCGGATTGTCATAATTCCCCTCATACCCTATCATCCGTGAAAAATAAAAATTCAGATTCTTCCTAGCCATGCCGATAATGTTGGCAAGAGGAAGAGACGTTCTACTTTTTTTAATTAATTAAGTCGCCAGGGTTGCCCGCCATAAAAGAAGCAGCCTAATTATTATTTAGATATATACCCACCGTCTTATTTGCCGCGGCAAATCAAGATACCTCGCAATGTGCATGTCGCTCATTATTTCGGGCCGGCCGTCGGCCGCCCGTGGTTAACCTCATGGATTGGGCTGGCTGCCCCGGCGGCCTCTCATAATGGATTACAATGATAAAAAAAATCACCGCTTTGACGCTGTTGGTCAGCACGGCCCTTTCCGCCGAAACCCTGCCGGACGCCCACATGATGCGGGATATGTCGATGGGGGAGTCGCGCCGCGCGCTGCAAGACAGCACGCGTGAAGTCAACCAGTTGATTGAGCAACGCCGCTACCAGCAGCTGAAGCAGCAACGCTTGCTGGCGGAGCCGGAACCGGCCGCGCCCGCCCTGCCGCAGTCCGCGCAGTGCCTGCCGATCGCCGGCGTTTATCTGCAGGGCGTCACCCTGCTCTCGCCGGCCGATTTATCCGCCCTGAGCGCGCTGCCGGAACAGTGCATCAGCAGCAACGATATCAATCGCCTGACCCGTGAATTAACGCGCCTTTATGTGCAAAAAGGCTATATCACCGCGCGCGTGCAAATTGTTCGCCCTAATTCACAGGGAGAATTGGGATTAAGCGTCACCGAAGGATTTATCGAGAAAATAGAAGGCGGCGATCGCTGGGTCAACAGCCGTTTATTATTTCCAGGGCTGGAAGGCAAACCGTTGAAATTAACCGAGCTCGACCAGGGATTGGATCAGGCCAACCGTTTGCAATCGAATACCACCAAGCTGGATATATTGCCCGGCCGCCAGGTTGGCGGTTCGGTCATTCGTTTGCGCAATCAGCATGCCAAGCCCTGGCTGATGACCGTCGGCACGGATAATTACGGCCAAAAAAGCACCGGCCAGTGGCTGGCTCGCGCCACCGCCACGCTGGACAGCCCGTTCGGCCTGTCGGACTTTGTCAGCCTGAACGCCAACAGCACGCTGGAAAACCCGGCTCACCGCTACAATCGCGCCTATACCCTGCTCTATTCGCTGCCGTACGGCGCGTTCACCTTCAGCGGGTTCGCCAGCTTCTCCTCCTATGAGAACCACCAGCAGCTGCCGCACAACCTGGTCAAACTGCACGGCCAGACCCAGCAGTACGGGCTGCGCAGCGACTACGTGTTTTACCGCGATCGCGATCAGATAGACAGCCTGAGCGGTCAGTTGACCTACAAGCGCATCGACAACTACTTCGAAAGCGTGCGCCTCGAGGTCAGCAGCCCCACCCTGACCCTGGCCGAACTGAGCGCCAGCCACCTGCAAATTCTGCCCAACGGGGTGTTCAGCGCCAACCTCAGCGTCGAACAGGGCCTGCCGTGGCTGGGGGCCGGTCGCCACCCAAGCTCGGTGCACCTCGACAGCCAGTTCACCAAAGGCAAGCTGTTCGCCAACCTCAGCCAGCGCCTTCACCTGGGTGACGCCACCTATCAGCTCAACAACCTGTTCTACGGCCAGTACAGCCGCGACCCGCTGCCCGGCGTGGAGTGGCTGAGCCTTACCGATCGCAGCGCCGTGCGCGGCTTCAGCCGCAGCACCCAGTCAGGCGACAACGGCTGGTATCTGCAGAACACGCTGTCGCGCAGCTTCAATCTGGGTGCCACCACGCTGACGCCGCGCCTCGGCGCCGACGTCGGCCGCATTTTGCCGCGCCAGGACAGCTCGGGGTGGCGCAGCAGCGCCGGCCTGAGCAGCGGCGCCACGTTGCGCTATCGGCAGGCGCTGGTCGATCTCGAGGTCAGCCGCGGCTGGATCTTGTCGAATCACGCCACGCCGGAAGATCCCGTTCAGGTACTGGCGCGCTTTTCTTACACCTTTTAATCAGCAGTTTTGCAGGACCCCACGGCAATATACGGAGAAACATGGATGAAAAATAATAACTTCAGGCTTTCAGCAGCGGGCAAACTGGCCGCCGCGCTGGCGATTATTCTCGCCGCTTCCGCCGGCGCCTACGCCGCGGAGATCGTGGCGGCCAACGGCGCCAACGGCCCCGGCGTTTCCACCGCCGCGACCGGCGCGCAGGTGGTCGACATCGTCGCGCCGAACGGCAACGGGCTGTCGCACAACCAATACCAGGACTTTAACGTCAACCAGCCCGGCGCAGTGCTGAACAACTCCCGCGAAGCGGGGCTGTCGCAGCTGGCCGGCCAACTGGGCGCCAACCCCAATCTGGGCGGGCGCGAAGCCAGCGTGATCCTCAATGAAGTGATCGGCCGCAACCCGTCGCTGCTGCATGGCCAGCAAGAGATCTTCGGCATGGCGGCCGACTACGTGCTGGC
This sequence comes from Serratia sp. CY38905, assembly GCF_052168875.1. NCBI lineage: Bacteria > Pseudomonadati > Pseudomonadota > Gammaproteobacteria > Enterobacterales > Yersiniaceae > Serratia > Serratia sp. CY38905. Next base: position 27,916 of record NZ_JBJNLV010000016.1, on the reverse strand, counting down.
CAACCCGAACGGCATCAGCTGCCAGGGCTGCGGGTTCATCAACACCAGCCGCTCCTCGCTGGTGGTCGGCAACCCGCTGGTGGAGAACGGCCTGCTGCAGGGCTACAGCACCCTGGACAACCGCAATACCCTGAGCCTCAACGGCGTCCTGAACGCCGGCGGCGTGCTGGATCTGATCGCGCCGAAGATAGACAGCCGCGGCGACGTTATCGTGCAAGACTTCACCCATCGCAACGGCAGCGTGACGCCGGCGGCGATCAACGCCATCAGCGGCCATAACCGGGTGGCGCGCGACGGCAAGGTGCTGGCCAGCGTACAGCCGACCACGGCGCTGGACAGCTACTACCTCGGCAGCATGCAGGCCGGGCGCATCAACATCATCAACACCGCGCAGGGCAGCGGCGTGAAGCTGGCCGGCACGCTGGCCGCCGGCGACGAGCTCAAGGTAAAAGCCTACGATATTCGCAGCGAAAGCCGCGTTGACGACGCCAGCAGCAACCGCCACGGCGGCGACAACTACCAGAACTACCGTGGCGGCATCTATGTCAACGATCGCAGCAGCAGCCAGAAGCTGACCCGCACCGAGCTGAAAGGCAAGAACATCAGCCTGGTGGCGGATAACCACGCGCACCTCACCGCCACCGATATTCGCGGCGAAGACATCACGCTGCAGGGCGGCAAGCTGACGCTCGACGGCCAGCAGTTGAAACAGACCCAGGGGCACACCGACGACCGCTGGTTCTACTCCTGGCAATACGACGTCACCCGTGAGCGCGAGCAGCAGCAGCAGGCGGGCAGCACCGTCGCCGCCGGCGGCAACGCCACACTCGTCAGTACCCGGGAAGACGTGAACCTGTTGGGCGCCAACGTCAGCGCCGATCGGGCGCTGAGCGTCAAAGCGGCGCGCGACGTGCACCTCGCCGGGCTGGTGGAGAAGGATAAGTCCACCGAACGCGGCTACCAGCGCAATCACACTTCCAGCCTGCGCACCGGCAGTTGGAGCAGCAGCGACGAAAGCGAGAGCCTGAAGGCCAGCGAACTGCGTAGCCAGGGCGAACTGACGTTGAAAGCTGGCCGCAATGTCACTACCCAGGGCGCCAAGGTCCACGCCCAGCGCGATCTGACGATCGACGCAGACAACCAGATCCAGGTCGGGGTGCAGAAAACCGCCAACGCCAAAGCGGTACGCGATGACAAAACCTCCTGGGGCGGCATCGGCGGCGGCGACAACAAAAACAACAGCAACCGCCGCGAGATCAGCCACGCCTCCGAGCTGACCAGCGACGGCACCCTGCGCCTGAACGGCCAGCAGGGCGTCACCATCACCGGCAGCAAGGCGCGCGGCAAGGAAGGCGGCCTGGTCACCGCCACCCAGGGCGGCCTGCGCATCGACAACGCGCTGAGCACCACCGTAGACAAAATCGATGCGCGCACCGGCACCGCCTTCAACATCACCAGCAGTTCGCACAAGGCCGACAACCGCTACCAGAGCAGCACCGCCAGCGAGTTGAAGTCTGACACCAACCTGAAGCTGGTCAGCCGTAAGGATACCGACGTGATCGGCAGCCAGGTCGCCAGCGGCGGCGAGCTGAGCGTGACGTCGCAGACCGGCAACATCAACGTCAAGGCCGCCGAACAGCAGCAAAAAATCGATGAGCAGAAGACCGCGCTTACCGTCAACGGCTACGCCAAAGAAGCCGGCGACAAGCAATACCGCGCCGGTTTGCGCATCGAACACACCCGCGACAGCGAGAAAACCACCCGCACCGAAAACCGCGCCTCGACCCTCAGCGGCGGCAGCGTGAAGCTCGAGGCGGAGAAGGACGTGACCTTCAGCGGCTCCAAACTGGTCGCCGACAAAGGCGACGCCAGCGTCAGCGGCAACAAGGTTTCGTTCCTGGCGGTCGACGATAAAACCACCTCGAACACCGAGCAGACCAAGATCGGCGGCGGTTTCTATTACACCGGCGGCATCGACAAGCTCGGCAGCGGCGTGGAAGCCGGCTACGAGAACAGCAAAACGCAGGCGCAGAGCAGCAAGGCGGTCACCTCCGGCAGCGACGTCAAAGGCAACCTGACTGTCAACGCCCGTGACAAGCTGACCCAGCAAGGCGCGCAGCACAGCGTCGGCGGTGCCTATCAAGAAAACGCCGCGGGCGTCGATCATTTGGCCGCCGCCGACACCGCCAGCAGCACCACCACCAAAACCGACGTCGGCGTGAACATCGGCGCCAACGTCGATTACAGCGCCGTGACCCGCCCGGTCGAGCGCGCGGTCGGCAAGGCGGCCAAGCTGGACGCCACCGGCGTCATCAACGACATCGGCGGCATCGGCGCGCCTAACGTCGGCCTGGATATCGGCGCGCAGGGCGGCAGCAGCGAAAAACGCAGCAGCAGCTCGCAGGCGGTGGTCAGCTCGGTGAAAGCCGGCAGCATCGACATCAACGCCAAAGGCGAAGTGCGCGATCAGGGCACGCAGTATCAGGCGAGCAAAGGCGCGGTCACGCTGACGGCGGACAGCCACCGCAGCGAAGCCGCGACGAACCGCCAGGAAGAGCAGAACCGCGATACCCGCGGCAGCGCCGGCGTACGCGTCTACACCTCCACCGGCAGCGATCTGACCGTAGACGCCAAGGGCGAAGGCGGCACCCAGCGCAGCAGCAGCAACGCCAGCCAGGCGGTGACCGGCACGATCGACGCGGCCAACGGCATCAACGTCAACGTGAAACAAGATGCGGTCTATCAGGGCACCGCGCTGAACGGCGGCAGCGGTAAAACCGCCGTCAACGCCGGCGGCGATATTCGCTTCGATCAGGCCAGCGATAAGCAGAGCGAAAACCACAGCGGTTTCAACGTCAAAGCCTCCGCCAAGGGCGGTTTCACCGCCGACAGCAAAAACTTCGGCGCTGGCTTCGGCGGCGGCACCAACAACGGCGAAAGCAACAGCAGCACCGCGCAGGTCGGCAACGTCAGCGGCCAACAGGGCGTGGAGCTGAAGGCGGGCCGCGATCTGACGCTTAAAGGCACCAACGTCAAGAGCCAGGGCGACGTCACCCTGAGCGCGGGCAACAAGGTTGCGCTGCTGGCAGCGGAATCGACCCAAATGCGTAAGGAGAACCAACTGTCCGGCAATATCGATCTGGGCGCCGGCAGCAGCGACAGCAAGGAAAAAACCGGCGGCAGCCTCTCCGTCGGCGGCGCCTTCGACATCGCCAAGGTGAATGAGTCCGCGACCGAACGCCAGGGCGCCACGCTAGCCTCAGACGGCAAGGTCACCCTGTCCGCCGGCGGCAAAGGCGATGACGCGCTGCATCTGCAGGGCGCCAAGGTCAGCGGCGGCAGCGCCGCGCTCGAGGCGAAAAACGGCGGCATCCTGCTGGAGTCCGCCAAGAACGAGCAGCACAAGGACAACTGGAGCCTGGGCATCAAAGCCAACGCCAAAGGCGGCCAAACGTTCAACAAGGACGCCAACGGCAAGGTCGATCCGAACACCGGCAAAGACACCCATACGCTGGGCGCCGGTCTGAAGGTCGGCGTGGAACAGCAGGATAAAACCACCCACGCCAACACCGGCATCACCGCGGGCGACGTGGCGCTCAACAGCGGCAAGGATACCCGCCTCGCCGGGGCACGCGTCGATGCCGACAGCGTACAGGGCAAGGTGGGCGGCGATCTGCGCGTTGAAAGCCGCAAGGACGTCGAGAAAGGCGTGAAGGTGGAGGTGGATGCCGGCCTGAGCCACAGCAACGATCCGGGCAGCAGCATCACCTCCAAGCTGTCGAAGGTGGGCACGCCGCGCTACGCCGGGAAAGTGAAAGAGAAACTGGACGCCGGGGTGAATAAAGTGGCCGACGCCACCACCGACAAGTACAACAGCGTGGCGCGTCGTCTCGATCCGCAGCAGGACACCACCGGCGCGGTCAGCTTCAGCAAGGCCGACGGTAAAGTGACGCTGCCGGCAACGCCGGCCGGCGAGAAGCCGCAGGGCCCGCTGTGGGATCGCGGTGCACGCACCGTCGGCGGCGCGGTAAAAGACAGCATCACCGGGCCGGCGGGTCGCCAAGGGCAGCTCAAGGTCAATGCCGACGTGGTGAACAACAACGCGGTCGGCGAGCAGTCGGCGATTACCGGTAAGCACGGCGTAGCGCTGCAGGTCGGCGGCCAAACCCAACTGACCGGCGGCGAGATCCGCAGCCAGCAGGGCAAGGTGGAACTGGGCGGCAGCAAGGTCAGCCAGCAGGACGTCAGCGGCCAACGCTATCAGGGCGGCGGCCGCGTCGATGCGGCGGCCACGGTAGGCGGGCTGTTAGGCGGCGCGGCGAAACAAAGCGTCGACGGCAACGTGCCGTTCGTCAGCGGCCATGCTTCGACTCAGCAGGCGGACGCCAAAGCCGGCGTGTTCAGCGGCAAATAACGCGCCTCCCCTACGCAATGCCCCCGGTTTTCACCGGGGGCATTTTTTTTACAGCGTGCTCGGGGTGTCTTCCCAGTCGCGATCGTCGTCCTTGGCATCCTGGTCCAACACGTTGTAAGCCACGGCGCAGAACAGCGAGTTCAGGCGCTTCATGTCCCCCAACAATCCCAAATGCAACGAACTGGTCTCGATGCTCTGCACGTTTTGCTGATGCAAACGATCGACGTGCGCGTGCGCGTAGCGGCGATCCAGAATGCGGAAGCGGTGCTTGGAACGGCGCAGGCGCTTGGCACTGGTGACGTCGCCGGACAGGAACACCGACAGCCCCAGGCGCAGGTTGCCGATCAGCCGCTCGTGCAGCCCATCCAGTTCCGCCAATCCTTCCGCCGAGAAGGCGCGGCGCGCGGCGTGCGACTTGGCGCCCACGTCGCCGGCCATGCGCTCGATGATGTCGCCCGCCTGTTCCAGGTTAAGCGCCATTTCGATGATCTCCGCCCAGCGGCGCGAGTCTTCCTCGCCCAGATCTTCCTTCTGGATCTGCGCCAGATACAGCTTGATGGCGGTGTACAGCACGTCGACGTCATCGTCGAGGCGCCGCACTTCTTTATCCACCCCTTGCTTGCCGTGCAGCACTTCGCGCTGCAGGATCATCATGTGTTCCACCACGTCGCCCATGCGCAACGTTTCGCGCGCCGCATTGGCCAACGCCAGCGTCGGCGTGTCCAGCGCGCTGGCGTCCAGATGGCGCGGACGCATGCGCGGATCGTCGGCCGCCACGTCGACGATCAGCCGCTCGCACAGCGTCGCCATCGGCCCGGCCAGCGGGATCATCACCAGGCAGCGGATCAGGTTGTAGAACACGTGGAAATAGATCACCAGCTCTTCGCTGCCGCCCGGCAGCTGAGCCATCACATCCGCCAGATAGGAAACGAACGGCAGCACCAGCACACAGCCCACCAGCTTGAACAGCAGGCTGCCGAGCGCCACGCGCCGCCCGGCGGCGTTCTGGCCGCTGGCGTTGATCATCGCCAACAGGCCGCTGCCGAGGTTGGCGCCGATCACCAGGCAGAGCGCCACCTTCAGCGAGATCACGCCGGATGCGGTCAGGGTGGCGGTCAGCAGCACCGCCGCCAGGCTGGAATAGCTGACGATGGCGAACAGCGCGCCGGTCAGGGCGTCCAGCATCACGTCGCCGGTCAGCGACGAGAACAGCACTTTCACCCCGGCCGCCTGGGTGATCGGCGTGGCGGCGGCCACGATCAGCTCCAGCGCCAGCACGATCAGCCCAAGGCCGATCAGGACGCGCCCGATCTGGCCGATCCGCATCTGCTTGCGGCTGAGGAACAGGAAGACGCCGATCAGGATCAGCAGCGGCGACAGCCAGGAAAGATCGAAGGTCAGCACGCGCGCCATCAGCGCGGTGCCGACGTCGGCGCCGAGCATGATCACCAGTGCAGGCGCCAGCCCCACCAGCCCCTGCGCAACGAAAGAGGTCACCAGCAGCGCCGTGGCGTTGCTGCTCTGCACCAGCGCGGTCACGCCGATGCCGGAAACGAACGCCAGCGGCTTTTTCTCAACGCTGTCGCTCAACACGCGCCGCAGATTGGCGCCGTAAACCCGCATGATCCCGGTGCGCACGATGTGGGTGCCCCACACCAACAGCGCCACGGAGGAAAGCAGGTGAAGAAGGGTCAGCACGGAAGATACGCTCCATTAACGCCCGGCCAAAGGAGGCTGGTACCCGATGCCTGTCAGGCGGTGCGGAAAGACGGAACGGTTCTGTTCGCCTTAGCCGCAGCCGGTAGGCCAAAAGATGACGGGTACAGCGCGCGGTCCCGCCTGCCGGGCGTAGGTCTGGCAGGACAGCGGGCGGGCGGCAGACCGCAGAATAGAAGGGTTAATGCGGCGGCGGAAAGGCCCCGGCGCCGCGCTGCGAAGTCATGCAACTTCCCGCAATACAACAGGTTCCAAGTGTAGCCCAATTTGCTCGCCGTCGGGCCGCAGGTCGGCCACCGACCGGTTGAGCACGTCAACCAGCAATTCTACACCGCGAACCTGAATCCGATAGCGTACCACATTCCCGAGCAAACTGTGGCCCAGGATCACCCCGCCGATCCCCTGCCCGGCCGGCAACAGGCCGATCGATTCGGGCCGGATCGCCACCTTGCCGACATAGCTGCGCCCGGTCAGCTGGGCGGCCTGTTCGGCGGTCAGCAGATTATAGTTGCCGATAAACCCGGCGGCGAAGGCGTCCGCCGGCTGGGTATACAGGGTTTCCGCATCGCCGCTCTGCACGATCTGCCCCTTGTTCATCAGCACGATGCGATCCGACAAGGTCAGCGCCTCTTCCTGATCGTGGGTGACGAAGATCGCCGTCAGGTTCAGCTCGCGTTGAATGCGCCGGATCTGCTCGCGCAGGTGTTTGCGGATGCGCGCGTCCAGCGCCGACAGCGGTTCGTCGAGCAGCAGCAGCCGCGGGCGAGTGACCAGCGATCGCGCCAGCGCCACGCGCTGACACTGGCCGCCCGACAGCTGATGCGGATAGCGCTTCGCCAGATCGCTCAGCTCCACCAGCGCCAGCACCTCCTGCACCCGCTGGCCGATCTGCCCGGCGGCCAGCTTCTGCATTTTCAGCCCGAAGGCCACGTTGCCTTCCACCGTCATATTGGGAAACAGCGCATAGCTTTGGAACACCATGCCGATGCCGCGCTTTTGCGGCGCCAGCGGCACCAGATCCTGACCCTGCAACAAGATTTGCCCGCTGTCGACCGGGGTCAGGCCGGCCAGGCAACGCAGCAGCGTCGATTTGCCGCAGCCGCTCGGCCCCAGCAGGGTGACGAACTCCCCCTCTTCGGCGGTGAAATCGATATCCTGAAACACCTGGGTCTGGCCATAGTGTTTGTTCAGGCGGGTGACGTTGAGATAAGCCATCAGGTTAACCCTTGTTTTTATTCAGCAGGTTCGCCAGCCAGGTGACGAGCAGCACCACGGCGAAATAGGAGATGACCAGCGCGCTGGTAAAGTGCCCGCTGCCGTTGCGCATGTTGTACAGGTAGACCTGCAGCGTTTCATACTGGCTGCCCACCAGCAGGTTGGCGAACACGAACTCGCCGATCAGGAACGAGAACGACAGCAGCACGGCGATCGTTCCGCCCTTACGCAGGTTCGGCAGCACCACCCACAGCGCCGCCTGCCAGGTGCTGGCGCCGAGCAGGTGCGCGGCGTCCATCAGATCGCGCAGGTTGATCGCCTGCATGTTGTTGCTGATGGCGCGGTAGATAAACGGCAGCGCGATGGTGAAATAGCAGCCCACCAAAATCCAGGGAGTGCCGAGCAGCGGCAGCGGATCGGCGGCGAACAGCTGCATCAGCCCCACCGCCGACACCACCGGCGGCACGGCGAACGGCAGCAGAATCAGTACGTTCATCACCGCGTCCAGTTTGGGGAAGTAGTAAGCGATCACAAACATCGCCGGCAGGATCACCACCACCGACAGCAGCAGCGTGCCGAAGCAGATCAGCAGCGAGTGCCACAGCGCCTGCAAAAAGCGCGGGTCGCTCCACAGCGCCGTCAACCACTTCAGGGTAAAACCGTCCGGCAAAATGGTGGCGCCCCACTGGGTGGCCAGCGCATAAATCAGCGTCGCCGCCAGCGGCAGCAGCAGGATCAGCAGCAGCAGGCCGGTAACCGTGCGATGGTACAGGCGTTCAGCACGCGACATGAGCATTCTCCATCCGATTATGAGCGCGCATTGAGGTAGCTCCTGCGCAGCATCCATTGGTGGATCACCGTGATAAACGCCATCATCACCACCAGCAGCATCGCCAGCGCGCTGGCCAGGTTCGGATCGAGGGAGATGTCCCCCGCCACCAATGCCGAGATGCGGATCGGGATCACGTTGAAGTTGCCGGTGGTCAGCGCGTACACCGTGGCGTAGGCGCCCAGCGCGTTGGCCAGCAGGATGACGAAGGTGCCCATCAGCGCCGGCGCCAGCACCGGCAGGCCGATATGCCGCCAGTAGCGCCAGGGGCCGGCGCCGAGCAGCGCTGCCGACTCGCGCCAGTCGGCGCGCAGCGCGTCGAACGCCGGATACAGCAACAGCACCCCCAGCGGGATCTGGAAGTAGGTATACAGCACGATCAGGCCGCTCTTCGAATAGAGATTGAAACTCTCCATCAAACCGTATTTGCGCAGCAACAGCGTCAGGCAACCGTTCAGCCCCAGCAGAATGACGAAGGCGAACGCCAGCGGCACCCCGGCGAAGTTGCTGGTCATGTTGGTGAACGACATCACGAAGTCATGAAATCGGGTCTGGCCAAGCTGGCGCAGCGAGTAACTGCCCACTAACGCAATCAACAAGCCGTAGACGCTCGACCACAGCGAGATCTCCAGCGAGAACTGAAAGGCCTGCAGGTAGAACGGCGAGGTGAGGATATCGACATAGTTGCCCCATCCCCAGCCGCCGGTCTCGCTGAAAAAGCTGTGAACGGCGATCCACACCAGCGGGGCGATCTGAAACGCGCCGAACAGCACGATAAACGGCAACAGGCACAGCGCGGCGATCCATTTGGTTTTGCCGTTCATCGCGCATCCTGCGCCAGCAGCGCCCGGCAGCGCGGCTTATCGTGCGGCGCCTGCAGCAGATCGCAGATCGTACCGCACAGCTCGGTTTGCTGCGGATCGGCATCGTCCTGGCTGAAGCCCGATCCGAACACGAACAGCGGCACCTGGCGCTCTTCCGGCAACACGCCGCCGTGGCTGCGATCGTCGTTCATGCCGTGATCGGCGGTGACCAGCACCTGATAACCGGCCGCCAGCCACTCGGGCAGATAGCGCGACAGCGAGCCGTCGGCGCGCCGCGCCGCGTTGCGGTACTGCGGCGAAGAGAGGCCGAAGCGGTGCCCGGCGTCGTCGATGTTCATCGGGTGGATCAGCAGGAAATCCGGCTGATGCCGCAGGCGCAGGCTTTCGGCGTCGTCGAACAGATGGCTGTCGGGATAGCCGTCGTCGTAATAGAAATGCCCGTGCTGGATCGGCAGCTCGGGGGCGTCGGTATGGCGGTCGCGCGCGGCGTCGAATGGCGTGCGGTTATACAATTCGCTGAACCAATGATACGCGGCGGCGGCGGTGGTCAACCCGGCGGCGCGCGCGTAATGAAACACGCTTTGTTGATGAGAAAGGCGCGAGACGTGGTTGTGCACCACGCCGCTCTCCACCGGCGTGACGCCGGTGAGGATGCATTCATACAGCGGCCGGGAGAGCGAGGGCAGCTCGCTCTCCAACAGGTACAACCGTCCGCGTCCCGCCGCGCATTCGGCCTGCAGATAGCCCATGGCGTCGTGCGCCACCCGGTAGTTGAGGCCGTCCAGCAGCACGAGGATCGTTTTCATGGTGCGTTAACTCACTGCTGCATAAACATAATGACGTTTTCCTGCCACAGACGCGGCAGCGCTTTGGCGCTCTGTTCCCAGGCCGCCGGATCGGCGATCGGGTGCGCGTTCTTGTACTGCTCGGCCGGCAGCAGCTTGGCCTTGACGTCGTCCGGCAGCGTCAGATGCTCGGCGCGGATCGGGCGCGCATAGCCGCGCGCCAGGTTGATCTGGCCGGCGTCGGAGAAGATGTATTCGCGCGCCAGCTTGGCGGCGTTCGGGTGCTTGGCGTATTTGTTGATGATGGTGGTGTAGCCGGAGGTGATCGAGCCGTCCGACGGGATCAGCACTTCAAAACGGGTTTTGTCGATCTGATCGCGGTAGTTCAGGCCGTTGAAGTCCCACACCACGCCAACCTGCACTTCCCCTTTCTCCAGCGATGCGATCACCGGATTGCTCAGGCTCAGACGGCCGGCCTTGGCCAGCTTGCCGAAGAATTCCAGGCCCGGCTTGAGGTTTTTCTCGTTGCCGCCCATGGCGTAGGTGGCCGCCAGCACGCCGCTGGCCGCCTGCGACGCGGTGCCGACGTCGCCGATGGTGACCTGATAGCTGCCCTTCAGCAGATCGGCCCAGCTGTGCGGAATGTCTTTCACCTGCTGTTTGTTGATGATGAAGGCGATGGTGCCGGTGTAAGCCAGCGCCCAGTGGCCGTCTTTGTCTTTCGCCCACTCCGGTACCTGATCCCAGGTAGAGGGTTTGTACGGCTGCGTCACGCCCTTCTGCACCGCCACCGGGCCGAAGGCCGCGCCGACGTCACCAATGTCCGCCGTGGCGTTGTTCTTTTCCGCATCGAATTTGGCGATCTCCTGCGCGGAGCTCATGTCGGTATCGACATGCTTCAGGCCATATTTGCTCAACAGATCTTGCCAGGTGCCTTTCCAGTTGGCCCAGCTGTCCGGCATGCCGACGCTGTTGACTTCGCCTTCTTTCTTCGCGGCCTGCTCCAGCGCCGCCAGATCGGTATCCGCGGCCCAGCTCATCTGGCTGGATAACACGATGGCACTGGTTAACACAGAAGCGCACAAACGTTTCATAACTGATGCTCCAGGTGGTAGTGTGGGGAGGGCTGGACTAGTCCAGCAAGGACCAAACCAATCTAACGGACGAATGTGATAATTATATGTCAGCTTAAAAAAGCGACGGTTTTATCACCCATTGCAACGGCGAAAACGCGACGCTGGTCTACCTTAAGGGAGGCCAAACGCACTGAAACGGGACACCCGCTGTATGAGTGAAGCACCGACGACCGTAGCCACCATCTGCCAAACGCTGAACGCGCGCATCGCCGCAGGCGAGTTCGCCGTGGGCGGCAAGCTGCCCTCCGAACGCGCCCTGAGCGAACAGTTCGCCACCACCCGCATTACCTTGCAGGAGGCGCTCGGCCAACTGGAGGCGCAGGGGGTCATCTACCGCCAGGTGCGGCGCGGCTGGTTCATTTCGCCCCCGCGTCTGATCTACAACCCGCTGCAGCGCAGCCATTTTCACGCCATGGCGCAGCAACAGGGGCGCGCCGCCCATACCGAGGCGATCGACAGCGCGGTAGTCACGCTCGACGCGCCGCTGGCCGGCCGCCTGGCGCTGCCTCCCGGCGCGCAGGCCTATCGCATTCGCCGGCTGCGCTACATCGATGGGCGCGCGGTGCTGTACTGCGAGCACTACCTCAACCCGGCCTACTTCCCCGGCATACTGGACGAAGATCTGACCCAGTCGCTGACCGCGCTGTACGCCGCGCGCTACGGCATTCACTACGGCCGGGTGCGTTTCGACATGCTGCCCACCCTGCTGCCGCAGCAGGCCGCCGCCATGCTGAAGGTGACCTACGGCAGCCCGGCGCTGTTCATTACGCGGGTGAACCGCGATCAGCACGACCGGGTGATCGATTGCGATCTGGAGTATTGGCGTTACGATGCGCTGCACATCGACGTGGAAGCGCAGTAAATGACAAGGGCGCATCGCTGCGCCTTAAAGAGGAAATCAGTCGGCGTCGTAGCCGAGGTTAGGCGCCAGCCAGCGTTCGACCTCGCTCACGCTCATCCCTTTACGCGCCGCGTAGTCTTCCACCTGATCGCGCTGGATCTGCGCCACCGCGAAGTACTTGCTTTCAGGATGGCTGAAGTACCAGCCGGACACCGCCGCCCCCGGCCACATGGCGAAGGACTCCGTCAGCTCCATGCCGGTGTGGCGGTTGACGTCCAGCAGCTGCCAAATGGTCGCTTTCTCGGTGTGTTCCGGGCAGGCCGGGTAGCCCGGCGCCGGCCGGATGCCCTGATAGTTTTCGCGGATCAGCTCTTCGTTGCTCAGGCTCTCGTCGGCGGCATAGCCCCAGTGCAGCTTGCGCACCTGCTCATGCAGGTATTCGGCGAAGGCCTCCGCCAGGCGATCCGCCAGCGCCTTGACCATGATTTTGTTGTAATCGTCGTGCTGCGCGTCGTACGCCGCCGCCAGCGCGTCCTCCTCCAGCCCGCCGGTCACCGCGAAGGCGCCGAAGTAGTCGGCCTTGCCGCTGCTTTTCGGCGCCACAAAGTCCGCCAGGCAGTAGTTCGGGAAGTCGGTTTTTTCCGTCTGCTGGCGCAGATGGCGGCTCACCGCCAGCACCTCGTCACGCCGTTCGTCGCGGTACACCTCCACGTCATCGCCGACGCGGTTGGCCGGGAACAGACCGTAAACGCCGCGCGGGTTGAGGCTGCGCTCGGCGGCCAGCCGATCCAGCATCTGATTGGCGTCGTGGAACAGGCGCTTGGCCTCTTCCCCCACCACCTCGTCTTCCAGGATGCGCGGGTATTTGCCCGCCAGCGACCAGGTCATGAAGAACGGCGTCCAGTCGATGTAGTGGCGCAGCGTCTCGATGCCGGCCGCCACCGGGAACACGCCGAGCTGCCGCGGCACAGGCGGCTGATAATCGGCCCAGTCCAGCGCCATGGCGTTGGCGCGCGCCTTCTGCAGATCGACCGGCGGCGTGCGCGGCTTTTTGCGCGCATGCTGAATGCGCACCGTTTCATACTCTTTGCGGGTGCGCGCCACAAACTCGTCGCGCTGGGTGGCGGACAGCAGCGCCGACACCACGCCCACGGTGCGCGAGGCGTTTTGCACGTAGGTGGTCGGGCCGCTGTAGTTCTGCTCGATTTTCACCGCGGTGTGCGCCTTGGAGGTGGTGGCGCCGCCGATCAGCAGCGGCAGCGTAAAGCCCTGTCGCTCCATCTCTTTGGCCACGTTGACCATCTCGTCCAGCGATGGCGTGATCAGCCCCGACAGGCCGATGATATCGACGTTCTCCTCGCGCGCGGTGCGCAGGATTTTCTCCGTCGGCACCATCACGCCCAGATCGACGATTTCATAGTTGTTGCACTGCAGTACCACGCCGACGATGTTCTTGCCGATGTCGTGCACGTCGCCCTTCACCGTCGCCAACAGGATTTTGCCCGCGGAGGTGCCCTGCTGCTTGCTGGCCTCGATGTACGGTTCCAGATAGGCCACCGCCTGCTTCATCACGCGGGCGGATTTCACCACCTGCGGCAGGAACATCTTGCCCTCGCCGAACAGATCGCCGACCACGTTCATCCCCGCCATCAGCGGCCCTTCGATCACTTCGATCGGGCGTTCGGCCTGCTGCCGCGCTTCTTCGGTGTCCAGCTCGATAAATTCGGTGATGCCCTTCACCAGCGAATACTCCAGCCGTTTCTCCACCGGCCAGCCGCGCCACTCCGCCTGCTGCACCGCCACGTCATTATCTTTGCTGCCACGGTATTTTTCGGCCAGCTCCAGCAGGCGTTCGGTGCCGTCCTCGCGACGGTTGAGGATCACGTCCTCCACCGCGTCGCGCAGCTCGGCGCTTAAATCGTCATAAATCGCCAATTGCCCGGCGTTGACGATGCCCATGTCCATGCCGTTGCGAATGGCGTGATACAGGAACACCGCATGGATCGCTTCACGCACCGGATCGTTGCCGCGGAACGAGAACGACACGTTGGACACGCCGCCGGAGATCATCGCGTGCGGCAGGTGGGTTTTGATGTCGGCGCAGGCTTCGATAAAGTCGACGGCGTAGTTGTTGTGCTCTTCGATACCGGTAGCGACGGCGAAAATGTTCGGGTCGAAAATGATGTCTTCCGGCGGGAAGCCGACGCGCTCGGTCAGAATGTTATAGGCGCGGCGGCAGATCTCGAACTTACGCTCGCGGGTGTCAGCCTGCCCCACTTCGTCGAACGCCATCACCACCACCGCGGCGCCATAGCGGCGCACCAGTTTGGCGTGATGGATAAAGGCCTCTTCGCCCTCCTTCATCGAGATCGAGTTGACGATGCCCTTGCCCTGGATGCATTTCAGGCCTTTTTCGATTACCGACCACTTGGAGGAGTCGATCATGATCGGCACCCGGGCGATATCCGGCTCGCCGGCGATCAGGTTAAGGAAGCGCACCATCGCCGCTTCGGCGTCGAGCATCCCCTCGTCCATGTTGATGTCGATGATCTGCGCGCCGCTCTCGACCTGCTGGCGCGCCACGTCGAGCGCCTCATTGTATTTCTCTTCTTTGATCAGCCGTTTGAATCGCGCCGAACCGGTGACGTTGGTGCGCTCGCCGACGTTGACGAACAGGGTGTTAGCATCGATGGTCAGCGGCTCCAGGCCCGCCAGGCGGCAGGCGACCGGGATCTCCGGCAGCCGGCGCGGCGGCACGCCCTCGACCGCGTTGGCCATCGCGGCGATATGTTCCGGCGTGGTGCCGCAGCAGCCGCCGATGATATTGAGGAAGCCGGCCTGCGCCCACTCCCCGACCTGGCGCGCCATCTCGGCCGCATCCAGATCGTACTCGCCGAAGGCGTTCGGCAAACCGGCGTTCGGGTGCGCGGTGACGTAGGTCTCCGAGATGCGCGCCAGCTCGGCGACGTACTGACGCAGTTCGTCCGGGCCCAGGGCGCAGTTCAGGCCGAAGGTCAGCGGCTTGACGTGGCGCAGCGAATTGTAAAACGCCTCGGTGGTCTGGCCGGACAAAGTGCGGCCGGAAGCGTCGGTGATGGTGCCGGAAATCATGATCGGCAGTTCCACCCCCAGCGCTTCGAATTCGGTTTCCACCGCAAAGGCGGCGGCCTTAGCATTCAGGGTGTCGAAGATGGTTTCGATCATGATCAGATCGACGCCGCCCTCCACCAGCGCACGGGTCGATTCACGGTAAGCCGTCACCAGCTCGTCGAACGAGATGTTGCGGAACGCCGGATCGTTGACGTTCGGCGAGATGGACGCGGTGCGGTTGGTCGGCCCCAACACCCCGGCGACGTAGCGCGGTTTTTCCGGCGTGCGCGCCGTCCATTCGTCGGCGCAGGTGCGCGCCAGGCAGGCGGCCTGATAGTTAATCTCGGCGGACAGCGACTCCATGTGGTAGTCGGCCATGGCGATGGAGGTGGCGTTGAAGGTATTGGTTTCAAGGATATCGGCGCCCGCCTCGAGATAGGCGTAATGAATGGCGGCGATCACTTCCGGCTTGGTCAGCACCAGCAGATCGTTATTGCCTTTCAGATCGCTGCGCCAGTCGGCGAAACGCTCACCGCGGAAATCGCGCTCATCCAGACGATAGCTCTGGATCATGGTGCCCATGCCGCCGTCCAACACCAAAATGCGCTGCGCTAACTGGCGGCGCAGTTGTTCTACTCGATTCGTCACTGTAACCCCTTCCATTGCCATCCAGCCCATTGCTCAACTGCCGCAAAAACCAACGAGTCATCCTAGCACAGCTTGTAGGGACAAAGGGCCAGACGACAATTGAGAGTTTTTCAGGTTGTGCGCCAACACCTCCGATGAGCTGACGGCGACTTGCAATTCATCGACAAAAAACGAAAATGAATTCCATCATACGGAAAAAGGAATCTCACCCATGGCCACCCCTGCTCCCGCCAAACGCGGCAAGAAGCCCCGCGCAGCAGCCCCGGCCGCCAGTGCGGCGACCGGCCAGGTACAATCGTTGACCCGTGGCCTGAAGCTGTTGGAGTACATTTCGGAAGCCCAGGGCAACGTGGCGCTGACCGATCTGGCCCAGCAGGCCGGCCTGCCGAACTCCACCACTCACCGCCTGCTCACCACCATGCAGCAGCAGGGATTCGTGCGCCAGGTCGGCGATCTCGGCCTGTGGACCATCGGCTCGCACGCCTTTGTGGTCGGCAGCAGCTTCCTGCAAAGCCGCAACCTGCTGGCGATGGTGCACCCGACGCTGCGCCGCCTGATGGAAGAGTCCGGCGAAACCGTCAACCTGGCGGTGCTGGATACCAGCGAGTACCAGGCGATCATCATCGATCAGGTGCAGTGTACGGCGCTGATGCGCATGTCGGCGCCGATCGGCGGCAAACTGCCGATGCACGCCTCCGGTGCCGGCAAGGCGTTCCTCGCCACCCTGCCGGACGATCAGGTGACCAAACTGCTGCACAAGAAAGGCATGCACACCTACACGCCGCACACCCTGACGCCGCACAACCTGAAAGAGGGGCTGGCGCAGATCCGCAAACAGGGCTTCTCCTTTGACGACGAAGAGCACGCGCTCGGCCTGCGCTGCGTGGCGGCCTGCATCTTCGACGAGCACCGCGAAGCCTTCGCCGCCATCTCCATCTCCGGCCCGGTGTCGCGCATCACCGACGATCGCGTGATCGAGCTGGGGGCGCTGGTGATCCACGCGGCCAAAGAGATCAGCCTGGCCTACGGCGGCGTGCGCTGATCCCACCCCTCCGAGGGGCGCCCCTGTGCGCCCTCTCTCCTGATTCCTTGCTCTGTTGTCAGCATGTAACAGGCTATCGGCATCCTGTGTAGCGCACGGGAAAAAAGCTTGAAGCCGATCACAGTTAACGATCCTCACGGCGAAAGCCCATTGCAACCGCTCAAACTTCCTTCGACAATGTTACCGATAACATGTTACCGGTAACAATCAAGCTGAACGAAGGTAACGTCACCCGGTGTTTTGGAGCCAAGCCATGACCAACAATCAAAATCGCATTTACGTCGTTATGGGCGTTTCCGGCAGCGGCAAGTCCGCCGTCGCTGCCGCCGCGGCCCGCCAACTCTCCGCCGGCTTCCTCGACGGCGACTTCCTGCATCCGCGCAGCAACATCCTGAAGATGGCCGCCGGCGAAGCGTTGAACGACGACGATCGCGCCCCGTGGCTGGCCGCGCTCAACGACGCCGCCTTCGCCATGCAGCGCACCAACAACGTGTCGATCATCGTCTGCTCGGCGCTGAAAAAGCAGTATCGCGACCGCCTGCGCGCCGGCAACGGCAACCTGTCGTTCATCTATCTGCACGGCGAGTTCCCGGTGATCGAATCCCGCCTGGCGGCGCGTAACGGTCACTTCTTCAAACCGCAGATGCTGGTCACCCAGTTCGCCGCGCTGGAGCAGCCCGGCGCCGACGAGAACGACGTGATGGCGATCGACATCAACCAGCCGCTGGACGCGGTGATCGCCGATACCGTGCGCCATATCCAGAGCTTCCTGCCGCAGGACGTGTGCGCGTGAGTACCGTAACGCTGGTCGGTACCGCAGTCGGCTCGGTTTTACTGCTGTTATTCCTGGTGATGAAGGCGCGCATGCACGCCTTCGTCGCACTGATGCTGGTGTCCATCGCCGCCGGCATCTTCTCCGGCATGCCGCTGGACCATATCGCCGACACCATGCAAAAAGGCATGGGCGACACGCTGGGCTTCCTGGCGATCGTGGTGGCGCTCGGGGCGATGTTCGGCAAGATCCTGCATGAGGTCGGCGCGCTCGATCAAATTGCGGCGCAATTGCTGAAACGATTCGGACAAAGCAAGGCGCACTACGCGCTCGGCATCGCCGGCCTGATCTGCGCGCTGCCGCTGTTCTTCGACGTGGCGGTGGTGCTGCTGATCGGCATCGTGTTCGCCGTGGCGCGCCGCACCGACGGCAATATCGTCAAGCTGGCCATTCCGCTGTTCGCCGGTGTGGCCGCCGCCGCCTCCTTCCTGCTGCCGGGGCCGGTGCCGATGCTGCTGGCTTCGCAGATGAAGGCCGACTTCGGCTGGATGATCGCCATCGGCCTGGTGGCGGCGGTGATCGGCATGCTGATCGCCGGCCCGCTGTACGGCAGCTTTATCAGCCGCTTCGTCAACTGGCCGATGCCACCGGAAGAGAACGAGCCGACGTTGACCAAGGGCAATCTGCCGTCGTTCGGCTTCAGCCTGGCGCTGGTGCTGTGCCCGCTGGTGCTGGTCGGCATGAAGACCATCGGCGCGCGGCTGGTCACCCCCGGCTCGCAACTGCAGCAGTGGCTGGAGTTTATCGGCCACCCGTTCACCGCCATTCTGCTGGCCTGCCTGATCGTGATTTACGGCCTGGCGAAGCCGCGCGGCATGAGCAACGAACAGACGCTGGCCATCTGCTCCGCCGCGGTGCAACCGGCCGGGATCATCCTGCTAATGACCGGCGCCGGCGGGGTGTTCAAACAGATCCTGGTGGATTCCGGCGTAGGGCCGGCGCTGGGTGACGCGATGATCGGCGCCGGCCTGCCGATCGCCGTGGCCGCCTTCGCGCTCTCCGCCATGGTGCGGGTGATTCAGGGCTCGGCCACCGTCGCCTGTCTGACCACCGTCGGCCTGGTGCTGCCGGTCACCAGCCAGCTCGGGCTGAACGGCGGGCAGCTGGCCGCGCTGGCTATCTGCATCGCCGGCGGCTCCATCGTGCTGAGCCACGTCAACGACGCCGGTTTTTGGCTGTTCGGCAAATTCACCGGCGCCAACGAACTGCAAACGCTGAAAACCTGGACGGTGATGGAAACGATTCTGGGCAGCGTCGGCGGCGCTATCGGCATGATTGCATTCACGATGTTTTAAATCCTAAATCGCCCCCGGCCTTGCACACCAGGGCTGCAAATCATCCCCGGGGGCACCGCCACAGTCGGCGACTATAACAACAGCAATGTGAGGAAGGCATGATTAACCCAACCTTGTCCCGTGTCACGCAGCGCATCATCCACCGTTCCCAGGCCAGCCGCGCCGCCTATCTGGCGCGCATCGAGGCGGCCCGTTCCCAAACCGTCCACCGCGCGCAGCTGGCCTGCGGCAACCTGGCCCACGGCTTCGCCGCCTGTCAGCCCGATGACAAGACGGCGCTGAAAAACATGGTGCGCAGCGATATCGCCATCATCACCGCCTACAACGACATGCTGTCGGCCCACCAGCCGTACGAACACTACCCGCAGCGGCTGAAGCAGGCGCTGAAGGCGGTGGGCGCCGTGGGCCAGGTGGCCGGCGGCGTGCCGGCGATGTGCGACGGCGTGACGCAGGGGCAGGACGGCATGGAACTGTCGCTGATGAGCCGTGACGTGATCGCCATGTCGGCCGCCGTCGGCCTGTCGCACAATATGTTCGACGGCGCGCTGTTCCTCGGCATCTGCGACAAGATCGTGCCGGGGCTGGTGATGGCCGCCCTCTCCTTCGGCCACCTGCCCGCGCTGTTCGTGCCGGCCGGCCCGATGAGCAGCGGCCTGCCGAACAAGGAAAAGGTGCGCGTGCGCCAGCTGTACGCCGAGGGCAAGGCCGATCGTCTGGCGCTGCTGGAAGCCGAGGCCGCCTCCTATCACGGCATCGGCACCTGCACCTTCTACGGCACCGCCAACACCAACCAGATGGTGATGGAAGTGATGGGCCTGCACCTGCCGGGCGCCTCTTTCGTGCATCCGGATACGCCGCTGCGCGACGCGCTGAACGACGCCGCTGCGCGCCAGGTGACGCGACTGACCGACACCGCCGGCAACTACCTGCCGATCGGCCGCCTGGTGGACGAGAAAGTGGTGGTGAACGGCATCGTCTCGCTGCTGGCCACCGGCGGCTCCACCAACCTGACCATGCATCTGGTGGCGATGGCGCGCGCAGCGGGCATCATCATCACCTGGGACGATTTCTCGGAGCTGTCGGAGGCGGTGCCGCTGCTGTGTCGCATCTACCCGAACGGCCCGGCCGACATCAACCAGTTCCAGGCCGCCGGCGGCGTGCCGCTGGTGGTGCGTGAGCTGTTGCAACACGGGCTGTTGCACGAAGACGTGCACACCGTGGCCGGTTTCGGCCTGCACCGTTACACCCAGGAACCCTGGCTGGATAATGGCCAGCTGGTGTGGCGTGAAGGCGTAACCGGTTCGCTCGACGCCAGCGTAATCGCCAGCGTCGCTCAGCCGTTTGAGCATCACGGCGGCACCAAAGTGATGGCCGGCAATCTGGGGCGCGCGGTGATGAAAACCTCGGCGGTGCCCGCCGACAATCAGATCATTGAAGCCCCGGCGGTGGTGTTCGACAGCCAGCACGACATCGTGCCGGCGTTTGAAGCCGGCAAGCTGGATCGCGATTGCGTGGTGGTAGTGCGCTTCCAGGGGCCGCAGGCCAACGGCATGCCGGAGCTGCACAAACTGATGCCGCCGCTGGGCGTGCTGATGGATCGCGGCTTCAAAGTGGCGCTGGTGACCGACGGCCGCCTGTCAGGCGCCTCCGGCAAGGTGCCTTCCGCCATCCACGTCACCCCGGAAGCCTATACCGGCGGCCTGCTGGCGAAAGTGCGCGACGGCGATCCGATCCGCGTCAACGGCCGCAGCGGCGAGCTGCAGGTACTGGTCGACGCCGACGAACTGGCCCAGCGCACGCCGTGCCAACCCGATCTGAGCGCAGAACACATCGGCTGCGGCCGCGAGCTGTTCGGCGCGCTGCGCAGCCAGCTGTCCGGCGCCGAGCAGGGCGCCTGCTGCATCACATTTTAATCGATAGCCTGGCCGCATCGCCGCCTGGCGGTGGCCACAAAGGAGAACGTCATCATGAACAAGTGGAAAACAAGCGCCGAGCAGATCCTGACGGCGGGGCCGGTGGTGCCGGTGATCGTGATCAACAAGCTGGAACATGCGGTGCCGTTGGCGAAAGCGCTGGTCGCCGGCGGCGTGCGGGTGCTGGAAGTGACGCTGCGCACCGCCTGCGCCATGGACGCCATTCGCGCCATCGCCCAAGAAGTGCCGGAAGCGATCATCGGCGCCGGTACCGTGATCAATCCGCAGCAGCTGCGTGAAGTGACCGAGGCCGGCGCGCAGTTCGCCATCAGCCCGGGGCTGACCGACGAGCTGCTCAAGGCGGCCACCGCCGGGTCCATTCCGCTTATTCCGGGCATCAGCACCGTTTCCGAACTGATGCTGGGCATGGATTACGGCCTGCGCGAGTTTAAATTCTTCCCGGCGGAAGCCAACGGCGGCGTAAAAGCGCTGCAGGCGATCGGCGGCCCGTTCCCGCAGGTGCGCTTCTGCCCGACCGGCGGCATCTCGCCGGACAACTACCGCAGCTATCTGGCGCTGAAAAGCGTGCTGTGCATCGGCGGCTCCTGGCTGGTGCCGGCGGACGCGCTGGAAAGCGGCGACTACGCGCGCATCACCGAACTGGCGCGCGCCGCCGTCGCGGGCGCCCAGGCCTGATTTACATCGCAGCGGTGGCGGCCGGCAGCGCCGCCCCACTGCGCTGGCTGAACCGCTGCTTCTTGCGGTAAGCGAACACGTCTTCCACGTGCCCCTCGCGGATGCGCTGCTGTAACCCACGCCAATACTCCGCGGTAAACAGATCGCTGTGCAATTCTTCAAACACCTGCCGAATGCGCCGATCGCCGCACAGGAAGTGGCGGAACTCCTCCGGAAACACGTCGTTGGGCGCGATGCTGTACCACGGCTCGCTGGCCAGCTCGTCCTCCGGATAGCGCGGCGGCGGAATGTCGCGGAAGTTGACCTCGGTCATGTAGCAAATTTCGTCGTAGTCGTAGAACACCACCCGCCCGTGGCGCGTCACGCCAAAGTTCTTGAACAGCATGTCGCCGGGGAAGATATTGGCGGCGGCCAGCTGCTTGATGGCATTGCCGTACTCTTCGATCGCATCGCGCATCTGCTGGTCGTTGGCCTGCTCCAGATACAGGTTCAGCGGCGTCATGCGCCGTTCCATATACAGATGCTTGATCACGATGCGATCGCCGAGATTTTCCAGCTTGCCCGGCACTTCGCGCTGCAGCTCCGCCAACAGCGCCGGGCTGAGGCGCGCCTTGTCGACGACGAAATTCTCGTACTCCTGGGTATCCGCCATGCGCCCGACGCGGTCATGCTCTTTCACCAGCTGATAGCAGGCCATCACCTGTGCCTGTGTCACCTCTTTTTGCGGGGCGAATTCGTCTTTGATCACTTTAAACACCCGATCGAAGGATGGCAGGGTGAACACCAGCATCACCATGCCCTTCACCCCCGGCGCGATAATGAACTGCTCCTGCGACTGCGCCATAAAGGTCAGGTATTCGCGATAGCATTCGGTTTTGCCGTGCTTCTGGCAGCCGATCGCCATGTACAGCTCGGCGGTGGTTTTACCCGGCAGGATCTCGCGCAGCCACTCCACCATCGCCGCCGGCAGCGGCGCATAGACCATAAAATAAGATCGGGCGAAGCCGAAGACGATGCTGGCCTCGGCCTTACCGGTCAGGCAGGCGTCGATAAACAGCGCGCCCGACTCGCTGTGGTGGATAGGCAGCAAGAACGGATAAACGCCGTCGGCCAGACGCAGCTTGCCGACCAGCCAGGCGGCCTTGTTGCGATAGAACAGTTCGTTGGCGATCTGGAAGGTTGCCCCCGCCAACTGCTGTGCGCTGAAGGCGCGTTGCAGCGCCTGAGTGATGTAGTGAATATCGCGCGTCAAATCCTCCCACGGCAGCCGCAGCGGCAGATCGCTCAGCACGCTGCGCAGCATCGCCGGCAGATCGCCATTGGGGGTGAAATCGCGCGCCAGCGGACGCGGAATGTCGCGAAAGCGCCGCTCCGGCTGCGAACTGAACACGAACAGCTTATCCGGCGTCAGATCGCGGTGCTTGAACAGCCGGCAGTAGACCGAGTTAAAGAAGCTTTCGGCGATCTCGAAGCGCGGGTAGTCCGGCAGCAGGTCGATATAGACCGCTTTGACCCGGCTGGGGAAGTCAGCGTCGAAGTATTTCTGCCCGGTGATGCATTTGAGCTGCTCCACCACCAGGCCGACGTGATGGTCATACAGATGGATGCGCTTTTTCATCGCCCGCTGCACCGCCGGCCAGTCCGCCTGCTCGAAGCGCTGCTGCGCGCCGGCGGTCACTTCCAGAAAGCGGCCGTACTGCGCATCGAAGCCCTGCAGGATCGTCTGTGCGATCAACAACTCCAGTTTTGCCGCCATCCTTACCCCCGCCAGAAAAAGAAGCCTGCGCATGCAGGCTCCGGATGAAACGTCTTCAAGCTTGCCGCATCAGAACTGCTGTTCTTCCGTCGAACCGGTCAGCGCGGTGACCGAAGAGGCGCCGCCCTGAATGATGGTGGTGACCTTGTCGAAGTAGCCGGTGCCCACCTCTTGCTGGTGCGACGCGAAGGTGTAACCGCGATCCACCGCGGCGAACTCCGCCTGCTGCACCTTCTCGACGTAGTGTTTCATGCCCTCGCCCTGCGCATAGGCGTGCGCCAGATCGAACATGTTGAACCACATGCTGTGGATGCCCGCCAGCGTAATGAACTGATACTTGTAGCCCATGTCCGACAGCGCCTGCTGGAAGCGGGCGATGGTCTGGTCGTCGAGATTCTTTTTCCAGTTGAACGACGGCGAGCAGTTGTAGGCCAGCAGCTTGCCCGGGTATTTGGCGTGGATGGCGTCGGCGAAGCGCTGAGCGGCATCCAGATCCGGCGTTGAGGTTTCGCACCACACCATGTCCGCGTAAGGGGCATAAGCCAGGCCGCGGCTGATCGCCTGCTCGACGCCCGCATGGGTGCGGAAGAAGCCTTCCGCCGTGCGCTCGCCGGTGACGAAGGCGCTGTCATACGGATCGCAATCGGAGGTCAGCAGGTCGGCCGCATCGGCGTCGGTGCGGGCGATCACCAGCGTCGGCACGCCGAGCACGTCGGCCGCCAGGCGCGCGGCGACCAGCTTCTGAATCGCTTCCTGCGTCGGCACCAGCACTTTGCCGCCCATATGGCCGCATTTCTTCACCGCCGCCAGCTGATCTTCAAAGTGCACCCCGGCGGCACCGGCGGTGATCATCGCTTTCATCAGCTCGAAGGCGTTCAGCACGCCGCCGAAGCCGGCTTCCGCATCGGCGACGATCGGCAGGAAATAATCGGTGTAGCCTTTGCTGCCCGGCTCAATCTGGTTCGCCCATTGGATCTGATCGGCGCGACGGAAGGTATTGTTGATGCGCTCGACCACCTTCGGCACCGAGTCCACCGGATACAGCGACTGGTCAGGGTACATGGCCGCTGCGCTGTTGGCGTCCGCCGCCACCTGCCAACCGGACAGGTAGATAGCCTCGACGCCGGCCTTGGCCTGCTGCAGCGCCTGGCCGCCGGTCAGCGCGCCCAGGCAGTTCACGTAGCCTTTGCGCGCCTTGCCGTTCAGCAACGCCCACAGTTTGGCGGCACCGTTTTGCGCCAGAGTGCATTCCGGGTTGACCGAACCGCGCAGGTTGATCACGTCTTCGGCGCTGTAAGGGCGGGTGATGCCTTCCCAACGGGCCGATTTCCATTCCTGTTCCAGCTGCTGGATCTGTTGAGAGCGAGAGGTAGACATAATTTTTATCCTTTCAGTCATGTAGGGTTGATTGGGAAAATTCAGGCCAGCAGCTCATAGCCGGGCAGCGTCAGGAAATCGATTAACTCATCTTGCGTGGTGATGCGCTCCATCAGGCGCGCCGCCTCTTCGTACCGGCCGGCGTTAAAGCGCGCTTCCCCCACTTCTTCACGCACCACCAACATCTCTTCTTGCAGCATCTGGCGGAACAGCGCCTTGGTGACCGGGCGCCCGTCGCTCAGGCTCTTCTCGTGGTGGATCCACTGCCAGATAGACGTACGGGAGATTTCCGCCGTGGCCGCATCTTCCATCAAACCGTAAATCGGCACGCAGCCGTTGCCGGAGATCCAGGCTTCGATGTACTGCACCGCCACGCGGATATTGGCGCGCATCCCCGCTTCGGTACGCTCGCCGTCGCACGGTTCCAGCAGCTGTGCGGCGCTGATCGGCGCGTCTTGCTCACGCAGCACCTCCAGCTGGTTTTGGCGATCGCCCAGCGCTTTGCCGAACACTTCCATCACCGTGTCCGCCAGCCCCGGGTGCGCCACCCAGGTGCCGTCGTGGCCGTTGCTGGCCTCCAGCTCTTTGTCCGCCCGTACCTTGTTCAGCACCCAGGCGTTTTTCTCGGCGTCTTTGCTCGGGATAAACGCTGCCATGCCGCCCATCGCGAACGCGCCGCGCTTATGACAGGTTTTGATCAGCAGGCGCGAATAGGCGCTGAGGAAAGGTTTCTCCATGGTCACCGACTGACGATCCGGCAGCACGCGATCGCCGTGATTCTTCAGCGTTTTGATGTAGCTGAAGATGTAATCCCAGCGGCCGCAGTTCAGACCCACGATGTGATCGCGCAGGTGGTAGAGGATTTCGTCCATCTGGAACACCGCCGGCAGGGTTTCGATCAGCACGGTCGCTTTGATGGTGCCGCGCGGCAGATCGAAACGATCCTCGGTAAAGCTGAAGACATCGCTCCACCAGGCCGCTTCTTCCCAAGACTGGGTTTTCGGCAGGTAGAAATACGGGCCGCTGCCCTTGGCCAACAGTTGGCGATAGTTGTGGTAGAAGTACAGCGCGAAATCGAACAGGCCGCCGGGAATGGCTTCATCACGCCACAGTACGTGCTTCTCCGGCAGATGCAGGCCGCGCACGCGAGCGATCAATACCGCCGGGTTCGGTTTCAGCTGGTAGATTTTGCCGGCTTCATTGGTGTAGGAAATGGTGCCGTTAACCGCATCGTGCAGGTTGATTTGGCCGTCGATGACTTTGTCCCAGCTTGGCGCCAGCGAGTCTTCGAAGTCCGCCATAAACACTTTTACGTTGGCGTTAAGCGCATTGATCACCATCTTGCGCTCGACCGGCCCGGTGATCTCGACCCGGCGGTCACGCAGATCTTGCGGAATGCCGCGGATCTGCCAGTCACCTTCACGAATGGAAGTGGTTTCCGAAATAAACCCCGGCAGTTCGCCGCGATCGATATTTTGCTGCCAGCGGACACGCGCCGCCAGCAGCTCGTTGCGCCGCGGCGTGAATTTCCCCACCAGTTCCGCCAGGAATTCAACCGCTTCATCGGTCAACACCTGGCGTTCCGCTGCGGCGAAACCCTGCGTAAACCTTAACTCCGTGCCTGCTATCTGTTGCGTCATGACCTTGCTCCTTCCCATCGTTGCGCCCGCGCGACCGGCGCATTTTCATCAGAAATCACTGTGGATCAGGGCGGATGAAACGATCCTAAACTGGTCAGATCTCATCCCGATAGCTCTAAGAATACTCAACAAAAAATAAAAATCAAAAACCATTTCCATTTTATTATTAAATATTTTATTAACACTTTATTATCAATTGGTTAGATAAAATAACAATAATGACAGGTAAGGAAATCGCTTCCAGTAATTTGATGAGGACGCGATAACGCCTTGTTGAACAAAGAATTTATTGGATAAGTGTCGGATAAAAAGAGGATCTTGCAGAGGATCAACGGAGCGGCGGCCTCGATTCAGCCGCCAGCAGGCAGAAAAGATCAGTCGAGCGTCGGGTTCATATGACGCAGATCGTACGGCGTGATCTGGTAGACGTAATAGTTGAGCCAGTTGGAAAACAGCAGATGGCCATGGCTGCGCCAGGTGGCTTTCGGTGTCAGTGCGGGGTTGTCATCGGGGAAGTAGTTGAGCGGAACGGCGGGATCGAGGCCAGCTTCGTGGTCGCGACAATACTCCCCCGCCAGGGTCAGCGCATCATACTCCGGATGGCCGGTGACGAACGCCAGGCGCTTATCCCTGCTGGCGAACAGGTAGGCGCCCGCCTGTTCGGATTCGGCCAGAATATCCAGGTCGGTATATTGGCGAATCACCTCGGTCGGGAAATCGGCATAGCGTGAATGCGGCGCCAGGAAACTTTCGTCGAAGCCGCGCGTCAGCAACGCATGCTGCTGTAGCGTTTGGTGCGGGTAAACGCCGGAGAGCTTCACTTCGCGCGTCATCTTGGGAATGCCATACAGAATATTCAACGCCGCCTGTACCGCCCAGCACACGAACAGCGTGGAGGTAACGTGGTGCTTGGCCCAGTCGATCACCCGTTCGATCTGTGGCCAATAGGCAACATCGCAGAAATCGACCAGCCCCAGCGGCGCGCCGGTGACGATCAGACCATCGAAGTTCTCGTTCTGGATATCCTCGAAGTCGCAGTAGAAGTTATTCAGATGCTCGGCCGGCGTGTTCTTCGATTCGCGGCTGTCGATACGCAGCAGCTGGATATCAATCTGCAGCGGCGAGTTGGACAACAGGCGCAGAAACTGGTTTTCCGTTTCGATCTTCTTTGGCATCAGGTTGAGGATCAGCACTTTCAGTGGCCTGATTTCCTGTGTTTTTGCCCGCGAGGATGTCATCACGAAGACATTCTCACCGCGCAAGAAATTGACCGCAGGTAACTCATCAGGAACACGAATCGGCATTGCTTAACCCTCACACATCCATTTATACGTTTAGACTTCTAGATGCCCGAAGATAGCTTTTTTTTCCGTCGCTGTCGAGCATTCAGCGGAAAGGTGAAAATGTTTCATTGCGCGATCTGCGCCAAGATATGAGTAGAGAGAGTAAAAGGACTGAAAAGCAAAAAGGCCATCCTTTCGGATGGCCTTTTTGCTTATTTGATGCTTGGCAGTGTCCTACTCTCGCATGGGGAGACCCCACACTACCATCGGCGCTACGGCGTTTCACTTCTGAGTTCGGCATGGGGTCAGGTGGGACCACCGCGCTATTGCCGCCAAGCAAATTCTTTTTTCTGCCGAACTTCTATACCCACTTTAAATAAAGTGGTGCTGATACCCAGAGTCGAACTGGGGACCTCACCCTTACCAAGGGTGCGCTCTACCAACTGAGCCATATCAGCACGCTTAATTTGATGCCTGGCAGTGTCCTACTCTCGCATGGGGAGACCCCACACTACCATCGGCGCTACGGCGTTTCACTTCTGAGTTCGGCATGGGGTCAGGTGGGACCACCGCGCTATTGCCGC